>CAZYAI010000037.1:0-24302 GCA_964645625.1 uncultured Zetaproteobacteria bacterium
AAGGAAGAACTGGGCCATGAGCTACAATGAAAAAGTTTTGTCGTGTACAGAGAAAGAAAGTTTATCGCCCCGATCTTTATCAAAAGGCAGCAGAGGATTTGATCGTAGAGAAGCTTGCTAATAAAGAAGACTTTCCAGTATTCGCTAGTGAGACAGGATTTCGTCAACCTCAAACAGAATTCATAGATAATGTGATATTCGATGGCCACAAGCCCAATGCTTATATTGAAAGTTTCTCAATTGGTTTAAAAGGCAAGGTTGAGCTTAAATAGTTGTACTTAGGAGGCTGTCGGGCTTTGGTGTGCCATATCTGCTCGCGCAGTAGAATGTACCAAAGTCTGACAGCCCCCTAAACGGCTGAATAAATTAGGCTGAGAGGGCATGCCCCCATGTTCTCTTTGTTTACACTGTATTTAGATGTCCCCCCCCCCTAACTTTTTTGGAGATACTGTGATACCATCAATTATAACCATATTGGATCGTATTGGGCTAACTATGTTGGTTCCGATTATTAAAATTATTACGTTGGATGAACCAGCCAAACAGTTACGTCTAATTGCTGAAAATATACTTCCTCCCTTGGTTGCTATCTTAATTTTTCTTTTACTTTGGGCTGGTATGGCAAGTCAAGTGAAAACCAGTTTGGGCACGCTCCCAGGCCCTGTTCAAGTGTGGGAGCAGGGTGTTAACTTGATACATGAACATCAAGAGGAGCAAGTGAAAAAAGCAGCCTTTTATGAGCGACAAGAGGTGCGGAACGCTAAAAAGTTGGCTAAGAACCCAGATGCCATCATAAAAATCCGAAGCTATACAGGTGCGCCAACCTTTATTGATCAAATTTTCATCAGTATTCAAACAGTTATTACAGGTTTTTTGATAGCCAGTATCATTGCTATTCCACTGGGTATATTTTGTGGTTTAAGTAAAAAATTAAATAACGCCTTAAACCCTATTTTTCAGGTGTTTAAACCAGTGTCTCCTTTGGCATGGCTGCCCATTGTCACAATGGTGGTCAGTGCAGTTTACGTAACAGATGATCCTATGTTTGCCAAAGCGTTTGTAATTTCTGCAATCACGGTATCACTGTGTTGTTTGTGGCCAACATTACTTAATACTGCTGTTGGGGTATCTTCGGTAGATAGCGACCTAATTAATGTGAGCCGTGTTTTACGACTACACTGGTTTACCCATATTAGGAAAATTGTTCTTCCAGCTTCCATTCCCATGATCTTCACAGGACTTCGTTTGTCGTTAGGTATTGGTTGGATGGTGCTGATCGCGACAGAGATGCTGGCGCAGAACCCAGGCTTAGGAAAGTTCGTTTGGGATGAGTTTCAGAATGGTAGTTCTAACTCATTGGGACGTATTATGGTGGCTGTAGTTACCATCGGGCTAATTGGCTTTATGCTGGATCGTCTATTAATGACAGTTCAACGCACAGTCTCTTGGGATAAAAATGCAGAGATTCGATAGTTAGGAGTAAGTGAAATGATGAGCAGGTATCTAGAACTATCCAGGGTTTCCATTGAGTTCCCTACTGATAGTGAGCCCTTTAAAGCTTTGGATGAGATTGACCTTATTCTTGAAAAAGGTGAGTTCGTTTCTTTAATTGGTCACTCTGGCTGTGGTAAGTCAACAGTGTTAAATATTGTAGCAGGGCTTTACCAAGCCACCGAAGGTAGTGTGATTTTAGAGAACAAAGAGGTGACAGAACCTAGCCCTGAACGGGCTGTGGTATTTCAAAACCACTCATTACTTCCTTGGCTTACCGCTTACGAAAATGTGGAGTTGGCTGTTAGGCAAGTGTTCAAAAAAAAGAAGTCTAATGCTGAGATAAAAGCATGGGTGGAACACAATTTAAAATTGGTGCATATGGATCATGCCTTACATAAACGACCTTCAGAAATATCAGGAGGTATGAAGCAACGAGTAGGTATTGCCCGAGCCTTAGCGATGCAGCCTAAAGTGTTGTTGATGGACGAGCCATTCGGAGCATTGGATGCCCTAACACGTGCGCACCTTCAAGATTCTTTGATGGAAATTCAGTCAGACCTTGAGAGTACAGTCATTATGATTACTCATGATGTAGATGAAGCAGTATTGCTTTCTGATCGCATTGTCATGATGACTAATGGACCAGCAGCGAAGATAGGTGAAATACTCACTGTTGACCTTCCCCGTCCACGGAACCGTGTGTTGATGGCAGACAATCCTAAATATAATAGTTTGCGACATGAGGTTTTAGCCTTTTTATATGAGAAACAGCGTAAGGTTGAACATTAAAACAGGTGTTTTTTTTAATTAATTATAACTAGGATTTTTACTTGCATTAAAGCATTCTTTTGAAGCTTGAGTTAGAGGAAAGACGCTAGTAATCATTATCATTGCCGTAGTAATGATTGTTTAGACTGAGTAAAGGAGTATTTATATATGTATATACCATCAAAAACGCTGTTGCTGACAGCAACATTATTGGGAGCTAGTTCTCTCGCTCAAGCAGCGGATTGGACGGTTTCTGCTGATTTGCGCGAGCGTTATCAATCGTTTGATAACCTTAACTGTAATAATGCAGTGAATAAAAATAGTTGGGAGTTTGACTCGCGCTTATTTCTTAAAGCTAAGGGTGATTTTGGCAATGGCTTGAGCGTGTTTTTGCAACCGCAAGCCATGCTTATTCAAAATCATGCGACAAGCAGTGGTAATTTTTCTCAGGCAGATTTGTTGCAAGCCTATGTGCAATACCAGAAGGCAGGCTTGGGCGTTCGCTTGGGTCGCCAACAATTGGTTTATGGCGATCAACGTTTGCTGGGTCACTTGGGGTGGAAGGATGTAGCGCGTACCTTTGATGGTGTTAAGGCTATGTATAAGGCAGATAATATAGCCTTTGATGTGTTTGCCGTTCACCCTGCCGACATCACCAATATGACTCCGAGCACTGCACAGCCACAAGGTAAATCCTTGGTGACGTGGGAAGATCGTACCTTGATTGGTGCTTATGGCACTTACACCATCGCGCCGAAAACTGGCTTGGATGCCTACCTCATCAATTGGAAACATGGGCAACAAGCAGCCGTGGGTAAGGGGCGCAACATCAACACGTATGGTTTGCGTGGTTTTGGCACGTGGGGCGCGATTGATGCAACCGCAGAAGCCGTGTTCCAAAGCGGCGATTGGGCAAACAATATCAAGCAGTCCGCTTCTGCCTACGCAGTAAAAGCGGGTTATAGCTTTGATGCATGGAAAACACGTGTGGGCGTTGAGTATGATTTTAGCCCCGGCGATAACAAACAAAACGCGACAACGCACAAAAACTTTGTTTTTCCCTTCCATACCAATCATGCCCATTACGGCGAAATGGATCGTTTCTCTTGGGCGAATATGAAAGACCTGCGTTTTTCGGCTAAAACATCGCCGCTGAAAAACTTAACCTTGATGGGTAATGTTCACCTGTTGTCGTTAGATAAGGCTCAAGGTGATTGGTTGAATGTGGTTGGTGCTGGTAACTTGTATGCTGGCGCGCCAACTTACACCCAAACCAAGGCAGGCACTGAGATTGACCTGAAAGTGGTGTATAAAGTTGCGGCAGTTCAAGGTCTGAAATTGGTCGGGTTTTACGGCATCTTCAACCCTGGAGCTGCTGTAGCCGAGCGTAATGCTGGTAAATCTGATGCCCCACACTTTGCTTATATGCTTGGGCAATACGCATTCTGATCGTTATATAAAGGGGTTGAATAATGGGATGTGAAAACCTCTTTAGCTTGACTTTTAATATAATACCTAAATCCTGCAATATTTTGCACATACTGAGCACAATCTATTGATTCGTCTGACATTCTGTGAAAATATTTATCACCAAAAAGGTGACTGCGTATTTCCACAAAAAGCCATACAAACCAATATATCACACCCAATACGGCACAAAACACCGTAGGATTTAGGTAATAGATTAAGTTAGCTTTTTCATCATTATGATATGTCAGAAAGTCGTGCGTATTTATTGCATGTTAATACACATGACTTTCTGACTCCTCCCGTCCAATGAAATATCGTTGCTACAGCGCGTCATACAGTCATGCCCGTTTGTTGTGTGGGTCACACTGCCACGTTAAGGAAAGGATAATATGTATAAAAATATAATACGAATTCAGGGTTTTACATTACTTATGGTATTCACTTTATTAAATATACCCTTACTAACAAAAGCAGAGGCTACACCGGCAATAGAGCCAAGCTTGAGTTTACCAGAGGCCATCAATATAGCTGGAAGGCAACGCATGTTATCTCAACGCATGGTGAAATTTTACTGCATGCTTGGTATGAATATTAGACCAAAAGAGAGCCGCGAAAAGCTCCAGAAGGCAAGGGCTCTTTTTGCCCATCAAATTGAGCAATTACAACACATCCAATATGTGGATGACCGTTTAGGAGCGGCATATAAAGATAATATTTCATTGGAGTGGCAGTCCGTACAAAATTTATTACAGGGCATGCCGACAAAAGAGCGAGCAGTAACCCTGCGCCAACAAGCAGACCTTTTGCTCGCAAAATCTCATCACTTCGTCGGTCAACTCGAAAAGTTAGGTCATTCCCATCAAGGTAGGTTGGTGAATGTTTCTGGTCGTCAACGAATGTTGTCTCAACGTATATCAGGCATGTATATGGAACGTATATGGGGCGTGGCTAATGAGCAGGTTAAGGCTCAAATAGAAAAGTCATCACTTGAGTTTTCTTCGGCTTTAACAGAACTTTCTAAGGCTCCAGAAAACACCAAGGAGATTGATGACCTGTTAGAATCAGTAACAGGGCAATGGCATGTTTTCACTGCGATTAACAAACTTGAAAATAAAGCCTATGCACAACCAACGGTGGTATCTGATGCGGCAGATAATATTCTTGCTATGATGAATGAAGTTACAGGCTTATACGCTGATTTATAAGTTGCGCTCAAGCTTAACCTGAATTATTCAGGTTAAGAATACTTTCGATTTTTTTCACATCTTGCGGTGTGTCTATATCGATGAGTTGCTGTGCCATGCTATCCCCATCAATCACACGCGCATTCAGTGTGGCAATCAAGGACTGCACACCACGCTGACCAGCGGCAATACGTGCTTCCATAGCTGGTAAACAGCGTAGCGAATAAAAACCACACAGCGGTTGCATATAACCGTTAATGCGCGGCACGATTACATCCGCCCCATCATCCTGTTGTACTTGGTCGGCTAACTGACGAATCAATGCCGACGAAACCAAAGGCATATCGCATGCCAACACAAATAACCACGGGGTAGTCATTCGTGACAAAGCTGCGGCGATTCCCATCATCGGTCCGCGCTCTGCACCTTGATCGCACCATTGCACAGCATCTATATCATCACGCGGCTGGCGTACACTCACTGCGACATGAGAAAAAACGAGACGAACATGGTTTAGCGCATGCTCCAACAAAGAGGCTTCACCAAGCTGTAATTGCGATTTATCACACCCCATGCGTCGCGACTCACCGCCAGCAAGAATAACTGCTGTGCAATGCTCGAAATGGAATGGATGAATCATGGCTGGTGTCGCATCCACTGGCAAACTAGTGTGGTTAGCGAATCGATATCGTTAAGACTGATGACATTTAAGTGCTTCGGTAACGTGCTTATATCGCTTACTACAGCTAACAAATCCTGCTCGGGGCAACGCAAGGAGTGTTGACAGGCGGCGCGTAGCACTTCGATCTTTTTGCCAAGTAAGCTGCTATAGCCCTCCACCAGCATCAAGTCATAATCATCGCCATACTGCCGTAATAAGTTTTGTGGTGTGGGTGTAGCATCTATGTCTTTAACCATTGCTAACCGCTGTGATCCTACGAGAAATGTGGTGACAGCACCCGCATGCTTATGCCGCCAACTATCTTTGCCTGGTTGATCAAATTCTGGTTGATGGTGGCAATGCTTCACCGTTGCTATACGCAAACCTTGGGCGCATAGACGAGCAACCAACTTTTCCAACAAGGTGGTTTTACCTGCGTTACTGTGACCGACGATGGATAAAATAGGTATACTCATGGGTGCTGGCTGACCCAACTTTCACCATCTGGTGTGGTCTCTTTTTTCCATATCGGTACGCGTTGCTTGAGTGAATCAATTAGCCATTCACATGCCTCAAAGGCGGCTTTACGATGTTCTGCGGCAACCACAATCAGCACAATTTGTTCGCCTGCCTGAACGGTTGTTACGCGGTGAACCATACGCACAGCGATGATATCAAAGCCTTTTAGAGCTTCATCTCGCAGTGTTTTCATTTCGTTGAGAGCCATATCAGCGTAATGTTCAAATTGAATGCTTTGCACGGCTCGTCCTTCGGAAAAGTCACGCGCACAGCCTAAAAAGCTAACCACGCCTCCGATACATGAGGAAACAGCACGTATGGCTGCCACCTCCTCTTCCTGTGAGAAATCTGTTTCCTGAATACGAACAGGATCCATGTCAACCTCCCGAAAATGGTGGCATAATCGCCACCTCATCGCCGTCTTGAACCATGATTTCACGATTTGTTTCTTGCTGTTGATTGATTGCAAACAGTAATAAAGGCAATCCGTCACAGCCGATTTCTTTCGCAATGTCACCCAAGCACATGCCATGATCGATGGATAGCATGATTTCACGTTGCCCGAGTTTATCAGCTAAGGAGCCAAACAATAAAATGCGAATCATAGCTCTGAATCATCCGATAAGCGTTGAAAGTTGCCCGATTTTCCGCCACGTTTTTCTTCTAATTGAATCGCGTTGATGGTCATTCCTTTGTCAATAGCTTTGCACATATCGTAGAGCGTTAATAAAGCTGTGCTGACTGCTGTCAACGCCTCCATTTCCACCCCTGTTTTGCCTTTGCAGCGCACGCTTACGCTGACTTTTATGCCGCAATCATCGAGCAATTCAGCAAACGACACATCGACCCCAGAAAGCATTAACGGATGACACATCGGAATCAAGTCAGGCGTTTTTTTCGCCCCCATGATCGCTGCCACATCTGCCACAGCTAGCACATCGCCTTTTTTCAGTGTGCCTTGTTGAATACGAGCCAGGGTCTCGGGCTGCATGTGAATCTCACCGCTGGCAACAGCGATGCGCGTACTAATTTCTTTATCAGAAACATCCACCATCCGTCCGCGCCCAGCGTCATTAAAATGCGTTAGTGTTGTCATTGTTTTTCCTGAATTCAAGTTAATTGTCCTTCGCACATCTGCCAATGTTGCTGCGCTAAGGATGTGGCATCCTCGGGATCATGGCTGACCATGATGATGGGGATGTTGTGTTCTGTTTGCCATGTTTTTAGTTGTGCTCGAAAACGACTACGAACATGGGGTGCTTGTGCTGAAAAAGGCTCGTCCAGCAATAATAGATTCGGCTTTCCCACCATTGCACGTACCAAGGCGAGCCGTTGCGCTTCGCCTGTGGAAAGCATCGAAGCGCAACGCGTGAGCAGGTGGTGTAGTGCAAAGTTGTCGCATAGTGTATAAAAACACTTGTCATTATCATGCGTTATACCGAGTAAAATATTTTGCTCTACTGTTAACCATGGCAACGCCACAGCAGTAGGCCAAACAAAACCCATGCCACGTTGTTCCGTTGTCATGCTAAGCCCAGCCTCGCTATCTAACCAGCACCGTTGATTGATATGAATCGTCCCTTGTGGCGTTTCTAGGCCTGCAAGGCAACGCAATAATGTGGATTTACCTGCGCCGTTTTCACCTGATACTACGATAATTTCATCACTAAAAGCGGCTTCAACATCCAAATGCAAAGCACCAATATCATAGCGCAAATGAAAATTATGTTTCATGTCATTAGGCCTGTTTTCCGATTGATGGAATAGACCAGCGACAATAGCGCAAATGCGACAACCATCAAAATTAACGCCAGCATGGATGCTTCAGATTGCTGTTGTATCTCCACCATTTCAAACAGCGCGATGCTGGCAACCTTGGTTTCACTAGGGATCGAACCGCCGACCATCAGCACGACGCCGAATTCACCCATGGTGTGCGCAAACGATAATGCGATTGCAACAAGCATCCCTCCCTTGGAGGCAGGTAATACAATTTGCCTTAATACTTGCCATCTCGTCATAGCTTGTATCTTGCCCAATTCTAGCCAGTGCTTGGGAATAGCTCGAAAGGCTTGCTGTAGCGGTTGCACGGCAAAGGGGAGGCTGTATAGCACCGATGCCAGCACCATACCGGAGAATGAAAATGCCAAGCTGCTGTCAAATACCGTCTGCCACAAACGTCCAACGAAGGAATCAGGGGCGATGAGTAATAACACATAATAACCCAATACCGTGGGGGGCAAGACCAAGGGTAGTGCTACCACTACCTCCAATGCCGTGCGCCCAGCAAACGATCTAAACGCCAATACATAAGCCAGTGGGAGAGCAAGCAGCAATAAAATAAGCGTGGTGATAGTGGATAATTGCAAAGAAATAAGCAGTGCGTCGATCATATTTATCGGGAGACTAGAGTAAAAGGTGGTTTATTATGTGTCATTGGTAAGTTGTACTGCTAAAAAGTTTATATTATGACCTGGCCTTGTTCAAAAATCGTCAGAGGTCGCTATTAAGCGATTCGATAAAACTAACGGTAGCGGTATTTTTTTGTATCAATACTGCGGTATAAGGAATCTTTGCTAGGGCTTGTTTACGTTGTTGTATGGGGATGAACCCCGCATCGACTAAGCCTTGCTGTACCATCATCGCCGCTTGCATGGCGTTTTGCGCATAGATGAACTTTGGCTTCAATAGTTGCCACAAGCCTTGCTTTTGTAACAGTTCCCGCGCCGCAACACCAAAGGGGGCAACATCGGGGTTGGCTAAGACGATACGGTGAATCTTGGCTTCTCGTAATAGCGCGGTGTTCATGGTGATGCGTCCAGCAATCATTAAACCAAGGTAGCCTTGACCTACGCGTTGAGATGCAATGGCCTTGTTGTATTGTAGCAATCGTTTTGGACTCGCTTCATCGGCTGCAATCCATACATCAAAAGGCGCGCCCTGCATGATTTGATGATATAGCCGCCCTGTCGAACCTGCTATCAAACGAACGTCTACATCATGAATGTGCTCAAATACTTGCGCCCGTTGCTGCATCGCAGGGTAAAGACTGGAAGCCACCGCCACGGTGATCTGCTCTTGTGCTTGCAGAGGCTGGGCGTAGAGCAATAGGAACAACCATCCTGCGTAACAATACTTCAAACCTTAACCACCAATATGAATCATCGAACGTTTTTCACTGTCCTGTTGCAGGTCATACACGCCAATTTCTGGCTTGATGAGAGCAGCTCGAAAAAAGCTGGCGCGAAGGTCATCATCGCTACCGCCCTGACGTATCACAGCACGTAAATCAAGCTCTTGATCGGCAGGAAGGCAGGAACGCAGACCACCATCAGCCGTTAAACGCAAACGATTACAGCCAGTGCAAAAACGATCCGACATAGGCATAATAAAACCAACCTCACCCCTACCATGACGTAGTGGCACATAACGCGCTGCCGTTTGCCCTACATCTGCCAATGCTTGCGGGTCGAGTCGCTGGCACACATCCTCGCGTTGCATGATGTCATCAATAGAAATATAATGGTGTTCCCAATCTAACCCCTGTTTCATC
This sequence comes from uncultured Zetaproteobacteria bacterium, assembly GCA_964645625.1. Lineage (GTDB taxonomy): Bacteria > Pseudomonadota > Zetaproteobacteria > Mariprofundales > Mariprofundaceae > AB-137-C09. Next base: position 9,650 of record CAZYAI010000037.1, read on the forward strand.
GGCATTAACTCAATAAAACGAATCGTCATGCCATGCGCCTCGGCAAAGTCGATAAGATCTGCCACCTCATCATCATTGATGCCACGCATCAATACAGTATTTAATTTTATCGGATGTAAGCCTACCTCGGCGGCGGTCGTTAAACCACGCAACACAGGTGCAAGTTCGCTACCTGTAAGCTCCCGAAAGCGCAAAGGGTTCAGCGTATCCATACTCACATTCACTCGTTGAAGTCCCGAGTCTGCCAATGCTGCTGCATGTTGCGCTAAGAGCGTAGCGTTGCTAGTCATCGCCAGTTCCTCAATACCATCAATTGCAGCCAGCATACGTACCAACGATGGCAAGTCATGGCGAACCAATGGCTCACCGCCCGTTAAACGAATTTTCTTAATACCGAGCTTTGCCCCAACGGTTACAATTCGACTAATCTCTTCAAAGCTCAATAACTGACTACGCGCCTCAGCTTGATATGCATCGGAAGAAGGACGACAATAATGACAGCGCATATTGCAGCGGTCGGTTACAGAAATACGCAAATAGCTCAGTTTCCGCCCAAAGCGATCGGTAACCCCTGCTCCTTGCGGCACAGCATCAAACCAATGTATCGGTGCATCGTTCATTTATTAATACCTAAATCCTGTAACTCTATTTTTCTAACCTGACATTCATAAATCGTCGCGGACAAAGGGACAAGCAAGGGCCCGCCAGTATTTATGAATCATTCAGGCATGCCAGCTTAATGGCAATTAAGGCGGTAGATTAGTCCCGCCAGTATTTATGAATCATTCAGGCTAAAGGGCTGGGAAAGATATATTATCCAACGAGTTAGCTGCTCAAAGAATAAAATAGGAGAGTCTCCTTTTCCATGATCAACTCTAAACGAGTATCAGGTCTTAAGTCTAGCCCTTATTTGATGGTAAATAAGGGGGTATTGTACAATACCAATGCAGCTCAAATTAGCTTCTAAGCATCGCCAGCATGCTCGCCATAATAACGTTGGCAAGAGCTGCATACTAGCGATTGCGCTTATGATACGAATTCAGGTGATATTTATGATGATCGAAAGACTGTAAAGTCGGAAACCACCAAACACAAGTCTCACGCCTTTTGTAGCAGGCGTTTTATTTCTGGTATGCAGGAGCCGCAGCCTGTGCCTGCCATGGTACAGGATTTTAGTGCTTCGATGGAACTATTACCGCCTGCGATGGCGGCTTTGAGTTCTAACGCTCCGACATTGTTGCAGGCGCAGATGATTTTCCCCTTGGTGTCTGCTTTGTTGATGGGGCTGGTGGGGGCGAGCAAATAGGGGCGAAGTTCGCCAACGTCTCGCCCCTCTAGCATCAACTTGCGCAGCCACTTGGCTTCGCTAATGTCACCACCTACCCAACGTACTGCCACCAAATGACCATCATCCAGCCATGCTTTGCGGTTGATTCCCTGCTTGCGGTCGGAATAGGTGAGTGTTTCAAAACTTTGCCCCTGCTCCAGCATCTGATCTAGGCGTTGGTACTGCGTATCTTTCAGGGGCTTGGTACAAGCTACATCAATGGCGGTGACGGGGTGATCCGTTCCTGCGCAGCTCACTACGCCGTAGGTATAGCCTTTGATCATTTCACGACCGAGTGAAATCTTTTGCCCTGCCATCAACATCATACCGCGCCATGCCGCTTTAAACTGTGTTGCTTGCACGGCGGAGTGTTTGAATTCGGGTTCTTTGGATATGGGGTCAATGGCCGCCTGTGTGAGGTTGTTGGCTCGACCGCCACGCGCTGTCATTTCGCCCCAGTGCATAGGTAAAAAGGTAACACCTTGGCGCACATCGCTACTGATTTCGACAGTCACCACTGCCCTTCCTCGGCGTGATGATAATTCAACCAAGGATTCATCATTCAGCCCTCGCACTTTGGCATCATCGGGATGAATTTTCAGTGCGGGTACGGCGGCGTGCTGCATTAACGATGGCACATTTCCTGTTTTGGTCATGGTGTGCCATTGGTCGCGAATGCGCCCCGTGGTGAGAGAAAGCGGGTATGTAGCATCCGTTGGTTCAGCTACTGGACGATACATCACGTTGATAAAGTTAGCTAAACCATCAACCGTTTCAAAGCGACCATCTGTATAGAGGCGTTTGGCAGTGTTGACGGCAGCACCTTTGGGGAATGGCCATTGTTGCGGCCCTTGTGTATCTAACAAGGCATAGCTCAAGCCTGTAATATCAACATCCTTACCTTGGGTAAGACCGCGATGTTCATTGAATACCGCTTCGGTGTTGTCAAACGTAAAAGCATCGTCCCAGTTTTCCCCCAGCTTTTTGCCCAATACTCGTGCAAAATCAGTCGCTATGCGCCAATCGGGACGCGATACACCAGCGGCAGGAAGGGCTTGTTGCAAGTGATTGATGGTACGTTCGGAGTTGCTTATTGTGCCTTCTTTTTCTGCCCAACCTGCGGCAGGGAGTAAAAGGTGAGCAAATTGGGTGGTGTCAGTCGGGTGGTAGGCATCGGACACCATCACCAGTTCCGCCTTCCGTAAAGCCGCTTCAGCGCGTTTGGCGTCAGGCATAGAGATGATGGGGTTAGTACAAGCAATCCATACCGCCTTTACCGTGCCTGCCTCTAGCGCATCAAAGAGTTCAGTTGCTGTCAGCCCTGGTCGTTGCGGCACATCGTCCACGCCCCAATACTTTGCTACCTCTTGGCGGTGCTGTGGGTTGGTGTAATCACGGTGTGCTGCTAACATATTCGCCAAACCACCTACTTCACGACCGCCCATGGCATTGGGTTGACCTGTGAGCGAAAAAGGTCCACAACCTTCTTTACCTACCTGCCCTGTGGCTAGATGCAGGTTCAGCAGGGCGTTGTTTTTATCCGCTCCCGATATCGATTGGTTCATGCCCATCGTCCAAAATGACACGGTTTTATGTTCGGCAAACCACAATGCCGCTTGCACAATGTCCGCAGCTTTTACACCGCAAATACTTGCCGCCTTGCGTGGTGTCATGGCGTGTATGGATGCAGCCATAGCATCAAACCCTTGCGTATGTTGGGCGATATAATCGCGGTCAATCAAACCTTCCCATACCATCACATTGAGCATGGCTTGCAATAAGGGAACATCAGTCCCTGGCTTTAATGGTAAGTAGAGATCAGCAATTGAGCAGGTATCGGTACGGCGTGGGTCAGCCACTACAATTTTTAGCTTGGGGTTAGCCTCTTTGGCGGCCTCCATACGACGAAAGAGAATGGGATGGGCGTAAGCAGGGTTCGCACCAATGATGAAAAAGGATTCAGCTAGCTCAATATCGGCATAGCACGTGGGTGGACCATCAGCACCAAAGGCGCGTTTATAGCCTGCCACCGCAGATGACATACAGAGTCGCGAATTGGTATCAATATTATTACTACCGATAAAACCCTTCATTAGCTTATTGAAGACGTAATAATCTTCCGTCAGCAACTGGCCCGAAACGTAAAAGGCCACGGCATCAGGACCATGCTCACGTATGATATTAGCAAACTTTTCTGCCCCGTAATCCAGTGCCTTATCCCAATCGACTGGGGCAAAGGGTTGATCAAACGAGGTGCGTAACTGCGGATGCAATAAGCGATCATCGGTATGTACGGTATGATGAAGCTCGCGCCCTTTGGAGCATAGCTTGCCGTGATTGGTCGGGTGCTTGGGGTTACCGCGTAGACTGATGATACGCTGCCCATCGGTTTCCAAGCATATACCACAACCTGTGCCGCAATAGGAACACACACTGTTCACGGTTTTATTCATACCAACTCCTATTGAACCTGTTTTTTTAGTCCGCATGTGACGCTATGCTAGGCTTATAAACACTTGATCGTTTTCCACTTTGGTGGCATAAGTTTTTACGCAGCCTTCATCAGGGGCTGCGACTTCACCTGAATTCAAATGGATGCGCCAATTATGCAGCGGACACAGGATATCATCACCCGAAACAATACCTTCAGCCAACGGTCCCTGCTTATGAGGGCAACGGTTTTCTACTGCTTTAATACGGTCGTTGCTTAAACGAAAGACGGCAATCATAGTATCGCCTGCGTTCACAGTACGCGCCTGCGATGGAGGGATGTCATCTATTGCACATACTTTAACCCAATTCTTTGCTTCCCTCATGGCTTAAACCTCTACGGTCACAGGAATATCAATGGGAGTATATTCCGTGAATGTTTGTTGTTCTTTTTCGGTATCGGCAATACGTTCTGCCCAAGGGTCTTGATCTTGCGTGAGCAAATAGGTGTGCAATCGTTCTATCAAGGCTTGGCGGTTATCCAGATCATCGACCACCGCTGCTTTGATGGATGCTAAGCCCATACGTTCTTGCCACGGTGCGCAGCGTTCGTTATGGCGACCTGTTTCTCGGTAATGCTGTAAATAGGCCTTGGCGACGGCTTCGACCTCTTCCGCTGTTTCGACAATGCAGAGCAGTTCGGTTGCCACTACATGCACACCACCATTGCCGCCCGTGCTGATCTCCCAACCACCTTCCACACCGACAATACCAATATCTTTAATCGTTGCCTCAGCACAGTTACGTGGACAACCCGATACGCCCACTTTCACCTTGGCAGGAAACCATACCCGCTCCAATTGTTTTTCTAAATGAATCCCCAGCGCGGTGGAATCTTGCGTGCCAAAGCGACACCATGTTGAGCCCACACAGGTTTTTACCGTACGCAAGGCTTTGCCGTAGGCATAACCCGATGGCATATCCAAGTCTTTCCACATGCTGGTAAGGTCTTCTTTTTTTACGCCTAACAAATCAATACGCTGACCGCCTGTGATTTTCACCGTAGGTACATCATATTTTTTAGCAACTGTAGCAATACGAATTAAATCATCAGGCGTGGTTTCTCCGCCGTAAATGCGTGGAATCACCGAGAAAGTACCATCCTTTTGGATGTTGGCGTGCATTTTTTCGTTGGCAATGCGTGAAGTACGGTCTTCCTCTGCATCTTTAGGCCATATCATGGTGACATAATAGTTCAAAGCAGGACGGCACACCTGGCAGCCCTCACCATTCCAATCCAAAACGTGCATTATCTCACGCACCTGGGTGAGCTTCTTATGTTTAATCTGTTCTTTGACCTGCTCGTGGTTCAGTTCCGTACAGGTACAAATAGGGTCGTGTTCGGATTCCACAAACGCTGTACCTAAGGTTGATGCCAAAATTTGATCCACTAAACCAGCACAACCACCACATGAACCTGCCGCCTTGGTACAGGCCGTGATTGCTTTGCGTGTGGTCAAACCATCTTTAATGATAGCATCGACGATATGCTTTTTGGTAATGCCGTTGCAGCCGCATACGACGGTATCATCCGCCATAGCCGATGCGAGGTCTTCACCAGAATGACCTGCATCACCTAAACCACTGGCAGAAAATAACAGGGTTGAGCGCAAATCCGATACATCTTTGCCGTCTTGCATCCATTGGAAAAAGGTGGGACCATCGGCGGTGTCACCAAACATGACTACGCCTTTGATTTTATCATCTTCCAACACCATTTTTTTATACACGCCGCCGACTTTGTCCATCAGTTCAATAACATCAGCCCCTGGTGTACCCATGAAATCGCCAGCGGAAAACACATCCACACCAGAGATTTTTAGTTTGGTGGAGACCACTGAACCTTCATAAGCTTTCAAGCCCTGACCTGTAATCATATAAGCAAGGGTTTTACCCTGTTCAAATAAGGGGGCAACCAAGCCATAGGCAATGCCGCGATGCTCTGCACATTCACCCACGGCATAGACGGAAGGATCAGTAACCGACTGCATATAATCATTCACCACGATGCCACGGTTGCAAAACAGTCCCGATTCTTTTGCCAATGCGGTGTTGGGGCGAATACCCACTGCCATAATCAATAAATCACAGTCCAAGGATGAGCCATCTTTGAATGTTAATCCTGTAACTCGGTCATCACCCACTACTTCTGTGGTCAGGGTAGATGTTTTAAAGCTCATACCCTGTTTTTCTAAATCGCCACGTAACATGCTGCCAGCAATGGAATCCAACTGCATGTTCATCAAAGTTGCTTGGTCGTGAATAACGGTAACATCCATACCCAAGTGCAATAAGCCCTTAGCAGCTTCCAAGCCCAGCAACCCCCCACCAATGACCGCTGCTTTTTTGTACGTTTTAGCCGCTTCGACCATGGCATCGCAATCATCAATATCACGGAACGCCATCACGCCTGTTTTGTCGTGACCTGGAATGGGGATGATAAAGGGGTTCGAACCAGTGGCAATAATTAAATTATCGTAAGGGGTTTCTGTACCATCTTCGGCGACAACTTTTTTATACCCACGATGGATCGCTTGAATACGTGTGCCTAAATGTAACGTAATATGATGTTCGGCATACCATTGCTCATCGTTGAGGATGATGTCATCAATCGTCGTATCACCCGCTAAGACAGGTGAAAGCATAATGCGATTGTAGTTAGGGTACTTTTCCGCACCAAAAATAGTAATGTCAAACAGGTCGGGATTGCTGTTGAGAATTTCTTCGATGGCACGCACACCAGCCATACCGTTGCCAATCATGACTAATTTTTTCTTCGTGGACATTGTTATTCACTCCTAAGGGGAACTACGACCTATAAGCAAGTCGTATGCCAAAAAAAGAAGCTGGTTTTATTATGTTACTTCAGTATTTTGCCTATTAAATAATCAATTGCTGGTAACTTTTTAACCATCTCACTGTGATGCAGTCCTACTTCTCAAGGGGGTATCCTGCGACAAATGTTTTGAAAACATGATCCAGCTTTCGTGACTATTCAGGGCTCCTGACCTTCGCATCTTGTGGGTTTATCCCACTTGCCTACAATTTGCAACACAAGTGGGATAATAAATATGCGTATGATTGATTTAAGATCGGAACAGATTCGAGAAAAGGTGAATATTAGTCAGATCTATATGGCCTATATTGAGGCAGTAGCGCGGCAGAATAAATACAAAGGCGGCATGACGTGGAAAACGGTTTCGGGTAAACAGTACTTATACCGTAGAGTGAATGGAGCGTGGAAAAGTCTTGGCGTTCGCTCGTCTGAGACAGAAAAAACGTATGATGTGTTCATCGCAGGTAGAGCGCATGCTGCCGACAGGGTTGCTAAGTTGCGAGAGCAAATTGATGTAGGCGCACGCTTTGCCAAAGCCTCGCTCATCAATCGCGTTCCTACCACAGTGTCTGCCATCATCAGGCAAATTCGCAAAGCAGGTATGATGAATAGCCTGTCGGTTATAGGAACACATGCTATTTATGTATATGAGTCGTTGGCAGGTGTGATGGTGATGCCTGAGTTGATGGCTACCGCTGATGTTGATTTCCTTTGGGATAACAGAGTAAAAATGAAATGGGGCAGCGACGTAGGTATCAACGGATTTCTATCAGTATTACAAAAGTCTGACCGCAGCTTTGAGAAAACAAAACAGGCGTTTCGTGCGGTGAATCAGGATGGGTTTCTTGTTGACCTAATTATTGCCGAAGAAAAAGCTATGATCGCTTCTCCTCACAAGCAAATGGGAAACGCGTATGACTTAAAGGCAACAGAGATTGGTAGCCTTCGCTGGCTTATTCACTCACCGAAAGTGGAAGCTGTCGTCATTGATGCAAAGGGCTACCCCATTTTGATGAAATCACCTGACCCACGTTGTTTTGCTATCCATAAACTATGGTTAAGTGAACAACCTACGAGAAGTCATGAAAAGTCTATTCGGGACAGGGAGCAGGCAATCACCATCGCTGAAATGATTATTCAGTATATGCCACAATTCAGATTTAGCATGGAGGAATTGAAGATGTTTCCCAAAAGCATCGCTCAAAAAGGCATGGATTTAAGCAATAACACCGTAGCTCCTGATCCAAATGACGTTTATTAACACCACTTTATTAAGGGTGCTGTTTTTTCTTTATTGCCTACTTAAAAGCCAAGGAGCGATGAAAAAATAGTCATTCGGGGGATCCTTCATGCCTTGGTTTACACTTTACCCTGGTTGTATTGCATGTTTTTGGCAAAGCAATGTTGGGATTTGCCTCGTTCGCCACTGTTTCTAAACTCTTTTTAATTATTCTTTTGGCATACGCCTTGCTTGTGCTGTGTCAAAGCGAAAAAACAAAGAGGAGTTTTACTTATGTCCATCATCGGCGTTGATCACGGCAAGATCAATTTATTTTCATTCACAGGGAAGATGAAAATTCTTCACATGTCATGGCTGGCATTTTTTATCAGCTTTGTTGTATGGTTTAACTTTGCCCCCTTAATGGCATCTATCCGCGAAACATTTGGCTTATCCGATCAAGAAGTGAAGCTGCTACTGATTTTGAATGTGGCATTAACCATTCCTGCTCGCATTGTTATTGGTATGTTGGTGGATAAATATGGACCAAAGATCACTTTTTCGGTGTTGCTTGCTGCATCCAGTATCTTGTGTTTCTTATTTGCTTTTTCTCAAAGTTACGCCGAACTTGCGACCTACCGATTTTTACTCGGCTTTGTTGGTGCTGGCTTTGTCATTGGTATCCGTTTGGTGTCAGAATGGTTCCCTGCTAAGCAGGTAGGAGCTGCTGAAGGGATTTACGGCGGTTGGGGGAACTTTGGTTCAGCCGCTGCGGCGATGAGTCTGCCTGTGATTGCTTTATGGATTGGCGGTGATAATGGCTGGCGTTGGGCTGTAGCTTCTACTGGTGCATTAGCATTGCTGTTCTCGGTGATTTTCTTTTTCTCGGTGAGTAATAACCCGAAAGGAACGACTTATTTTCGTCCTAAAAACCTTGGTGCTATGGAAGTTAGTAGCAAGGGTGATTTTTACCTTTATTGCCTGATGACTGCGCCGCTTTATATCGCACTTGCTGTCTTGGCGTGGAAAATTGGCCCTGCTAACTTGAATATTTTTTCTGCTGTCATCACCTATGGTATTTATGTTGCTTTGTTTGCTCTGTATGCTTATCAAGTATGGAGGATTTATGTGATCAACAAAGCTTTGTTTGCAGCTAATGCGCGACCTGTTGCCGAAATTCATCGCTATCAATTCAAACAGGTGGCTGCCTTAAATCTGTCGTACATGATTACCTTTGGTTCGGAGCTGGCTGTCATCTCAATGTTACCCCTCTTTTTCTTCGACATGTTTAAAGAAACAGCGCATCTGTCCATTACGCAAGCGGGCTTGATTGCCGCAGTGTTTGCAGGCTTAAACCTTGTGATGCGACCTGCTGGTGGTTATTTCAGCGATAAATTTGGTCGCAAACTCACGTTGAGTGTGACGTTGGGTGGTTTAGCACTGGGGTATTTCCTTATGGCACAAGTCGATGGTTCATGGTCGATTCCTACAGCGGTTGTGGTCATGGTCATCGCTTCGTTGTTTGTTAATGCAGGTAATGGCGCGGTCTATGCCGTCGTTCCCTTGGTTAAACGTCGTTTGACAGGGCAGGTTGCAGGAACAACAGGTGCGTTTGGTAATGTCGGCGGCGTTACTTTCCTTACGGTATTATCATTTGTTTCCTCACAAGCCTTTTTTATGACCATCGCAGCGGCGGCATTGGTGGTGTTCTTATTGGTTTTGTGGCTGCTGGAAGAACCAAAAGGCTTTATGTACGAAGAAAATGATGATGGTACGATTGAAAAGATTCAGTTACATTGAAGGTGGTTCCAGCATGAGTGAGAAAGGCAGTGTAAGTAATCAATTGTTGGCAGAAGTTGGGCAATGCTCTAAGGCTGGGGTAAAGCAAGAAAACGAAGATTGCTGCGGTATTCATCTGCCTACAGGTATGGATCTCACTCATCGAGGTATAACACTGGTAATGGCCGATGGGGTAGGTTCTAGTGAAGCTGGTCGTGAAGCAAGTGAATACTGTGTACAAGGATTTATTGCTGATTATTACAGTACGCCATTGTCTTGGGGGGTGAAAACTGCGGGGAAAAGGGTTGTTGATGCTCTTAACTCGTGGCTGTATAACCAAGGGCAACAGCGTTATGCCTCGGAACTTAGCTTAGCATCAACGTTGGCAGTATTAATTATGAAGTCTACGACGGCGCATATTTTCCATGTTGGTGATTCACGTGTGTACCGTATTCGGAATGGTCATATTTGCTGCTTAACTAAAGATCATCGACTGATCATTGATCGTAATAAAAGCTATTTAGCACGCGCTATGGGGGGGGAGTCATCAGTACAATGTGATTATAACTCTTATGCTGTTGAAGTTGGTGACTATTATATACTCACCAGTGATGGTATTCATGAGTTTTTATCGGATGATGCATTATTGTCTTTAACTATTGATAAAGATGATATTAATGCTGCATTGATGAATATTACATTGTCAGATAATCAAGCTGAATCAGCAGTTGGCAAAATGGAATATCTAGCAAATAAAATAGTTTCTGCAGCACTTCAGGCAGGTAGTGATGACAACGCAAGTTGCCAAGTTATACATATTCAACAACTCCCTAATCAAGATGTGAATGAGTATTTGCGCGAGTTACTGTCATTACCCTTTCCACCTACTTTATCAGCAGGAATGGTGCTGGATGGTTATCGCATTATTCGGGAGATCCATGCTAGTAAAACCATTCAAATTTATCTTGCCGAAGATATGGAGTACCACGATACCGTGGTTATCAAGACACCATCTGTAAACTTTGAAGATGACCCCGTCTATATCGACCGTTTTTTGCATGAAGTATGGGTAGGGCGACGTATTCAGAGTCCTCATGTGTTAAAAGTTTACCAAGTGCGCCGTAAACGTAGTTGTTTATATTATGTAACCGAGTATTTGCAAGGCCATTCCTTAGCGCAGTGGATACTTGATCATCCAGAACCTGATTTGGCAGAGGTTCGTGAGATTATACATCAGTTGATTAAAGGATTGCGTGCGTTCCATCGTCGGGAAATGGTACATCAAGATATTAAATCTGAAAATATTATGATTGATTCGCATGGTACGGTGAAAATAATTGATTTCGGTTCCACTCAAGTTGCAGGGCTGAAGGAGGTTTACACTCCCTTGGAGCAAACTTATATTGAAGGCACTAGTAACTACATTGCGCCAGAATTGTTTGATGGTTATGAAGGTACACCGTCCAGCGATATGTATTCCCTTGGCGTAACTCTGTATGAAATGCTCAGTGGTGGTCACTTTCCTTATGGAGCTATGAGCGAGGCAAAGCCTAATCCATGTCACGATTATCGATCATTACGTCATTACAATAAGAACATCCCTATCTGGATGGATCGTGCTATAGAAAAATCAGTATTGAAAAGTCCATCGCGTCGTTATGATACGTTTTCTGAGTTTGAACAAGACTTATGTGTACCTAATGCTGCATTGATGACTGCAGATGTGCCATTGATTGAGCGCGATCCTGTAGCTTTTTGGCGCACACTTTCAATACTTTTATTGTTGGTTGTAATCAGTTTACTATTGGTTCCTGGGTTTAAGTGATGATTTAAAGGGGTCAGGCTTGAAAAGTTGAACTTTCAATAATGTTACCAGGCTTCGGCATTGATGGTTTTATCGCTTATCATGCCAGACCCACTCACTTTTTATTCAACAGATAAATAGCCAGCCCCACCAAGCCTACCGCCAACAATGCACCTGCGGTATTATCTTTGTTTTCATCAACAAAGTAGCGGCTGTGGGTACGCTTAAGGGCATCAATAGAGTCGGCTTCAAAGACCACCACTTCCATTTCATGGCGGTTACTCAAAAAGTATTGCTGCTCCTTTTGTAGGCAGGTGGTTTGTGCCACGGCATAGTTGGAGTATTCCCAACATTGGGTTTTTTTGGTGGTGCGATTGTGCTCAATGAGATAATACATGTTTAATCGCCTCCCCTATTTGCTGTTCGTACTGAGTAAAACTTGACTCGTGCGCCTGCTGATCTATCGCGCAAAAACGATCACTAAGACTTTTTAACTTGTCCATTAAATGCTGCTCTTGCTCTGTACCCCCGTATTTAAGGGTATTATTTTCATCGCACTGCCTTTCAACCAAATTAGCCCATATATCTTGAGCATAAGTGCGCAGCTGAATTTCATAAAATTTTTTACTGGCTTTGACAACAATATGAATCGCACGATAGCCGTGTGCCTGTCGGCTTTTATTCTCAACCGACCACGGTTGCGAGGCAAGCGTATGGCTCAGCAGGTCATTAATTTGTTGGACGGTCAAGCTGCCATCTTGTACCACAATGCGGCAGCCTGCAATATCCTGCATTTGCGGCAAGCGCAACTTTGGCTGCCTGCGCAATTTATCCACAATCGATTGCTGAGTTTTACGCTTGCGTTTGGTTAGGGTGCATTCTGGTCTTACGTTCAGGGTGCTATGAATCATGGGATAAATGTGTTCATCGATGTCATTGAAGGTTTGCCGGAACGCATCGAGTAGGCTTAAATCTTCTTCGCTGAGCGTGCCCTTGCGCAGCCTGTCACCCAGCTTAGTGATTTGGCTATTGCTAAGCGTCATCTAGTTTACCCCTTCTATTTTCGCCATAAAGATGAGATGCCTCATCTTGTAAGAGTTAAGCAGGGGTACTGATTTTACCTGATTCTAGCATTTTTGAATCATATTCGTTGAAAATATCGCCTTGTTTTCGACAAATAACCCCAAAATAAAGAGCCTGCTTAACTCTTACCTCATCTTCATTAAGGTGTTAAGGTGTCAGGCTTGAAAAGTTGAACTTTTAATCACACCCAATACTTCTGAGTACCTCATCTTCATAGCCTCTTCCTTTCTGATGCGCTGACGCATCCTTTCGCCAGCCTTGCTCAGGGCGGACAAGTCACGCCCAAGTTCTTTGGCAAGTAAGGTAAGTGTTACGCCTTCACGCTCCTGAATGAGCATCGCAACCATCCCTCGAATCTCGGAATACGGACGACCATTGCCCGCATCATACATGCGCTCAATCTCAACGCCATACACTTCACACACCGCAGTCAATAGCTCCAGTACTTTTCTAGGTTGGGGGATGCTCTGATCAGAGGTTTTGATCGCGATGTCAGCAAAGTGATCCGTGCCAAGAATCTGCCCGAGGTGCGAACCATGGTGAAAGTCCTTACGCCGTTTCTCCCCGTGACCCTTCTCAACAAATTCAGCATACAGTGCTCTGGCTTGCTGCTCATGACTGGAAAATCGTCCAAGCACCTCTTCGGTATGCAACCAGGTGATCGCAGTGGAACCAAGGTAGCAACGATGACTGCTCCATTCGTATGCGTCGGCAGATTCGCACATGCCAGCACGCACGGGGTTCAGATGAATATAGCGCACTAACTCAAGCAAATAACTATCCGCCTCAACAAGAATCGACTTAAACCGCCCCTGAAACAGGTGACCGACTGTTTTGCGTTTCTTATTGATGTAACGGGTATAACGAAAGCCAAGGTTTTGCATCACCTTTGAAAGTGGTGTTGCCCCGACCTGAATCAAAAGGTGAACATGATTATCCATCAGGCAAAAGGCATGAACCCGATGGCCATAACGTTCAATACCCTCCTGAACAAACAGCAGAAAGCGATTGCGATCAGCAGACGAGAAAAATATGTCACTTCCGCCATTGCCACGCAGCATCACGTGGTAATAGCCTCCTGGAAGGTGAATTCTTGGTTGACGAGCCATTCGCAAATCATGGGCGAGGACTAGAATAAGTCAACTTTTCAAGCCTGACCCCTTTTCAAGGTCATCGATGGCCTTTTTGTTGAATGTCGTCATTTTCTCATCTCCTCTTTTGATGCTGTGATGACTATTGTCATCGTTTATACGCGACCCATGGATACTGTGAGTCGCCAGAATCTTCTATTTGCCTAACGATTTGCATGAGGGGCTGGAGCGAAGCGGAAGTCCCTCTCTATGCTTTGGTTAGCTGCTTAGTAACCTTTAAGGTGTTTTGATTTTGGCTCACTTAATACTCTTAGCCATGAGCCATAAGAGGGATTGCTAAGCATGAACCATTTATTTCCCCAGTTTTTACTATAATCATTAACTAGTTTATTTCTGTCATCTACTGTTATATTCTTCTTAACATCAGGTAAAAAATCACCTAAATCATCCCCAAACAGCATAATTACACGATAGCTCTTTGCTACTTCTTCTCGTCTCGATTTCTTTTCAGAAGACCATTCGGGTTTTTCGTTTTTTAATAGGATGTCTTCCAGCTTAACATCGTTAATACCTACTTTTTTTAGATTATCAAAAGTATCTTGTTTTTGTGGGCAAATCTTATCGCTTTTCTGTCTAGGTTTACACTCTCTATTGGTTATGTATATTACCTTTACTCCCTTATTTTTCATGCCATTAATAAACTCTACAGCACCTGCCAGTGCTGGTGCTTCGTGTCTAGACACCCATTCATCCCAAGTTTCTTTCTCATAATCTCTAGAGTTCAAAATTAACTCGGCTTGATACTGAGAATTATCTAATACAGTTTCATCAATATCTAAAATAATAGCTGTTGGTAACGAAGAAAAATCAGACCCTTGTTCGAGAATGGCTGTCCATAAGACATCATTTTTTGCGCGTTCTATATTATTCAACGCTGAGTTATACGCTTGAATATAATTAGCTTTGTGTTCGGAGGAAGTTTGTATCCACAGAGTGCTATTAAAATTATTATTCTCAGCATTGG
>CAZYAI010000038.1:0-23845 GCA_964645625.1 uncultured Zetaproteobacteria bacterium
TTGCTACCTAAAATCAGCAGCACAGTGGCATCGCCGCCATCATCCAAAATCATGTTGGGTGTACCACCATCATGCCATTCCATGATGCGGTGGGTGTACTGCCAGTACTCTTCCAGTGATTCGCCTTTATAAGCAAACACAGGCACGCCAGTGCTAGCAATGGCTGCTGCGGCATGGTCTTGGGTAGAGAAAATATTGCATGAAGCCCAACGGACTTCCGCGCCCAGAGCGGTGAGTGTTTCAATCAACACACCCGTTTGAATCGTCATATGCAGAGAGCCTGCAATACGCGCGCCTTTAAGCGGTTGCTCAGCGGCATATTTTTCACGAATTGCCATCAAACCAGGCATTTCTGTTTCGGCAATCGTTAATTCTTTACGTCCCCAATCACTTAGGGATAAATCGGCAACTTTATAGTCAGTCGCATTACTCATAGCAATAACTCGCTTTCGTTATTCGTTATGAGCGCCGTTTTATGGTGATAAAACGTGGTTGAGCCTGGCGATGTAGCATCGTTGCAGCGCTCCTCAACCGTTGTGTTGGCTAATGCTTAGCCAGTGCTTGGTTAAATACCCGCAGCCTTGCGCAATGCATCGGCTTTGTCGGTTTTTTCCCAAGTGAAATCATCCAGTTCACGACCAAAATGACCATAAGCAGCCGTTTGAGCGTAAATTGGACGTAACAAGTTCAATGACTGCACAATACCTTTAGGACGCAAATCGAAGTGTTCGCGTACCAACTCAGCGATTTTTTCATCCGAAACAGTGCCAGTTTCAAAGGTGTTCACCATGACAGAGATCGGGTGTGCCACGCCAATAGCGTAAGAAACCTGAACTTCACAACGATCCGCAAGTCCTGCTGCGACAATGTTTTTTGCCACATAACGACCTGCATAAGCAGCCGAGCGATCCACTTTAGAAGGATCTTTACCCGAAAATGCACCGCCACCATGACGACCAAAACCACCATATGTATCAACAATGATCTTACGACCTGTTAATCCACAGTCACCCACAGGACCACCAATCACAAAACGCCCCGTTGGGTTAATGTGGTAAGCAGTATCAGCATGCAGTAAACCTGTTGGTTCTAATACAGGCTTGATGATCTGTTCCATGCAAGCAGCAACCAAGTCTTCATGACTAACATCATCACTATGCTGAGTGGACAGCACCACCGCATCAATCGCCACAGGTTTATTGTCTTCATAACGAATACTTACCTGAGACTTGGCATCAGGGCGTAAAAAGCTGAGTGCGCCAGATTTGCGAACTTCGGCTTGTTTTGCCACGATTTGATGGGATAAATGAATCGCCATTGGCATCAGTACATCGGTTTCGTTGGTAGCATAACCAAACATCAAGCCTTGGTCGCCCGCGCCCTGATCGAGGTCAATACCTTCGCCTTCGTTGACACCAGCAGCGATATCAACGGATTGTTTATCCATCGCTACCAATACGGCACAAGAACTATAGTCAAATCCCATTTCAGATGAATTGTAACCAATGTCTTTCACGGCATTGCGTGCAATTTGTTGGTAATCAATGACAGCCGAAGTGGTGATTTCACCAGAGAGTACAATCATCCCTGTGTTAATCATGGTTTCACACGCCACGCGTGCTTGAGGATCCTGTTCTAAAATAGCATCCAAGATACTGTCCGAAATACGGTCAGCAACTTTGTCAGGATGGCCTTCAGAAACAGATTCAGAGGTAAATACAAAATTACGACTCATAGGCTCTTCCTTCTGTTTTGACGTGTGCCATAGCAACGCCAGCTTGAGGCATTCACAGCGTGAATTCCCTTTAATCGCCAAGCGATTATCGCCCAATAGGACGCGGCACTCTAACGCGACAAAGCAAACACTCAAATGATGAAGCCAAAGGGCAGCAGAAAGTCATGCCTGTTAGGTGGAAATCTATTATTGATTTTGATCCTTGCATCCTTATAGTGCGCCGCCCTTTTGATGGATGAATAATTAAAAGGTACAACCTGCTACGGGCATACCCGTCAGGTATTTATTAAAACCCTTGTCATAGGGTAAGAGGTCTATATGAGTGATTTTTTATCGTTAAATGCTGAATTGCGTGAAGAAACAGGACGCAGTGCAACTCGTCGTTTGCGTCGTGCGGGACGTTTGCCAGCTATTATTTATGGTGGCGGTAAATCAGACCTGCCTATTACCTTAGATACAAACGAAGCCAGCAAAGCGTTAAACACTGAGCAGTTTCACACCAGTATTTTGACTATTACTGTTGCAGATGGCAAAGGTGAAGAAAAAGTATTGTTGAAAGACGCACAATGGGACCCTGTAAAAGACACAGCAACCCATTTGGACTTTTTCCGCGTTAAAGGCAGTGATGTTATTGACATTGAAGTACCTGTTGTTGCTATCAACTTTGAAAAAGCACCTGGTGTTGTTGAAGGCGGACAGATCGAAGTTATTCGTCATGTTTTGGAAGTAAGCTGCCGCGCTGACGCGATCCCTGAGCATATCGAAGTTGATTGCGCTGCCTTGCAGATGGGTGACACCGTTCATGTGGAAGACTTGAACTTACCTGCAGGCGTGGAAGCACCGCACGAAGTAAACTTCACCATTTTGAACTTGGCTGCTGTCAAGGGTGGTGCAGATAAGTCTGACGACGCAGAAGAGGATGCTGAAGAGGCGTGAAAATACTTGTAGGTCTTGGTAACCCAGGCTCACAATATCACAACACACGTCATAATATCGGCTTTCGCTTCGTTGATGCGATAGCCCAACAGGAGGGGGTGCAGTTCGCTGCATCCCCTCGCTTTCGTGCTGAAATTGCTACAGCAACCCATGATGGCGATAAATTATTGTTGGTAAAGCCACAAACGTTCATGAACAACAGCGGTGAATCATTGGCTCCCTTGTTACATTTTTATCAAGTATCAACCTGTGATCTGTTTGTGGTTTTCGATGACTTGGATCTTCCTGCGGGTAAAATTCGCTTGCGTAAAGGTGGTGGTCACGGTGGTCATAATGGACTGCGTTCGCTGCACCAACATTTACCCGATAGCGATTATCACCGCATCAAAGTAGGCATCGGACGACCACCCCATGGTAACATCACTGGCTGGGTATTGGGTCAAGCTGATGAGGCTGATCGCGCCTCCGAGGTGGCAGCTTTCGCAGTCATTGAACAGCAATTACATGGTATTTTACAGGGTGATTTAGCCGCTGCTTCTAATGCTATTCATGCCGCTTTGGCTGACGTTTAACACACTGTCCTTATCTTAATCTCCTAACATGGAGCGTTGTCGTACAGCGGTTAACCTATCATGCCCGTGCATTGTGCGTATCACTATTCCATGTTAACAAATATACACACGAGGAAACCTCATGGCTCTGAGTATCGGAATTGTTGGCTTGCCCAACGTCGGTAAATCCACGCTATTTAACGCATTAAACGGTGGTGGTGCCGAAGCGGCGAACTACCCATTTTGCACCATTGATCCCAATGTTGGCATTGTACCTGTGCCTGACCCACGCTTAGATGCCTTAAGTGAGATTGTTAAACCACAAGCGGTACAGCATGCTGTGGTTGAGTTTGTTGACATTGCTGGCTTGGTTGCAGGTGCTGCCAGCGGCGAAGGTTTAGGCAACCAGTTCTTGGCTAATATTCGCGAATGCTCAGCTATTGCCCATGTCGTCCGTTGCTTTGAAGATGACAATGTTACCCATGTCTCTGGTCGTGTTGATCCCTTGTCAGATATTGAAATTATTGATACCGAACTGATGCTTAAAGATATGGACAGCATGCAGAAAGCTGTGCAAAGGACGCAAAAATTAACCCGCACTGGCGACAAAGATGCGCAAGTGCTGCTAGCCTTACAGGAACGCGTACTTCAATCATTGGAAGATGGTGTAACCGTTCGCCGTCAAAACTTGAGTGACGATGAACAGCTTTTGTTGCGTGAACAATGCCTATTGACCATTAAACCGGTATTATACATTGCCAATGTCGATGATGGCTCCTTGCCCGATGGTAATGAATTGGTTGACCGTGTTCGCGCCCATGCAGCCGAAGAGGGTGCTCGCGTTGCTGTGGTATCGGCGCAAATTGAGGCTGAGTTGGCTGAAATGGACGATGAGTCACGTGTTGAGTTTCTGAATGATATGGGGCTGGTTGAACCTGGTTTGAATACCGTGATTCGTGAAGCTTATACTTTGCTTAATCTGATTACTTATTTCACCGCAGGGGTGAAAGAGGTACGAGCGTGGACGATTCACCAAGGTGATACAGCACCCAAAGCAGCGGCAGTGATTCACACCGACTTTGAGAAGGGCTTTATTCGCGCAGAAACGATTACTTATGATGACTTCATTAACTACAAAGGTGAAGCTGGTTGTAAAGAAGCTGGAAAAATGCGTCTGGAAGGTAAGACTTACGTCGTTCACGATGGTGATGTATTGCATTTCCGTTTTAATGTTTGATGAATCTAACATGGTTGGATGTCTAAGGAGTGTTTCATGATTGATGCTAAATTGCTGGATATTTTGGTGTGCCCGCAATGCAAGGGTAAAGTGACAGCCAATGCCGATGAGTCAGCATTGGTGTGCGAGCCTTGTGCCTTGGCTTACCCGATTCGTGATGAAATTCCCGTGATGTTGGTCGATGAGGCGAGCAGTCTTAAAACAGCAGAGGATGAAGTAACAGCTTAACTTCTGGATTAGTCATGGTTCTTTGGCTGTTTAAAGCGTTTTTTTCACTCTTGTACCACATACCAGTGCGCTGGCTGGGCGCGCTGGGGGCTGGGTTGGGGCGTATGCTGTATTATGTTTTAGCGAAGCACCGCCGCATTACACGCCGTAATTTACGCCGTGCCTACCCGCAGCACGATGCCGCTTGGCATCAGCGCACAGGGCGAGAAAGTTTTGCTGAACTGGGGCGCACCATGTTTGAGTTGCCCTATGTGTTCCTCGCTTCAAGGGATGATTTGCTTGCTCGTGTTCGCATCGAAGGAGCTGAAGAAGTGCAAGCGGCGATGCAACAGCAAGGGGTGATTCTTGCCGCTGCGCACCATAGTAATTGGGAACTTGGCGGCTTAATGGCAAGCATGGTGTTGCAACCCTTTGGGATGATTTACCGCCCGATGAAAAACAACGAACTTGATGGCTTTTTGCGCCAGTGCCGTGAGCGTTTTGGTATGCAGACTTATTCACGCTTTGAAGGTATTCGCTGGCTACCGCGTTACCTGCGTGACGGTGGCGCAGTTGGCATCATGGTCGATCAACACATGAGCCAAGGTATGCAAGTGCCTTTTATGGGGCATCTTGCTAATACAACCACCTTACCAGCGATGTTTGCCCTGCGGCAACAGACACCCATCTACAGTATTTTCCTCCACCGTATTGATCATGATTTTCGCTTCCGTTTGGTGTTCGAAGCGATCAGCTTGCCTGAAGCAGGCGATAACCGAGAA
Organism: uncultured Zetaproteobacteria bacterium; assembly: GCA_964645625.1. GTDB lineage: Bacteria > Pseudomonadota > Zetaproteobacteria > Mariprofundales > Mariprofundaceae > AB-137-C09. The sequence goes on from CAZYAI010000038.1 coordinate 5,449, forward strand.
GACAATCAATACCAGATCATGAAAGTTATCGGCGAACGTGTCGCCGCTAACATTGATGCGCGTCCTGAGTTATGGTTGTGGCTTCATAAACGCTGGTGGATTTTGGAGCACGACCCGCATGCCGTGTAAACATAAAGCTTTTAGCAAGCAACGTTGGTCATTGACCCAAAAAGCAGAAATGGAATTTCTCAGCAAACATAAATGTTTGGAACACATTACTAAGCTACGGCAGCAAGCGCGAACGCGCTATTTGCCATTGATTGAACCGTACAGTCAAACCTTGGGCGATGATGCCGCGATATTGGACTTAGCCTGTGGTGCGGTGTGTTTAGCCAACGATATTCCTGTTGGGCGCAAGGTGTTTGTTGATCCACTGCTTGATTTTTTTCGCCGCGAACTACCTGGCTCTTTACCCGATCTGCCAGAAGATCAGGTACTTGCCAGCGAAGCGGAACGATTGCGGCTAAGTGATGCCAGTTTTGATTTGGTACTTTGTTTACGCGGTGTAAGCCACGTCTGCAACCCTGAAATGGTTCTGCATGAAGTCGAGCGTGTATTGCGTAAAGAAGGTGTGTTTATCATCAGTGTGGTGGTATGGCCTGTATTTATGTCGCGCCTGTATTACCGCTTGTCTCGCTTTGTTCCTAAAGGCTTACTGGGCAATCGCATGTATTGTTATTCCGCACGGGGTATTCGCAACACCTTAAGCCGCCATTTTGACATCGTCAGTGAAACAACATTACCCGTTGAATCGTGGCTATCTGTAGGACGTGAACGTTTTTATGTTTGCCGTCCTTTATCTTCATGATGAAAGCCGCTGTTTGCCGTAGCCTTATTTTATCGCCGAACTGGTTGGGTGATGTCATCATGGCACAACCTGCAATGCGGGCGATTGCACGGCATGATCCTTCGATGTGTTTGTTTGTTAGTGGTCGCCCATGGCTGCGTGATCTGCTGCCTTTTTTAGATTTGGGTACAGCGCAATATTGCGAGGAGCTTCGCCAAGCACAGGCGGATGAAGTGTATATTTTCCGTAACAGCTTTAGTGCTGCATGGCAGGCGTTTCGGGCGCGGATTCCACGGCGACATGGTTTCGCTCACGATGGACGTAGCTGTTTATTGCGTCCTGCCTATCAACCGCATTTTAATATGGCACACGATCATCATCGCCGTTACTTTTTGGATTTGGTACGTCAAGCAGGCATTCCTGCCGAGCAAGATGAGCCCGTTGCATTGCGCGTGACGGATGAACAACGGCAAGCAGCCCGTGATTTGGTGATCGCGCATGGCTTGGATCCGCAACGCTTGATCTGTGTTGCTCCTGGTGCCCAATTTGGTGCGGCAAAACGCTACCCTGATCTATCTTACCGCATGGTATTACAAACACTGTCTGAGGCTGGTTGGCATATGGTGGTACTCGGCATGAAGGAAGAATCAGCAATTGCCGATTCCTGCCTTCAAGCTTGCACAGGACCATCATGGAATAGCTGCGGTCAAACCAGTTTAAGCCAAGCCTTGCAACTATTGACCATTTGCCAACTGTTAGTCTGCAATGACTCAGGCTTAATGCATGTCGCTGCGGGGATGGGACGTGCTGTGGTTGCCATGTTTGGGGCAACAGCACCCGAGCGCACGGCGCCATCGGGTGACGATGTTCGTTTATTGTATCACCCTGCTTCATGCAGCCCTTGTTTGCAACGTGAATGCACCGTCTCAGGTCATCCCTGCATGAGTAATATCAGCCCTGCCGAAGTGACGGAACATTGCCTAGCGGTACTAAGAGAGCGCGCATGAAGGTGCTGATTGTAAAGCTCTCAGCCTTTGGTGATATTATCCACGCTCAACCAGCGATGGAACTGTTGCGTCAACAAGGTATGGAAGTCCATTGGCTGGTTGATGCGCGTTATGCTTTTGTGACTGAGTTGTTTCCTGCCGATGTGCAAGTGCACGTGGTAGCACTCAAGGGCGAACAGCGGCTACAACATGCGTGGCAGTCGATTCAAGCATTGCGCCATTATGATTTCGATGCGGTATTGGATTTGCAAGGCTTGATTAAATCAGGCTTGATGGCGCGTGCCATTGCACGGACTGCACCAGTGTATGGTTTTGATGCTGCTGAAAGTCCAGAATGGCCAAATCGCTATTTGGTTAAACCTGTAACATTTCAGGTCGATGATCGTCATGTGGTGCAAAAGTATTGCCGCATTGCTTTGGCAGTGATGGGGCAGGGTGACCAAGCCATCGCTTATAGCGCGCCAAAACTTGACTGCGGAACGCGCCAACAACAAGCAGCGGCAACGGTGGTGGAAGCTTGGCAGGGTCAGCCCCATACGGTGCTGCATGTGGGTGGTGGTTGGCAAACGAAACGCATGGATATACAGCAATGGCGCGCTTGCGTGGTTGCATTGGCAGAGCGCGGGGCAGCGATCACCCTTAGCTGGGGTGATGACGAGGAGTTTCATCGCGCTAAAGCCATTGCTGATTGTTACGAGCTGGCGACGGTGTTACCCGAACGTTTGGATATTCATACCTTAGCTGGTGTGCTTCATGCGGCACAAGCGGTGATCGGTATGGATACTGGCGTATTACATTTGGCAGCAGCCTTAGGCACTCCCACGATTACCTTATGGGGACCATCAGCATCATGGAATGCAGGGCCGCAAGGTTCAAGTGATGCGCATGTGGAATCCAACCCCAGTTGCGGACCTTGTTTTCAACGGCGTTGTGAGCGCTTTGTGTGTATGCCGAGCATTCAAGCAGCAAGCATTATTCAAGCATGGGAAAGGGTGAAACGATGAAATATCTGCTATCTTTGTTGTGTTACGTCTGTGTACTCGCACTGCCAGCACAAGCGGCTTGCATCGACCGTTTTGTTGGCGAAAGCTTAACGTATGACATGGGCTGGGAATTTGTCATGGCGGGCACAGCTACGTTGGATGTTACGCAAGATGCCGATGGCACGCACCACCAACGCATTGCCGCAAAAACCAATAAGCTCTTTGACGTGTTTAAAAAAGTTCGCGATCAGATTGAAGGGGATGGCTATTGCCGCGCTGATGGGCAATGGCGTAGCACACGTTTTTACGTCAAGCAACACGAGCGAAGCTACCGTGCAGAAAAGCTCACTGAATTTTCCGCCGATGGCACGGTCGCACATTATACGCAAAACAAAAAACAAGACGATTACCCTGTTACACCCAATCATTTGCACGTCATGGACGCTTTTTATAAGACGCGCACCATGCCAATGGAGCCAGGGGATCACTTCACCATTCCAGTGTTTGATTCACGTAAAAGTTATGATTTAATCGTCGATGTATTACCCAAGACGGTGAAGTTAATGGCACCGTGGGGCGAAACAGTCGAGTGCGTGGTGCTTGTGCCGAAGTTGAAAACAGCAGGCATATTCTCCAGCAAGGGAACGATTAAAGTGTGGATGACTCACGATGCACGGCATATTCCCATCAAAATGTCGGCTAAAATTAAAATCGGCAGAATCATGGGGCATTTAACCACCTACCATGCGCCTAAAAAGGAAGCGTTGTGAACATATTGGATATTGGCTGCGGCCCGAACAAAGTCCCAGGTGCAGTGGGTTTAGATCATCATCCAGCTTCTGATGCCGATGTGTTGGCAGACTTTGAGCAAGGTTACTTCCCCTTTGCCGATGAAAGTTTTGACCGCGTTGTTTGCAGCCATGTGATTGAACACGTACGTTCACCCGTGCGCTTGATGGAAGAGTGCTGGCGCGTACTCAAGCCAGGCGGCACATTGTTAGTCAAAACGCCCCATTACACGCACTGGACGAGTTGGGGTGACCCTACGCATTATCATCATTTTGGTTCGCATGCACTGCGCCAATTTACGCAGCCAGGAAGTACCGTTTATTACCGTTGTTTTTACGCCTTGGTATCATTAGACCTGCGTGTTTCCGCTCTGCCAGCCCGCATATTCAAAGCTTTGTTGGGGCAGGAACGTTTTGAACGTTCGTTCGCTAAGTTTTGCCCTATCCGAGAAATTATTGTGGAGTTTAAAAAAGAACCCATGCCAACGTTGCTAAAGTAACAGCCTATATAACAAGGTGGTTTTCCAACCCTGACAAACTATTACAATAGGTCGGTGTTGCTTATGCCTGAAAAAAAGTTGTAACGCGAATAAGGGAAAGATCATTTACGCCTGTGGATTTCTCGCTGATGATTACAGAACAATGAGGGTTTTCAGAATAAACAGGGGGGGGGGTAGCATAATGTTTCGCTGTAGCGATAAAAAACCATCAAAAGCGAAGTCTTGTCTCTATCTTCCAAGCCAAGGATCATTGAATGAGTAAAATCGAACCGCCTGAATTCGAGCGAGATGTACAAGAGGTGCAGTATTACAGTCGGTCGACTTTTTTACTTCCGTTGGCCATACCAATGCTCTTTATTCTGATCATGATATTAAGCCTTGAGATGGGGGGCTCTTCCACTTCTGAGAATTACAGCATTGAAGAATGTCAATCTATTGATCGGAGCGAGCCAGGCCCCATTATTGATGATCAATACTACGAAATGTTAGATGACTGTTCGAGCTATATGTACCCTGAGACTTACAAGTCTGGTAATACTAACTCTGGTGCATCGAAATCAACTGCAAAGATTATATTAATAATCAATCAGATTTTTATTTTCATATTGGCAATTAAATTTTATCGAGTTACCTTGAGTCAATATGGCGATGATTTGATCAGTTCGCAAAAAAAGAAAGCTGTTTCAGTAGCAATACTGTATTTCGTAATTCAATCACTCCTTAGCGTATTTTTCATCATGGGTACATTCATCATAGGTATATGAATCTTTCTTTTTCGGGTTAGAGCTATCCAGTAATGGAGGATAGGTGTTTGAAATATATGGTTAATGGTGGAAGTGTTATTGTTGTTGCTGTAAAGCATCAGTATCGAAGCCCAACCCCATATCTTATTATGGAGTTCAAAAAAGAACCCATGCCAACGTTGTTAAAATAATAACCCATATAACAACTTGGTTTTTATATTGCAATAAAATCTATTATAGTGCGCGCTATGACAACGACGATTGTTTTTCGTTGTCGCTACCTTACCGATGTAAAGGATGAATTATGAATATTGATCAGCACTTGAAAGTTGCCCAGTGGCATATCGAACAGGCTCGTTTGCATGCTGGAAACACAGAACACACCTGTGGTTGCCCTGTGAACCCTCATGACCAGAAAGCGATTGACGCGATTGAAGCTGGTAATGTAGAAGAAGAAATCACCTGTTCTGTTGATAAATAATGAAGTAATTGCACAACGCTTTTAATTTGTGCACGCCTACTTAGATTAAAGCCCGCCAATGGCGGGCTTTTTTTGATTATACACATGCTATTGGCTGAAGGAAAGAAAATGAAAAAAATTATTGCCCTATTGGTATTCATCGCAGTGTTGGGATTGATTGTACCCAAGTTTGTAGGCGACCAAGCACATCAAGCATTTCAGCAAAGTGTAGAAAACCAAATAAAAAGCCAATCATCGTTAGTGATACAAACCAACAACTACCAACAATCGTGGTTTTCCTCCGATAGTGAGGTAATCGCGCGTTTGTCTTTGGGTGATGAAGACCTCGATGCGATTGCATGGCATATTACATCCCATATTCAACATGGTCCTGTCATGTGGACAGGTTCAACGTTTAAATGGGGGACTGCATATATCACATCGACCCTAAACGTTACAGGTTTACCCACAGAACTACAGCAGTTCGTTGATGAAAAGTTACCAGCCGACGCTATTACAGCAACGTCGCTGATTGATTTTGCGCAAGTATTGCATGATACCCTCACACTTAAACCATTCCATGTTGCTGATGGCGAGCGTTCGTTCGATATGGGTGGCATGCAGCTCACATCGACCGATGCGATTGATTTTTCCACCTTACAAGGGCAGGCGAAGATTTTAGCATCCACGTTGACCAGTCCAAAGCTAACATTAACCATGACTGACGCACTGCTGAAGTATGATTATAAGCTGTGGCAAGATGCTATCATGTTGGGCACTTCATCTTTTACACTACCGCAGTTCAAGGCGACAACGGCACAGGGCGATTTTGCATTCAATGACGTAAGCATCAATAGTGATCAACAGAGTAAGCAAGGTAAACTGGAACTGTCTCAGTCTATTGCCGTGCAAACGATTCAAGCACCGTTTCCTGTGACTGCATTACATTATGATATTGCCGTTCACCAGTTAGACCCACAAGTGCTGATACAGTTTGAAGCATTACAAACATCTATGCAGGGAGGATCTGCCAACACTGCGCCATTGCAAAACGAGGCAGTGCGTACGTTATTAACCACGCTGTTTCAAAAAGACCTTAGTGTTGACCAAAAGCTGAACATCGCAGCGTTAGGTGGTAACTTGAACATTCAAGCCGATGCCCGCTACGTAGGCTTAGCAGATGGTCAACAGTTGCTGGATGTCATAGGTACCGAAGCCTCCTTGCAAGCCTTGGATGTTCACATCCTCGCCGATGTAGATCAATCAGTGATCGAGCAGCTACCTTTTGCAGGCATGGTTGCTGTATTAGCTGCCCAAGGCATGGTTAAAGTCAGTGGCGATAAAGTGACGAGCGATATTAAACTGGTTGATGGCGCATTAACCATCAACGGCAAAGCCATACCTGTAAGCCTCCTCTACCCTTGGTTAGGTATTAGCACGACAGACGAAGGCGTGTTAGATTAACTAATCATCAAAAAACACAGCCAACCAGATGGTGTGCGCATCAGGCTTCGTCCAACGAACTTGATGCGCAACTACACTGAAGGAAAATCAAACGAAAGCTGTCGATGATGCTTGATTGGCAGTAGATGGAGTTGCTGACCATCCACCGAGTAAAGCATCAAGTATGGATCGAACAGATACTCACGAATCGACCTTGCGCCGCCAGCCTCGCTGATGCGTTTACACAGCTGGAGCGCTTCAAGTGATTCTGGCTTACGTTGCAAAAAATCTCGGCCAATCAACGGGAATGATGCCAGATTGGGAATCACCTCATTAAATAGATGATCTAGCAACGCATCAAAAAGCTGCTGCTGCTCCTGTTGAGCAAGAAAGTTGCCGATAGCATCAAGGTTCCGCTCAAAATTACGCGTTGGAATTACGCGAATATCAGCGACCATACTTTGCCTTTAATGCCTCCACAGTGGTGGTGCGACTATCCTCAATATCATTCAACCCTTGTTGCACCTCATGTAGCAGGCAGAGGTGAATATTGGCTCGCTCAAGCTGGTGGTAGTAGTCCAACTTGAGCGGATCTACCAGAGCAATGTAGCTCTCGCCGTTTTTAGTAATGATTTTCTCATGCCCCTGTCGCGCCTCATCGGCCAATTCGGTAAAATGAGCGCGCATCTGGCTGAGTGGAACAATATCCTTGCTGGAAAGTGCCATAACATATTCTCCTATTCATGTGTTCACTGATGTTACGCAAGGCATGGAAGCTTTTTTCATGCAGTATAGATAAAATAGCTTCGCTGGTCGCAAATCCAGTCTTGCGTCTATTCTCTTGATTGTGGATCAAGTCCGTAATGACGCGTTGTTACCCCAAAAAGTCACATGCTATAACCATGTGTGCGTAACATCAGTTAGATAACTAATCATCAAAAAACACAGCTAACCAGATGGTGTGCGCATTAGGCTTCGTCCAACGAACTTGATGCGCACGATGAGCAGCAATGAGTAAACAATCACCAGCATAAAGATAGCAAGGTTCTTCCTCGTCGTCGAACACAATCACCGCTTCACCTTGTAACAGCATGACCCATTCGTGTTGCTGTTGGTTGTTGGTTATACCACCCTTCGGCAGGCGAGCCATGACCATAGGAGACAATGCGTTCAATCCGCACGTGCTTACCTTGCACCAACGTTTCAAACAACTCCTCAGGTAATGGTGCTTCCGTGATGGATAATAGGTTGTCGATCTTCATTACCACTTGGCTGTGCCGTCATTAACGTTTGAGGACGATGCGATAATGGGCTTGCCCGCTGCGTAGGCGTGCGATGGCTTGGTTGATGTCATCAAAAGCAAAGGTTTCGATCACGGGTTTGATGTTGTGTCGCTGTGCAAAATCCAACATTTTAACCATCGTTGCAGGACTACCTACAGGTGAACCAGAAACCGAATGTTGCCCTGAGATGAGGTTGAACACACCAATATCCAAGGGTTCCAGTGTGGCACCGACAAAGTGTAAACGTCCTTTTTTGTTTAGCGTGCTCAGGTAAAGGTTCCAATCCAGTTTTACGTTGACGGTCGAAATAATGAAGTCAAAACGTCCTGCTGCACTGGCGATGGCATCAGCATCACGCGAGTTCAAGGTATCATGCGCGCCCATCGCTAATGCCTCTTCACGCTTTGCCTCACTGGAGGTGAAGGCTGTCACTTGGCATCCCCATGCGTTAAAAAACTGGAGTGCCATATGTCCTAAGCCACCAATACCAATGACTGCGACCTTGTCGGTTGGTTTGATGTCGAATTGAACCAAGGGGTTAAACACGGTTACACCACCGCAAAACAGCGGTCCTGCTGAAGCCAAGTCCACACCTTCAGGGATAGCTACAACGCTGTTTGCCTTAGCGCGAACCTGCTCAGCAAAGCCACCGTAATGCCCCATGATGGTAGCTGTTGCGGTGTTGCAAAGATTGTGATCGCCTGATTGGCAAGGTGAACAAGCACCGCAATACCCTGCGTGCCAGCCTAAGCCAACAGCCTGCCCAATAGTCAAACCTGATACCTGACTGCCAAGTTTAGCAATGGTGCCAACGACCTCATGACCAGCAACAACAGGGTAGGGCATATCGCCCCATTCACTGTCAATCACACTTAAATCAGAATGGCAGATACCGCAGTAAGCGACATCAATTTCAACCTCTTCTGCCCCCAATGCGCCAGGGTCATATTCAAACGGTTTCAATTCACCTTTAGGTTCAAAAGCTGCGTATGCTTTAATCATCATTATCTCCTTGCGTGACGACAACCTTAGTGCTCCGCCAACATTGTTTTGATGAAATAGGGGGGAGGCTTCGGGAATGGTGGTTATTCAGACTGTTTTGGTTTAAAAATCATCAATACCGAAGCCTGCTCCCGTTACAAAGGGGTTGTAAGGTAAAAGGTTGCGCTTGCGCAGCTTATATTGTACGCATGAGGCTTCAAGTAGGGGCGCAGCTTTGCTATATTGTTTGCTTTGACTTGTTAAGTTGCTTTGCTTTCTTTTTATCTCTAACCCATAAAACTGAACCATTTGTCTTTTTTACCTCAAACAAATCTATAGCTTGAAATAAATCACTCAATTTCTTGAAGCCATAATTGCGCTGATCAAAGGAGGCGTGATTAGATATGTGTGTGCCAATTGGGCTTAACATCGCCCAGCCATCGTCTTCTTCAACAGCCTCTATTGCTTGCCTAAGTAAATGAATTAACTTGGTGTCACTTTTTATATTTTTTGTTTGTTTTGGGGTAGGTAGTTCTTTTTCGTTATCTTCGTCAAGGTAAAGGAATCGAGAACAACTATTCACGAACGCTGGTGGTGCTTTGCGTTCACCAAAGCCGATGACAAATTTACCATCAGCCAATGAACGAGTTACCAAAGGGGTAAAATCGCAATCGGACGACACTAGGCAAATAACATCAATGTTTTTCGTGTACAACACATCCATAACATCAATGACCAACGCCATATCTGTGGCATTTTTGCCCTTGGTAAGATCAAACTGCTGCATTGGCTGTATTGCAAACTCATGAAGCATATCTTCCCACGGCTTCAAATTTTGATTTTTCCAGTTTCCATATGCTTTGCGAATATTAACGACTCCATAACGCGCCAATTCAGAAAGAACTTTACCGATCTTTTGGGCAGGTGCGTTATCTGCATCAATGAATACTGCAATTTTTTCTTTATCTTTCACGGATACCTCTTTGTAACTTAACGTCGAGAACGAGGGAATAATTAACTGCAATTATTATACTAAAAGCGTCAGACCTAAAAAATTAACTTTTTCAACTATTCAAGCCTGAGACCTTAAATTTTTCATTACAAGCAATGTTTCATCATGCTGTTTATTGCTTTTATTGATTAAGTCATCGTGCTTTCGATTTTGACGATGAGCCGCAAGTAAAGTCACCCCTGTAATAAGTGCTGCCAGTACTACTGTACTTATAATAATATCCATATTTATCTCTAAAGAAAGACGCTAACGTCGCAAATCACCAGCTGAAAAAAATAGCGTGCCATTTTTTGCAGTCCGAGTGAATTTGCCTTGTTAGGTTTATATGCTTAAATTCAGCCTAGTATTTCATGATTTATCGTTATTCCTTCAAAAAAGTACTTAAGTATATATTTATCAAATTCATCAAGAATTGGTACTTGTTCAACAACACCGTTAAAAGTAATGCTAGATAATCGTGAAATAGCATCATGCAAATGCAAATCAGAATCTTCAAAGTTTAATACATCATAGTTTTGCATTTTCTTTGCAATCATTCTGGGTAAGCCATATTCTTCTAATTGATAAACTACAGGGGGGAGAAATGCATGGGAAATTTTTGATATAAATGGTGAAATATCAGCTTCTTGACCTAGAAGTACTTCTTTTTGAATTGAATTAATGTCATTTAGTAAAGCAGAAAATTTATAGGTTGCATTTCGTTCAAGTTTAAAAAAGTCATCTACACCGATGTCAAGATCATCAAGTTGATACAGTAATTCCGGTATCGTTGAAGTCCAATTATTAGATAAAATTTTTATAAAGCCGACAAATTTACTATATTCAATGCCCCAAGCACCTGGTTGCAAGTTAATTACTTTATATAAAAGTCTATCCCAATTATTTACATTAGTGGCATTTAAATATCCAAGTCCATTCCATTCATTCATGTTTTCTGTGATATCCACAGCTATGTCTCTAATTAACATTGAATTTACCGATTCAAATGAGCCTTCTGCTTGTAACTTTTTATATATAGAATCGCCAAGAATACTAGTCATTTCTTCCTTAAATGATATTATTTTTGAAATTTGTTCTTTTGTTAAATCTTTCTTAAATTCCTGCTCATCAACTTCACCGAGAAGTTCGTCTGGAAACTCTAATTCCAACTGAGTTTCGGTTGATTCTGGAGGTGATTCTAGAATGTATACTTTTCCAACAAAGTGCTTGAACATCCTACCACCACGACCAATGATATTTTTATATGTAAAATCATTTAGTCTTGATCTCCCATTTCTATTCCTCCAAATAATTACATTTTCTGTAGAAGTATTAACACCCTCAATTATTGATGATGTTGAAACAATATTCTTTAAACCATCTGGCTCCTCAAAAAGCCTAATTTGTATCTGACTTAGTGAACGATGAAGTTGTCCATTATGAATTCCGCATCCTCTTTTAACCAAGTTAGTGAGGTGCCAATTTCTGTCATAGTTGACTGTAAGCCATTCTTCAAATGATTTTAACTTTTTGCTGCTAGTTAATTCACAATTATCAATTAATAAATTAGACACTTTGTCTATATTAGAATAAGTTCCTGCATATATTAAAGTCTTACCTTGGTTGTTCCGTAAAATATCAAGTAGAGCATCACTCTTCTTATTTTCATCATCTAGTATTTCTTTATATAAATCATGCTTTTCTAAGAAAACTGTATTAAAGTCAATATGAATAAACTCCATACCTCTTGTAAACATGCTTTCATTTATGCTTGATATATTTGGGGCTAGGAAATATCTTTGCTTTGCCTTCTCACCAAGCTTCATAATAGCTTTTAATAGAGATGGAGATCTTTCCTTATCAAAACTAGGACTTGCTTTGTAAAATTCATCGATAACTAAAATATCGAGTTCATCTATTTTATCTACATAATGAATTGATCGTTCTTGAGGAAATATAAAAATATTCTTTTCTCCAAGAGCGACATCTGATGTTGTTATTATTTTGTATTGATCGGAAAATTTGTTATGCAGTCTGCGCCTTGTTTCATCCGTCAGGGCAATCGTAGGAACAATAATGACTATGTTCTTTGGCCTTTTAATTGAGATAAATGAATCTACAATAAAGCTTTTACCAAAGCTTGTTGGCGCACTAACTGCTAAGTTATGCCCTGAGATTAGTTTGCTTAGAACAGAGGACTGTTCTCGATGAAGAGTTAAAGGTGTATCTGCCCCCACGTCGACCTTAAATGCTTCATAAACAAACCTGTCTTGCCACGCAGCTGTTTCTAATTGTAGATAGGGATATAAGCCAACCTGCCTAATCAAATGATTTAGCACTTGATCATATTCAATATTCTCGCGTTCAAAATAATCTAAAATCTTTATCAACTCATCCCGAGCTTTTGCATCTTTCTTTTGAGAAAGTAATTCATTGACATTGTGGTAAGCAGAAAAGACATCCATTAGTTACTGCTCCTTATAATGCTCAACATTTTGAATAAATTTATTTACAATAATATCTTTTTGTGGAACTGGGAATAAAATAAGGTGGAACTTGATTTCTGAATAATCGAAAATATCTCCCAAACTATTTATTTGTTTTTTGAAATAGGAGTTCGCTCTATCTGTATGATAAGCAATTATTTGCTGTCTATATTCATCTGTTAATCTATTAGTAGCATTTGTAATATCACATTCATGCAAAAGAAAGATAGGGATATGAATTTTTGGCTTAAGGTTGTCAATTGAATTTCTGTTGGAAAGAGATTCTTTAATACGTTCACGCAAATCTGAATCCAAAACCAAAGAGTCAATATCTGATACATTTGTTATTATGCTATTCTCTTTCTTAAGCTTTTCAGTGTTTAATGAATTACCTACAGAAGTTATTATGCTAGAAAGCCTCGCATCTTCGATACTGTTATAGAACTTTGCCTCACCAAACCATAGAGAAAACTCATTTTCATTCTCTATGACAATATGAACGCTATCTGCTCCCTTTGCATTGTCTTGTGCGTTTTGCTTATAAAAGATTTTTGGAACAATTGGCAACGCTGAATAATGATGCTTCATGACTCCATAAAGCACTATTTCAGCTAATTCACTTCCTTTACTAATATCATTTTCTTTATCAGTAAGCCTTAGGTTCTTAGCTGCAGAAGTTAGAAGCGAGTGTGACTGATCTAAAAGACAACTCCTTTCTTCATATGAAAGCGATGTTTCAGCGATATTATCCCAAATGAAGTTTTGAAACTTTTTATACCTCCATTCACCATCTTCAAAGTCATTTATTAAACTCAATACATGCTTATTCTGAATTGGGTGTAGCTCATCATCTACGTTCAAGTTCATGAATGCATCTTCAATCAATATATCAAAGTCCATGTTTACTCCTGTCGATCGATGATGATTAAGAAAAATCTAATGCCGAAGATGAGGAGCAGCTTGCCTGTCTGTCTCGATCTTCATTGTTGCCCCCGAGGAACGAGGGGGCAACTAATTATTATACGGAAGAACAAACTCGTAAGTGCTTGAATATAAATGGATTTATTTCTCTTTATTGCCCCAAAACACACCAATTTCCCCTATATCACCATTGAGTTATTGATATACGGAATCATAGCATGGCATTGACGCTGGAGCTTTGCTCATAGATGTCAAACGTTGTCCCTCGCAGTTGTCGCAAAATAGAACAATTACTTCGACACGCACCCTCGGTGGCGAGGATTCTCAAAAAGCCACCGCGCTATTTATTCCACGATGGCTTTGTATTGGATGGTGAAATTGCTGCCGTTGCCGTTCATGAGTCCTACCATGGGGATTTGCCAGTTGGTGACGTTGGCATCATAGCCTGCACTAGCACCACCAGCACCTGATGTTGGGGCGTACACATAGCTGGTGCCATCGTTGTTGGAATATACGGGGACACCCAGCGTTAGACCTGATGCTGGGACACCGTTGGTCATAGCAAATGGCGAACCTGCACCGAAGTCGAGTTTGAAGTTGGTGTAAGGGCTCATGTGGTCATCGATGATTACATTGTGCGCCAAGCCTGTGCCTGTGTTGTTGACTTGAATGGTGTAGGTGATGACTTGCCCAGGTTTTGCTAGGGTAACATTGGACGTTTTTAACACTGTTAGGGTAGGGGAGCTTGCTGCCACGGTCATGGGGTAGCTGGCGTAGAGTATAGTGCCGACACCACCGCCCGCTTTGGCGGCTGTCGCTGTACTGTGGTTGATGTAGCTCCCCGCGCTCATGCGAGTATCGGCGTAGGCATCAAACTGCAAGACTACTTCGCTGGGGTAGATGGCGTTGGTACCAGCAACGACGTTCCACGTTAATGTTTGGTAGGTGGATAATCCAGGCCCTGCGACGATTAAGGGGTCAAGAATCGGCGTGGGAATACCACCAGCTAAAGGGTTGGTCAGGATGGATGAACCTGCCGCGTAATAAAAACCATAGCTATCGGTGCTTAATTTGGGTAAAGCATCGGTGAACTGCGTGACGGACTGTGCTTTGGCACGGATGGTGTTGGACACGCGCAGTTGGAAGGTCACGCGGTCGCCACGGTAGATGGTAGGGTTGGCAGGCGCGGCAACACCATTGATATGCGAAATGATTTTGCTGTGCGTGGCATCCCTAAACGTCGCAAAGGTCACGAGGTCAGGGTAATCGGTTACTACCGCTGGTAAGCTGCTGTGTTGAATCGCTACGCCATTGTAATTGGGGCTGCCTGATAAACCAGCCGCTGCGGGTTGTATGGCCGTAAAGTTAATCACTAGGGTGGAGAAACCTGGCAAGGCGATGTTGCCCCATGTTGGTGTAGCACTGGCAAGCAGCGGCGCGACGTAATCCACACCAGCGACCAACGGCACGCCATTGAGGGTGATACTTGTTGTGGCATCAAAGACGTATGGTACGGCAGAAGCGGTAAATACACCTACGCCACCCACAAATGGTGAAGCAGGCGCAGCCGCAGGCAAGACATCGGCAATCGAAAATGCCGACACGCCACCACCCGTATTGCTGACGGTGAGTGTGGCATTCATTTTTTCACCACGGTCTAAGGTGTAGCTGGTCATGGTTTTGCTGACGCTGATATTGGGCGGCAGGGTGTAACCAAAGTGATTGATATAGTTGTTGCCTGCTACCGTTGTGACAGGAGCCATCGGTTGATTCGCCGTACTCAAGGTGTACGTTGCCATCGCGCTGTACACATCGGTGACATTAATGCGGTAGCTGGCTGGTGGCACAGCATTGAACTGATAATGCCCCAAGGCGGCAATTGGGCTGCTTTGCGTGGTGTAGCTATCCACAACCAGTCCAGTGGTGGTGTTAACCAGTTGCAAGGTGACATTGCCATGCCCAGGTTCGCCCACATCCTTGATGCCCAGATTGCTGTAATCATCAAACACTGTACCGCTGAAAATAGAACCCAATGCCCAACCGCTTTGCATGGTGCTGATGCTACCTGCGGTAATGCTTAGGCTGTAAGGATCACTGGGGGCAGCCGTTGGTGTGTTGTAGTAGGCAGCAATAGCGGCGGAACTTTGATCCACATCGACCACTACATTACCTGCTGCCAAGCCTGTGAAGCTGAATGTACCACCTGCCAGTGTGGTGGTGCTTGCCAGCGTTACGCCTGAGGTGTTTTTTAACCACACGGTGACACCTGCTATACCCAGTTCGCCAGCGTTCATGATGCCATCCAGCGAGGTGTCGGCAAAGACCGTACCGTTCACCGTGGCAGCAGCACCAGCTAAGACGTAACCGTAATGTTTGCCTGTGGTTAAACTGCCACTCGCTACGGTAATCGGCATTGCACTTGCCACGGTATTGTTAAATCCTGTTAGTACCCCTGAAGCATCGGTGACGACGACGGAATAGCTACCGCCAGCAGGGGCAAGTAGGTCGTATTTACCATTCGTGCCCGTGGTATAACTGTCCACCACTGTAGCACCTTGGCGTAGCTCCACGGTTACGCCATTAAACGTGCTATCGTTCAAAGGATTATAGAGACCATCGACCACCAAGTCTTGGAATATCGTCCCTTGTACCCGCGCTTTGCTGGAGACGATGACAGGCGCACCAATGAAGGTTTGCAGAATCCCGACTTTACCCAGACGGTCAGCCGAGCTGGTGGCTTGGTTATTGTGCGTGCCAGCCAGCGGAGAGTTGGGCGTGAGCGCGTCGTAAGCATAGGCATCAAACTGCAATGTTGCCGTGTCATTGAGGTTAGGGCCTGTGATCCATGAATCACCAACGACAGGAACAGCAGCAGGTAGGACACCGCCATTAAAGGTGTAGCTCACCACCTCTTTAACCAAGGGCGAAGCAGCAGGCAGCACCAAGCCATCCACCAGCAAGGGGGTCGCTACCAGCACACCATTACCTGGCGATATGACTTTGGTTGAACCCAGCACGTATTTGAAGCCCAGCGGTAGCGTTTCGGTTAAACTCACGGCGGCTATTTCATCTTTATTTATTTTACCCTTGCCACGCAAATTGGTCAGGGTTAGCTCCCAAGTCACGATGTCACCGACATTGATGGTCGGTGTGCCAACGGCAGCAATGCCATTGATCGCTTTCACCGCCTTGGTGAGGGTATAGGTTCGGGTCACTGTTTGTGCATGGGCATCGGCATGCCACATCGTTACAGGCGTTACGCCTGAATAATAATCCAAGGCGACGGAGTTGAAATATGTACCTTCGACTTTGGTGGTGTCCACCGCAAAGCTAATATCCAGTGTGTCGCCAGTGGCTAAGGTGAAGCCGCCCGTTGCCGTTGACCACTGCACCGTTCCTACCCCCGCGACTTGGGTGTAAGGAGCAAGTGGCAGGGTGGCAATGAGGATGCCGTTCTTTTTGATCGTCGTTGCCGTTGGCAATAGCGCGGCAGGGAAGATCAATGCTGCTGGCGATAATGATGGTGCAGGCACACCCAACCACGCGGCTGACGGTGCGACCATCGGTAGATAATCGGTGACCGATACATAGGTGGCAAGACCGCCGCTGTTACTTACTTGGATGTTGTACATAAAGGTCGATTGACGCGCGGCAAACGGCACATTACTGGTTTTGACCACCGATAAATTTGGCGGCAGTAAAAAGCCAAAGTCTTGACCTGTGACAATGCCGCCTGAAGTCAACACGACATCGGTATAAGGGTCGGTTGCAGGCGGAATAGCAGCAGGCAGTTGCGCTTGGTAACTGGCTGGGGTGAGTACCACCACACGGTAGGTGGCAGCGGTTAAACCGCCAAAACTGTACGCACCTGTGGCATCGCTGGTGGTGCTTTGTTGCAATGTGACACCGACGTACAGTTGCACCGTTTGCCCTGCCAAGATGGCATCGCCGACGGCATTGTAGCCAGCGACACCGTCTTTTTCTTCATAAACACGCCCAGCAATCGAGCCTTGAATAGCATAGCCGATATTGGCAACGGTATTGGCACTGCCAACCGTGACTACGACCATGGAAGGATCATTTGCCGTGGTTAAGGCGGCATTGTTAATCGGCGTAAGGGTTTGATCGACATCCACGGTGTAAGTGACGCTGGGGTTGGTGCCGACCAGCAAGCCTGTGAATGTATAATCGCCGCTGGCATTGGTGGTGTAGCTGTCCAACACCGTCGCGCCCACTTTCAGGTTGACGGTCGCACCTGGTAACCACGCATCGCCAGCATCGAATACGCCATTGGTGTTGACATCGGCAAACACCTTGCCGCTAATCGTTGCCGCTTGTTGGAAGCCAATATTGCCACCATTAACCACGCCCAAACTGGTCACAACGTTCAACGGTTGCCCTGTGGTTGCGCCATAGCCTGTGGGTAGATGGGCATAGAGGTCATAACTGGCAGCAGGCACTTGCAGGAACTGAAACAGTCCATTGGCATCAGCGGTGTAGGAATCTATAAACACGCCGCCGCTGTAACGATCAATAATAATCGCTGCGATACCTGTTTCTCCACCATCGAACACGGCGTTGCCGTTGGCATCGGAGAATACCGTGCCAGCAATGCTGCCATACACACGGAAGCCCAGATCATTCCCTGAGCTGACGATGCCATTATTCGCCGTTACAGGCAGCGGAATGGTGGTGGTCGCACCATGTAAGGCGGGTGGATAGGCGTACAACAAGTAATTACCCGCTGCAATCTGGCTGAATTGGAACGCGCCATTGGCATCGGTCGTATAACTGTCAATAAACACGCCGCCTGTGGTGTAACGATCCACCGACACACCTGCGTAAATCGTATCACCTGCGTTGTAAGTAGCACTGCCATCGACATCGTTAAACACCGTGCCTGCAACACTGCCGAATGTTTGATAACCTAGGTCGTTGCCTGTGCTGGTGGTGGCATTCACAGCGGTAATTTTGCGTGGTTGCGTGGTGGTTGCGCCATAGCCCACAGGGTCAAGTCGCACCTG
>CAZYAI010000039.1:0-23629 GCA_964645625.1 uncultured Zetaproteobacteria bacterium
CCGAGCTGATGCGCGCCCTACGATTGGCTAAAGACATCAATGATGTGCCTGCCATATTAGCGCGCCCATTGCATATGTACCGATTCAAAACAACATTATTAAGTATGTTCGCTGATTCAATGGAAGAAGAAATATCACGCACGTTTGAAATGTCAGGACACTATACGTTAGCAGACCTCCATAGCGTCATCCAACGCTTGTTTGATTGGGATGACGATCACATGTATGCGTTTTATATGAATAACAAACTATTTGATAGCACCTGTGAATACAAAGGTGCTCCCTCTTATGCTATGGAAGAAGAAACATTCTCGTGGGAGAATAAACGTAGCGATAGGATTCAAATTCGAGACTTAGGTATTTCAGAAGGTCATAAGTTTTTGTATTGCTTTGATTTCGGTGATGAAATACTGCATGAAATCGTACTGGAACAAACAAGACCGCTAGTCGAAGGCGAACCCTTAACGTGTTTAATCAATGAAACAGGTACACCGCCATCGCAATACCCTTATAGTGATACATTGTAATCATTCAGGCTGCACAACGATGTTAAAACACCTCAAAGAACAATGACTAACGCATCCATCAAAAGCCACCCTTCCACCACGGCACGGTAGGTTTTTCTAACACCCTAAAAGATACATCAACCGTCTGTGTGCCAGCATTACTTCTGATTGTGATACGGTTTTCATAATACCCTGGTGCTAGGTTTATGGTATCTACGGTCAATTGAAGAATGGTGGCTTTGCCTTCAAAATCAAAGGTATCAATCATTAAGCCTTCACTAAAACTTTGTAGGTCAATCGTACCATGCAACCACCCCTGCCCTGCACCGCAAATGCGTAGTCGCTTGGTTTTAACCTCATCGTGTTGCAAGCTACCCAGCTTGATAAACTCAGGCTGTACAATCATGCGTGGACGAGGGAGAACAGGGTTCATGAGGCGTAAAAAGGTATCCAGTAACACAGGGCTACTGATGGTGGAATCGAGTAATAATTGATTCATTTCATCCGAGTCTTGAATATGAGAGCTGCCTTGTAGCCAAGCGGTGATCCAACCCGCTTTAAAGTAGGCTATACCTTTTTGCCAATGTTCATCATCTTGAATGATGTAACGCGCCAACTCATCGGCTTCGAAAAAGTTTTGACCATCAAAGGGAAAGGGAAGGCTCGGGCAGAAATGCCACAAGACGCAATAACTGCCAATATTGGGTTGCTGCCAGTATTGCATGCGCACACGACGCAAAAACTTAATGTGTGGTTCACTGTCGATGGGCCAAACGGTTTGTAACCACGCTTCTAAACGTTGCGAAAAGATAAGTTTTGCCAACGGCGCAATAATTTTTTTACCATGCTTGCGGAACAATGGCATGAACGCTTCTGGTTCGCCAATTTCGCCCAATGAACCAATGTTCAACGGCAAGGCAGGTTGCAAAATATAGCGCAAGGTGAATAGCGATAGCGCGGTTTGATGAGCGTTTTCTTTATACAAACACGCTAACTTTTCGACCAATTCAGATGTTTTCGCACCCGCATGTTGCCCTGCCTCCAACCACGCGATGATTGCTTTGTTTACCCACGCCTGATTTAAGGCTTGATTAGGGTGTTCCAACACGCGGCATAGATCACCAAGGTTTTTGATACAGTTCTTGCCGATCATCAATGGTGCATGTGGATCAAGCACAAATGGCAGTTTAGCTAAAGCCTGTTGTGATTGTGTGCGGGCTAAATCCTCCAACTCGGCCACTGCCTGTGCTTGTTGGGGGTCAAAGTAATCAAACAGCCAACGTTGAATATCGCCATGTAAAAGCTGTTGCAAAGCATCAATGTCATGTAAGCGGGTAGCCAATGCTGCCGGCGTGCTTGCCGCTGGTAAGGCTGGGTAAGGCTTTTTACCATCTTTGAGCATCACAGGTGTTGGAGCCAACCTTACAACTTCGCCATGCAGCCAGCCCATAGCTTCGCGATAGCCCCAGCGTTGTTCAGTGTTGTAATGCGTAAGCCCTGAAATCAGTGTGCAAAAAGGATCAGATAGTGATGAAGGAATCGGTATTTCTGCCCGTAAATGCGCGACTAAAATATCATTATTATTCATCCCTTGGAATGGCGTACGCCCGAGTAATAGGTGCAACAGCGTAATGCCAAGGGCATAATAATCAGTCATCGGACTGACTTCGTGGTGATTCAACAGTTCTGGTGATGCATAATCCAAGGTTAAGCAGGTAGCTGTTTGGGTTAGGCGGACGGGTTGTTCGGCAATATCCAAATAAGAGCTGATACCAAAATCACCCAACATCATGCGCTGGCGTGTTGCATCGGCAAAAAACAGATTACTGGGCTTAATATCCCGATGAACAATACCTTCACCATGCAGGTATTGCAGCGCTGCCAAAACACCTGGTAAGTAACTGCGCAAACGAATTTCATCAATCGGCATGATGTCGCTGGCAACACCACCAGCACAGTAATCCAACACCTCATAAAAGCGTCCATGCCATTGCCCATAGTCCAAAATCGTCACGATATTGGGGTGCGCCAAGCCTTGCAAGCGGTCAATCACTTCAGCTTTAGGCCGCGCCTGTTGACGGTAGTATTTGATTACGCGAGTGGTTTTGGCGATTTGGTCTTGGCATAGGAACACATCTGCCTCGCCTGATTCCGCCAGCGATTCCCCCTCGATCTGGTAACGCCCTGCAATACACTGCCCCTGTGTCAACGAGGAGGAGGATGTGCTTGCAGCAAGGGTTTGCGTCTGACCTGCGATGAAACGCAGGGTAATGGGTTCAGCATCATCAGCACGATGGTAGCGCATCGTGATGGGTTCGTTTTCACCTGTTCTCATGATCTATTGCCTACTTGGTATGCAAGGTCGCAGCTTTTTGCATGCGTTATCAATACTGCTAAGCTTGCGCAATATGTACAGGATATTTTATTCGCTGATTGAGCTTCAGTCTTACCAAGGTGGTATAACGCTATGACCGATACTGGCTACCGTGTTTTAGCACGTCGTTGGCGACCACGCCGCTTTGATGAACTGATGGGGCAGGATGTCGTAGCGCGCACGCTCAAAAACACCTTGCAATCGGGTAATATTGCCCACGCTTATTTGCTAACAGGCATTCGCGGAGTGGGCAAAACGACCATTGCCCGACTGATGGCGATGGCGTTGAACTGCACCCAGCACGATGCCAAC
This sequence comes from uncultured Zetaproteobacteria bacterium, assembly GCA_964645625.1. Taxonomy (GTDB): domain Bacteria; phylum Pseudomonadota; class Zetaproteobacteria; order Mariprofundales; family Mariprofundaceae; genus AB-137-C09. Next base: position 3,193 of record CAZYAI010000039.1, read on the forward strand.
CATGAACCCTGTAATACCTGCGATAATTGCCAAGCCATTGCCCGTGGCTCGCACATGGATGTGGTGGAGATTGATGCTGCAAGTCATACAGGTGTCGATGACATGCGCGATATTCTTGATGCAGTGCGTTACCCACCGAATGGTTTAGCATACCGTATTTATATTATTGACGAAGTACACATGCTATCACGCAGTGCTTTTAACGCCTTGCTCAAAACCTTAGAAGAGCCGCCTGCACAGGTACTGTTTATTTTAGCCACCACCGATGTCGATAAACTGCCCATCACTGTGCGTTCGCGTTGCCAACGCTTTGATTTACGCCGTTTAACCGTGCCAGAAATCACCCAACAACTGCGTCATATTTTTGATGCCGAAGCAATCACCGCCGAAGATAGTGCATTACACGCACTCGCCACTGCCGCTGATGGCAGCATGCGCGATGCGCTATCGTTGACCGAACGCGTGTTGGCATACACTGCGCAAGATCTACGCGCCGAAGATGTACAACAATCCTTGGGCTTGCTTGGACCTGCCTTACCGCGTCAACTCACCGATGCCATTGTTGCAGGCGATGCCCAAGCAGGTTTGACCCTATTGCAACAAGCTTCGGCACAGGGTTACAGTGCGCGCCCTCTGCTGCTGGCATTAGCTGAATTGTGGCATCAAGCCTCATGCGTGCGGGTTAGCCCAGCCATGATGCAAAGCATCCACGACGAAGATCACCGTCAATGGCTGGATGAGTTGATTGCGCGCTGGAGTCATAGCGTATTGGATATGCACTATCAAATTTTGATTCATGGCATGCGTGATTTGTCGTTGGTAGATGAACAATGTGGTGCCGAAATGATTGTGCTGCGACTCTGTTGCCTGCGCGCTTTGACAGGGGAGACAGCCCTACCCGCAAACACCACCGCAGACGAAAAAAAAAAGCCCTTAGCCACGACCACAGCTAAAACAGCACCGAATCCACCTTCAGAAAGCATATCGCCCCCGCCACCAGAGGAAGTTCAAACACCCCAGCATGCCATGCCGTCAGAGGTCGCAAACGAGCAAACGCAAGCGGACATACAAGCAGAAGCCACAGCACCGCTATTGCCAGCAGTATCCGCAGGGCATGGTTATGATTCTTGGGAAGCTGTGGTCAATGCCTATGCCGAAGTAAACCCCAGCATGACAGCGATGATGGAGCATGTGGTGTGTACCGCCTTTGGCGACACCGTGCGTTTGAGTTTGGACACTCACCACCAACGCGCCATGCCACAGCCCGAGCGCGTCGCCTTTGAACAATGGTTAGGGCGCAATGTAATTTGGGATACCCGTCATCATGATAACGATGCCGTAAGTATTTCAACGCAACGGCAGCAACAGCAAGAACGTGAAACCCGTCACCGCTGGGAACACGCCCGCCAAGATCCACACCTGCAAGCACTGATGCAAACCCTAAACGCGACCCTAGTAGACGTATTACCCGCAGGGCATGAAGAGGCTGGTGAATAGCTTAGGGAATCTTGAAAACCTCAAGTAGGCGAAGTACTCACAGGCACACTTTTCTAACACCCTGTGCGATAAAACAGCCCCTAGATCAGATCCATTTGATCAAAAATAACAACGGAGCCGATCATGAATGACAGCCTTGTATTACGTGCTTTAGCGCAGCATGCCGAGCAGCGCGCTAGCCACCTTGCGATTGAGACCTTAGATGGCTCGCTAGACTATGCCACCTTGCAGGGTGCAGTTGATGCCTTGGCAGAGCAACTCAAACACCATGACTGCCAGCATATTGCCTTGCTGATGGACAATAGCCCTGCGGTGGTGATTGCTGATTTGGCGGTATTGGCAGCGCAACGTTTGTGTGTGCCTGTACCGTTGTTTTTTAGTCCTGCACAGATGCAGCACTTATTGTGCAATGCTGGGATTGATACCATCGTGACCGACATGCCCGAGGCAATGCTCGCCTTGTTAGGCACTCAGCTTATTGCCCATGAAGCACTAACGGTGGCTGGGAAACAGCTTAGCCTGTTGCGTTTGCAACACAGCACAGTGGTGATTCCGCAAGGCTGCCACAAGATCACCTACACCTCTGGCTCGACGGGCGAGCCCAAGGGCGTGTGTTTGTCTCAGCAAAGTATGGAGCAGGTGGCGCAGTCCTTATGCCAAGCATCGCAAGCAAGTGCGGATGAACGCCATCTTTCGATGTTGCCGTTTGCCACCTTGCTGGAAAACATCGGTGGCGTTTATACCGTGCTATTAAGCGGTGCAACGCTGATTATGCCACCATTGGCTGCCTGTGGTTTGCGTGGTTCATCTGCTTTGGATGTAGGGCAATTCGTCCGCGTATTGTGTGAGAGCAAAGCAAGCAGTTGCATTCTGATTCCGCAGATGTTGCAAGCCTTGATCGCTGCTATACAACAAGGCATGCCCACACCGCAGCACTTGCGTTATATTGCTGTGGGTGGTGCGCCAGTTGCGCCTGCGTTATTGCAGCAGGCTGCGAGTTTGAAATTGCCTGTGTATGAAGGTTATGGCTTATCTGAAGCCAGCAGTGTGGTAACGGTGAACCGTCCTGATGCCAACCGCCCAGGCAGTGTTGGTCAAGTATTGCCGCATGTGCAATTACACATCAACGAAGCAGGGGATATCGCGCTGACAGGGTCTGTATTCCTCGGCTATTTGGGTGATACGGCCGTAGCTGATACCATGTTGGAAACAGGCGATGTGGGTTATTTGGACGAAGATGGCTACCTTTACCTTGTCGGACGTAAAAAGCATATATTTATTACCGCATTTGGGCGCAATGTATCGCCTGAATGGGTGGAGCGTGAGTTGTTGTTGGAGCTACCGATTGCCCAAGCTTGTGTCTTTGGCGAAGCACGTCCTTTCAATACCGCCATCATCGTTGCCCGCGACAATGCCAGCGATGAGGCAGTGCAAGAAGCGATTAACCGTGCCAATGACCGTTTACCCGATTATGCACAAGTACACCGTTGGATTCGCGCAGCAGAACCCTTCACGATTGCCAATCAACAATGGACAGGCACAGGTCGCCCGCGTCGCCAGCATATTCAACAGCATTATCAATCATTGTTGGATGAGCAATGGAATAAAGGAAGATAAAGGTGTAATGAGCAACATGCAGAATGCACAGCGTGCATTAGAGGGAGGGGGAGGGTTCTGCATGTTGCCCATCACGTTCGAGTCAGTGCGAATTCAACCGCTTTTTTGGTATTACCACAATCGCAAGTTCTTGCGATATGATTGGTCTTTTTTAACTCTATAAGGCGCGCATTTGTTGCAATCGAGAGCATAAGTGCCAATTGGATGCCGCATCAAGTGCGGCATGACCGAAGAAAACCACGTCATTGCGGATTTGATCCGTAATCCAGAGAACAGACGCAAGACTGGATATTAAATCAACTGACACATACTGAGTTTTTAGATAACGGTGCTATTTAATCCATACCGTACAAAAAAAGTTCCATATCTTGCGTAACATCAGCTACTTACTGAAACAACGTTTTTGCTATTTCGACCAAGCGGGATCAGAAGCGTCCATCTCACTTGATGTAATGGCACGTGGACTGCCGCCCCACGTGGGAACCATATAGACCCGACGGCGATGATGATCTTCTGCTGAATACAAAATCATCTGCCCATTGGGTGACCATGTGGGGGATTCAATGCGACTTCCTGTTGCTAAATAACGCACATCACTACCATCAACATCAATGGTCGCAACAGCATATTGCCAGTTCTTTTGGGAAATAATGGCAATGCGATCACCTTTGGGTGACCACACAGGCGAAGTATTGTAATAGCCTTGGGTACTTACACGTATGGCAGAGCCGCCAGTGAATGCTTTTTTATACACTTGTGGTGAACCACTGCGACTGCTCGCAAAAGCGATCCATTGACCATCGGGTGACCATGTGGGGGTGGTATCAATACCGCGATCATGGGTGAACTGTCGCCATTTTTTGGTGTGGGTGTCGTAAATGAAAATCTCAGGGTTGCCCGTGTACGATAATGACGCTGCGATATAACGCCCATCTGGGGAGTATTCTGGCGTACTATTTAAGCCTTTGAAGGTACCGAACGGCTCACGTTTGCCTGTGCGCAGGTCAAAGGTTTCTAGCTGAGGGCGATTGCCAACATAAGTATTCAATGCCACGGTATGACCGTCTGGTGACCAGTCGGGCGACAACAACAAGGTGAAATTATGCCCCACTGTTTGCAGGTTATAACCATCTTGATCCATGTACATAAGGTCAGAGTATTGCCCACTTTTACGTACAAACACCACGTGCGTGTCAAAATGACCTGGGATGTCTAAAGCAGCTTGGTAAGCTACATTAGCACTTTGATGACCCAAACGACGTAGGCCGTGGGCATTAGTGCTAAGGGTTTTCACCGCTAAAATTTTGCGTTGTAAGACTTGGTACACGCGTATATCAATACGCCAACCTGAAGCACTATGATTCAACTTCCCCGCGACCAAAATATCACTGCCTATGGTGCTCCAATCGGAGTAATCAATGTGTTGAAAAACATCGTTAGCCGATGCCAAAAAAGCCAACGCATTGAGGCTCTTAAACGATTGGCTGGAGACTAAATCATGGCTGATTACGCTTTGCACCAGTTTGGCTTCTTGTTGCCATTGCGCAGGGGCATCAATCACCACTGCCACATGCAAGGGCTTGAAATCACCCTGATAAATTTCAAATTCCACCGCCGCAGCGATGTTGGCACTGCACAGAAACAGTACGCTGTAAAGGAAATGGGTAAAACGACGAATATTCATAGCCAGTGTTCTAGCGCAAGCGGTGATGAATGCAAGTGCATTAGTCAGGAAGCGTGGAGAAGTGTCCGCGAAACGGCTGAAGGACTTCCCAAAACGAGGCTCTATCTTTGGGCAAAGTGATGAAGTCCCCCTGAGAAAGCGTGATTTCATCATCCCCACTGACGGTAATCAAAACCTTACCTTCCAACACATAGCAGGACTCATCGGTATAATAGTAACATGGAAAGCTACCTTCTGATGCTTCATAGCTTGGCCATTGCAAAATACTTTCTTGATCCAGCCAATCAGATGTTACTTGCCTAATGACATTAATTTCACTCACAACTATTCTCTCCATAACGAGCAACATTGACCATACATGACAGTATGACAGGATACGGCGCAGACGGTTGCTATCGTCGTTAAGCGGGCATGGTATAACGGTATTACCTCAGCTTCCCAAGCTGATTACACGGGTTCGACTCCCGTTGCCCGCTCCATTTTCCCCAACCATCATCAATACGCATAAGACGGAAACAAACCTGCCTCCGCCTTATGCTATCAACCCTGTTTATGCCGTTGCTACGGCCAATGCTTGATCAATATCTGCGATAATATCATCAATATGTTCAATGCCGATGCAGAGGCGAATCATATCTGGCGTTACACCTGCGGTTTTCAACTCAGCTTCGGTAAGCTGACGGTGGGTGGTGGAGGCAGGATGCGCTGCCAGCGACTTGGTATCGCCAATATTCACCAAGCGTTTGAACATCGCCAACGCATCATAGAACTTCTCTGCCACTTCAAAACCACCTTTCACACCGAAGGTGAGCAATGCAGATGGTCGTCCATCACAGTATTTTTGTGCCAATGCGTGGTAAGGGGAATCAGGCAAACCAGCAAACTGCACCCACGCCACATCAGGGTGTTGCTCCAGGTGTTTCGCAACAGCGATAGCGTTATCACAATGACGTTCCATGCGTAAGGTGAGGGTTTCGATACCTTGCAAGATCAAAAACGCATTCATGGGGCTTAATGCAGCACCCGTATTACGCAAAGGCACGGTGCGAGCGCGACCAATAAATGCCGCCTCACCCAATGCTTCGGTATAAACCACACCATGATACGCTGGTTCTGGTTCGTTTAACATTGGGAAACGCTCAGCATGCTCAGCCCATGGGAATTTTCCAGAATCGACAATCAGGCCACCCAATGAATTGCCATGCCCGCCCATGTATTTGGTCAGCGAATACACCACAATCGCAGCACCATGATCAATCGGACGAATCAACGATGGAGCCACGGTGTTATCAACAATCACTGGCACGCCATGCTTGCTTGCCATGGCACAAATAGCTTCTAAATCAACAATATTACCTGCTGGGTTGCCAATTGATTCGCAGTAGATCGCAGATGTTTTGTCATCAATCAACTGCTCCAAAGCTTCAGGGCTATCGTTTTCGGCAAAGCGAACGTCAATCCCCTGCCCTGGCAGCATATGAGCAAATAAGGTGTACGTTCCGCCATACAGCATGGGCACGGTAACAATATTATTGCCTGCCGTAGCAATGGTTTGGATCGCATAAGTGATTGCCGCACTACCCGCGCTGACAGCCAGTCCAGCAATGCCACCATCAAGTGCAGCCACGCGTTTTTCTAACACATCGTTGGTTGGATTCATAATGCGGGTATAGATGTTACCAGGCACGGCGAGATTAAATAGGTCTGCACCGTGTTGGGCATTATCAAACTCATAGGCAACGGTTTGATAAATCGGTACTGCAACCGATTTGGTCGTAGGGTCGGTTTCGTACCCTGCATGGATAGCAATGGTTTCTTTTTTCATCGTATACTCCTTTAAAATGAACGAATAGGATGGTCAGTGTTATTCAAACGATGTGTTCTCATAAACAAGTCCCAGCCAATTATTGATGATGGATTTGGTGGTATCACGCCATGTATTATCCAGCAACGGGGCGATATGTGCTTCGGGGAAAGCTGGTACAGGCTCGCCCTGCCGCATCGCTTCTAACACGTGATCTCGGTAATGTATTACCACCTCAGCAACATCGTTATAAAAATAATTTTCTGGCATCGGCGGGTAATCAAGGCGTTCACCATTGATGTAACGGTTGACCTCGCGCTTGTACTCCTTGAGCAAGCTGTTGGTGTCATATTCAGGATGCCCTTGGAAGAACACAATACTGTATTGGTCAGGGCTAACCGCCATGTGTACACCTGCACGCTCGCTTTCAATCAAAATCGTCAAACCAGCTCGTTCCAACTGTTCGCGATGAATGGCATTAAAACGCGAGTGAGGCACATCAAAACGGGTGTTAATATCGCGCAATAATGGGTGCTCTCCGTGGGTGATATAATGCGGATAAACCCCCCATAATTTGGCAGGCATCGGTTTCCGCTCGATATGGTAGAGCTGTTTAACCAGTGCGTGGGTGGCCAAGCACGAGCAAAGCACCGACGTTACATGATCCTGCGCCCAACTAATCACCGCTTTAAGCGGCTCCCAGAATGGCTCCTGATCCAACGATGGATTACTAACATTAGCACCTGTAACAATCAGCGCGTCCAAGCCCATCGTCTTGATTTGATCAAAAGTGCTATAATAACGGTCGATATAGGCTTGGCTTTCTTCACTTCGCGAAAGTCCTTCGATGGTAAATGGATGCACATAAAACTGCACAATCTGGTTACTACTACCAACCAAACGCATAAATTGGATTTCTGTGGCGACCAACGCAGCATCGGGCATCATATTTAGCAATCCAACATTCAATTCGCGAATATCCTGTTGCAAAGCCTGTTGGTGTGTTAGTACTTTTTCGCCGCGTTGGCGTAACTTTTCAAATGCAGGCAGTGGTGCGTGCTCAACCAATGGCATAAGTGTCATTTCTCCCTTTTCTTCGTCTGCTATTGCGTCAAGCTGGCATACATGAGTACAACAGGATTAGCTGTTTCACCAATAAAATAAGGTTCACTGCCGATGATCTTAAAACCATGACGATGATAAAAGCGAATAGCACCGTCATTTTTTTGCCACACCCGCAACCATAACCCATTGTGCCCCATTCCCATGACTTTTGCGCTAATCACTGAGAGCAGTTTATCACCAACGCCTTGACCACGATGCTGCTCTGCAAGATAGAGCCGCTCCAATTCCAACGGGCACGTTGCTGGAACAATGGCAGGCGCAGCCTTTTTCGTGAGTTTGGCATAACCAACAATTGCGGAATCAATCTCGGCAATCATATATATGATGCCATCGGCAACGATTTCTTTAGCAATATATGATGGAGAAAAAACATCCGTAACGTATCTAGCCATATCTTCTGCTCGCACAATTGCACCATAAGCAAGTGCAAAGGTAGTGCTACCAAGATGGCTAATGGCTGTTGCATCAGTCACATTTGCCTGCCGCAGCACACAGTGATTAGAACGATTAGTCAACATATCGGCAATCATATATATCTCAACCCTGCTGCCAACACTGAATGGCAGTCACCTTCGCGGCAAAGGCTCGAACAATAGTATCATAACGAATTTTGGGCATCCTTCATTACTAGTTGACACTTTTTCTAAATAAGTGGTCATCTTGAAAACCAGTTTTTGTAGGGTGGATAAGCGGAGCGCAGCCACCTAACTTTTCCAAATGCTATGGCGTTGGATTCTCTTAATACCTTGGGAGACGAAGGGTTGAGGGTGTTCGCGAATCAGAAGTGGAGGGTTCTTCGACGTTAGGTGGCTGCGCTTCGCTTATCCACCCTACGGCAGGACATTCCATTCCGCACGTGATTACTGCAAGGTATTCATTACCTTGAAGTCATTACGAAATGATCAAAGACAAGCGTTAATAGAAGGACTTATGCCATTACATCAGAAGATATTACTTCTTTTCGGAAAACTGTGGCAAGCATATATCAAATTTCTCATGAGTAGTACGCGCTCAATGTGAGTAATAATTATCTCCCTGTTGAATTTTAGTGTACAACTTTAGGCTAGCAGCAGAGATTTTTCTCACGTCTTATTTGGCATATCAGACTGATTTGAGCGAGGTCGCTATGGATGATGCAAGACGCAAGTTTCTGAAAGGCACGCTCATCGCCATGACCGTCGGCGGCAGCGCAGTCGTTACGGTGCCATTTATCAACTAGATAGGATGCCCTACCTTTCACCGTTACCGTCTCTTTTTATCCCGCATTAAACAGGAAATTCCAAACCTTCAAAAAAACACTGGATGCGGTTCGCAAAAGCAGCAGTCATCAACAGCCTTTGTCGATTGTTTGACGATGGAGAACATCCGATGTTTGATTCTACCGTGAGTACAGATCACATTTGGCTAGCTGCTTAGCCAGCTGGATTGCAAGACGGTATCTGACCCAATTATACCACCAATGAGTGTAGTGGTTGCATGTGCTATTCACGCCGCTCCAGATAGAGCACGAAAATCGCCAGCAATCCAGCAAAGCCGATGATTATCCAGCCGATCATGTTGATCTGTTGTAACTGCTGCTGTTCACCGCGAATGGCGGAAAAGTAGCTTGTCAGCTTTCCTTTCTCAAAGGCACCCTGATCCGATCCATTACTGGTGGCAATATCGGCCAGCCGCGCGCTGCTTTGGATAGCGGCAAGTAGCTGTTGATCGCCCAGAGCGAGCAGAAAGACGGGGTCATCCTGTTGTTGCAATGCAGCTTGAAACAGTGCGTTACCGCTCTCATCATACGCAGCCACCCAACTGCTGGTGAATCCCTCTGAGCCTTCAACCACCCACCATTTCTTATCGGCATGTACAACCCCCATCGGATAGCCACCAGTGTCAAAGGTTACTTTGACTGGTGTTGTTTCCAATGCCTCGGAAGTATCCATTGCGGTGACGATGCGGTGGTGATTGGTATCGGCAATGACCACGCGACCATCATTCATCACCCACATATCGTTGGGATAGAGCAAGCCCTTGCTATCTACTTTCAGCGCGCCGCGAAAGTTACCGAGGGAATCATACTTCTCGATCTGCTGTGTCCATGGATTGGCTAGGTAAACCATCTGCTGTTTCTGGTTCAGTGCTAGTTTTACCGAGTTAGCCTGCAGATCGGGTATGGAGCCTTTGTCTGGGCGGATAAATACAGCGCATACGCTGTTACTGAGGGAACAAATATGTACCAGCCCATCACCCGCCTCCGCCAACAGCACCATGCCATCCTCCATTGGCTGAATATCGGTGACGATCTCTTCAATGCCAAGAGCAGTCAGCGGCATGGTGCGCAGTAGCTCTCCATCACGACTCACCATCATCAGGTCACTGCGCGATGTGACTATCAGTGCCTGATGATTCTTACTGACAGCCATCGCTGTCGGCACTGCCAACTCATTTTGTGCCGAAGACTCATAGAGAATCAGACCGACACCTGCGGCAATGGCCAGCATTACCACCACGGCCAAGCTATTTTTCAACAACGTTTGTGACATTTCAATCCCCCCTCCCTGCATACAGAAACCCTATGCTATGAATCTTATTGCGGTATCGCAAGAATTGGTGATATTCTATGACGTATGGCGGTTCAGATAGTATAATTGGCGAAGGCGTATACTTTCAGACTGTCTTTTGGTCAGTTATCATGATGGGAATCATAAGCCAACCGTGTAACACAACGACCAAAAATATCGCTCTGCTGTAACAGTTACCAAAACTTGAAACAAAAAGGGAATGGAGGATAAGCTTCTATGGATGATGCAAGACGCAAGTTTCTAAAAGGCACACTCATCGCTATGAGCATCGGCGGTGGCGCGGTCGTTACGGTGCCATTTATCAGCTCGATGCGCTCGGTGCAAACGCGGCAAGAGTATCTAGAAGAACACAGTGTTCTTGTCGATCTCAGTGGCATCCCGCCTGGCGGCATAAAAGAGGTGAAGTGGGAGCTATCTCTCAACAACACCGTCATGATCATTCGCCGACGAGCAGAGGACATCAGCAAGCTGTACAAACCATCACCGATGCTGCGTGATCCATATTCTCAGGAGTCCGAACAGCCAGCCTTTGCGGAAACCCCTTATCGATCACTACGAGAAGAGTATTTCGTCGCCATAAACCAATGCACCCACCTAGGCTGCGGCTTGCTATACAGCCCCCGTGTTGAATACGGAATATATGCGCCAGACGACTGGCACGGTGGCTTTTACTGCCCCTGCCACACTTCGTTCTTCGATTTAGCTGGTCGGGTCTACCAATATTCGCCAGCTCAAAAAAACCTGATCGTGCCACCATACCATTTCATTAACGAAACTCACATAAAGATCGGCGTTACTTCGGCGGCATAAAACACTTTGCAATTACCGCACAAACAAATCCTGCAGAACCGCCGTCACCACAGAAAGAGGCTGCTTAACCTGACACGCACAAATATCTGTCGCGCCCTTGCTTGCCCCTTTGCCGTTTCTAGGAGACTGTCCGAGAATGGCGTTCCTCCTAAAACTCTATGTATTGGCTGGTGTCATTTCTGGATGAACTGATAAGTCCTTTGCTCCTGCCGAAGTTGCTCAATCGACCTGTTTGCACACCCCACACTGGATTGACTGTGACCTGCCCTGTCATAGTACGAACCATCTAGATTAAATCGCACATATCGGTACTCATTCGGAAACACCTGCACATACCACGCCAACACGCCATCATCTTTAATCGGGTTGCCGTGCAACACGAACAATGCATCCCAAGCAGAACCACAGTTAATGGCTTGTGGCCACTTTGCTACTGGTCCAACTTGGTGTTGCAGCACTTCTATTTCCCCCTTCAACTTGTCCAGTTGAAGCTGAAAAGGAAGTAATATCAAAAAGCCCAACACACCAAAAATAACGACCATACCAATCAGCACTCGCGCTGCCTCTTTAGCCATAACAGCCCCTCCTAGTCAACATGGTCTATGACCTGCACAATACACAGGCATAACGTTTTGACGCGCTGAGCAACGATATTTCATACCTCGGTTCACCGTAAGGGTAAGCCCTACATGATTACTCGACACTTGCACAGCAATAGCTATTAGACAAATAATCATCAATACGTTAGCAGTCCGTACAATAACGTATTGATTCAGCCATAAAAAGGAGCATGCCTATGATGCAGGTTGATGCAGTGAGTTTTGAATACCCAGGTTTACGTGCGCTCGATCGCGTCTCTTTGCATGTGCGTGCTGGACGCATTACGGCATTGGTTGGACCAAATGGCGCGGGGAAAAGCACCTTACTACGTATCTTGGCAGTGTTACAACCACCATTGTTGGGGCGTGTGAGCATGGATGGTGTGGATGTGTTTGAACAACCTCGCTTGGCGCACCGTCAAATCGGCTTTTTACCTGACTTCTTTGGTTTGTATGATCGTTTAACCGTGCAACAATGTTTGAGCTATTTTGCCTTAGCCCATCATGTCGAGCGGTCGGCGGTTGCGCCTGCGGTACGACAAGCAGCGCAACTACTCAAGCTGGAAGACCGTTTGGATCAAACCGCAGGGGAGTTATCACGAGGGTTGCGCCAGCGATTAGCCATTGCTCAGGCGATTGTTCATCGCCCACGTTTATTATTGCTGGATGAGCCAGCATCAGGGCTTGACCCAGAGGCTCGTCATACGCTGGCAGAAACCTTTTTGCGACTGCGTGATGATGGCATGACGCTGTTGGTGTCATCGCACATCCTGAGCGAGTTAGAAGCTTATTGCGATGACATGATTATCTTACGCCAAGGTCGCATCGTTGAGCATCAACACAACAATGAAGCGGTCAAAACGATTGAGCTACGGTTGCAGTTGTTAGCCAGTTCCGAAGCTGAATTGCAGCATTATATGGGCAAGATATCCGCCATTGAGGGCGTGCAAAACCTACGCAAAGAGAAAGACAACGCGCTACTCTTGGCATTCGATGATACAGCCCAAGCACGTCAGCAATTATTGCGCACATTGGTGTTGTCTGACATACCACTGGTATCGTTCAGCGAACACCGCCTTTCGTTACAAGATGCCTATATGGCAACAGGAGATGCCACATGATGCCGTCATGGATTGCTGCTAAAAACCCTGAGTTTGCTCGTCATATTTGGCTGGAGATGAGTCCGCACCGCGTTATCGGTCTGCCCATCGTCATTGCGTTGATTAGTTTATTGACGTGGTCAACGAGCAATGAACTCAAGCACTTGGCTGTGCCGACCATGAGCATGGCAGTGGTATTATTACTGTGGGGGGCGCATCTGGCTGCGGAATCTGTACTCTCCGAAGTACGTGAACGCACGTGGCACGCCCAACGCATGTCAGCATTGTCACCGTGGCAATTAGCATGGGGAAAGTTACTCGGTAGCACCCTGTTTGCTTGGTATGGAACGGCATTGTGTTTGTTGCTGTATCTACTCGCCTCGCCCACGCCGTGGTCAGAGCGTTTGGCAACCGTGCTGTTTGTCGCACAAGCAGGCTTGACGGTGCAAGCTGTTACTATGTTGCTGTGCCTTTCAACCATGCCTAGCCATCCCAGTCAGGGACGTACCCAGTCTTTTTCTTATATATTATTAATCGCCATCGTGTTCATGCCTTGGCTCATCGGAGCCCTAGTGGATACCGACAAGGATATAGAATGGTACGGTCGCATGATCCCTCACATGGCATTTATTAACCTCAGTATCGCGCTTTTCTTAGCATGGGCATTGGCGGGTCTATACCGTTTAATGCGACAAGAGCTACAAATGCGCCAAGGCTTTGCGGTATGGTTAGGCTTTATCGTGTGTGTGATTATCTACCTCAATGGCTTTTTTATTGATGCTCGATGGGATAACTTACCACCTGACACGCGTTTAGGCTTTTTTGCTTTGGCGATGTTCCAAGCTGCGACGTTCACATACATCATGTTGTTTTTAGAAGATGCATCCCCCATTGATGCCAAACAAGCACTGCGTGCTATGCGCCAAGGTCATTACACCGAGTTGATGCAATGGATGCCTTGTTGGTTGGTAAGCCTATTGCTGGCAGCATGCTGTTTTATCGCTGCTGTATTCACCGTAAACGACCCCGATCATATCGGTTTGTTATGGTTTTTCCTTGGGGCATTGTTGTTTGTGGTACGTGATGTTGCTGTATTATTGTGGGTGCGTTTTCGCCCCAGTCAAAAAGGCTCCAGCACCGTAGCAGTGGTGATCTATTTGTTATGTAGTTATTCCATCTTACCGTTATTGCTGCATGCACTGGGTGCTGATTCTTTTATCCCACTGTTTATACCCAACCCTACATACGGTGTGCTAAACATCATGGTCATCGTCGAAGTGGTCATAGCAGCTGTGTTGCTCCATTCCCGTTGGCAACGCGTCACCCTGCCTGATGAGGTATCGCAATGAATGATGGCTTACTTGCTGGTGTGGATGAGGTAGGGCGTGGGCCTTTGGCAGGACCAGTGGTCTGTGCGGCGGTGGTATTACGCGATGATGATCCTTGTTATGCATTATACCGCGATTCAAAAAAGCTCAGCGAAAAAAAGCGGCTAGCCTTTTACCACCATCTGCGTCGTCATGCCCATGCTTATGCCTTAGCCGCAGTATCGGCGGCAGAGATTGATCGTTTGAATATTCTACAAGCGACCATGCACTGTATGCAGCAAGCGGTAGCTGCTTTGCCTATCGTCCCTGCGCATGTGCTGATTGATGGCAACCGCCTACCAGAAGGTCTGCCCTGCCCCGCCACGGCGGTGATTGGTGGTGATGATAGTGAACCCGCCATTGCTGCTGCTTCGATTATAGCCAAAGTGGTGCGCGATCGTTTGATGGCATGCGCCGATGTGCGTTACCCGGGCTACGATTTTGCTCATCATAAAGGTTATGGAACCAAGCATCATCAAGCAGCATTACAGGCATTAGGTCCTTCGCCATTTCATCGTTTCTCTTTCGCGCCTGTGGCGCGCCTGCGTGAGCGTTGATGCCTTTCAAAGGTATTTGGTACCTGCTCGCAGGCGTGTTGGCGATGACGGTCAGCTTCCTGTATTTAGATGAATCGAAGGTGGAAGAAATACAACAACTCCACCGCCTATACGAGCAAGTATTTATCATCAACGAAGCGGTGTTTCGTGCCCATGTACTGATAACAACAGATCAAGCCAAGCAAATAAACCCAGCCGAACAATCACAACTAAATAATACGTTGCAGCAACTCCACCATGCAGCAACAACGTTGAATCAAATGATGACAGAGCATCCCGTTTTAGACGAGCAAGCATGGCATACATGGCAGCAACAGAGTGCATCGTATATACACAGTATTGAACAAGGTATAGCCACACACAACAGGACGGTAGAACGCGCTGCGTTTGAGCAGCTATTACAGCTGGATCAACAATTGGCAACACAGATCAAACGCGTACTGGAACGGCACGAGCAATCAAGCGAGGTCTTTCATGAACTATTGCTGGTGTTGGCGTTCGTGTTCACCTTAATGTTAACATGGTACATCTATCAACGTGAACAACATCGGCAGCGCGAGTTGGAGCTTATTCGCCAAGCGCGAAAAAAAGCGCAGCGTTACGCGCATCGTACGCAGGTATTAATGAATGCCACCGAGGAAGCTATTTTTGGTGTCGATCAACAAGGTGTGTGTATCTTTGCCAATCGCGCCTGTTTGCATGCCTTAGGCTATCAGCAAGAGCGAGAACTGCTCGGTCACCCCATGCGCCAGCACGTAATCGATGATGGGCATATCTTAGATCCTTTGCAGACATCACAACGACAACACAGGGATGATGAAAGCCTACTGCACTGCGATGGTCATCGCTTCCCCATCGCTTATTGGTCGTCACCGCTGTTCACCCACGGTGACGACCAGCCTGCAACTGGCTTGGTGGTGACCTTTTTTGACATCACCGAGAAACTAGAACATCAACAGGCGATGACGCAAGTACGCGACATCAACCGCCGCTTGGTTGCCTGCGTCGAAAATGCGCGTGAAGCGATTATGATTACCGACACGCATAACATTATTGAATACGTCAACCCAAGTTTTGAGCATTTAACGAACATCCCACCGACGGCAGCAGTGGGCAACGATGCCAAGCAATTATTCGCCACCAAGTTGAAATCGGATTTTGCTTGGCAACGTATGAGGACAGGTGAGCTTCATGAAGAAGCAGGGCATTTTTACATCGATGGTGGGAAGGTGCTGAACGTGGAGCAGCACCGCTTCCCGATTCATGATGAAAACAATGAGCTGTGTGGCTATGCTGCCATGTTGCGCGATGTTACAGCACTGCGCGAGCAGCAGTCGCAACTCGAACACGCCCAGCGTTTGGAGTCTTTGGGGGTACTCTCTGGTGGTATAGCGCATGACTTCAATAATATTTTAACCGCTATTTTGGGCAATGCAGCCTTGGCAAATACGGAGTTGAATGACACTGCTCGCGTACACAGCTATTTGCAGCACATTGAACACGCCAGCCTACGAGCTGCTGATTTATGCACCCAAATGCTTGCTTATGCTGGCAAAGGGCGTTTCCGTATGACTGAAGTTGATCTTTCTGTATTGATTGAAGAAATGAAAAGCTTGGTTCAGGTATCGTTGAACAACAAGGTTCAAATGACGCTGAATTTATCGCCCTCTTTACCGCTGGTTCACGGTGACAGTGCGCAACTACAACAGGTGGTATTGAATCTGCTGATGAATGCTGCAGATTCTATGCAAGGACGTGAAGGCTCGGTGAGCGTTACTACCTGTGTAACATATATCGACCCAGAGCATTTAGCAGAACAAGCCATTTGTGAGCCTTTGCCTGCTGGCGATTATGTCTGCCTTGAGGTGATGGATGACGGTATCGGCATGTCGGAAAACACCAAGCTGCATTTGTTTGATCCTTTTTTCACCACCAAGTTCACAGGACGCGGGCTTGGCATGAGTGCAGTATTGGGGATTATTCGGGCGCATCATGGCATCATCACGCTGACTTCTGAAGAGGGCGTTGGAAGTTGCTTTAAGGTATATTTACCTTGTCTCAACCATCAAAATAACCATGAGGAGCTTACCATGGCAACACCGACCACAACCACCATCGATGACTGGCAAGGCTCGGGTACTATTTTAGTCATTGATGATGAAGACGTAATCCGCCAAACCTTGCGCATGATGCTAACCATGATGGGTTTTGAGGTGATTGAAGCGGCTAATGGAGAGGATGGTATCGCAGCCTACCAAGCACAACAGCAACAAATCGACCTGGTCATCTTAGACATGACCATGCCAAGCATGAGTGGTGATGAGGTGTTTACCGCCTTACAAGCTCTGACACCTGATGTGCGGGTGTTGCTCTCATCTGGTTACAGCGATGTGGAACTCAAACCTCGTTTTGAAGGACGCGGCTTAGCAGGATTTCTACAAAAACCATTCACCCCTAAATTATTGAAATCACAGTTATACGATATTTTGGCAAATCCTAAAAACGTATCCGAGCATAAGGTGGGAAGCTCCTTCGATGACCATGGATGAATGGATGATTGCCTTGTTGTCGCTGAACCTTGGCTTGCTGTTGTTACTGTATATGCGCATACATCGTTGGGACGATGGCGCGGCGGTACGTGATGTTTTGCATACAGGACAACGTGAAACCAGCGATAGTTTTCGCAGCCTGCGTGAGGAATTGCACAATATGCAACATCAGCACCAACAAACCATGTTGCGGATGATGCGTGACCTGCACGATGGACAACAAAGCACAGGCGAACGTTTGAATGAACGTGTGGCAGCCATGCAATCCAGCCAAGAACAACGCTTGGAGCGATTGCGTCAAACACTCGAACAACAGATGCACGAACTACAAGCCAGCAATGAACGAAAACTCGAACAAATGCGTCAGACGGTGGATGAACAACTACAGAGCACCTTGGAAAAACGCTTAGGCGCATCTTTTAAGTTGGTAAGTTCACAGCTAGAGGCGGTGCAACATGGCATAGGCAGCATGAAAAACTTAACCGAAGGCGTGGGTGACCTCAAACGCATGCTGACCAATGTTAAAGCGCGGGGAACGTGGGGTGAGGTGCAGTTAGGCGCGATTTTGGAGCAAGTACTGACCCCAGAACAATATGCCCGCAATGTGAAGCCACGACCAAAATCGGCGCAGATCGTCGAGTTTGCCGTGCGCTTACCTGGTCAGACAGATGCGCACCCCGTTTGGCTGCCTGTGGATGCCAAGTTCCCACAAGAGGATTATTTACGTCTGCTTGATGCTGCCGAACGCGCCGATGCTGCGGCAGTCACGCAAGCCACCACCGCCTTGATTCGCGCCGTACAAACAGCCGCCAAAGATATTGCCGACAAATACATTGAACCGCCACACACCACCGATTTCGCGATTATGTTTTTGCCTACAGAAGGGCTGTATGCCGAAGTGTTGCGTCAGCCAGGCATGGTGGAAAACATGCAACAGCAATACCGTGTGGTGATTGCAGGACCAACCACCCTATCGGCGATTTTGAACAGCTTACAAATGGGCTTCCGCACCTTAGCCATTGAACAACGCTCCAGCGAAGTATGGCAAACGCTTGCAGCCGTAAAGGCAGAGTTCAGCAAATTTGGGGCTGTGTTGGACAAGGTAAAAAAACAGCTAGACACAGCATCAAACAGCCTTGAACAAACAGGCGTACGCAGCCGAGCCATGGAGCGTCGCCTACGTGATGTGGAAACATTGCCTAATGAGTAACTGAATTACGCAAGATTATTTTGCGATAACACCTTCCCTCCCTAATGTATTGTAAGAAACTTGAGTTTTTATAATGAGAGAAGCTAATTATTACATCAGAGCATTTGTTTTCTTTGGTTGCGTTGATATATTCGGACTTGGGCTTATGGGCAGATTTTGGATCGTGTATCGCGATCAGTGAAAACAATGTCCGAAAGGATTGCCTTCGTCAGTGCGTACTGCTAACAATCAAATACCGTAGGTGCGTAGGAGTGCCCATAAGCCCTTAAGGATGTATTATGAACAAGCTGGATACGCTAAAAAAAACAACTTCAAAACAATCATTCGCAGTTTTATTAGGTGTAAAGCCATCTTTTCTAACCAACGTCCTCTACAGATTAAAACCATCAAGTCAATACACCCACTTTACAATACCAAAAAAGAATGGTAGTACTAGAAGCATTCAATCACCATCAGATAAATTAAAGAAATTACAATCAAATCTTTCTAACCTACTATTAGACTGTATTGATGAAATCAACAAATCGAAAGAAACAAAAAAAACTACTTTATCGCACGGTTTTGTGCGCGATTGTTCCATCATGACCAACGCACTGATGCATTTAAACCAGAAAAACATTCTAAATATTGATCTAAAAGACTTCTTTGATAGCTTTAACTTTGGTCGAGTTAGAGGTTTTTTTATAAAAAACCATCATTTTCAATTAGACCCTGCTATTGCCACTGTTATTGCACAAATTGCTTGCTACGATAACAAGCTACCTCAAGGCAGCCCATGCTCACCTGTCATCACCAACCTAATAACACATTCCCTAGACATTAAACTGGCATCTTTAGCAAGAAAACACTCATGCATATACTCAAGGTATGCGGATGACATGACATTCTCAACCCGTAAGTCAATATTTCCTCAAAAAATCATACGACAAGAAGGCAATAAATTTATTATAGGGAAAAAACTAAAAAGTGAGATTTCTCGCGCAGGATTTTCAATCAACGAGAACAAAACACGCGTTCAATACAAAGATTCTAGGCAAGATGTAACTGGGTTAGTTGTTAATAAAAAAATAAGTGTGAAAAAAGAGTATTGGCGAACAGTAAGATCACAATGTCATAGCTTGTTTTGCACAGGTACATTCACAAAAAAGACCATCTCTGGTATGATAGATGGTAATATTAATGAGCTGGAAGGTCAGTTAAACTTTATTGATCAAATTGATCGATTTAACCGATACCGTCCAAAAGCACTATTAAGCCCCTTTTATCAAAACAAAAAATATACGATTGATAAAATGCCATTGCTCAACAGCAGAGAAAAAACTTTTAGTAAATTTCTATACTATCGCTTATTTTACGCCAACACCAAACCAACCATACTTGTTGAAGGACACACCGATAACATTTATCTAAAAGCTGCAATTAATATATTAGCTAGCAATTTCCCAATTCTTGCCACTGCTAAAACTACAGACAGTGATTATGAGTTGCTTATTCGCACTGTTAAGAACTCAAAACGCACAAAATTTCTATTGGGATTAGATGGAGGCTCGAGCTACTTACGTTATTTTATTAGTAAATTTTCAGACCGCTATAATACTTACAAAGCCCCAAAACCTACACACCCAGTAATTATCGTATTAGATAATGACTCAGGCTTTCAGGAGTTCCCAAACACTCTCAGTAAAATTAAATCAGCAACACCATATCCTACCACCCTAAAACCTAATAATTATCGCGAAGCTGAATTTACTCATGTAATTCATAATCTGTACGTTGTATTGACGCCATTAAGCGCTGAACCATTAAGCACTGATGAAGAAAAGTATACGGATATTGAGTCTCTATTTGATGATCTAACACGGCTTAAGCAACACAATGGTAAGTGCTTTAATACTGTAAATGATAGAAATAACAAAAAAGACTTAAGCAAAGATTCTTTCGCTAGAAA
>CAZYAI010000040.1:0-23183 GCA_964645625.1 uncultured Zetaproteobacteria bacterium
GAAACAACCATACAACTTGGTGAACTTAGTTTTGACGCAGAGTTTACCTTGACCAATCGTGATTCGATGCTGTTCCGTATGCTTTTAGGGCGCACTGCTCTGGCAGGTCGTATTTGCGTGGACTGTGAAAAGTCCTATATCCATAGTGATGATCAACAAGAGGAGTCATGATGAAAATTTGTATTTTATCGCGCAACAAAAAATTGTACTCAACCCGTAGATTGGTTGAAGCCGCACAAGAACGTGGTCATGAGGTTCGCGTGGTCGATCATCTACGCTGCTATATGAATATCACATCCATGCGCCCTACTATCAGTTACCAAGGTGAGATGCTTGATGACTTTGATGCTGTCATTCCGCGCATTGGCGCATCCGTGACGTTTTATGGTACGGCGGTATTGCGCCAGTTTGAAATGATGGGTGTGTACCCAGTGAACGAATCGGTGGCGATCAGCCGTTCACGCGACAAATTGCGCTCTTTACAATTGCTGGCGCGTCGCGGTATTGGTTTGCCTGTTACAGGCTTTGCTCGCAGCCCTGATGATATTGATGATCTGTTGGCTTCAGTGGGGGGCGCGCCTGTGGTGATTAAACTGCTTGAAGGCACGCAGGGTATTGGTGTCGTTTTGGCAGAAACCAAGAAAGCAGCAGAAAGTGTGATTGAAGCATTTATGGGGCTAAACGCCAATATTTTAGTGCAAGAGTTCATTAAAGAGGCCGATGGCGCCGATATTCGTTGTTTGGTTGTTGATGGTAAAGTGGTCGCGGCCATGAAGCGTCAGGGCAAAGAAGGTGAATTCCGCTCCAATTTGCACCGTGGTGGTTCTGCGGAGGTTATTCGCATCACCCCAGAGGAACGCTCTACTGCCGTCCGTGCTGCTAAAATCATGGGGCTGAATGTGGCTGGTGTTGATTTGTTGCGTTCTAATCATGGCCCTGTCGTGATGGAGGTGAACTCTTCGCCTGGTCTTGAAGGTATCGAACGTTCGACGGGGAAAAATGTTGCAGGCCTTATCATCCAGCATATTGAAAAACGCCATGAAGCTGCATCTATTAGCACCAAAACAAGGGCGCAAGGGTGAGTGATTTAGTTATTGGCGGGCAGTCCATCCTCCGTGGTGAACGTACTTTGGCACATATTCCGCTGCCACCGTTAAGTACACAATCGACCTTGGAGATGGCGGTGAATGTGGTGCGAGGCAAACAAAACGGCCCGCGCCTGCTGGTTTGCGCTGCTTTGCATGGTGATGAGATTAATGGTGTGGAGATTATTCGTCGCCTGCTGGCGCACCCCAGTATGGCGCGCATTCGTGGTGATTTAATCGCTGTGCCTATTGTGAATATCTATGGCTTTATTCATCAAAGTCGTTATTTGCCTGATCGCCGCGACCTTAATCGCTGCTTCCCTGGTTCGGAACGCGGTACGATGGCGGGACGCTTGGCTTCTATTTTCTTTAACGACGTGGTCAAGCAATGTACGCATGGCATTGATCTGCACACAGCGGCGATTCATCGCGACAATCTGCCGCAAATTCGCGCCTGCCTTAGCGACTCAGAAACGATGGAGATGGCAAAGGCCTTCCCTGTGCCTATTTTGCTCGATGCTTCCTTGCGCCAAGGTACCATACGTGAAGCCGCCGCTAAGGCGGGTATTCCTTGGTTGGTTTATGAGGCTGGTGAGGCACTGCGCTTTGATGAAGTCGCGATTCGTGTTGGTGTACGCGGAATTTTGCAGGTGATGCGGCAGATCGGCATGTTGCCAAACAAGGTCAAAAAGAAACCTTACATTCCTAAAATCGCCAGTCGTTCTTACTGGGTGCGTGCGCCACAGAGTGGATTATACCGCACCTTTTCACCAATGGGTAAAGATTTGGAACAAGGCGAGACACTGGGGATGATTGGTGAGCCTTATGGTACAAAAGAGGCGGCGGTTATTGCCCCGACATCGGGTATTGTGATTGGCCGCACCAATTTACCATTGGTCCATGAAGGCGATGCCTTGTGTCATATCGCACGATTTAAGCAATTAGGCTCGGTGGTCGATACCATGGAAGCCTTCCAACAAGCGTTTGACATCGAGCAAAACGTAGGTGATGAAGTCACCGATGATTTACCCATCGTCTAACGAACATAAAACAAATGACTTATTCATCATGACTGGAGTATGTATGAAAAACATTTTGATTATTGGCGCAGGCGGCGTTGGTCGTGTGGTCGCGCATAAATGTGCCCAAAACCCTGATGTGTTTGCCAACATTACATTGGCTTCTCGGACGCAATCTAAATGCGATCAAATTGCCGCCGAGGTGTTGGAAAAAACGGGGCGCGTCATCGCGACCGCCAGCGTTGATGCCGATCAGGTGGCAGAAACCATCGCGCTGATTGAACAGGTTAAACCCTTTATGGTCATTAACGTTGCCTTGCCTTACCAAGATTTAACCATCATGGATGCCTGCCTTGCCACAGGCGTGCATTACCTTGATACGGCCAATTACGAACCCCTGGATGAAGCAAAGTTTGAATACAGTTGGCAATGGGCATACCGTGAACGCTTTGCCGAAGCGGGCTTGATGGCGTTGCTAGGCTCAGGCTTTGACCCTGGTGTGACCAATGTATTTTGTGCTCATATGCAAAAACATCATTTTGATACAATGGATTATGTCGATATTCTTGACTGCAACGGTGGCGACCACGGTTATGCTTTTGCCACCAATTTTAATCCTGAAATCAACATTCGCGAAGTCACGGCGAATGGGCGTTATTGGCAGCATGGCGATTGGGTGGAAACAGCACCCATGGCGATCCGTCACCGTTTCAACTTCGATCAAGTCGGCGAAAAAGACATGTACTTGCTGTACCATGAAGAAATGGAATCGCTAACGCAGAACTTAAAAGGCGTTAAACGCATGCGCTTTTGGATGACTTTTGGCGAAGCGTATTTGAAACATCTGGAAGTATTCAGGAACATTGGACTCGATGCCATTGAGCCGATCATGTTTGAGGGGCGGGAGATTGTACCGTTGCAGTTCCTCAAAGCATTGCTGCCTGACCCTGCCAGTCTAGGTGAACGCACGGTGGGTAAAACGAATATTGGCGTGATTTGTCATGGCACTAAAAACGGCAAACCACTTGCCCGTTATGTTTATAATATCTGCGACCATCAGGCATGCTACCAAGAAACCTATGCCCAAGGCGTCTCTTACACCACGGGTGTGCCAGCGATGATTGGTGCGATGATGATGGTAACGGGCGAATGGATGCGACCAGGGGTGTGGAATATGGAAGAATTCGACCCTGATCCTTTTATGCATGCGCTGAATCAACATGGACTGCCTTGGCAAGATATTGCCACCGATATTGACGTGGATGCATTGCCTTGACGCTTGACGTTTCGGCGGTTCCCTCACCCTGCTATGTGGTGGACGAAGCAGCACTTCAGGCAAACCTAGCTACATTGTCACGGGTGCAACAAGAAGCAGATTGCCGCATTATTTTGGCTCTAAAAGGCTTTGCGATGTGGTCGCTTTTTCCACTATTGCGTCAGCATCTTGCTGGTTGTACGGCCAGTTCGCTATGGGAATTAACACTGGCAAACGAGACGTTTGGTGGCGAACGTCATATTTATTCCACGGCTTACCGCGCCGATGAGTTTGCCAGCATTGCCGCGCAGGCGGATCATGTGGTGTTTAACACGGTGGCACAATGGCAACGTTTTGGTGCGCAAGCGCGGTTAGCAGGGGCTTCTTGCGGGCTGCGCGTTAACCCTGTGGTGTCAGAAGTTGCTACAGCCTTGTATAACCCTTGCGCTTCAGGCTCACGCTTTGGCGTGCGTGTGGAGGATTTAGCAGATGCTGATGTATCGGGATTGGAAGGTTTCCACGTTCATGCCCTGTGTGAAAATATGCACGATGCTTCTATTCGTTTGATTGATGCTTTTGAGGCGCGCTTTGGTGCTTTTATTCCGCAGCTTCAATGGGTGAACTTTGGTGGTGGTCATTTGATGACGCATGCCAATTACGATGTTGATGCGTTGATTGAACGGGTGCGCCGCTTCCGTAAACGTTGGGGCGTACAGGTTTATTTTGAGCCTGGTGGCGCGGTTGCATGGCGCACGGGTGTGCTGATTGCTTCAGTGTTGGATGTCGTGAAAACCGATGCCCTGCCTGTGGCAATTTTGGATGTTTCTGCAACCGCGCACATGCCTGACGTGTTGGAAATGCCGTACCGTCCTACTATCACCGATGCCGCAGAAGCTGGCGCTTTGCCATACAGTTACCGTTTAGGTGGCGTATCTTGCCTTGCTGGTGACGTGATGGGCGATTATTCGTTTAGTCAGCCTTTGACCGTCGGTTCGCGTTTGGTGTTTGAAGATATGATTCATTACACCATGGTCAAAACCACCATGTTCAATGGTGTGCGCCACCCTGACATCGGTGTTTGGCGTGACGATCAGGGCTTTAAGCTGGTGCGTCGTTTCACCTATGATGATTTTAAACAACGGTTATCATAAGTTAAGGTGTATGGATTACACCACCGTGCTAATAAAGAGAGCGTATATTGAGTAAACAATGGACAGCGCAAAAGTCAGCCGAACTCTATTTGGTTAACGGCTGGGGCAGTGGCTTTTTTGATGTCAATGAAGCTGGCCACATGGAAGTTAGACCTGATGGTGTGCACAAGCTGGATATCAAACGGTTATGCGATGATTTAAGCGATAAAGGTTTGACTGCGCCAATTTTATTGCGTTTTTCGGATATTTTAAAACGTCGCATGGCGCAAATTCATAGTCGTTTTCAAATCGCATTTGCTGAAGCCGATTACCAAGGACGCTATTACGGCGTGTACCCGATCAAGGTCAACCAACAGCGGCAGGTGGTGGAGGAAATCGTCGAATTTGGCAGTGCATTCAACTGGGGCTTGGAGGCAGGATCTAAGCCTGAGCTTCATGCCACGCTTGCCATGCTTGAAGATGTTGAGGGTCTTATTGTTTGCAACGGTTACAAAGACCGTGAGTTCATTGAGCTGGCGATGATTGGTCGCAAAATGGGCAAACGGGTGTTTATTGTCGTCGAACAAGCGAACGAATTGGCGATGATCTTAGAGGCTTCGGAGCGTTTGGGCGTAGAGCCGATGATTGGCTTGCGTTGTAAACTTGCTGCTACCAGTGAAGGTAAATGGGAAGACTCAGGCGGTGATAAATCTAAGTTTGGACTCTCTGCCAGCGAGTTGATGGCGGTGATTGCACAACTAAAAGAGGCAGGGAAGTTGGATTGCTTACGCCTGTTGCATTTCCATATCGGTTCGCAAGTACCGCGTATTCGCCATATCAAGAAGGGCATTGCCGAAGCAGCGCGCTTTTTTGTCGAAATGTGCAAGTTGGGCGTGCCGATTGAGTTTGTCGATGTCGGTGGTGGTTTAGGTGTCAATTACGATGGTTACATCTCTGGCTCGTCCACCTCGGTGGACTATTCCTTGCAAGAATATGCTAACGATATTGTGTGGACGCTCAAAACGGCATGCGCAGAAGAGAATCTACCTCACCCGCATATTATTTCTGAATCTGGGCGTGCTTTGGTGGCACATCATGCGGTGCTGATTATTAACGTCTTAGAGGTGAGCCATCGTACCAACGGTGGGGAGCTTCATCGTCCGGCTGCGGATGCGCCGTTACAACTGCGTCAGCTATGGCAAACTTGGGAAGATTTTGAAGTTATTGCCCCACGGGAGATTTTACACGATGCCATTGCCCTACGCGATGATATCAACCGTCTGTTTTCATTGGGGCATTGTACACTGGCACAGCGTGGTGCTGCGGATCATATCTATTGGCATATTTTGGAACGGCTGATGCCGCGCTTTTCTACTGAAGAAATTGATGAATTGGTGCCCGGTTTGCGTTGTCAACTTGCTGATCGATACTTCTGTAACTTCTCACTCTTTCAATCATTGCCTGATGCATGGGCGATTGACCAAGTCTTCCCCGTGGTGCCTATCCAGCGTTTGCAGGAAGAACCAACACGGCGCGGGGTACTGGTTGATATTACCTGTGATTCTGATGGTAAGCTGCAAAACTTTCCCTTGGCTTCTGGTTATTCTTCTACGCTGCCTTTGCATACCGTTAAAGCACATGAAGATTACCTTATTGGCGTGTTCCTGACGGGGGCATACCAAGAGATCCTCGGTGATTTACATAACCTCTTTGGCGATACCCATGCAGTACATGTGCGTATGGATGGCGATAGCTACGAGTTTGAGCAAGTCGTTGAAGGAGAGAGCGTGGCGGAAGTGCTAGAGTATGTGCAGTTTAATGAAAAAGTATTGCTGGATCGCATGCGTAGGCAATTAACGCAGGCACGAATAGAGCAACGCATCACCGCTTCAGAAGCCAATCAATTCCTACGTTTTTATAACGATGGACTTAATGGTTATACCTACTTAGAGGAGCTTATGCCTGGTGTGTAAGCTCATCCCGCTATCAGCAGCATTTCGCGTACCACTTTGGCAGCCAATACGGAGGAACAGCCTGAGGCATCCCATTGGGGGGCGAGTTCCACCACATCCATGCCAACAATATGATGCTGGCGAAGGCTGCTGATGAAGCGTTGGAAGGTCCACCAATCAATGCCGCCAGGTTCAGGGGTTCCCGTGCCTGGCATGCAGGCTGGATCAAACACGTCAAGGTCAACTGTTAAATAGACGGGGCGTGTTGCAATCCAATCGCTGAGTTGTTGTAAATCATCGGTGCGAAAGGTGCTTAGGGTATGGTGTTGGCGCATGAGTGTGTACTCCTCACGGGTACCAGAGCGAATACCCAGTTGGCGCAAACGATCATTACCTAAACACTCACAGGCACGCCGCATGACGCAGGCGTGCGAGAGTTTCACGCCCAGATAATCCTCCCGCTGATCGGCGTGGGCATCGAGTTGTACGATCACCATATCAGGGTAATGGGCATGCAAAGCCTCGATTGAAGGCAGCGATACCAGATGTTCACCGCCTAATAAGAAAGGTTTCGCGCCATCGGCAATCGCCGTATCGACAGCCTGACGAATCGCATGCAGTACGCCATGGGTATCACCCATCGGTAAACTAAGGTCACCATAATCGGCGTAAGCGACATCGCCAACATCAGCATCCAGCAGTGGCGACCAAGTTTCCAGTCCATCAGAGGCATCACGAATAGCTGCTGGGCCGAACCTAGCACCAGGGCGAAAGGAGACCGTGCCATCAAAAGGCGCGCCAATTATACGAATGCTATGCGGCTCATGGAGACCGCGTTCAGTATCATCAAACATGGTATAGTTTTAGCTCGTTCCTTGTTTTAACGGGTATGGCGTTTTGCCGCCTCGTGCAATCAGTCATATGTATGATGAAGTTGAAAAGCCATAGACAACACAGATGTCATTGCAGGCTTAATCCGCAATCGAGTGACACTAAAAGTCCAGCTTGCGAACCTTCGGTGTTCCTTCGATGGGCAATAAGGATGTTTCCAATAACGGGGTAACGATATTGGCAACGCCTTGGCGTTGTTCGTGTTGCATCGTTACGACTGGATTGCTACCGATAAAGCTGATGATTTGACCATGATCGTGAACATAAGCGCGCAGGTGTGCGGGAACTTCATGGCTTGCCGCTGCAATGACTAATACATCGAAGCTTTGTTGCCCCAATGCTTTTTGTGTTGCTTGAGGATCCATGGCATTGAGTTGCATGACGGTTACATTATGCGCACCATGATCAGCAATGTTCTTTTTGGCAATGGAAGTAAGGTTGGCATGCAGTTCACAGGCTGTTACGTGAGCAGCACGCATGGCTAACAAGGTGGCGAGGAAGCCTGAACCTGCACCAATAAGGAGTACTGACTCTGTGCCTTGTAGGCGCAAGTGCTGCATGATAGTGGCTTCTTGTAAGGGTGTGAGCATTTCTTGCTCGTTAGGCAGTGGTGCATGACCTTCCATATAAGCGAGACTGCGAATATCTTCGGGCAAAAATTGATCGCGCGGCATGGTTTCTAGCATATCAAGTAAATCTGCATCCAGTACTTTGCAACAACGAATCTGATGTTCCACCATGTTTTTTCTGGCAGCTTCAAAGCCTGTGGTGTAATCGGTTTCAATCATTGGCGTGGCTCCCCCCTAGGAACATAATGTCGTAAGACATCATAAAAAAACTTTATAAACGGCGCGATAGTGTGTGATCCGCACAATAAAAACATGACTTTATGATCCATTGCGACAACGATACGCCATCGCAGGGCGTGTGTCATACAGTCATGATTATTCGGACGGTGCATATTGCAGTTGTCGCGAGCTAAATTCAAGCGGCAACTGTTGTTTTATTGTTGCTTGATATTTTTGACAAGCTATTTTTTATGCATACGCTAGGTTTTTGTCCTATCAAAAGGCTGGAAGTAAGTGATGACCACCCTTGAGGTTGGGTTGTATTCAGGAGGTGCGGCATGAGGTTTGAAATTTTTGCAAAACTTCCGCAACGATGGATGAATAAGGAACAAGTGCTGTTCTGATGCAGAACTATGTGGAAAAAGGTCAGGCTTATGATGTGTTGTTGCAACGGCTCCATAAGCTGACAGAGATTGGTGCTTCATTTTCCATTGAACGTGATAATACCGCACTGCTTGAGCAGATTCTAGCTGGAGCACGAGAGCTTACAGGTGCTGATGGTGGTACTTTATACATCAAAGAGGATGATGATACTGGTGGTTTTCTTCGCTTTGAAGTGATGTTCAATGGCTCTTTGGGTATTCACGCTGGTGGCACTTCTGGTGAGGTAGTCGATTTCCCTGTGATTCCGCTGTATAAAGATCAACGCCCGAATGAAACAACCGTGGTGAGTTATTGTGCTTTGCGTGCTGAGGTCGTAAATGTGGTCGATGCTTACCAGGCGAGGGGGTTTGACTTCTCTGGCACGCGTGCGTTTGATCGCCAGAGTGGTTATCGCTCACAATCGTTCCTTACGATTCCGCTAAAAAATCATGAGCATGATGTGATTGGCGTGTTGCAGTTGATTAACCGTTGCGACGATGTCACGGGTGAAACCGTTGCCTTTAGTGAGGCGGACAGTCGTTTTGTCGAGGCTTTGGCTGCCACTGCTGCGGTTAGCATGACGGGTAAAAACCTTATTGCTGATTTGCAGAATCTGTTTGAATCATTTGTCAAAGTGATCGCCGATGCTATTGATGCGAAATCCCCTTACACAGGCGGTCATTGTCGCCGTGTGCCAGAGCTAACGATGATGTTGGCTGAAGCTGCGATTCAAACCAAGCAGGGACCATTGAAAGACTTCACCATGGATGCTGAGGATTTCTATACCTTAAAAACAGCCGCGTGGTTGCATGATTGTGGCAAAATCGTCACCCCTGAACATATCATGGACAAACCCAGTAAACTATCGACGATTTATGATCGCATTGAGGTGGTAGATACGCGTTTTGAGATCTTGCAGCGGGATGCAGAAATTGCATGGCTGCGGCAACAGTTGGCTGATGCCAAAGGCGCGTCCCTCGCTGAGGTGGAACAAGAAGCAAGCGAAGCCTTGGCGGATGTACACAGCGAACTGTGTGATGAACGTGCGTTTTTACATCGTAGCAATATTGGTGGTGAGTTTATGTCCCCCACCGATCAACAGCGGGTGCGTGATATAGCTAAGCGCACATTCTCCATGGATGGGCAGGTACAGTCGTTTTTAAATGATAACGAAAGTCGTAACCTGCAAATTGCCAAAGGTACGCTGCTGCCCGAAGAGCGTGCGATCATCAATCAACACATGGATATTACGATTCAAATGCTCGAAGGCCTACCCTTCCCTAAGCATATGCAAAATGTCCCCGAATATGCAGGCGGTCATCATGAGCGTATGGATGGCAATGGTTACCCCAAAGGTTTGACGCGGGATCAGTTGTCAATTCCTGCGCGGATGATGGCGATTGCCGATGTGTTTGAGGCATTGATTGCTTGTGACCGCCCTTATAAAAAGGGCAAAATGCTCTCCGAGTGCTTATTCATCCTTGGTAATATGAAGGAAAATCATCATCTCGACCCTGATTTATTTGACCTGTTTATTCGCGAAAAAGTTTATCTTACGTATGCCAAGGCACACGTAAAAGAGGATCAAATTGATGATGTTTGCGAGGCAGATATTCCTGGTTATATCCCTTGATTTAACAAGGTTAACACTTGCGCTAAACCGCCAGTTTGAATGGCATAGTCAGCTTGGGCTTGAACAGCAGGTTTGGCATGGAAGGCGATGCCTAGGGCTGCTTCGGCAAGCATCGGGAGGTCGTTGGCACCATCGCCTATGGCAACGGTTTGGCGCATAGGAATACCAAAACGCTGGGCTTGTTCAAGCAAGCATTGACGTTTACAGGCAGCATCGACGATTGCGCCAGTGACTTTCCCTGTTAATACACCATCCTTAATCTCTAGGGTGTTTGCATGCGTGAAGTCCAGTGCTAGACGCGCTTGCAAACGTTCGGTGATGACATCAAAACCACCAGAGACTAAACCGACCTTCCAGCCAGCTTCATGCAGACCAGCAATCAATGTTTCAGCACCATCGGTTAATCGTACGCGTTGCTCGTAGACGGTGTTTAACACTTCGGCGTTCAGCCCTGCTAATAATGCCACACGCTCTGTTAGTGAGGCTGCAAAGTCTAATTCGCCACGCATAGCTCGTTCGGTGATGTGGCTGATTTCTTGTTTAATCCCCATGAAGTCGGCAATTTCATCAATACATTCGCATTGAATCAATGTTGAGTCCATGTCCATAAACAGCAAGCCTGGCTGTGAAAGTGTCGGGTAAGGCGCGGCCATGATTTACTCCTGAAGTTGCGGTGCCTGAGCCTTAAAGTAGGCAATCAAGTCGGCACGGTCTTTTGCCTTGATCGGCGGTATCATCATCTTGGTGTTGGGTTTAATGACGCGTGGGTTTGTAATCCAAGCATCCAAGGCGGTTGCGTCCCACTGACTAAACGGTACTGCGCTAATGGTCGGCACACGACCAAATACGCCTTGTAAGCTAGGACCAATCAAGCGGGTGGGACGATTCAAATGATGGCATGTGGCGCAGCGTGCTTGGGCGATTAAAGCACCGCGTACTGCATCTGCTGCTTGCACCAGTGGGATATAGCTGTATAGGCTCAAACATAATAGCGATACTGCGATTTTATTCATGGTGATGCTTTGGTGAGCTCAAAAACCAATTCACTTTCCACATCGCCACGTTTGAGGCGCACATGAAGACGGTCTTGTGTTGGCTCTTGAATCACTACAGAACGACGAAACACGCCCAGCGCACCATCGGGAATAGCCTGCTTCCAATCGCTATTGTTTGAGCGTACATGCACCAATAAGTCGTTGACGAAGCCGCGTTGCTGACGGCTGGCGATAATAAGAAACTCATTGCTTCCAGCCTGTGGAATGACAGGACGAGATTCCACGCGGATGGTCATGTCTTGCCATGCTTGGGCAGGTGGTGACCATGCGTTTTCATCGGCACATGCAGCAAGTAGGGTAGTAAAACATGCCATCAGTATAAGGCGTTTGAACATCAAATAGGCTCCGCTGCATATTGTTGCAGGTATTGTAATATGGTGGCTTGCTCTTGGCGGGAAAGTGGTGCTAAGCCACGTTCAGCGCGGTGGCGCATCATACGTGTCACCACCATCGTCCATTCTTTAGCACGATGTGTAGAGGGTAATGGCGGTGCATGGCAAAGTGAACATTGACGACCAAATACTTGAAATGCCGCACTGTCCATCGCTGGGTATTGATGGCTGACGCTGCTGCCGTCGTTATTACAGCTACATAAGAACAATGGCAGCATGATAACCAACAGCCGCTTCACTTAGGGAAGCCAGCCTCATCAAGTTCATCTTTATCATCTTCTTTTTCTGGGTCAGAATCTAAACGACCAGCAGCATTGGAACCGTACAGATTGACCATGAAGTAAATAAATACTGCCGCGACACCAAAATAAACCAATGCCGCAAGATGCCCCCAAGTAAACCATGGGCGAGGATTATCAGGGCGATCACCCCAAAATGGCATAGTGAGACCAAAAGCCATCAGCAACACCATTAATACCACGGCGATAAACCATTTTGGCATATGGTTTTGTGATTTGGGAATGTTTTCCACCAGCTCCCAGTCTTCCATACCACGTTTGTTTAAACGATCTTCATCGGACGCATAACCAAAATGATCATCAGGGATTGTTCCCCATTCTTTATGCACCGCGCCTAAAGGTTTTGTCTTATCTTCTTCTTTATTCATGACTTGCCACCTTGCCGTCACTGTAATGTTGTACGGGGAATGTTTTGCCCCAACCATCGCCGGCTTCAACGGTGACGGAGAAACGATGAATACCTTGTGATAGACCTGAAACGATGGTTAAGTTGACATCTTTGCGCCCAACACTATCAAAAGTAATGTGGTCGGTCGCTAGTGTATATTGCGCTGGGTCTAAGCCCTGCACGCTGATATTGAACTGCTCGCCGTGGTAATACTTATGGGCAATATTGATGCGGTATTCGTTAATTTGGGTGCCTTGCATGGCTTCGCTGCGGTAAACAGTGAAGTCGTGTGCTTGGTAGTTTATAATCCCGCTCACCAGCAATATACCACTAAGAATGGTGGCGACAATGGAAAGTCGAGCCCGCCCTAGTATTGAGGATAATTTAGCATCCTGCTGTTGTCGTGAAGCTGCACCCATGGCAAAACGTAGCAATCCAGGACCATGCATTTTTTTGCTTTTCTCATGCAGGTGATCGCAGGCGACAATACACTCACCGCAATTAACGCAACTATCAAACACCTCAGTCTTGCGTGGATCAATATCCAAAAAGCAGGAATCGACGCAGTAATGGCAGTTAGCGCAATCGTCACTGCGTGTATCATCGTACATGACTTTAAGGGTGTCTTTGGTTTTGAATGAATGCTGCCAGACACGGTAAATGCACATATATTTACAAAGCAAATGGCGAATAACGGTGATGTCCAGAAACATAATGACAGCACAGACGAAGTAGATCCAATGGAGTGAACCAGCGAGGCGAAGGTCATCTTGAAAGGTGATGAACGACCAAATCGCTGATGGTGGGTAAAAATAAAGCAGGGGAATTAAGGCATACAACAACGATGCACCCATTAAGGCTAGAAATAGCAGTGTGAGGTTAAGCCAACCGCCGCGTCGGGCCGCGATTTTGAGTTGTTCACCACTGAACTCTAAATGTTCTGCCTTGCGTCCGAGCAATTTGGCTGAAATATAGTTAGCCCATTCAGAAACGGTGTTTTGTGGGCACATCCAACCGCAAAAAACTGAACCAGCAAACGAATAAAAGACCACCAACAAACTAACTGAGAAGATCCAAAAGCCCATAACAATAGCGATGTCCGAGAACCATATTTGATAATCTAACATTACGATTGCACCCATTGCAGGGTCAATGCGGAACAGTCCGCTTAGTGGGATGATGATGAGTAGAAATAGCACCAAGTATTGGCTGATTCGCCTGAATATATGTAATCCTTTTGACGAAGGACGGTGCTCTACTTGGACAGGAATGGATTCAATAGCTTGTTTCATTTTCGGCATGATAGCTTGCAGTCATCGAATTTCATCTGTTTTTTACTCCGTGTTCATGACTAAGCATAAGATGATGAAATCTTAATCTGCATTTCATAGTTAAGTAAGCAGCCTGTGCTAAACTTCGCCCCATCTGATGCCCATCCCTCCTCCCTCCCCTCCTCCTTGGGTGTCAGATGTGTACAAACAGCGAAAAGCCCCATAAGTGGGGCTTTTCGTGTTTTTATGCTCGATTGAGCATCGCAGGTAGGGATTGTTCCAAGTGTTGCAATAGTACCGTGTATTCAAAACGCAACAGTTCAGCCTTGTTTGCTTTCAATCACTGTCACGCAATAGTAACGATGCGAAGAGCGGTAACCGTGAAAGGTAGGGTGCGTTTGCGCACAAAAACATCGCTTGCATCACCGCCACCGTTTACCATAACGCAATCAAACCACCATAAAACGCCAAACGGTGCGCTACCCTTGCGTTCAAATCCTCATCCCTTTATTCAGCCCAACACATTGATATTAAATGCATATCCCGTCTTAAAAAGGAAACTTTATTGCGCTTGCCTTTTAAGACGGGACGCATGTACACTACAAGACCAACATGTAGGTTGGGTTGAGGAACGAAACCCAACAAAGGAGCATAACCTAAATAACGTATTGTTGTTTTAAAGTTGGGTTTCGTACCTCAACCACAACCTACGATCTCACGCATATCCATATTGCTTTTGTCCCGTCTTAAAAGGGAAAACGTTTATTGTGACGCGCCTTGGAAGAATTGCTGAATACGACGGCATACGCTTTTGATCGCCGACCACAAACGTGGCAATAACCAGATCATCAGGATAATAAAGAGAATAAGAAACAGGCTGAACGCCACGGGGTAGTGCAGTGCTGCCCATAAGCCGCCGAATACTGCAACGTCTTCGCTGACCGAAGCCGTCCAATTACTCACTGGCTCAGGCGAAGTGTTAATCAATACGCGAGAACCTGCCTTGGTAGCATGGGTCGCTGCCGTCAACGTACCGCCTAAGATTCCTGCGGTAATCGCCATCGCGGGGTCAACATCGCCCAGAGCCGCCGCCGCAAGCATGGCTCCAGCGGGAATACGTACAAAGGAGTGGATAGCATCCCAGCCTGAATCCACCCCTGGTATTTTATCGGCGAAGAACTCCACCATATACATCAAGCCAGCCGCGCCAATCACCAACGGATCTTGCAACACCTGCAAGCCCGTGGGTAATTCCATATAGCCCAATGAACCCATCATACCCAGCATCAGCACCGCAGCATACAAATTGATGCCGCTGGCCCACGCTGCCCCCATGCTGAGGGATAGCGTGGTGGCGAGTTCGCTAAATGCGTCCATCAGTCACAACAAACCACGTCGAAACAACGCGGGCATAGTTCATGATGCACGGCATGACTGGCATCCGCAGGCGCACCGACATTCCAACAACGTGGACACTTGCAGCCATCGGCAGGTGCAATATGCAAAGCATCGCCTTCGTTCACAGCGGCGACAATCAACAACTGCGTCAAAGGTTCGCCCAAGGTGGCAATCCACGCCGCATCAGCAGCTTCTGGCAAGGTGACCGTCGCAGCAATAGAAGAGCCAATAACGCCATCTTTTTTCGCCTGATCCAGGGCGGTGTTGACCTGTTCGCGCAAGGTAAACAAACGCTCCCACGGTGCTTCGTCCACACTCACCGCATCACATGACGCAAACGTTTGCAAATGAATACTACCAGCAGCCTCACCTGCAAAATGACTCCATGCTTCTTCGGCAGTAAACGGCACAATCGGCGCGATAAGACGAATCATCACACGAACCAAATCGTATAAAGTCGCACGCGCAGAGGCACGGCGCGCCGCATCAGGAGCATCGCAATACAAACGATCTTTAATCACATCAAGGTAAAAACCACCGAGTTCAACCGTGCAAAAGCCTTGTAATTGTTGCGCAATACGATGGAAGTTATAATCCTGATAGCCCTGTTGCACACTGTCATTCAACTGCGCCAAACGTTGCATCACCCATTGATCCAGCTTACTACGGTCAGCCACGGCGACGGCATCACGTTCGGCATCGTAGTCAGCCAGATTGCCCATCATAAAACGCAAGGTATTACGGATACGACGGTAAGATTCGGTGAGCTGTTTGATGATCGCATCAGAAATACGAATATCAGCAGAGTAATCCTCCGAGGCGACCCACAAACGCAGAATATCTGCGCCCATTTGCTGAATAATCTTTTGCGGTGCAATCACATTGCCGACCGACTTGGACATTTTATTACCCTTGGCATCCATCACAAAACCATGCGTTAAAATGGCTTTGTAGGGTGCGTGTCCACGTGTACCGATGCTTTCTAATAGCGATGACTGAAACCAGCCGCGATGTTGGTCAGAACCTTCGAGGTACAGATCAGCAGGGCTACCCAGTTCAGGGCGTTGCTCCAAAACACAGGCGTGGGTGGAACCTGAATCAAACCACACGTCCAAAATATCACACTCTTGCACAAAGTTGCTACTGCCACAATCGGGGCAACAAGCACCTTCATCCAAATAATCACTCAACGGCGCGCTAAACCACACATCGGCACCATGCTGCGCCACAGCTTCTGCCACGCGCTCGATCACGGCTTCGGTAGTAACAGCATGTGAATGGCAATCGGCACAACGAATAACCGTAATCGGCACACCCCAGTTGCGTTGTCGCGACACACACCAGTCAGGACGTTGCTCGACCATGCCACGCATGCGGTTCTTACCCCAAGCAGGGGTAAAGGTCGTGGCTTCGATAGCGGCCAAGGCTTTTTCTTGCAGCCCGTTATGCTTCATCGAAATAAACCATTGCGGCGTAGCACGGAAGATCAATGGACCATGGCAACGCCAGCAATGAGGGTAAGCGTGATTGATTGCTTCATCAGCCAGTAACGCGCCGCAATCGCGCAAGTGCTCGATCACCACCGCGTTTGCCTTGCTGATATGCATACCTGCAACCAACGGTGTATTCGCTTCAAAGACACCCGCACCATCAACAGGATTAAAGGCCGTCAAGCCATATTGCATACCGACAATGTAATCTTCCTGACCATGACCAGGTGCCGTATGAACACAACCCGTACCAGCATCCAAAGTGACATGATCGCCCAGCAATACTGGTGCATCTTGATCTAAGTAAGGGTGACGAAAGGCGCGATTTTCTAAATCCTGAGCAGCAAAACGCGCTACCACCTCACCTTCGGCATGCAGTGTTTGCAACACATCGCGCTGCAAGTCCTCAGCCAGAATCAACACTTCACCCACCGCAAGGTTCGCTTGCTCCGAAGCAGTAATACGAACAGCGGCATACTCCAAACGACCACCGAGCGCAACGGCAAGGTTGGCAGGAATCGTCCACGGTGTGGTCGTCCAAATCAATACCGACACATCAGCATCAGCCAGCGCAGGGTCAACATCGGCAAGCGATGCCGCAGCCTTAAACTTCACGAAAATAGAATGTGAACGGTGGTCGGCATATTCCACTTCCGCCTCAGCCAATGCTGTTTGGCAAGATGGACACCAATGCACAGGTTTTGCACCACGGTACAAGCCGCCGTTATGCAGGAAGCGACCAATTTCGCGCACGGTATTGGCTTCAAAAGCATAATCCATCGTGATGTAAGGTTTGTCCCAATCGCCTGCAATACCCAGCCGTTTGAAGTCATCGCGTTGCACATCAATCTGCGTCGCAGCATAGGCACGGCAAGCGGTACGGAATTCGCTATCAGTCACATCCGACATCTTGCGCTTTTTCTTTTTGAACTGCGCTTCCACCTTCAACTCAATCGGCAAACCGTGGCAATCCCAGCCTGGTACGTAAGGCGCGTCGTACCCCATCATGGAACGCGAACGCACAACAATATCTTTTAATACCTTATTGACGGCATGACCAATATGAATCGAACCATTGGCATACGGTGGACCATCATGCAGCACAAAACGAGGCGCATCTTGGCGCGCTGCACGCAATTTCCCATAAATGTCATCCGCCTGCCATTGCGCCAAAATCTTTGGCTCACGCGCAGGGAGATTGCCCCGCATAGGGAAATCCGTTTTAGGCAAAAATACCGTAGAGCGGTAATCAAAAGCTGGTGAATCAGACACGTTGTAGCAACCTCGTAACGCTTGCACTCCACAGAGTCAGCGGCGTAGCAGTGAAGGATGGCATGTTTCCTTGTAAAAATCGCATACCAAAAGAATAGGCGCGCAGTATAACCAACACGAAACACTTTGCAGCATTGTTCATGATAACCGTTGTCACTTTTTCACGCACCCGACATCACCCCATCTTCATTCGGCGCAGGCTTGCTTTTAATCAGCATGCACGCACAATTCGCCGCATGATTCGATTATTTCCAATCCGTTTGCGCTTTGCCATGGCCATGTTGGCTATGGTTGGCGTAATGTGGTCGGTTATTGATCTTCATCAGCATGAAAGCGGACTCCATAATGAGCATTCCTGCTCTATTTGTTCTATTGAAAGAGCACTAGGCGGCTTTACACTATCGATTGTGCTGGTTGCAGCTGTTGCTATCCTTGTTACGTTGCTCATACCGTGGCTCAATCATGCAGCCGCGCTAAAACCGCAATCCCTAGTACGCATTCGTGCACCACCATCACTCATTCTTCCTGCATATATTCAATAATACACTGAACTAATTGGTCACATACCTTTGTCCTCGCGACAAGGTATTAACTGTGCGTTGCACGCCACCAATTTATTCTCTGGTTTTACCACATGTTCGCCTACCGCCAACTCGCTATGCGTGCATCTTGTCTCAACTATGCATGCATAGTCGTGGTAAAACCGTTGTTCCTCCCCCGTATAAAGGGGGCATTGAACCATGGAGAATCTCTATGAAAAATTATATTCTAGCATTGCTTTTGCCATGCCTGATGTTTGCCACATCATCATCCGAGGCGGTCGAACGCGATAGTACACAATCCACCACCCGTTCACATACAGGTGATATGCAATCATTTGCCTCTGCTACACGCGACGAATCTGACCACGCCTCAACGGCCTCCAGCTATAAGAGTCCGCGCAGAAGGGTATTGAACAAACGCTCACACCTCTGTTCACATAACTGGCATTACTGTCACCACGACTGATTGCCACACAACAACCACTAACTTCCAAATGGTTCAACCTGTTCACATGCATTGTGGGCTGGCTGGGCTATTTCCATCATTATTGGAGAATACACCATGAAAACACGTTCTATTGCATGGCTTTTGCCATGCCTGATGATACTCATCATGCCGACTACTGCATCAGCGGACAATAACGAAATACAACAACTAAAAGATCAGATCCGCCTACTGAGTCAGAAGGTTGAAGCATTGGAGCAAAAGCAGATAGCCGCTGCGCAACCCACGGCAACAAGTACGATGCAAGCTGAAGCTGCAACACAAGCAGCGAACACAACCACCGCCACGGCAGAAAATAGTGGTAACCCATCCATTTCCGTTATTGGTACTTTTGCTGGATCAAGCATGCGTAGCGGAGCCACTCACACGAGTAATTTTCTTCCCATGTCCGAAGGGGAGTTCGTATTTGGTGCAGAGGTAGATGCACATACCCGCCTTGATGTTACCGTAACAGCTGCCAATGGGATCATGGCGGCGGAAGAGGCCTATTTAACCGCCCGTCTACCTCTGGGGGTGAATATGCGCGCTGGTCGCAAGTTCATTCCACTGGGACGTGCCAATGCTATTCATCCACACGCGCTACCCTATATCGACATTCCTAACGGACTGGTAAACCTTTTCGGGCCAGAAAAATTTATTGGCGAAGGGGTATTCATCGATCGCCCGTTTTACATCGGTGATTCGGCTCAAAGCCTGATGCTCGGCTTCTATCAAACGGCCAATGCTGTCGCTTTTGATCCCACAGCTACCAACCGTTATGCTGGTATGGGACGCTGGACAGGATTGTGGGATCTCAGCGACACCGCCACGCTGGAGCTGGGCAGCACATACGTGAATGGTCACAACGGTATCGCAGCTGGAAGCCGCAGCGAACTGCTCGGCGCGCACCTAGCGATCAAAAGCTTGCAGTTTGATCACAGTGGCTGGGCCGTGGAGGGCGAATGGAATCGCAACCGCATGAGCAATGGCGCAGCAGTAGCTAAAACTAATACAGATGGTGCCTACCTGCTGGCCAGTTATGCATTCAATCGAAACTGGCGTCTTTTTGGCCGCTTCGACCATAGCCGTATACGTACGCTGCCTGTGGAGCACGATTACACTGGCGGTATCGGCTGGAATATCAGTGAATTTCAGG
Source organism: uncultured Zetaproteobacteria bacterium (assembly GCA_964645625.1). Classification (GTDB taxonomy): domain Bacteria; phylum Pseudomonadota; class Zetaproteobacteria; order Mariprofundales; family Mariprofundaceae; genus AB-137-C09. The sequence goes on from CAZYAI010000040.1 coordinate 19,924, forward strand.
GGTTAACGCTACAAATGAAACACTCTGGTAGCCTGTTACCACAAACGGCTGGCGCGCTTGGTCTTACAACTGGGCAGCGCGCCAATGAAATTCTGTTCCGTTGGGTGGTCGCCATCGGGCCGCACGGCGCACATAGCTATTAATGAAGGAGAACACCATGAATATATTAAAACATGCAATGATTTTGACATTCGCACTACTTAGCGTCACACAGCCCACGGCAGCCAGTGAATTGCACATCACTGCGACCCTACCCGCACTGGCACAGATTGCCCAAGGTGTGGCGGGTGATGCCGCTAAAGTTACCGTGCTGGCACATGTGGATCAGGATCCCCATTTTGTTCCGCCTAAGCCAACCCTTGCCCGTCATTTGGCGAATGCTGATCTGTTGATTCTCGCTGGATTGGATTTGGAGATTGGTTGGCTACCACCACTGATTGAGGCATCCCGCAATGATCGCATACGTGCTGGCTCGTCAGGTTACCTTGATGGTTCGCAGGTGTTGCCTGATGTGCTGGGTAAGCCTCAGGGGAAAATAACACGCGCACGGGGTGATGTTCATCCGCAGGGCAATCCGCATTGGTGGATGGATCCGCAAAACGGTGTTCGTCTGGCCTACCTGCTGGCGGAAAAACTAGCGCAGCTTGATCCGGTGCATGCCGCGAGCTTTCGGCAACATGCCAAACAGTTCGATGCAGATGTCCAATCCCGCATGCCCGGATGGCAACAATCCTTTCAGGCGATGGGGTCACTGGTCAGCTATCACGACTCCTACCTCTATCTGATTCAACGATTTGCCTTGCATGTGGTTGATTTTGTCGAGCCCAAACCCGGAATCGAACCCTCAACCGCTCACCTGGACACACTGGCCGAAAATCTTCAGCAGGGTGCTGCCCAGTCAGTCTGGCTGGAACCCTATCACGATGGAAAAGTCGCGCAGAAGGTATGCAGCCTAGGGCATGTACCCTGCCGGATCATGCCTGATGCTGTGCGTGGTGATGGTTTTGCCGCCTACCTCCACCTGTTTGATCTGCTAAGTTCCGGTGGAGCGTAGCTCATGTTTCTGCTGACAAGTCTGGTTGCCTGCCTGATTCTGGCGCTGGTCATGCCCTTTCTGGGGCGACGAGTGCTGGAACGCCGGATCGTTTTTGTTGATCTGGCACTCGCCCAATTTGCTGCAACAGGTTATGCCATCGGTCTTGCTACCAATACCTCCGGTCCCTTGTGGGCCGGCGGTATTACCCTACTGGCCATTCTTGTGGTGGCTGCTCTGCCGAACGCATCAAAACTTCCCAAAGAGGGGGTGATGGGAGCGATGTATGCAGTGGCCGCTGCAGCAGGTATGGTGATCCTAACTGGCTTGCCGCATGCCGAAGGGCATATGAGTGAGTTGATGTTCGGTTCGTTGCTCGGGGTTAGCTGGTCCGATTTGGCGATTCTGGCTACACTGGGAGTGTTGGCGATTTTTGCACTGCGTCTGGCTGGCAATGATAGTTACAGCAGACGTATTCTCTTCTATCTGGCACTGGCACTGGTCGTGGTACCCGCTATTCACGCAGTTGGCATTGTATTGGTCTTTGCCATGCTGCTGCTGCCAGCACTGGCAGCATGGCGAGATGAAAGCAACGGTCCGATCTGGCATGCATTACTGGTAGCTATCGCTGGAGCATTTTTCGGCATCATGGCAGCGGAATACTTAGATCTCCCTCCATCCTCCAGCGTCGTACTCGCACTTTTCCTCTGCGGCCTCCCCCTCTTCACCCGAAACCTGCGAATACCTAAGTAGGCAGCCAAAATTATTTTAACATTTTCTTCTTATCTCAACACGATCTTCCGCGTTACAAAAATCGTTATATAGCGGTGCTATACGCCCATTTTTGTGCCTTGAATATCGTAAAATATCCTGCGATAAAATGTTAAAATAACTATACTCACCTACTTAGACCGTAATAAATCAATGTCAGTGCATTGCTATGCTTGACATATATACTACACACCATATGTTACGCCACTGTAACATATGGTGAATCAATGAACAAAACAGAACAAGATATAATCACAGCAGCTATTACTGTATTTGCCGCCGATGCGCGCGCGCCGATGACCGCCGTGGCAAAAGCCGCTGGCATCAGCCGCATGACCTTATGCCGCTACTTCCCCTGCCGTGATCGCCTGATTAAAAAAATCGACACCTACTTGATTGCCCAAGCCGTGCAATGCTTTGATGCTGCAATAGCAGCGCATGACGAACCCTTGGAACAATTGCACGCCTTCTTTGATTCGCGCATCGAACGCGTGCAAGGGCATTTGGTATTGATGAAGTTAAACGATGATTTTTTTGACGACCACCACCCCGAAGCCTCCGCCTGTGCCGAAATCAACGGCAAAGTGATGGGCTTGTTGGCAAGCTTGCGTCAACGTAAAGAAATCAACGGCGAACTAACCGATGCGTGGATTATGTTTTTGCTACACAGCATTGTATTTGGCGCATGGATGGCAAAAAAATCAGGCACCGTTGTGCCGCGAGACATTCCACGTTTGGCATGGGAAAGTTTTATGCGCGCCATCGCGCCGCAAAAGGATGTAACATGAAGCCTTTATGGTCTGTATTGCTCGCCAGCGTGGCGTTAAGTGCCTGTGTTGTCGGCCCCGATTACCAAACGCCTGCTGCACCAACGGTGAAAAACTATGATAAAGAAACCGTGCAGCTTGAGGGCATCAAACTCAACTCAAGGCAAACGATCCGCCACGATTGGTGGCAGATGTACCAATCGCCAGCCTTAAACGCTTTGATTGCCCAAGGTTTGAAGAACAGCCCGACCTTAGCAGCGGCAAGCGCACGTTTGCGTTCCAGTGAAGAATCCTTAGTCGGTTCAAAGGCAAACGCCTACTTCCCTGCTATTGATGGCAAAGTAAATGCTGGACGGCAAAAAATATCAGGCGCGGCATTCGGCAACACCAATTTCGGCTCCATTTTCACCCTTTATGGTGCATCGGTGAACGTTACCTATGACTTAAACTTCTTTGGTAAAGCCCAACGATTTTTAGAAGCGCAGCAAGCAGGCATCGATTACAACGCCATTCAACTGCGCGCCGCACGTCTGACCTTGGTTGCCAACATCATCACCACTGCTGTGCAAGAAGCAGGTGTGCGGGCGCAATTGGCTGCACAGCAAGAAGTCATCCGTGCCGAACAACAAGCACTGAGCATCAGCGAAGAGCGTTATGTGTTAGGCGCGATTGCAAAAAATGAATTATTG
>CAZYAI010000041.1:0-14739 GCA_964645625.1 uncultured Zetaproteobacteria bacterium
TGGTCAAGGTAAACTCTGCGTCAAAACTAAGTTCACCAAGTTGTATGGTTGTTTCAATAACGGGACGCATTTCACGGTGTCCACCAGAGTCGGATACTACTCTTTTATCAACAACTTTGGCTTCACAAAATACTTCGTTCGTTTCATCGGATTGCCGAGGATGAACGCCAAAACGCACCCATGTTTCATCATCGCGCTCGAAATACTCCAGCGAAAAAGCGTGCAGACAGGATGTGCGCGCCCCAGTATCAATCTTGGCTTTAATCTGCTTAATGCCAAGTTCAGGAAGGTCGACCCATTCCCGCCACCCCACCATGTGTTGTGTATTCACTACGTATTCCTCTTTTACAGTTTGCTGACATTGTTCATAGGCAAAGATTTGTGCCATCCAGTGATAATAGAACATTATCGCCACAGCGCATCATACAACCAATATTTTCTAACCACCTAACCCCGCGAAGGGTAAACCAAGTGATATGACTTTGCCTATATTATTTTACTGATGACAATAGTTATGTGCAGCGGCAGCTAATCACCCTTGCTTCCTCTGGTATAAGCTGGACGAACCTGCTTGGGTGCGGCTTCGATGTAATGCAACTGCTTATCTCGCAAGACCAAATCGACACCGCACCCTTTGCACTGGCTGCCAAAACCAGAAAAAGGAATGAATTTAGGGTGTTGGCAATGAGGGCATAAACCCCGCCGAGCCTTAAAGGGCAGTATGCATATGCACACCGACAGCACGAGCAAGGAAAACACAGCAGTAAAAGGCATCGCAATCAATAACAGCAAAGCTGCACCCCACAAAGGTATGGTGTAACACAGTAATCGCCATGGTGCTGGCTTAGTTTCTGAAGTGGCAATAGTCGCCCTTATTTTCTTTTCCATCGTAATGAACCTTTAACGTGGTAGTGATCCAGTCATGCTATGCTGATACGGCATCCAGTCTCGCTGCTTATGCGTCGAATTTCAATGAAATTCATGGTTAACAGCACTTGAAAACAGCTGTTTTTGGCGAAGGTGTTGCAGCAATCAACCGCGTATTGTTCCGCCTAGCTCGTTAATATAATCATGCTGGGTATTCAGTAATGATTCATCCATCCTTATAGCATACTCCCATTCCTAGACTCTGTTGCATCGATGTTTTTTTAGGCGTGTGATGTTATGGGGGTTCTAAACTAACAGGAAGGAGGCTTTGTATGTTGATTGACATTATTGAGGCGCAAGATTGTCATCGCAAACAGGTGGAAGCTAAGATTCATGCTCGCTTTCAAGATGCGTATGATGCAAATGTACAGCATTACATGCCAGAGCTGTTGCGTTTGCGCAGCCGTGAAAGTGGCGATGATATTGCGCTGCTTGGTTTTCGCCCTGCTGGTAAAGAGCCTTTGTTTTTGGAGCATTACTTGGATCAACCCATTGAGTTGGTGATTGCCACCCATGTTGGTCACAGCGTAGCACGTGATGAGATTGTGGAAGTGGGAAACTTGGCTGACTTTCGCCCAGGTGGGGCGCGAGCGGCGATTGTGGCAGCGACCGCCTTTTTGTATGGCTCTGGCTACCGTTGGGTAGCGTTTACAGGCGTGCCATTGCTTTATAATGCGTTTTATCGTTTGGGTTTGGAGCCGACCATTATCGCTGAAGCCTCATCCAATCGTTTGGTGGAAGAAGAGCGCGATGAGTGGGGACATTATTACGACAATACCCCCAAGGTGATGTTTGGTAATATTCACGAAGGTCAAGAAGCCTTGGAATACAGTCGCAAGGTATTGTTGCCGTTGTGGCAAAGTGCCGCACAACAAGGGCGAGAAGGTCGCCTGAGTGGCGTGGTATAAATCTTAATTGATGTTACGCACGTATGATTTTGTACGTGAATTTTCATAGTTGATTGGTGAAACATGCCTTATTTACCACGAAACACACGAAAGATGATACTTCTTGCAGTTCGTGTGTTTTCGTGTCGTTCGTGGTTTATGTTTTTTTCACCACGTCATTGCGGACTTGATCCGCAATCCAGAGATTAGACCATAACACACTGCTTAATTCATACCAACGGTCGTGGTTATTGGGCAGGCGTGTCATTTCTGCTACCATGCGCGCCTTTACGCGATGGGGGTGCGCTATGCTCGTTTATTGCGTCGATGGCATTACCGTGTTTAGGCGTTGTCAATAAATCACTTCTGTGGCGGGAGTTGTTTATTGACAGCCCCTAAGGGTATGGAAGACAGAGGAATGATATGAAACAAGAATTGCTTGATCTATATGAAGATGCAGGCGCGCTGTTGAATGGGCATTTTGTGCTCTCTAGCGGTCGTCACTCAGCACGTTATTTACAGTCAGCGTTGGTGTTGATGCACCCACAAAAAGCGGCGCAATTGGCTGCTGCTTTAGCTGAGCGCGTGAACCCAGATGATTATGATATGGTGGTTTCACCCGCACTTGGCGGTTTGGTGATTGGCTATGAAGTCGCCCGCGCCTTAAATAAACCTTTTATTTTTACAGAACGTAAAGAGGGTGAGATGCAACTGCGTCGTGGCTTTACAATTCCTGAAGGCACACGCTTGTTGGTGGTCGAGGATGTGATTACTACGGGTGGCTCTGTGCGTGAGTGCATGGCAGTCGTGCGCGCTCATGGTGGTACACCAACGAAGGTGATGGCGGTGGTTGATCGTGCACCAGCCAGCAGTGATCGCTTTGATGTGCCGTTTGAAACGGTGATTGATATTGATGTGGAAACTTATACTGCCGACGCATGCCCATTGTGCGCTCAGGGTATCGAGGCGATTAAGCCCGGTAGTCGCGGAGCAGCTTAATGTCACATTCACAACGCATTCGTTGCATGCCTTTTGGCGGAGTTGGTGAGTTTGGCAAAAACATGATGATTTATGCCCTCGGCAATGACGCGGTTATTGTCGATTGTGGTATGGGCTTCCCTGCACCTGGTCAACATGGTGTGGATTTGGTGATCCCAGATATTTCAGCTTTGCAAGGCATGGGCTTAACGTTGCACGCATTGTTGCTGACGCATGGTCATGAAGATCATATCGGTGGCATACCATTTTTGTTGCCTCAGTTGGGGAATATCCCCGTCTATGGCACGCCTGTAACCTTGGCTTTGGTGCAAGCAAAACTGGCTGAACACCATATCAAAGCAGATTTGCGCCCGCTGAGTACCGAAGATGAAATTCCTGTCGGGCCTTTTAGCGTTGAGGCGATTCCAGTCACGCACTCAATTATGGATGCAGCTTCGATTGTGGTGCATACGCCGTTGGGCGCAATCGTCCATACGGGTGACTTCCGTTTTGATCCTTCACCTGTTGATGGTCGGGCAACACCGATTCATCGTTTTTCTCGCGTTGGTGATCGCGGCGTGTTGTTGCTCGCGTCTGATTCCACCAATGCGACACGGGGCGGTTCTTGCCCTTCGGAGCGTTCGGTCGCTCCTGCTTTGCGTCAAGCGATTGCAGGTTGTAAGGGTAAGGTTGTGGTGACCACCTTTGCCTCCAATATGTTCCGCATTCAACAGATTATTGATGCTGCGGTTGCCAATGGGCGCAGCGTTGCTTTGGCAGGCCGTAGTCTGGATAAGAATGTGGCGATTACCCGCGACTTGGGACGCTTGAACATCCCTGGCGGTAGCTTGATTGATATAAAGCAGATTGATGCCTTGCCTGATCGCGAGTTGTTGATTATTGCCACAGGTTCGCAAGGCGAATGGCGTGCTGCACTGGCGCGTATTGCGCAAAATAAATTCACAGGCTTGCGTTTGGGTGATGGCGATTTGGTGATTTTTTCATCCTCTGCCATTCCTGGCAATGAGCGTGTGATTGCAGGTTTATTTAACCATATTTACCGTCGTGGCGCACGTATTTTGCATGCTGGTCAGGCACATTTGCATGTGTCGGGTCATGCTCAAGCGCATGAGTTAAAAATGATGATGCAACTGACTCGCCCACGTTATTTTTACCCTGTTCATGGCGAATACCGCAATTTGGTCGAGCATCGGGCGTTGGCAACAGCAGCGGGGATTCCTTTTGAACGTACGGTGATGGCAGAAAACGGTCAGATGGTGGTGATGGATCGCAAGAAAATTCGCTGCGGTGATACGTTCCATGCTGGCGCGGTGTTTGTCGATGGTATGAGCCGTGATGAACTGGATGATTTGGTCTTGCGTGACCGTAGGGCATTGGCCGATGATGGTATTATTTCGGTGACGGTGGTGCTAAGCCGTAACGAAGGTACTTTGTTGATGCCGCCTGAGTTACTCGCACGTGGCGTGTTACACGAAGATATCAGCGATGATGTGTTGGACAAGGCAACCGATGAATTGGCGCATTACTTGAAGAAACAGAGTAAAGAGAGTCTCTCTGACATCGATGAAGTAAGCGAGGATGTACGCGTCTGGTTACGTCGTTGGTGTAAACGTCATATTAAACGTCGTCCTATGGTTCTACCTATGGTCGTTGAAGTTTAAGTAGGTGCACAAATCATTGTGACATTTCTAGTTTGCCTGTTTTCTTATGCGTGAAGCATTTACGCTACTTTTGTTGGCAGTCACCGTTGCGCTTGCTACAGCGTTAGGCAGCTATTCGCCTGCGGATCCTTCGTTTAACCATGCTACCGATAGCTTGCCCAGCAATACGATGGGCATTGTCGGTGCATGGTTGAGTGATGTGTGTTTTCAATTGTTTGGTCAGGCTGCTTTTGTGCTGCTGCCAATGTTCTTGTTGTGGACGGTGCGTGTGGCACTGGAACGTCCCTCCATCACAGGGCAGTGGCGGGCGGTGTTATGGTTCCCTGCGATGGTGTTTTTAGCGGCATTGTTGCATCTTCATACCCAAGCCATAACGCTAGGTGGTGTTGCCCTGCCCGCAGGTAGTGGTGGTGTTTTTGGTATGTTTATTGCCGAAGGTCTGCGTTTGCCATTGGGCTTTTGGGGTCTGAGTTTGATCCTTGTGGCACTCAGTTTGAGTTGTTTTATTGTGGCAACGGAATTTTCTGTGGCTGCCAATATGCGCCATGTATCGCGTTTGATGAAGCAAACGCGCCAACGTTATCGGCAGTTCATGGCATGGTTACATTGTCGGGTGCAGCGACGGCGTGAACGGATTGAACACCGTGAGCGGCAACGTGATGAGCGGCAGCAGCATATTCAAAGCGTTCTGGATCAGTCGCAAGAGATTAAACTTGATGCCTTGATCGAAAAAACACGCGGCGATGACCCTGTTGTTCAGCCCATCAGTGAAGCCACTACTGAGCCAGAAAAGGGCGAAGATAGCACGGATCAGGCAGAACCCCGTCTGCCAGAAAAGCAGTTGGACACAGTGACGCTTGATCGTATTTTGGAACAAGTGGCGCGCAATCTGCCCAAAGCTCAAGCGGCTGTTGAACCCGCCGAGAGTAAAGATGCACCGCAATTAGCTGCGGAGCTAAACCTCATGGGCATGGATGATATTCCTGATGATTTATTAGAGATAAAAGAGTCCGTGCCTGATGTGCAAGATGCAGACAACACCGCTGTTGATGATCGCCCATTGCTAGCACAGCCAGCAGCGCAATCAGATGATGAAGCATCGGTGGACTTGGAGTTACACACCTTGGATCTTCCTGATGATGTAATTCTTGACCACGCGCTGACCCGTGCTGCGGAGGCTGAAACAGCGGTTAGCGATACGGCATTTATTTTGCCATCGTTGCAGCTTTTTAAGCCGACCTCTGGTGTGCGCGAAGATTATAGCTCGGAAGAGTTGCAACGCTTGGGTCTGCTGATGGAAGAAAAATTGCGTGACTACAAGATTGAAGGCACGGTGAAAGCGGTCAAGCCTGGTCCTGTGGTGATTCAGTTTGAGTACCAGCCTGCACCAGGCACCAAAGTTTCTCGCATCATCGGCTTGCAAGATGATTTGGCGCGTAGCATGGCGGCTATCAGCGTGCGCGTGGCTGGTAACATCCCTGGTAAGCATGTGATTGGTATTGAAATTCCCAATAAAAAGCGGCAAATGGTCAGCCTGCATGAGGTGTTGGAGAGTGATGCCTTCCAAGCTGGTAAAGCCCTGCTGCCGATGGCGTTGGGGGTGGATATTTCGGGGCATCCTGTGGTGACTGATTTGGCAACCATGCCGCATTTATTGGTTGCTGGCACGACGGGCTCGGGTAAATCGGTATCGGTGAACACGATGATCTGTTCTATGGTGATGCGTCATACGCCAGAGACCCTGCGCATGATTATGGTTGATCCTAAGATGCTGGAACTGTCGATGTATAATGATATTCCGCACTTGTTGGTTCCTGTGGTTACCAGCCCGAAAAAGGCTGCCCGTGCGCTGGATTGGGCAGTGTTTGAGATGGAACGACGTTACCAGTTAATGTCCGATGCCAAGGTGCGCAACTTAGCAGGTTACAACAAGGTAGCAGCCAGAAAGAAGGATATGGAATACCTGCCATTTATCGTGATTGTGATTGATGAGCTGGCGGATTTGATGATGGTGGCTGGCAAAGAGGTTGAACAGTCGATTTGCCGTTTGGCTCAAAAAGCACGTGCCGCTGGCTTGCACCTGATTCTTGCCACACAACGCCCCAGCGTGGATGTGATTACAGGCTTGATTAAGGCGAACCTGCCCAGTCGCTTGGCATTTCGTGTTTCTTCTCGTATTGATGCGCGCACGATTTTGGATCAGATGGGGGCGGAGCAATTACTCGGTATGGGTGATGCACTGTTGATGTCGGGAGGCAATACTATGTCCCGCGTGCATGGTGCTTTTGTCTCCGATGCTGAAGTGCAAGCGGTGACGGAACACCTTAAGTCGCAGGGGACACCAGAGTACCACGAAGAGGTTTTGGAAGCACAACCAGGTAGTGCCAGTGATGAAGCCGAAGCTGAAGATAAGGACGAGAAATACAACGAAGCTGCTGCACTGGTGATTGAAAAAGGGCAGTGTTCGGTTTCTATGGTGCAGCGGCATTTGCGTATTGGTTACAACCGCGCCAGTCGTATTGTCGATCACATGGAACGCGATGGTATTGTATCGGCACCAGGTACGGGGGGAATCCGTCAGATATTGTCGCGCAATGTGGATGAGGGAAATGAGTGATGAAAAAAACAACAATAGCCGCACTGTGTTGGTTTGCCTGTGTGTTGCTGGGAACAAGCTCTACCGCTATGGCGGGCGCGCTCCCTAATGCTTTGCAGGAAGGGTTGAATATGTTGGCGAAAACCAATGGTTTCACATGTGATTTTGAGCAACAAATCGTCTTTACCGATGAGGAAACACAGGTCTATGGTGGCACGTTGGCTGTCGCTCGCCCAGGGCGTTTCCGCTGGCAATACAGCAAGCCTTATGCGCAATTGTATATCAGCAATGGTGAAGGCGTTTGGTTGTACGAACCCGATTTGATGCAGGCGCAGTGGTTGGATGGTTTAGAGTCCGTCGATCCTGTGGTGATGCGTTTACTCAATGGTGACGTGAAGAGCGAAGAGATTACCTTGCTGGGTTCACCAGGTGAAAAGTTCACCTATCACATTCGTATTGGTGACAAACAAGATGTATGGCTTTCTTTAGCCGATGGCATGCCTGCGTGGCTGGAAAGTCGCGATGCGTTGGGTAACCGTAACCGCATTACACTGAAAAAAATTATCAAGCAGCAACCCGATGAATCGCTGTTTCATTTCGATGTGCCTGAAGGTGTCGATGTGATTAACACCGCTGTATCTGCTGCTGGAGGACTGAATGAATAGATCATGGCAACGTTGGTATGCAGGAATCCCCCTGCTCGCCGCTATGATGATGACTGGCAGCCATGCCCAAGCGGCAGCTTTTGCCAATAATGACTTTTCGATCTCTGGCGTTGGCTCAGCCAATGCGGTGATTGCAGGGGTGTATGATGCTTCTGCTGCTTCGTACAATCCTGCGGCGATTGGTTGGAGCGAAGGTTTAGCCATTCAGGTCAATTCCAATGGTCGCTACCGCAATAACTCGGTGAAAACGCCAACAGCGGTATTGCCTAACTTCGGTGGTTTGCCCGATGCCGTTTCTACCCATATCACATGGATGCCGCACAGCAGTAATTTTGGTTTGGGCGCATCCTTAACCACGCCATTTCATAATAGCTCGATGTGGTCAGTGGGTATGCCAACAGCAACCGATAGCTGGTTGCGCGTACGTCGTGCGACGCTCGATTTGGTCTATGTAGCCAATTCCACCTTATCGGTCGCTCATGGTGTGGATTTTTATCAGGCAAAAACGGTGATGCAGCAGGGCGCGCTTAATTTTGCAGGCAAAGATAAATCTGCTTTTGGTGCTCACGTCAGCGTCAATTGGAAGATGGCACCTTTGTGGCGCATGGGTGTGATGTTGCGCAAAGCACCACGTTTGCAGTTGTCCGACAAAAACGCGCTGCTGCGCCTTGATCTGCCCGACCAAGTGGCTATCGGTATTGCACACGATGCAGCCGATGCCCTGCGTTGGGAATTGGATGCCGAGTGGAGTCGTTGGTCGTCAGTCAAAGATTTGAGCGTGCGCAGTAATAATGGCACAACGCTGATGGCTGTACCAACTTCCTTGCGCGACACGGTGAATGTGCGCGCAGGTCTGACGTGGCTGTGGCGGCGAGATACCGCATTCCGCTTCGGTTACGCCTATGATCAAGGTGCGAATAAAAAAGCTGCGTTTCAACCTACGATTTCCGACCAACCAGGTCACCGCCTAAGCTTTGGCTTCGGTGGCGAAATGTTTGATATGATGTTGGATATTGCTTATTCCTACACCTTCCACAGCACCCAAAAGGTCACGGGAACTTACCCAGGAAGCTACCGTGACCGTAGTGAAACCTTGGGTGTTGCGCTCACCAAGACGTTTTGACCGCGCAGCCTTCGCTGTTCCCTGTTGAAGCCAAGGCGAGTAGTGACGCGCATACGCCATTGGCGCATCGGCTTCGCCCTTGTTCCTTGGAAGACATCGAAGGTCATGAGTCCGTGTTGGATCAACATGGTTGGTTAGCTGCTGCCCTGCGTGAAGGGCGCGCCAGCTCCTGTATTTTTTGGGGACCGCCTGGGGTGGGTAAAACCACCCTTGCCACCATGATGGCAGCGGCGGCTGATTTACCGCTAACCACGCTTTCTGCGGTGTCGGCAGGCAAGCGCGAAGTGCAACAACTGATCGACACGGCACGGCGCGAACAGCGTTGTCATATTTTGTTTCTTGACGAAATTCATCGTTTTAACAAAGCCCAGCAAGATGTGCTGCTACCCTCAATGGAGGATGGCAGCCTATTGCTGATTGGTGCGACCACAGAAAATCCTTCTTTCTCCATCAATAACGCGCTGTTGTCGCGCTGCCGTATTGTCGTTTTGGAGGCGTTAAGTGGCGATGCTTTGCAACGTATTGTGCGCCGTGGCATCAGGCAGGTGCAGCAAAGTTACAAAGACTTTTCCATCACCGATGATGCCATTGCATGGTTGGCGCAGATGGCCGATGGCGATGCTCGTTACGCACTGAATGCCCTGCAAAGCCTGATTGAAAGTAATCCTGCAACGGCATGGGATTATGCCAGCGTGCAGCAGCAGTGGGGACGCAAACAGGCAGCGCATGACCGCCAAGGCGATGCCCATTATGATACCATTTCTGCCTTGCATAAATCGGTGCGCGATTCTGACCCTGATGCAGCGATGTATTGGCTGGCGCGGATGTTAGAAGCAGGGGATGAACCACGCTATTTGGCACGCCGTTTGATTCGTATGGCAACCGAAGATATTGGTTTAGCCGACCCTAAAGCCCTCAATGTTTGCCTCGATGCAGCGCGTATGTTTGATATTCTCGGTTCGCCTGAAGGTGAGCAAGGGCTGTTTCAGGCGGCTGTTTATTTGGCATTGGCACCCAAAAGCAACGCCCTTTACGTGGCAGAAAAAGCTGCGCGGAAGCTTGCCAAAGCAACGCAAAACCTTGGCGTACCGCAGCATTTACGTAATGCTCCTACCCAGTTGATGCAAGAATTGGGGCATGGGCAGGGCTACCAATACGCCCATGATGCCCCCGATGCCGTGGTCAAGCAGCGGCACTTCCCCGAGGCGATGGAGGAAACGGTGTTGTACAAGCCCGTTGAGCGTGGTTTTGAACGCACATTGAACCAGCGTATTGCGTGGTTAAACGAAAGGAAACAAGCATGAAGTGGCAAATCATGGCAGTAGCGGCAGGCGGTGCATGCGGTGCTGTAAGTCGTTGGTTATTGGCATCAAGCATTCAACGTTGGAGCGGCAGTGCCTTCCCTTGGGGAACGTTTACGGTGAATGCCATCGGCAGTCTGTTGCTGGGTTTTTTGTTCATTTGGTTGATTGAACGCAGTACCTTGGGTGAGCTTTGGCGCATGGCAATCACCGTCGGTTTTCTTGGTGCATTCACCACCTTTTCGACCTTTTCTGTAGAATCCATCCGCTTACTTGAAGAAGGTGCATTTGGCTTAGCCTTAGGCTACATCGCAGGTCAATTGATCTTTTGCCTCACCTTAGCATGGTTTGGAGCGCAACTAGCGCGCAGTTTGTAAACCAAGTGGGAGAGCATAATTATTTGTAACTATTCAGTCCCTTAAAAGTGTATCATTATGACTCACTATAAAAAATAACTCTTGACGCACTTTTTATTCAAAAGATTAATTTCATGCTTGGTGCTGATGACCGTTCAGAACCACCATTCATTTGAACCGAGTTGCTCAAGAAGGCAGCTAATTAGGCGTCACCACATGTAGCCAGCTTGCATGCAGGTAAAACGCCGTACTGCGCATTCTGTGACCTAAAATTCGAATTTGAAAACATGTGTTACACTTCTGCTCATGAAGATTGAATCCATTGACGTCAACGCAACCATTGAGAAAGCCAAACTTCTTTTGCAAGAAGAGAAGGCTATCTCACCATCGCTGCGTGCGACTTTGGAAATATTGCTCGTTCTGGTCAAGTTGTTACTTGATCGACTCAATCTCAACAGTACCAACAGCAGCAAACCACCTTCAACAGATCCCCCTAAAAATCGAGAGCCAAGAAAACCTGGGAAACGCAAACCAGGTGGTCAGCTAGGTCATCAAGGTAAAACACTTGAGTTTCAGGAAAACCCTGATGTAACACATAATCTTACCCTTGATCGCAGTGAGTTGCCACCAGGAGAGTATCAGGATATTGGCGTGGAAAGGCGACAGGTTATTGATATTGATATCCGCAGAATTGTCACAGAATATCAGGCGCAGATTCTTATGGACACGAAAGGGAATAAGTTCGTCGCGCCCTTTCCCAAAGGTGTGGATAGTTATATCCAATACGGCTCAACCATTAAAGCGCACTCAGTCTATCTGTCGCAATATCAGCTTATTCCATACAAGCGGATCGAAGAGTACTTTGCTGATCAGATGGGGATTCCAATCAGCGCTGGCACGATTTGCCGCTTTAACAAAGCAGCCTACTCTCGGTTAGAGATGTACGATAAAGTAGCAAAGAAAATGCTGATGAGGAGTAAACTAGATCATAGCGATGAGACTGGAATTAACGTTAATGGAAAACCACACTGGCTTCATGTTGTCTCCAGTGATCAGTGGGTGAGTTTTCATATCCACCGTAAACGCGGTCTTGAGGCGATGGCGGATATGGGCATCCTAGCCGGTTATCAGGGCATATTGGTGCATGATCACTGGAAGCCCTATTTCGCGTTACCTGAAGCCATTACACATGCTTTATGCAATGCTCACCACGAACGTGAATTGACCCGTGCGTGGGAGCAGGACGATCAAAGCTGGGCTAAGGTGATGAGGGACTTTCTGCAAAAACTTAACTCAGAGGTAAAAAGTTCTGGCGGTCAATTAAGCCCAGAAATAGCCAAAACAAGGCGAATTCAGTACCGAAAAATCATTGAAACTGCTGAAATTGAATGTCCACCTCCCGATCCAGCAGAACACGAAGGAAAACGAGGACGACAAAAACGATCAAAAGCCAGAAACTTGCTCGAACGCCTGAAGGAATTCGAGGATTGCACCCTGCGCTTCATGGAAATTGATTACGTTCCGTTCACCAATAATCGAGCGGAAGATGACCTGCGCATGTCCAAGATTCAGCAGAAAATATCAGGCTGCTTTCGATCCATAGAAGGTGCTCAAACCTTTTGTAGAGTTCGAGGGTATTTGCTTACATGCCAAAGAAGAGGCATCTCAGCATCGGAAGCATTAAAGGGGTTGTTCGACGACCAATTCCCTGATTTTGTACAGAAAGCTATAAATGAGGCTGAATAATTACAATTATTTTAACATTTTATCGCAGGATATTTTGCGATATTCAAGGCACAAAAATGGGCGTATTGGCAAGCCAGAGGCGCGGTAGTGTGACTGCCTTCTTAATCTATAACGATTTTTGTAACGCGGAAGATCGTGTTGAGACAAGATGAAAAATGTTAAAATAATTATGAGCTGCTACTTAACATGGAACTGTTACTTCATAATATGCGCCGAGTTACCCTAAATAGTAGCATTGGGGTATCCCCATTTCTTGCTATAGAATATGGAAACTCGATCCCTATTATTCGCTCGCTTTTTGATTCAATAGATGGGTCTTGAGCGCGAGGGGAAAATAGTGAACAATAAAACAGCGTTATACATTGTTGTAGTGATGATATTTACCATTGGTGCTTGGTGGCTATTTCTGTCATTTAACTCTAATGAGAAGAAGAGTAATCACAGTGAAACTCAACCGAATCTTGAGCGATCACCTAAATATCAACCATTAGATTCAGAGATAACACTGTCGCCTGATCAGCATTATGTGTTAAAACCAACCCCGCCTTTAGGTTCTTTTACGCGAAACAGCACGGTTCGGATCTATGGTCGATCTGCTACTTTGGCAGCAAGTCTAAAAATTGATGAAGTGCCGTTGCCTGTTGATGAATATGGCTATTTTGAATATCAACTTCCCTTGAAGCTTGGTATGAATCAATTCACCTTTTCTTTTGAAGATATAAACGCAAAAATACTCGAAAAGAGGGTGTTGGAATGGAATTTTGATGCAACAGCACCATATTTTCGCTTTAACGACCTTTCACCAGATCAAATCATTTACAGCAGTACGCTTCCAGCCAAAATATCAGGTATTTTTATTGAGAAGGATGGTGACATAGTAGCAATGCCAGCCACAGATATTCAATCCATCACTGCTAATGGTAACGAAATGACTATTTCTGAGGATAAAACATCATTTTATTCAGAACTCCCATTAGAAGAGGGAACAAACAACGTCGAAGTAATTGCTGTTGATCTTGCGGGTAATACAACAGCCCGAACAGTTCAGGTCGTCGTTAACTCTTTGCAACCAGAAATCATTCTGGATGAACGCGGAAAAACTCAAGGCGATAAACCAATACCCTTGCTACACTTTACAGGTGCGATTCATCATGCTGAAGAGGCCATGTTTGGCAACAGACCAATTTTTATGGACGGCGATGGTACATTCGATTTTGAAATCTATCCTCCAGAGTTAGCTAAAATGTGTCGGGATGGGTATGGGGAAATCGTAGCAAGAAACCGTTTAGGAAGCGAAAAAAGAGTCGCGATTCCTAATCACTGTGATTTTCAGCCCCCATACTGGCTCTATCTTAGCGTCAAAGATCACGATGGGGCTGACGTTACATTACAGGGAAAAGTAAGCGAAGGCAGCGTGCAGGTTTTCATCAAGGATCGTATATCAAAAGCCGATCCAATGGGGATAGTAACCATAGAAGGGGTCACACTGGAAGAGGGTGGACGGTTCGTTAAAACGAAATTACTCGACCCAGCTGGAAACCAATCTCTAATTACGCAACAATTAACGATAGGAAGTAGCAATGAATTATAGGCCATTAAAAAGCTCTGCTTTCTTCACAACACACAACCAGAAAAACAATAAGCTCACTCAGGGGAATGAGGCTGCTATGAAAACAAACAAAATACTTCACATTCTTTTTATGTTGCTTTTTCTTATATTGCCAAAAGCAACGATGGCAGCAACAGCAAGCGCGACAGTCACAACCAGCAATACGACTGTTACTGCTAACTTTAAAGGAAACTATAGTGGTGCAGGCACCACATACGGCTACTTTGATAATTCATATACTGGTAGTCATAGCAACACAGAAAGCACCTCTTTCACTGCTGTTTACGAGCGTGCATTGTTGTCTCAAGGTGTTCATATTGTAAGGACTGTCGCATCTGATGTATATGGAACGGATACAGCCAGCGCGAATATTACCATTGATAATGCACCAAAGATTTCGTTTTCTTCGCCACAAGGACTTGTCCGTGGAGGAGGAACTCCAATTGCTGGAACAATCTCATTTACTCCGAGAAGCATAGCCAATGCCTACCATGGTTATGCATACATCTATTACCGAAAAGCGGGAGCTACTTCTTGGTCTTACTACAGTGCGCGTTATGTAGGCACAAGTACGTTTGACCTATCCAGCTTTGGCTCTTTAGCTACCCAAAACTGGGCTGATGGCGACTGGGAAGTCATGGCAAGAGCGCGTGCCGCCAATGGCACAACAACCGATGTTATTCATACCATTACGGTGGATAACAAGCCAAAGGTGAATTTCACATCACCCAGCGGCGCAGTTCGTGGTGGCTCAACCGCCATTAGCGGCAGTATTGATTTCGCCCCTGTTACTCCGACAGGTTCATACCATGGCTATGCATACATCTATTACCGAAAAGCGGGAGCTACTTCTTGGTCTTACTACAGTG
>CAZYAI010000041.1:14839-21502 GCA_964645625.1 uncultured Zetaproteobacteria bacterium
AGCTTTGGCTCTTTAGCTACCCAAAACTGGGCTGATGGCGACTGGGAAGTCATGGTAAGAGCGAGCGCAGCAAATGGAGCTATAACCGATGTTATTCATACCATCACCATAGACCCACAGGCACTGGAATATTCAGTCGAAGGTTCGGATGTTGTCGGTAGTTGTCCGCAGGTTAAAGCTCAGACGATGGATACTAACCCCATCTATCTGGCCACTGGCGACAAGGTGCAGCAAGAGGTGGATTTCACCATCGGTAAACTGGCGTTTAGCCGCAGTTATCATTCGCAATCAACGTTCAATGGCGCAATGGGTTACGGCTGGAACTGGAACTTTGGCTGGAAGCTGTCACTCCCCACTTCAGGAAAAATTAAAATCCGCCGTGGCGGTGGCAAGCTGATGCTGTTCAAGGATGACGGCACAGGCAGCTATGTCCGTCAACTTGAGCGTCAGGATGAGCGCGTCATCGCAACCGCTGCTGGCTGGCGTTACACCATGCATGATCGCAGCTATGCCGACTTTGATACAGCAGGTCGACTGATCGCACTCACAAGCGAAGCGGGGCAGGGCGTTACGGTGAGCTATGATGCCAATGGCTATCCAGCCTCTATCACCGGGCCTTTTGGCCGTCAGTTGGTCATTGGCAGTGATAGCGCAGGCAGAATCACTACCCTGACGGGGCCGACCGGTCGCTCGTGGCAATATGGCTATGATGGCAAGGGCAACCTGATCTCTGTCACCTATCCAGATGGCAGCAGCAAGCAGTACCGCTATGCCGATAGTAACGATCTGCACAACCTGACTGGCATCATCGATGAAGCTGGCCGTCAATATGCAACCTATGCCTATGACGCTCAGGATCGCACCGTTCTCTCCGAGCACCTGGCGGGCAAACGTCACACGGTGGTCTACAACAGCGACAACACCGTTACGTTGACCGAAGCCGACGGCACGGTGCGTACGCTGACCGTGGGCAGTGCACAGGGTGTTTTCAGCATTACAGCGGTTTCCGATAACAGTTGCAGTTGTGGTTCTGCCACAAGCTTCACGCTCAATCCTGCAACAGGTGAGCTTGTCGAGAGTGCCGATAAAATGGGCGTGCGCAACAGCTATCTCTATGATGCCAATGGCCGCCTGTTGAGTCAGACTGATGCGGTTGGCACAGCCGATGCCCGAACCATCAGCCACAGCTATGATGCTGCTGGGCACATGCTGACTACGACCGACACGCTGGGCTATGTCACCGCCTATGCCTACGATCCCTACGGCAGACAAACTGCGTTGACCGATGCCTATGGCAATACGCAGAGCTGGACGTGGAATGGCAACAGTACGCTGGCCAGCACCCGTTCTGCCGGTGGTATCGTTACCAGCTATAGCTACGATGCACTGGGGCAGTTGACCACGATCACCCAAGCCGATGGCAGTGCACGCCATTTCGTTTACGACGCGGCTGGCCGTTTGATCACCCTAACCGATGAGGCTGGTGCGGTGACGCAATACAGCTACGATGCCCGTGACCGCCTGCTTGCCACCACCTATGCCGATGGCAGCAGCGAAAGCGTGCAGTATGATGCTGCGGGTGATGCGGTGACGGTGACCAATCGGGCAGGGTTGATCACCAGCTACCGCTATGATTCAGAGCATCGTCCGATCTCAATGACCAGGCCAGATGGTTCGGTGCAGAATATTACCGTGGATGCCAAGGGGAATGTGACGGCGCAAACGGTGCTGGAGGCAAGCGGTGCGACCGCATTGTCGGAGCAGATGAGCTACGATGCCAATCGCCGCCTCACCTCGGTGACCCATGCAGACAATACAGGTCAACAATACAGCTACGATATGCTGGGACGTCTGCTCACCACTACCGATGAGGCTGGGCGCATCACCACCAATCAGTATGATAGCCTGGGTCGCCTGATCAGCAGCACCAATCCAGCCAATGAGACGGTGCATTACAGCTACGATGCGATGGGTCGCAAGGTGAGCGTTACCGATGCTGCGGGTGCAACGACCCTCTTCAGTTACGATGCATTGGGGCGCGTGTTGCAGGAGAGCTCGCCCGACCACGGCACGGTTCACTACAGCTACAATGCCGATGGTCAGGTAGTCAGCAAGATCGATGGCAACGGTGTAGAAACGCAGTATGGCTATGATGCCATGGGACGCATCCACACCATCAGCTACCCAGCAGATGCCTCACGCAACGTAACATTCAGCTACGATAGCGCAGGCCGTCTGGTCAGCATGAGCGATGCTTCAGGCTCAACCAGCTACAGCTATGATGCGATGAGTCGCATCACCGCTGCCAACTGGACACCGAATGGAGCTGCCCTCACCCTTCATACTGGTTACGGCTACGACAGCGCTGGTCGCCTCGCATCATTCACCTATCCAACTGGCAATCGGGCGCTCTATCACTTCGATCATGCAGGTAGGCTTAATGCCATCACCACCAGTGTTGGCACAACGCCGCTGAGCAACGTCACCTATAACGCGCTGGGAGAGGTGACCGCGCAGCACTTCGGCAACGGCATTCAGGAGGCGCGCAGCTACGACAATCGCGGACGGCTGACAGCGATCAGTGCTGGTAATGTATTCAACCGCGCCATTAACTGGTCACCAGTATCAACTATCAGCGCTATCTCTGATTCATTGAATCCGGCACAGTCGCAAAGCTTCGCCTATGACGCAGCAGATCGCCTGACATCAGCGACTGGCGCTTATGGCTCACTGAACTATGGCTACGATGCCAACAGCAACCGCCAATCCCGCAGCGATGCGACAGGTGCAGCGGCCTACCAGTATGGCACCAGCAGCAACCGATTGTTGCAGGCGGGTGCCGTTAATTACACGCTGGATGCGGCGGGTAACCGGTTGGCAGATGATCGTTACAGCTACAGTTACGGTGTAAACAATCGTCTGATCGGTGTCAGCGACAGGGCTGGAGCCGTCATTGCCAACTACGTGCACAACGGCAAAGGCGAGCGCGTCATCAAGCAGGCAGGCGGCACCACCACCTACTTCGCCTATGATCTCAGCGGCAATCTGATTGGTGAATATGATGTCAGCGGCGCAGTGATCCTTGAGCATGGCTACGGGGTTACCGGCCTGCTTACCAGTGCTGGTTCTGGTTGGAGTAACGCCCGCTGGTATCACAACGATCACCTCGGCACACCGCAGGTAGTGACCGACAACGCAGGGCAGGCAGTCTGGACGGTGAGCCAAACCCCATTTGGCATCACCACCATCAACGAAGACCCAGATGGCAACGGCGTGAAGGTAAGCAACAACTTCCGCTTCCCTGGTCAGTACTTTGATGCCGAAACAGGCCTGAACTACAACTACTTCCGCACCTACGACCCCTACACTGGTCGCTACACCCAGGCTGATCCCATTGGACTGGGTGGTGGGATGAATCGTTTTGGGTATGTTGGGGGAAATCCGGTTGGGCAGTCTGATTCTAGCGGGTTATTCATTGATGCAGCTTTGGATGCAGGGTTCATCCTTTATGATTTATATTTGCTTGTTACAGACAATTTTATTAATGATTGTGACAATCTCAGCACCAACCTTGCTGCTCTCGGGGCAGATGTTGGCGGATTGTTTGTGCCTGCTGCGACAGGTTTAGGATTAGGTGTTCGCGCTACGGAAGCGACATCTACACTCAAGAAAATTGACCCTAATAAAGTGAATTTTTCACAACGAACTGTATCAAGCGATGTAAACAAATACACAAGTGACATGTCTACAGGAAAATGGGATTGGGATAGATCTGGGCCACTTACTGTTATGGAAAGAGATGGTCAATTGGTGTCCTACGATAACCGTAGACTTATGGCTGCTCAACAAGCAGGGCTGGGACAAGTTCCAATACAATTGGTCAAACCGAATGACTTGCGACCAAGTGGTACGCAAACTTGGGAGCAATCGTTTCGGGATAGATTTAAAGATAAAAGAAATGGTTGGGCTGGGGGAGTCGTTCCAAACACAGGACTTAAAGATAAGCCTAGTGTCGTGCATTGGTTGAGAAATAGGCGATGAAATATGAAGAGGTTGATATTAATCAACAATGGAAGAACGGATGCTGCCCTTTAATTAATGGTATTGCATTGAATAACGGAGATGTGTACTGGATCAATATAGACTTGACCTATACTGATCTAAAGCCAACTTACAATTTATCAGAACCAAAGCAAACGTCACTAAACGAACTGGTGGGTGAGGGTTTTGACGAATGGGTGTCTTGTTGTCCTTTAACTAATAAAGTGATTGCAGAAAAACACATTTGTGTGTTTGCTGGCGAAGGAGGCATGGGTGCAGATGGATTTGTGGGCGTTGAAGACTTAGATACAGGAAATATTCAATGGGTCGCTTTTTTTGACTGTTCAAACCCTTTTGTCGAGGTGGAAATTAAAGAGAACATATTAACCGTCACTTCTTCTTATGGAAATCACTGGAAGTTTCCTTTAGATGCGCCACAACGTGTTCAAGTTGATTAATGAAGCAATGTTCGGGTCAGAAAGGGGTCAGGCTTGAAAAATTGAACTTTTATGCTGTTTTTTCAACTATTCAAACCTGCTCTCTTCATAGGAAAACTTTATGAGGGGGTCAGGCATGATTTCATGACTTTTTAGTCAGTATTCGAGCCAGTGTTGATAATTGGGTGTTTTGATGGTGTTGAGAACACTAAACTCAAGGCATAAACGGAATCTAAAGATAGAGTGATATGAGATTGATAAATCTTACAAAAATTATTTTTGTGCTATTCCTGTTGGTTTTACCAAGGCTAACCATGGCTGCTGTCACACCAGCAACCGTTAGTGTGGTTAATTCAATCCATACCATCACCATAGACCCACAGGCACTGGAATATTCAGTCGAAGGTTCGGATGTTGTCGGTAGTTGTCCGCAGGTTAAAGCTCAGACGATGTTCGGGTCAGTGTTGACAATTGGGTGTTTTGATGGTGTTGATAATACTAAATTCAAGGCATAAACGGAATCTAAAGATAGAGTGATATGAGATTGATAAATCTTACAAAAATTATTTTTGTGCTATTCCTGTTGGTTTTACCAAGGCTAACCATGGCTGCTGTCACACCAGCAACCGTTAGTGTGGTTAATTCAATCCATACCATCACCATAGACCCACAGGCACTGGAATATTCAGTCGAAGGTTCGGATGTTGTCGGTAGTTGTCCGCAGGTTAAAGCTCAGACGATGGATACTAACCCCATCTATCTGGCCACTGGCGACAAGGTGCAGCAAGAGGTGGATTTCACCATCGGTAAACTGGCGTTTAGCCGCAGTTATCATTCGCAATCAACGTTCAATGGCGCAATGGGTTACGGCTGGAACTGGAACTTTGGCTGGAAGCTGTCACTCCCCACTTCAGGAAAAATTAAAATCCGCCGTGGCGGTGGCAAGCTGATGCTGTTCAAGGATGACGGCACAGTTAAGGGGTCAGGCTTGAAAAATTGAACTTTTATGCTATTTTTTCAACTATTCAAGCCTGACCCCTTAATCCAGTAGCCTCATCATACGAGATCGTTTCAAATTAAATGTCGAATCGAAAAAGACAACCTTCTTGGCTCCGTTTTGATAAAGGAACATTAGGTCTTCCTCGACAAGCTCGACACTTCGCATTCGAACCACTCTAAGCCCTTGATCACAGTAAGAGCAATCGAATGGACACCCTCTAGTAGACTCTATAAAACCCAAGCCCGTACGCTTTAGATCACTAACTAAAGTCGGAGATAATTTGTACGGCAGTGGTAATACATCTAGATCAGCAACCACCTCTGATCGAATAAAATCATCTTCATGGCATAACTTCTCAGAGCTTCTGCCACCTGATAAAGACACCATTTTAATTATCTCTAGCAATTGTAATTCCCCATCGCCAACAACTAAGAAATCAATGATGCCATCTGTAATGTCTTCCTTCATTTAAGGCAAAGCAGGCATGAATGTCTCGTGCTATTTCCGATCATTCCTGAAATCTTCTTCTGACGTAATGTGAAACAAATTTGATTGGGTAGGGTCGGCCTTTGAGACCACTAACAAACGCGAGCTTTTAGCAGAAGTTATCGCGCATGGAAGGCCGACCCATGAGCCGTATAGTGCCCGGAATTGATACCCTTGATCAACATCTTTTTATGTTGACTGATAACCCTGATTATTATCGACCGTCCTGTTGTACGTCATGCAATGGATTGAAACTGCATCACCATGGCTGTTATGGGCGCAAGGTTCATTGAGGGGCGGCCGGGTCTGGTAATTCCAATGAGCCCGTTCCGATTCCACGATTTCGTTGCGCTCGCTGCAAATGCACCTGTTCTACCTTACCCACTTTTCTTGCGCCGAGGCGATGGTTCTGGTGGAAGGAGCAGCAACGAGTATTAAGACTCGCCTTTTCCAACGCTACTTATAGTGCAATTGCAGAGCCACGACATGCGCCATCTCGTCAGACGATCAGCCGCTGGATCGGACGGTTGGATGATCGGTTTACTGAGCACTCACACCATCTTCGTTCCCGCTATACCGAGCTTGGCCGTTAAAGGGGTCAGGCTTGAAAAATTGAACTTTTATGCTGTTTTTTCAACTATTCAAGCCTGACCCCTTAATCAGCCTGACCCCTTAATCAGCCTGACCCCTTAATCAGCC
>CAZYAI010000042.1:0-21013 GCA_964645625.1 uncultured Zetaproteobacteria bacterium
ATTTTAACTAATATTACGCACGCATGGTTATATACGTGTTTTTTTTGGGCTTCCCTTTTAAGACGGGACATGCTTTAATATCAATGTGTTGTGCTGAATAGAGGGACGAGGATTTGAACTCAAGGGTAGGGTGCGCTTGCGCACCGTTTGGCGTTTCGGGTTTTATGGTGGTTTGATTGTATAATGGTAAACGGTGCAGATGATGCAAGCGGTGTTTTTGTGCGCAAGCGCACCCTACCTTTCACCGTTATCACTCCTTTTTTCCGCTTTAAACGGGAAGCCTTTTTTTGAGTAGCAACGCGTCACTGCGGACTCGATCCGCAATCCAGTGAACGGACGCAAAACTAGATACTGCATCGAGTGCAGCATGACGGATTTTTAAATTGCGATGCTGCATAAAAAAGCCCCTATACCGTGCGTAACATCAGGTTTTAACATGGAACATATTACCCACACAATAAACGCCATGCCCATTACACCTAAGGATGCACCATGCAGCAGCTTGATTTATTTGATTCTCATTGCCATTTAGACTTTTCTCAGTTCGATGATGACCGCGATGCTGTGCGCCAGCGTATGCAACAAGCAGGCGTGATGCGGGCGATGTTGGTATCCACCGACTTGGCGGATGTAGCGGGCTTGCGTGCTTTGGCGGAATCGGATGCTGGCTTTTATTTTTCAGTCGGCGTTCACCCTAACCATAACGTCGAACTTGAACCCGATGCCGCCAGCTTGCTACAACTGGCTGACCACCCTCGTTGCCGCGCTATTGGTGAAACTGGTATGGATTTTTTCCGTCACACGGTGGAACCAGCGGTGCAGGAGCAACGCTTTCGCTTGCATATTGAAGTAGCGCAACAAACGGGCTTGCCACTGATTATCCATATGCGTGATGCTGACGAAGCTTGCATGTCGCTACTGGAATCTTCCGCCGTCAATGGTCAGATCAATGGCATCATGCACTGCTTTTCTTCCACCTTGGCGTATGCTGAACGCGCTTTAGCATTGGGTATGGATATATCTTTTTCTGGCAATGTGACCTTCAAACGCAACGAAGAACTGCGCGCCATTGCTGCCCAAGTGCCTGCTGAATCCTTGCTGGTAGAAACCGATTCACCCTTCCTCGCCCCTGTTCCCCACCGTGGCAAACGCAACGAACCTAGCTATGTGCGCGATGTCGCCGCCTGTATTGCGGAAGTTCGCGGCGTGAGTTTGCAAACACTTGCCGCGCAATGCACCAACAACACCCTGCGTCGCTTCGGCATTGCCCACTGATGCTAAGCCACGCCACCGAGGTATTACAACGCACCTTTGGTTACCCTGCTTTTCGCCATCATCAAGATGAGATTATAGCCACCTTATTGCGTGGCGACGATGCACTGGTTTTAATGCCCACAGGTGGCGGGAAGTCGCTGTGTTATCAAATCCCTGCCCTGCTCCGTGCTGGCACGGGGATTGTTGTGTCACCCTTGATTGCCTTGATGCAAGATCAAGTTGATGCCCTGCGACAATTAGGTTTGCGGGCAGCTTTTCTTAACTCTTCGTTAGCACCTTACGAACGCATGCACGTGTTGGAACAATACCGCCGTGGTCAATGGGATTTGCTGTACGTTGCACCAGAACGCTTGCTGATGGACTCCATGCTAGCAATGATGGATACCGTCCCGCCCGCGCTGTTTGCGATTGATGAAGCACACTGCGTATCGCAATGGGGGCATGACTTCCGCCCTGAATACCAACAATTGGTCACCTTGCACCAACGTTACCCCGATGTGCCACGCATCGCGCTAACAGCAACCGCTGATTTACGCACGCGGCAAGAGATTGTTCAGCAACTGGGGTTGCAACAGGCAACGGTATTTCTCAACAGTTTTGACCGTCCCAATATTCGCTACATCATCCACAATAGCGGCAATAACCGCGAACAACTATGGCGATTCATCGAAGGCGAACACGCTGGTCATGCAGGGATTGTCTATTGCCTATCACGCAAACAAGTCGAAGCGACTGCCGAATGGCTGGCAGGGCGTGGCAAAACCGCCCTCCCCTACCATGCAGGACTTCCAGCGGAGATACGGCAACAGCATCAGCAACGTTTTTTACGTGAAGATGGCGTTATTGTAGTGGCAACCATCGCCTTTGGTATGGGGATTGATAAACCCGACGTGCGTTTTGTCGCTCACCTCAGCCTACCCAAAAACATCGAAGCCTATTACCAAGAAACAGGACGAGCAGGGCGTGATGGCGAAGCTGCCGATGCGTGGTTGGCTTACAATATGCAAGATGTTGTACTACAACGTCACATGCTGGAGCAGTCCGAAGCCGACGAAGCACACAAACGGGTTATGAACCACAAACTACAAGCCATGATTGGTCTGTGTGAAATGGCTAGCTGCCGCCGTCAAGCCCTGCTCGCTTACTTTGGCGAAAACAGCGAGCCTTGCGGCAACTGTGACAACTGCCTCAACCCACCCAAAACGTGGGATGGCACAGAGGCAGCACGCAAAGCGTTGTCCTGCATCTTTCGCACAGGGCAAAACTTTGGTGTGCAATATGTCAGCCAAGTATTGATCGGTAAGGTCGATGAACGCATGCGACGTAACCGCCACGACACCCTATCCACCTTCGGCATCGGCAAAGAACACAGTGCCACCGAATGGCGCACTATTTTTCGGCAACTGGTGGCGCAAGGTTATGTGTGGGTGGACATGGATGCTGGCGGCGCGCTTAAATTAGGACGAGACAGTCGCGCCGTGTTATTGGGCGAAGTACCCATAGCCCTAACGGTGCAACAAAAAAACAATCCAGCCAAAACATCCAAACGAAACAGCAAGAAGCAACAGAGCGAAACTGCCGATGACAGCGCGGTAAACATGGTTCTCTTTGAACGCCTTAGAGCCCTACGCTTAAAGCTTGCCAAAGAACAAGAGATACCACCATTTTTTATTTTTCATGACCGCACGCTCAAACTTATTGCGGCAGCACAACCCGACTCACTTACTGCCATGAGTCATATATCAGGCATCGGTGAACAAAAACTTGAACGCTATGGACAACAGTTCCTTGATGAACTGCAAGATTACCGAAATGAAGGCATGCAGTCTTGAACATCCTTAACCGAGGAATGAAGGGCATCAAAAAAACATAAACCACGAAAGACACGAAAACACACGAACAATAAGAAGCATTACCTTTCGTGCTTTTCGTGTCTTTCGTGGTAAACAAAGCATCTTTCAGCAACCATGAAAATAATGAACGTGTAAACTACAATGTGAAGGATGCCAACTTTTACACCGACAACCCGTATAGTTATCGTTGCCATCGTAACAACGCCCTCAACTATGAGGTGAAATACAATGATTCTCTCTTATCTGTGTGCATCTGTGTTTATCTGTGGACAAAAGTCTCCATCACGATGGTAAACGGCAATGAGTGGCTGGTGTTCTCGTGAGCAAACGTACGGCAATCCACAATAACGGCCAGCTATGCCAACAAATATCAAATATATCAATGGGGCGTGTAAGCTCACCATGCCATAGCATGCGTAACTTCTCAACCAAATGTGGTTCTGGCACAAAAGGCGCGAAGCCGAGCAAAAGCGCGGCTACCACCAACATCGGCATCGATGGACAATAGACCACCTGTTGCAGCACGTGTTTAACGGACATCGCTTTCTGCCACCCTATGCGATGAAACATCGTGGGCACAGCGCGTCATAAAGCTATGTCCGTTTATTGTGTGAATCACATGTTCCATGTTAGTGGACACAGCTTTCTGCCACCCTGTGCGATGAAACATTATATCCCATGCTAACATTCATCATGCAGCAGCTACTTCTACTTGCACATCCACTGTAGGTTGCTGATGCAAGGTTGCATGAATCAAACAACTGTTTGCCACCCGTGCCACCGCCTTTTGCCGTGATGCTGGAATGTTTGGAGCCTGAACGTGTACCGTAAAAGCTTCAATATGGCGCGGATCGCCGCCTACATTCCAATCACATGCGACTTGCAAACCTGTCGCATCCAAATGCGCTTGCTGGCAATAACGGGCAACATAAAAACCAATACATGATGCCAACGATGTTGCCATCAGTTCTGGCGGTGTCATCCCCGCATCATCACCGCCATTATCAGTCGGTTGATCAATCGTCACGCGATGTCCACGACACTGAGCCGTGAATTTTGCACCGCCTTCATAAGCAATCTGTAAACGCATTATCACTCCTTTGCATTGTTGGATGATAGTTTGGCATTAGGCGAATCTTTCAACATGCGTAAAATCAGCAATGCCACCAACGCCAGCCCCATCATAGAAATCATACCCAAACCTTGGTGCTTCAACCACTGACAAACAAACACCCATGTTGCCAAGGCGAAGACAGCTAACAGAACCCCCACGCCTTGCAGCAACAGCGAAGGGATTAAGCTACATTGATCGGCCGCATGAAATGGTGCGGAGAAAGGACGCTGGATCATCAGCACCACACGATCCACTACCGTTTGATGACGCGACCATAACCAACCGAACAATACAATCGTTAAGGCAAAACCACCGTAATCTACCAGCAAGAGAAAAAAATCTGTGCCATCCATCCACTCAGGTGGTGTACCTCGTTCCGTGTAAGCCTCACCACGATCTAAAGGGTCAGCCCATGCAGGCAGCGAATAGAAGCCCACCAACATCATCAAACACAAACGATGTAACATCATCCACTCCTAACGGGTAAAGGGCAGCCCTCGCGACTGCCCTTCAAAAAGATTATTTCAGCCGCTCAATACCCATACGTTTCAAAAAGGCTTTTTCGATAAACGGTTCGGATACACCTGTTTTCATTTTACGCATAAAATACTTTTCAAAACCAACCTTGGCAGTATGTACCCAGGCTCCACCTTTCGCCCATACTTTATTGCGTGGTGGAATTTGAGGGTAGGCCACCAAAGCTACGCCACCATCACCAAAGTCAGCCAAGCAAATAGCACCCCAAGTGCCTGATTTTTCTGGCTCTTCACCTTTAAGATCATGCACGACATTATGAACAATAGCCGTCGTCATAGACTCAATCATAAAGCCTGTTTTGGGCGTACCAATAGGCACTGGTGTCGCTTCCACAGGAGGGATTGCCACAATCACCCCCGTGCCGAAGATGTTTTTAAATGTAGGGTTTTGTTGATACTCATTAATTGCCACAAAGCCCATCGGATTAACCAGACCTTCACAGTTTGCAACAGGTCCCACACCACGGAATGGCGGCATTAACATAGCAAATTGATGATCTAATGAACCAGAGGCAATCACCTCACCGTGACGATCCACTTCTTCATAATCAAGGGAGTGCTCATGAACAGCCTTGGTTTTGCAATTGGTAATGAATTTAATATCACGCTTACGCAGTTCGGATTCAAGCAAACCTTTAGAATCTTCCACGCCACCCAAGCCCAAATGCCCAATATAGGGTTCAGGGGTAATAAACGTCATAGGAACTTTGTCGCGAATTTTACGGCGGCGTAGTTCAGTATCCAAAATCATCGCAAATTCATACGCTGGACCGAAACAAGATACACCTTGCACCGCACCAATCACAATAGGACCTGGATTCTTACAAAATGTTTCAAAAGCATGATAGGCTTCAACTGCATGGTCGACATGACAAATCGAATGTGTATGACCTTCAGGTCCCATGCCAGGCACCAGTTCAAACGCTAAGCGTGGACCTGTAGCAACCACCAAATAATCGTAATCCAAGTGCTGACCATTGCCCAAACGCAGGCGATTTTCGTCGGCCAAAATCTCATCCACACCACAAGATAGGAAGTTTATTCCCTTCTTATTCAGGTAGGGAGAACATTCAAAACTAATCTGTTCCTTATCGCGCCAACCAACGGCAACCCACGGATTTGATGGAGTAAAATGGAAGTAATCCACATTCGAGACCACCGTCACTTCGTGCTGCCCGCCCAGCTTCTTGAGCGCGTCTTTCATCTCATAGGCTGCGGGCATACCACCAATTCCCGCTCCCATTATGACCACATGTGCCATAGTATTCACCTCGCTTGTGTGTAACGTGACGTTACGCATAAATAAAGGGGTTTTCCCCCTTGAACGTTGGGAAGGACAACCTCCCCTTGCCAACGAAAATAGCCCGTTTGGCGGCCACCAAACGGGCTATTTTTTTTACCAACTCAACCTTTCTTGGCGCAGGTGTTGATACCCAAAATGCTGTACAGCATGCAATTACCCGTAAGCGCGGTAATCAAAGGAACCACACCAATCCAACCCCAAGGGTCAAACCAGCCTCCCAGCGCGCTGAAAATCAACGCCATGCCGAGAAATACGCGAAACGTGCCATCTGCGACACCTACATTATTCTTAAACATCATGACCTCCTATTTAACGAACTATATGCGAGCAATCGCCCGCTCTAGCATTTGCCGAACCTGTTCGGCCATTTCCTGCATGGCAGGATTATCAACAATCGATAACATATTGATCGGATTAACCGCAGAAACCACGGTCTCATCCTCAGCATTACGATAAACAATGACGTTGCATGGCAATAACAAGCCTAATTCTTGCTCTACTGCCAAGGCTTGCCCTGCAATACGCGGATTGCATGCACCCAAAATCACATAGGGTGGGCGATCCAAATCAATTTTCTTCTTCAAGGTTGCAGCAACGTCGATGCGTGTTAAAACACCAAAGCCCTCTTCCTTAAGTGCAGCGGTAATCGCT
The DNA here is from genome assembly GCA_964645625.1 of uncultured Zetaproteobacteria bacterium. Lineage (GTDB taxonomy): Bacteria > Pseudomonadota > Zetaproteobacteria > Mariprofundales > Mariprofundaceae > AB-137-C09. The sequence goes on from CAZYAI010000042.1 coordinate 6,733, forward strand.
GTTTCAGCCGCCTCCATGTCACCATCAAAGACGGTACGTAAACCATAATCACTCACGATGAGGCATCCTTAACAGGTTGCCCTGCTTGAATCCACGCCATAATGCCGCCTTCTACATTCACCAACTGCTTATAACCTTCATGTTGCGCCAACCATTGCGCGGCTTGTGCCGAACGCATGCCGCCATGACACAGCATATAAACAGGCTGATCTTGGGGAATCTTATCTTTCGCATTAGGGATTCCCTGCAAGGGAATATGTAGGCAGCCAGCAATATGCGCTTGGGCATATTCATTATTCTCTCGCACATCAACAATCACGCACTGTGCATCACCCTGCTGTGCTTTGAGCCATAACGGCAACAGCTCTTGAACACTAATCGAACTGAACATGTTTACTCCTGTGGAAAATCGTGATCGCGCCAACCGCGCATACCATCACTTATGTTTTCAATATTGGTATAGCCTGATGTAGCCAACAGCTTCGCTGCCTTGGCTGAACGGACACCAGCTTCGCAATACACATAAAGGCGTTTATCTGTAGGCACTTCTTTGATACGCAAAGCCAATTCTTGCACCGGAATGTTGATAGCACCTGGCACATGACCAGCTTGGTACTCTTTAACCGTGCGCACATCCAAAAATTGAAATGGGATTGCAGACTTATCCCCTTGTTGCCAATGTTGATGCGCATGTTCGATACTCGCATTCTCATAGCCTTCAGGGGTCACCTCACCCATACCACAAGCCTGAACACCCCACGGTAATAGCAGCAACATGGCAATCATCATAAACTTTTTCATATTTACTCCTTATCCAAACATGTTAAAATCATTTTGTACGCCGACTAACTGGCAGCCCAGCAGCATCCCAGCTTGCTAAGCCACCAGAAAAATTATACACATCAGGATGCCCTGCCTTAGCAACCTTGGCAGCAGCACTCGCTGAACGCATACCCGAAGCACAAATAAACACCACGGGTTGATCTTGCGGTATCTTGGACCATTGATTGTCAATCGTACCTAAAGGAATATGGCGTGCGGCAGCAGGACGCGCGCTATTCCATTCATCTAAAGAACGCACATCAACCAAGGTGTGAGGAGTATGGCGAAAACTTAAATATTCCGCTGCCCCCATCGACTTCACCCCAGCCAAACGCGGCGCGATCAGCCGTTGCCACAGCATCCAGCCAATAATCAACGCCGCTACCACTGTCAACACATTGGCTTGCAACCATGCGACCATTATTTCGCCGCGCAGCAGGAACGCATGCCAAGCGATTTCAGAATCGTGGACATCAAGCACCAATTGGTAATACCAGACTGAAACAAATTAGCGCCCACAAACAAGGTAAACCACAACCATGTTGGCTGGGTCAAATCCACCCCATTATACAACGATGATAAAACCACCGACAGCATGATAAAACTGCCTGCAATGATGTGTATGGTGCGTTCAATCGTCATGAACTACTCCTTCCAGTGTAAACTCGCGCCATGAGGACGCGGTAAAATCGGGTATGTAACTTGCGGCTGATCGCCCGTCAGCGTATTTAGAAAAGCAACAATATCTTGCACATCGCTTGGCTTGAGGGTGACATCTAACTGGACTTTTGCCATAATCGTTACCGCTTCAGCCAATGTTGCAGCAGAGCCATCATGAAAGTATGGAGCCGTCAAAGCGACATTGCGCCATGACTGCACACGGAACACATGATCATCCTCAGCCTTCCCAGTCACTGACTTCAAACCTTCATCATCGCCATAAGCAAATGTTACAAAGCTGTTATTGGTAAATAAGGCACCGCTATGACAAGACGTACAACCAATTTCCGCCACCTTCTTCATACCGCGTTGCGCAGCCTGAGAGATCGTCGCTTCACCACGCACAAAACGGTCAAATGGTGCATTCGGTGTAATTAACGTGCGTTCAAATGCAGCAATCGCTTTTGCCATATTGTCATAGTTCAAGCTATCCTTACCAAAAACATCAGCAAACAGCGGCGCGTAACCTGCTTGCTGCAAACGCTCAACAACGAAGGCAGCATCAGTGCTCGCCATTTCCACAGGGTTCAATGGTGGACCTTTCGCCTGATCTTCTAACAATGGCGCGCGACCATCCCAAAACTGCTTACTCCAAAAGCCTGCATTGAGTACCGTTGGTGCATTACGACCACCACGTTGCCAATGATGACCAATGGATGTTTTTTGATTATCAACACCGCCAGTACCAAGATTATGGCAAGAGTTGCAAGAAAAGTGACCACTGGCGGATAATGCGGGGTCAAAATACAACTGTTTACCTAACGCAACTTTCGCTGCACTCATAGGATTATCGGAAGGAACGGGCACAGTTGCAGGAAGCACCCCCATACCATCAGGAATGTCTATCGCTTGTGCTGATAATGTAGTAGCAAAGTACAGACCTAAAGCCAGTACTGCCTTAAAGATATATTTCATGATTACCTCTCAAAAGTTTTTACTGTGTTCTATATGAGCCTAACCCATGAACACAGCAGCTATGTCTAACATAAACCATGAAGATTAGAAGCCCAACTACTCGGCGAACTATATTAGAATATTATAATATAGTCAACTTATAAAGCATGATGCGAAACCCCTTCTAAAAACAAGGTCGGCAACCATATCAAACGAAGCAGTCTGCCTAAAAAGTATCGCGTTGGTTAATAGGGTAATGTGATCCACACAATGAACAGATGTGGTTTTTTACCCCCCCCCAGCGCGATGATGTTCCATAGCGCGATATAACAAAACGCCATATCCATTAACACCTAAATCCTGTGGTGTTTTGTGCCGTATTGGGTGTGATATATTGGTTTACATGGCTTTTTATGGAAATACGCAGTCACCTTTTTGGTGATAAATATTTTCACAGCATGCCAGACAGGTAGCTTAAACATTAAGCGGCACAGACACCATATTGAGGTAAAATATCGTGCACAATATTACTGCGGTGAACTTGCAATGCATCATGAAAAAGCTTCCAATCGCTGCTAAGAAAAGCCTGCTTATAAGCATACACCTCAAGCCTTGCATCCTTATTCTTCACTACTCCTAATGCCTTAGCCCGCCAGCTATCTTCCCCTTGCTGGGCATAGCCAATTGTTGCCGCACCAAAACTAAACTGCCCTTCAGCAATGGCATTGAGCCATGCTTGATGACGTATTTTTGCATTAGGTTCTTGCAAAGACTCAATCAAACGAGACAGCGTTTTCTCATCCTGTTCAGGCAATCCTGGGTACTGTTCCAGTGCCATCGTTTCATCATTGGCACGCCACGCCCGCATGGCACGAATCATCATATCTACCGCATATTTATAAATACTTGGGTTATCTCGCTCAATCACATTACCCTGCCAATCTTTGTACCGCCATCGAAGGTAAGGAAGGTCAGGGTAAGCATCAACACGAATATGACCCAAAGGTTCAGTGTTAAGAAAATTAGAGATGAAAGCGCGCGGCGACTTACGCTTAATCAGCAACAACAGCAAAGCACGCCAAGTAATAGAGAGAATGGTCAAACCCTTGTTCCACAAATCAACAAATAGGTCTTGTTGGGTTGCAGCGAGAATACGTTGATCCATGACAGGGTCATCCGAGTGCACATCAGAAGCACGATTCAACACACTTTGTGAACCCACAAAACCTTGATGAGCAAAAGTGTCGGCATAGACATGCATACTAATACCCAAACGATGCAAAGCGCGTTGATGGTTTCGGTCTTTCAATGCAAGGCGCAACATATCACGGGCAACATAACTATCAGGGGAGCAGCATAGCAAATCAGATTCACTTGATGCTTGGAACTGCCCTGCTGGCAAACCACCGCAACCAGGCAAAAAGTGAAACGGCAACCATGCCAAGTTATTCTCGACATCCACAAAATTATCATAATCAATAATGTCATGTGCCGATGTGATGCGGTAATACATAAACTTGCTATGTTCAAACTGAATAACGCCTCGGTTGGTAGCATCATCAACATATTGTGAGGCATAAGCGATGGTTTGAGCCTCACGATCGACAAAGCCTGCCAAGCGTGCGGCAACATAGGTCAGGGCATGGTGTCCATCGATTTGCATCTATCCCCTCCCAATGTTTATCAAGTCACGAGCACCACATATGACCGGCTAACGGTGTTCAGCATAATGACGAAGTAGCTGCTCACTTTCAGGCGCGAAGCAGGTGGTTTTTAGCAACAGCGTAATCGGCGTACTTGCCGTTTGACGGATTGGATTACTTTAGCATACAGATCTTCTATCATCACCACCCCCAAATGATCTTGAACGACAATCTTCACATTACTGTATTTCGCCAACGACTGTGGCAAGGTGATTTTTATAAAAGGCAATGCCAGTGCCACAATCTGTGCAACTACGGCAGAAGTAATGGATTTACCGAGTAGCGGCATCAATTGGATATTTAAGGGTGGGCTTAGCGCAATAAAATCTTCCGCCACGGTAATAGGTAGTTGTTTATCCACCTTACCCTCAATCGCCACGACATCATGTAAAAGCAATGGCGCTGAGATACCTTTAACCATGGTTTCACTCACTTGACGAATGGTAAGCTTATCTTGGCATGCGACTTTGGTGGCATCCGACACCAATATTTGTCCGCCTAATGTGTGCGATTCGATTCTTGAAGTAATGTTCACAGCCTGCCCAATCACACCATATTTAGCACGCTTCTTGGAACCAATATTCCCCACAATGGCTTCCCCTGTGTGAATACCAATCCCCATTTCAACACAGGGTAAGTCACTGTTTAGAAAAACCTTGTTGACGACCCGCATACTTTGCTGCATTTCGATGGCACACTCCACAGCCTGCAAAGCATGATCATGGCGCAAAATCGTCGTGCCAAAGTTCGCCAATATGCCATCACCTAAGAACTCATTGATCGTACCTTGGTACTTGTGAATCACGGTCGTCATCTGGCTTAGAAAAATATTAATCATTTCCACCACATGTTCAGCAGGCAAGCGCTCACAAATACTGGTAAAACCACGTATATCAGCCATCATAATGGTTAACCTACGCTTTTGCCCACCCATGCGCTGACCATCAGGCTCATCAATAATCATCGATGCCACTTCATCAGAAACGTAACGACCAAACGTATCACGAATAAAATGATAGGCAGATTTCAGTTGTAAATGTGTTTTTACACGCGCTAAGACAATAGCTGGAACAATGGGTTTGCTGATATAATCGACACCACCAACCTTAAAGCCATACAACTCATCGGCCACATCACCCATCGCCGTCACAAAAATAACAGGAATATGCTTACACACAGGGTTGGCTTTGAGACGACGGCAGACTTCAAAACCATCCATCCCTGGCATCATGATATCCAACAAAATTAAATCAGGCAGTGAGGTGTCTTGGCATAATTGCAACGCCCGCTCACCATGCGTGGCTACCTTCACCCGATAATAGGGCTTCAATATACCAAGTAATACATCAATATTTTCTGGTATATCATCCACAATCAGCACTGTTGCCTTACGGCGAACCGTTACATCATCCACGATGCATGCCGTATGTAAGCGTTAAGCAAACCCACGTAGTTTCTTCTGGATCGCATCTTGCCGTTCCAGCAGTTCACTCCGTATTGCAGAGTTTTGCATATAGAATGGACGGTACAATGCCTCAGGCCAACGCAGCAGACGCGCATCAGAAACAGCATGCGCTCTAAATTTACGCATATTCTGTGGCACGCCCAACTCACCCACTACATTCCCTTCCTTTACCGTATTCAGGTATTGCTCCCTACCGTTGTCACACACACTCACCGAGATAAGACCGCTTTGAATCACATACAAATCCAAATCACTGCGTTCATTGTAATCAAAAAGCACGCCATCTGCGGGTAAAACTACTGGCTCCAACTGCTGAGCTATTTCACGACGAAGCTCTGGCGAACAGTCGCGAAAGAATGGAGCTCTCCCCAACAACCTTTCTGGTCCATGAACCTGCTGTTGCTCCTGCATCACTTCAAGGAAACGTGGTGCCTTTTCTGACAATTGTTTCAAGACCGTATAGGGCAATATGTAGTATTGGGTATCACCAACGGCCATTAACGTTGCGCTACGCACCTGCTGTTGTGCCAGGAACGCTCCTTCCCCCGTCATGCTACCAGGTTTATAACCCGCCATTTGGTAGGACTGACCATCTTCACCAGTCACGACAGGACGTAGTTCCCCTTGCGTGACAATAAAAAGACAATCACCCGCATCCCCTGCTTCGACTACCAATGCTTGATCTTGCGCCGTCATAAGCACGGATGATGCACGAGCCTCTTCAAATAACGCATCATCACGGGCATCAAACATCGCATGCGCACGCATGGCATACACCAAACGGTCATCATCATGGAGAAACGGCAAACTCTGAGCAATGGAAATGCCTTCAGCGCGACAATGATCAAACATACGTTGACCCTCTTGCTTATCCATATCTTGCAATTGGCGGTATTCGTTCAATACCTTCAACGCTTTTTCAAGTGCTTGTTGATGGAAGTAATGGTTGGTCAAATACCAAAAGTGACTGGCCGCCTGCTCTTTTCGACCTGCTTTTTTACACAACTCTGCCGCTAAATGACGGTAGTTCATATCATCTGGCATAAGGAGCACCAATTGATTCAGAGCATCTGCTGCTTTACCTGCATCACCGCTTTGCATCGCCTTTTTAGCTCTGTGTTTTAGTTGTTCTACTTCAATCGACATGGCTGACCTCTTGTCTCTCATACTACACGTTTTGTTTAGCACCTAACGAACATGGCGTTTTACCACCCCGCATGATGGAATATCACCGCACGAATGGCGAGCCTACACAGCACCATATATTCGCACAGACTCAAGATATTACAACACAGAGTCAAGACGCAAGAACTTGTTATAGACAACACAATGACTATACATCGCTTCTCTTTTAAGGTGGGACGCATGAGCCACACAAAAAACGCCATACCCGTTAAAACTCCGCACTTCCGACTTGTGAGTAAAAAACATAGGTTCTGCGAATCATTACCCCAAAACTAAAATAAGGAACAATCATGACACATACATATCAAGATCGCGTTATCATCGAAGGATTATCGGTAGAAACAGTAATCGGCATTTACGACTGGGAACGTACGATCAAACAAACTGTGCGCCTTGATGTAGAAATGGCGTGGGATATTTCAGCAGCAGGTAAATCTGATGATATTAACGATACTTTGGATTACAAATCGGTAGCTAAACGCCTCGAAGCCTGCGTTAAAGCATCAGAATATGGCTTGATCGAAGCATTGGCAGAGCATTGCGCACATATTGTACTGACTGAATTTGCTGTGCCGTGGGTGCGCTTAAAACTATCGAAACCTGGTGCGGTAAGCGGTAGCGATAATGTTGCCGTAATCATCGAGCGCGGCTCTAAATGATGCGTCACACAACTAAAACCTATGACAACATGCGTGTACCCCACTGATGTACAGCGCGTTACTCAACATGGGTTCCAACATTGACCCCGAACAACACTTACTACAAGCAGCAGCAGCATTAAGAGCGTTATGTCCAACAGCATGCTTTTCGGCGGTGTACCGCTCCGCAGCAGTAGGCATGGATGGCGATGACTTCCTCAATGCCTGCTGTTTATTACAAACAGAACTACCCTTAGAAGCGTTACGTCAGCAACTCAAAATCTTAGAAGATGCACAACACCGCGATCGCAGCCAAGGTTCATGGCGACCACGCACGTTGGATTTGGATATTTTAATCTATGATGGTACGGTAATCGACGATGACATATACCGTTATGCTCATGCCTTTGTACCTGCTGCTGAATTAGTATCACTAGCCTTACCCAGCGACACAGAGCAACGCACTACACGAGTGAATTTGCAATTAACACAGTAGTGTAATCCACACAACAAACGTGCATGGTATTATATATACCTGAATGAGTCAGGTTATAACGCCATGCACATCAACAAACCGCGCAAGTGTAAACTAATCACACTCAAGCCAGATTCCAAGCTGGCTTTTTCCATCGTATTTCATCATCTGTCGTCTCACATACAGCGCAAGAGCTCTGCGGCACCGAATAGAAAACAACCCATGGTTGAGTATGTAATCTTCTTCAACCGCCTGTTTGACTGTCTCTGGTAGTTCAGGGTTCACCTTAAAGACTAGGGTAACATATTGATGCCATTCATGATCATCTGTAGCCGAAACCCAATCATCAACACTACCGCAGGATGCACTTCTAATGCGTGATATGACAAAATCTAAAAATTCGTTGTCCATATGGCAGTAAGCACGCAAATGGTAACGTCCATCTGCATAAACCAAATGGTGCGGTGATATATAGCGTGTGGTAATCCGATTTTTGGAGACGTAATATATTTCAACCGTATGCTTCTTAATCAAGCCACTCATGATTGCAGGAAGATAATTGATTTTGGTCTTAATACAGCGACTTACATCTTCAAAGGGCACATCGCTCCAGCTCACATCCTCAGCGTAATGACATACTTCATTCTGCCCCCGTATTGCAGCAAAAAATAGATTCGCTTCAGCGCGAATATAGTGGGGAGTAAACGCCTCAGTGACTACGTGCTGCTTTTTCTTTTCATCATATTGCATATTTCCTGGATGAAGCTGACGATATTTTTCAATCACAGCTTGCGCACTCTGCCGAGAGACTCCAAAAGCTTCAGCTAATGCACCAGCCGTTAAACCTTCAGCCCAATACAAACGTGATTCAATAAAGGAAAATCGCCTCGATATGTCAAGTTTCATGACACGTTGTAGCTTTACTTGGTTTTTTCATAATCCTAAGGTTGCCCACTCAGGCGTAAAAATCAACAAGAGAGGCCTTTATGCAGCGCGTTAGAATCACCCTTCCCAAACAGGGGAATCAATCTTATCACAACCTTGATTTATTACACGATGCACTGATCGAAGGCTTGGATGCAGCAAGAGCAACTTCAGCCCAGCTGGTAGGTGAGAGAGCTGCTGCCTGGAACTTTGCAGCTTTAGGCTGGCATGGCAGAGAGACAAACCATGTTCACACACTGGTGCTATCTACCGCAGACCCACAATTAGCAGAAATTATCATGCGCCTAAAACCTGAACATATACGCAAAACCCAACGAGCAACTGGGGAGCAAGTAGATTTCTCTAACGCCAAACTTCACGTTGAAAGTGACCCTATTGTTTCTGGTATGCAACATTTATCCGTACTCATGCTCTCACCTCTGGCTATTCGACAACGCGGCAGCAAAAAATGGCATCACAATATACGCGAGGTTGATCTAAGTGCAGCCATCAATTTTCGTCTGTCACGCTTAGCTGGTCGCAATATTCAACTTGAAGTACAACCCGACGCGCTCTATGTGCGCGCCAACCCACAACATGCCTTACTGGTTCCAGTCAAACGTTTTGCCAACGGGAAAAAGGCATTTGTGATTGGCATGAACGTCCCCTTAGTGATTTCAGGCAGCGAGGATGATCTTCGCTTGGCTTGGTATGCAGGCATCGGGGAGAAAAACAGAAACGGCTTTGGTTGCATTGGATTAGCTGAACAGGGAGTCGGACGATGAGCAATAACGATGTGCAGTGGATGGCTCAAGCAACCGAACTAGCTGGTGAAGTTTACCAATCATTCTTAGCCCACGTAGTGAATAACCATGTGCTTCGCCAACGTGAGGGCGGCTCTTTAAATGAAGCTTCCAAGAAAAAGATTGATGCAGGTCAAACACTTGATCACCGTCGTGTGCATTTAATGAGCATCAGTGGCAAGGGTGGCTGGGATGATGATGCGGAAAAGTTCGAACGTTATGCCAAAAACAGCAATGTTACGCTATTGGATCACCTATTATCCGTGGTGCGCGGTTCATTAATATTTTACGCATTAGATTATATGAGCCAGAACCATCAGGCTAGCTCTGAACCTTTGACCACACACCTCAAAATCATGGCTGCCATCGCTTTTCTGCATGACTTGGATAAAGACTTAAAATTAGTACGCAACACCGCACTGCCCCTGAACGCAGTGGAAAATGCATTGAACTGCTATGGGTTAGATTCTTTCCTTCGCGAAACCTGCCCCACCCCAGAGCAAATGCGTTACCTCATTGAAAAAGTAGAAGATACACAGGCACACTTTCACACAGTCCTTGTTCCACAAGCATGGGAAGGGCTCAGTAAATACGTTGCCTTAGCCGATAAACTGGATGGCATTTGGTTAGCAGATGATGGCGGCATTGATGGTGTTCTTGATCGTTTGCATAGTGATGAAACATTACATTGTGATCATTTGAAGCATTGGCACATTGTCCGCCTTTATGATCCACACCACCCCTTTTTATTGGACGAACTGCAACGTTGGATATCTTTTGCATGTTGGCAAACCAGCAAAATAGTTCCCCTAATTGAATTACACCATGATGGTGAGTTATTGATGCTTATTCCAGAAAAACAACACACATCTATTATAGAAACGAGCATTCAACGTGTGTGCAATCATCTACCTTTCGACTTAATGTTGAACATCTCCACACGCGGCAACCCTTCCCTACATAATAAACGCCCATCTTTTGAAGCATTGAACAACTTCATTGAAGAGCTAACAGACAGAGAGCTTGGAAAGCTATTGCAGATTAAAGCTGGTATACGGGATGCTATCACGGTTCAACTAGATGAAATGCTTACCCCCTATGGATTAGCCCCAGTATGGCCTAATAAAGATGATGGCTTAATCACAATGTATACAAAACTGGATCGTGTAGATAAACAACTATTATTTAAAGCTGCTTTATTATGTCTGAGCTTAAATTTAACGGGGTCAGATACCAACACAGCGACATTTAAAGCACGCGAGCAGAAATTATTTAGTGCTTTACATGATCAGGTTGCAGATGAATGGATCTCAAACATAGAGGATCGCGCATCCCGTTTCTGCATCACATCATTGTGGCTGGTTACGCTAGGACAAGATAACAACAACATAGATAACCATATCTGGGGAGACAACGGTTTACTTGCGCAGTGGTGGAATGATGATGAACAATCACTTACTCATTGTATTGAAGGGGTTGAACAATTCAATCATGTCCAGCAACAACTACAACAACGCCTTCAACAACTGCTAACACATCAACGTGTTGTTGCAAAAAATGAGACTGCAACTGGGCATTGTTTATTTACAGATGAACCCGTACCGTTCAAAGAAACCATTGATAGTAAAAGTGCTTTGTATTCAGTCAAAGCTTCAGCCTTCAGTGGCCGTGACGGTCGCCCAGAAGGAGCCAAAGCACATACCAATGTGAGTGCTGTTTCGTTAGCAGAGCACAAACTAAGAAAGCAAGCTCACAAACAACAAGGAGGCAAGGATGAGGGCGTTCCTACGCTGATTTCATCCCCCTCTGTTTCGGGTCTCTTTTCTAGCCTTAAAATTCCTTCAGATAAAAATTTGCGCGGTCTGTCAATTTATGACTTAAACCGTTTGGATATTAAAAAAGGAGTGGTTTATCGAGGCATTGAAGTGCACCAATCGCGCTACAGAATGGCTCGCCTAGAGGCATTATCCACCACCACAAAAGGGCAAATAAGCCAATTGCGCATGCTACTGACTGCTAGCCTACGTATAGGCAGACCTTTCCACCTATTTCGCGGCCTGCCCATTAAAAATAATGCCTTTTTCTATTACGATGCAATGCCCAGACTGCTTGAAGACCTATTAGGTCACAAAAGTTTACGCCTAGAGCAGATTCCACAAGCTATTGAAAGGCTGAACTTTGGCCAAACAGTCATTGAGGAACATGGTCTTGGGTACGATGTACTGCGGCTATACGCCCAGCACAACACACGCTTTGCTGCAACCTGCTTTATTTGGTGTCATTTACGCAATAAAGAGCACCTAGATCACCAAATAAAAAATTATTTAGATCACGAATTCATCATCTTGAAGGAGGACGAAATGAACAATCATAATGGAGCCTTAATCACCTTAGGGGCGTTAGCAACCACGGTGCAACAAGCTCCCTTTGGCAAAAGTTCCACCAGTGAAGAGATGCTATCTTTTGATGTATGCATGGATACAGCGATTACCGCCATGGCACTGGGGCAAACTGACTCACAATCCATGAGCTATGCAATTGCAGGTGAACTGGAAAAGAACTTAGGGCGAAAAGAAAAAGTTGCTGCAGGAAAGTATCGCACAGGAACACTGCGAGAAGCTTGCTTGCAAGTTGCTGAACATTTTGTTCTTAATGTTTGGTTAAAGGTGCTCTCTGGCAAGCCCGCGAGTCAACGCAATCGTCGCGTTTTGGGCAGCATTTATCGCATGAGCTTTCTACACACTATTGCCACGCGCAATTCACAAGGAGAATAAAATGGAATCAATAACCCCCTATCTGGGCGACATCAATCACTTGGTTGATACCAGCATCAGCAGTGATGGTAAAAAAACCTATGTGCATCCTGCATTCAAAAACCTAGGCAGCGTGAGTATTGTCGTGATACGTGAAGTCATCGCCCCTGTGGTATTTCGTAATGCTGAGGAGGAGATTACTGATATTGATGTCGGCGATGCAGTGCATGTTCGCGCTGTCGCCAACAAGTTTAAATTTATTGAACGGGGGCGTGGTCTGCAAGTGCTTCGCGCCTATGGTGTAGGCGGCAGAATGCCGCAAAACAAAACAGCCTTCGCCAAAACTCAAAAGATATCCGAGGGCTTTGACCTTAACACACTCGTGTTTGGCGACTCAGCCATGCGTGATAACAATGTATGCCCTGTTAAGGCTTCTGTAAATTATTCGGACGCACTCAGTATCGCACCCAAATTTGCTTGCGTTGATGAAAGTTTTCACAACCGAGCTGCCGAAGATGGGACACTGTTTGATGCAGAATCAGAAAAGAACAGCAGCAATCTCTTTACGCGACACTTTGTTCGCCCTGGCGCGTTGTTGGTACAGGTAATCAGCACACGTGGTCGATGCTTACCTATGGAGGGGCTCAACCACTTACTGCTTAGCATGGGACTTGCTGGAGCTTATGGTGGTCAAACATCGGTTACAGGAACCAATATTCGCACCCATATCGCAGGCGTTTATGGCGATAAATTTGAACAGGCACAAAGCTCACCTTATGAACTGTTGAAGTGCCTTAAAGATGTAACCTCAGTCGATGATGCTATTCAAAAAATAGCAACCGCACTATCAGCAGTACATGCCACCTCAATATCCGCTACCGATGCTCAGGCACATCAACAATCATTGATTGATGCCTTTGTGAATGAAGAAGCTGCGATGGAACAGGATTACAAAAACGCGGCGCCAAAAGTTGCTGAACTGTTTGATGAATGGTTTGGTAGTAACACCAGCAAGAAAAAAGCATGATCACGGGAATCAAGGCAACAACACTAACCCCGTTTGCCTACCATAGCCTTATGGTTCCCAATGGCACGGCCACTCTACCCGAGGTTATCGGTGACCGTGCCATGGCATTTGCTCTGGCGGCTACACTGGGGATGTTGAACCGTTCACCTGCACTGCCTGCCAAGGACTATCGGCAACATTTGGCAGCGATGCCTTTTCGCAGTTCGGTTTTTACAACGCGTACCCCTAGGTTATTACCGCCATTGGTACGGCGTTTAAACCTGGATGCTGAAGCAGGCTTAAAAAAGAATATTGCTGATGCCGCTAAAAAAGGGAATATGAAGGACTTTTTCCAAACACAGGAAGTTCCACCGTATCAAGTTTTTTTCGGCGCTGTATTTGGCATGGATCCCTTCGTTCATGGTCGTAATGAACTGGTCGTTCGTATTGGTCTACATCGCAATGGCATGGTAAAGCTGGAAAAACATGATGTAGAACACGTGCGTCTGAATGCTGCGACCTCTGCACTCTTTGGTCGAGAATTACCTGTACACCGTTACCTGCTGCATTATTTGCAGTTAACGGACGAAATGACGCTGGATGATGCTGCCAGTGAAGTAGAGCACTGGCAGTGAGTGTCATTATTGAGCGTCATTGTGTGGCTAGTGACCCAGTCACTAGCCTCTCGCCCTTACAACAGGCGTTGTTGGATGATCCCCACCCCATTCGCATTGCCAGCGCGCCAACAGGTGCAGGGAAGTCGTATGCTTTTTTGCAGGCCATGCTGCGCGAACAGCAACGTATTTTATTCATCGTTCCTACACGGCGATTAGCACAAAACTTGGCGCAAAGCTTAATGTCAGACTTACAGGCTGCCCATTGGTCAGAACAAA
>CAZYAI010000043.1:0-20391 GCA_964645625.1 uncultured Zetaproteobacteria bacterium
TCAAGCTGAGCCACATCGCGCACTTCATCGGATTGATGCAAGTCTGCCGCGCCATATACAACCAAGGTATGCATCATAATATCTTGTAGTGATTCCACCGAAGCGCGGGCAATCCACGCAAACACCCGCAGCAACACACCACCAAGAATCGAACCAAGCAACGTAGTGTAAAAGGCGACACCCATGCCAGCCATCGCATGCTCGACACCCTCTAGCACCAAGCGTTGATCCTCACCGACGGCAGACAGCGCACTGTTTAGACCACTCATGGTCAGCGTCATGCCCAGCACAGTCCCCACCAAACCGATGGTAATCAGCAAGTTCCCCATCAGTTGTACAAAGTCGCTGATACGATTATGTGAGGCAAAGCTGGTCACCAACAAGGTGTCTACATCAGGTTTACCATGATGAGCAATCATATGCTGCAAAGACACAATCACTTGTTCCACCAAACGGCGCGGTTGTTTAATCGCCAATGCCACAATACCTTTGCTACGGATCTGTTTTTCTAAGCGATAAACGCGAAACCATTCCATCGTCAAATTGCAAATATGGTAAAAATTTACCAACACACCAAAAGCAAACAAACCAAGAATAATTTGTGTGATATGGGTTTCATCTTGGCTGATAAACGTCCAAGCACCTGCCTCTCGATACAACATGAAAAACACGACCGAAGAGGTGATCGCCCACAACAGCCATACAATCAAGGTTTTAAGTCCGCGTTGGTCGATGGCTTTTTGCCTCATGATACAGCCTCCTGAATCAATGATGGCGCGAAACCATCGGGTAATGTTTCACCCATAAGCTCCAAGACGGTAGCAGCGATGTGCGACAAACCTGGCGTGTCCGCAATGCTTTGCCCCGCCTCGGGTTGGCGTAAGTGGTAACGGCATGGTTGTTGCGGGTCATACACAATACAAGGTACAGGGTTGATGGAATGACGGGTTGAAGCTTCATGTTCGCCGTGTTTGCCCGCAATCTCCATCTCTTCGGCATTGCCATGGTCAGCGGTGATGATGAGCGCCCAACCATACGTTTCGGCAGCGCCAGCCAAGCGTCCAATAGCGGCATCAACGCTTTCAATCGCGGCAATGGCTGGCGCGAGTTTACCACAATGCCCAACCATGTCGGCATTGGGGTAGTTAATCAGCCCGAAGCCGTATTCGCCGCTTGCCATGAGTTGTTCTGCACGGCTGGTAATCGCTGCCGACTGCATCGCTGGTGCATCAGCAAAGCTGATACCACGGTCGGATGGAATCAGAATATAATCCTCTAAGGCAGCATCCAGCGGTTCACGGTAACCACCATTAAAAAAGAAGGTAACATGTGGGTATTTTTGCGTCTCGCTAAGGCGGAACTGACGAATACCGCGCTCAACCAACAAACGCCCTAAAGCATGTTCCACCACAGTTGGCCCCATCAGTTGTAAGGCTGGCAGGTTACGGTCTTCGTCATAAACCATCATCCCTGCAAACAGCAGATCAGGCATGTCACCGCGATCAAAACCATCAAAATCAGGCAGGCAAAACGCTTCGCACAATTCAATGGCGCGATCACCACGGAAGTTGACCATCACCACCGCATCGCCATCTGCCATCACACTGCGTGGCTGGCCTTGCTTATCGGTCAATACAAAAGAAGGAAGATCTTGATCGACAATGTCAGGGTGCTCTTGCCGCAAGGTGGTGATTGCCGCCATCATGGAGGGGAAGTGACGGTCGCTGATACCATGCACATGGGCATCCCAGCCGCGTTTCACTTTATCCCACTGATTATCGCGATCCATGGTGATGACTTCGCGCCCACCAGCCGAGCCAAAGGCATAGTCTCGAGTAGGGGAGCGGTTCACCTGTTGCAAAAGGTTTTCTACGATCGCGACATAATCTTGCGCGCTTTGAATGCCAACATCACGACCATCAAGCAGGGCGTGAATGCGTAAACGCGCAACGCCAGAGGCATCGGCATGACGAATCAGGGCAAGGAAATGGTCAATATGGGAATGAATATTGCCGTCGGACAATAGCCCAATAAGGTGCAGCGTTCCGCCTTGTTGACCACGTTCGGTAATCTGTTGCAAGGCTGGGGAATCAAAAAACGCACCGCTTTCGATGCTGCGATTGATGCGGGTAGGCCCTTGGTCAAGTAAGCGACCTGCACCCATGGTTAAATGACCAACTTCTGAACCACCTAAATCTTTTGCCGCTGGCAATCCGACATAAGGCCCGTGCGTTAATAAGCTGGTGTGCGCTTCGTTACGCCATAAACGATCAAAATGAGGGGTTTGTGCCTGAGTTACAGCATCGCTGCTATCACCACGTCCTATACCCCAGCCATCCATGACCACCAGCAATACAGGTTTACGCTTTACCGTTTCAGAAACAGGCATACAAACAACTCCTTAACAACATGGCTACCATGCTATGGAACATCATCGCATAATGCGTCAAAACGCAGGATTACTGCTCCATGATTCGCGACATCTTTGTCGCATAAAAAAGGCTCGGGGAAACCGAGCCTTTTCATTCAACCATCATCACACTTCGTGCGATTAATTAGTATTCAGTATTGCGATTGGCCATTGAAGTGCCAGCCAAAATCAATGGCATAACCACACCAAGAACAACAAAAATAAGAAACGCTGGTACAAAAGCATCAAAATGCATAATAAAAACCCCTCCAGAGTAGTACCTAAACCCTGCAAGGTTTAGGCCGTATGTGTAAAACGGGACAACCGTATCGGTCAATCAGGCGAAGTCAATAGTCCCAGTGCCTGTTCTGTTAACCGCTGTTGCTCTTGTTGGTGTCGTTTGACCGAACCCACAGCAGGTGCTGCCGCTGCGGGACGAGAGATCACACGCAGGCTTTGCCATGTTTGTGTGGCATAACGAAGGTGATGCCGACTTTGGTACCAAGCCCCTTGGTTTTTCGGCTCTTCTTGCACCCAATACACGTGATTTGCCGCGCTGTACTGACTTAACAATGTGCGCAATGCTTCACGAGGGAAGGGGTAAAGCCGTTCAATACGTATCAATGCCACATGCTTGATGTTATGCGCCTGACGTGCCGCCAGCAGGTCATAATACACCTTGCCCGAACAGATCACCACGCGCTCACAAGCACTTGCCTCAATCGTCGCATCCTGCTCTGGCAACAAGGCATGAAAACCACCAGCGGTGAAATCTGCCAACGAGGAAAACGATGCCTTATTGCGCAATAAACTTTTCGGTCCCATAAGAATCAAAGGCTTGCGCATGCGCATCATTAACTGCCGTCGCAGCAGATGGAATAATTGCGCGGGTGTGGTGGGGTACACAACTTGTATGTTATCTTCAGCGCAGAGCTGCAAATAACGCTCCAGCCGCGCCGATGAATGTTCCGCCCCCTGTCCTTCATAACCATGGGGTAACCACAGCACCATGCCGCACATGCGCTGCCACTTGCTTTCGCCAGCGGCAATAAACTGGTCAATAATCACCTGTGCGTTATTAGCAAAGTCACCATATTGTGCTTCCCACACCACCAAGGCGCGTGGTTCGGCAACGGCATAACCATATTCAAACCCCAAAACAGCCATTTCAGAAAGCATGCTATCGACGACGAAAAAATGACTCATTGCACCATTCTGAACGTTTTTAAGTGGCATCAAACTTTTGCCGTTTTGTTGGTCATAAATAATCGCATGACGGTGAGAAAACGTACCACGTCCAGAATCTTGCCCCGACAAACGCACCCAGCCGCCTTCATCAACCAAGGTGGCGTACGCCATTGTTTCGGCACATCCCCAATCGACAGGCAACGCATCATCCATCATGTGAATGCGACTCTCATATAATTTTGCCACTTGACGCGCTGGGTGAAAGTCGTTCGGCAGGGTGTGAACCGTACGCGCCAGTTGTTGTAAGCGTACAGCACTTACAACGGTGTTTGGCTCTTCATCCAAATGCTTGAGATAACCAGACCAACGCCCTTGCAGCGAATTGACAGGGTGCGGCTCTTCCTCGCTACGCTGCATGCGCTTGAGGCAATCGCGGTAATTATTAAGCAATGTGTCAACTTCTGATTGACTGAACACACCCGCATCTAACAACTGCTGACGGTACAAGGTAAACACCGTGGGGTGTGCTGCAATGCGTTGGTACATCAACGGTTGCGTTACTTCAGGGGCATCCGCTTCGTTATGACCATGGCGGCGGTAGCTGATGAGGTCAATCACAATATCGCTACGGAAGTGAGCGCGGTATTGCATCGCTAACTGCATCACCATGCAACACGTTTCAGGGTCGTCGCCATTCACATGCAGAATCGGAGCTTGCACCATCTTGGCAATATCGGTGCAATAAAAGGTCGAACGGGCATCAAAGGGATTGGTGGTAAAACCGATTTGATTATTCACAACAATATGAATCGTACCGCCGCTGCGGTAGCCTGTTAAATCGCCCAAGTTGAGTGATTCAGCAACCACGCCCTGCCCTGCAAAAGCCGCATCGCCATGCACCAATACACCCATGACTTGCCGCCGTGCTGCATCTTTGCGACGGCATTGTCGCGCCCGTACGCTGCCCAGCACAACAGGGGAAATAACCGCCAAGTGGGAGGGATTAAACGCCAGCGATAAATGCACCATCCCGCCCTTGGTGCTGATGTCCGAAGAAAAACCCATGTGATATTTCACATCGCCTTGACCGCTTGCCTCGGTGACGACTTTGCCATCAAATTCGGCAAAAATATCGCTGAGGTTTTTACCCAGCACATTGGCGAGCACGTTCAAACGCCCGCGATGCGCCATGCCTAAAATAATTTCTTTGATGCCCGATTCGCCCGCTTGTTGCACCATCATCGAAAGCATCGGAATCAGACTTTCGCTACCTTCTAAAGAAAAACGCTTTTGCCCCATGTAACGGGTGTGTAAGAAATGCTCAAACCCTTCAGCACGCATAATGCGGCCATAAATATGTTCGCGGGTTTCTTGGTTAAATTGCACCTGTCCTTGCTGCTTTTCCAATCGCTCATACAACCAATGTTTTTTAGCTGAATCCGCCACATGCATCAACTCAGGGCCGACATGCCCCGCATAGGTGTGTTGCAAACAATGAAGAATATCGCGCAAGGGCATGGCATCGGGTCCAGGAAGGTCGCCAGAAGGAAAAAGCTGGTCAAGATCATCCTCACCCAAACCGTAATAACCCAGCTCCAACTCAGGGCAAGGTGGAGCCTGTGTTAAACCCAAGGGATCAAGTTGTGCTTGGGTATGACCGTGGACGCGCCACGCATGAATCAAATAAATCGCACGAGAAGGATACTCCACATCAAAATGTACGATGTTAGACACGCTAGCAGCAGCTGGCGAACGGCGCAGGTTCAAACGTGCTGTATCAGCCATCGCCTGCAACGATTCGCTGTGTGTCGCCGTTTGCTCACCACCCAACCCCAGTGACGCGAAATAGTCCTGCCATTCTGGCGGCACACTTGAAGGATCATCGCACCATTGTGCTTCCAATGTTTCCACCCAAGTTCCCGCAGTTATCGCAATGGCATCGTTCATGGTCAACCCCCTAGTGTCGCCCGATTACAACAATAACCCCTTGACTATGCAAGCTTAACGCCTTCGTGCTGCACAAAAAAAGCGATGTATCACTCGCGCTTGGTGTTAGCGTGGGCAGAATTGCACCAAGAAGATTTAATGGCTGATTGGGATTTGCTTATGAATGGTGAACAACCATTCAAAATTCCAACCGCTATAATGAGGTTTATGCTATGACGCCATCTGTTATTCACGTGGTTGCTGGTCGCGATTACTGCCTTCATATTGAGTTTGATAATCACGAATATGGCATACTTAACATGAAGCCTTACCTTGACTTTGGTGTGTTTAAGCTATTAAAAGATCCCTCTGTATTTACCAAAGTTCGTGTTTCATTCGACACGATTGCATGGAATGATGGGATCGATCTTGACCCACAATTTGTGTATGAAAAAACCATAAAAACCGCATCCAATAACGCGTAGGTTGGTGGGGGACTTGCGCACAAATAAAGGCTCTACGCAATCATCACGATGATTTATGAATCATTGAGGCTAAAGCCAGTAAAAATTACCACGAACGATTTGATTTTTAGGTCAATAATGCCAATCTTTTTATGCGAGCTTCAAGGATGGAGTAACGTTGAATGCTCGCGTCATCTGGCGGTAAATGGCAAGGTATTGCTTGCATAAAATCACGATCCTGGAGCCATGTGCTGAATCTTTTGGCAATGTAGCCGCGTAATTGTGGGTCATGAACGTTAGCGCATTCATTGCCAAGTTCTTCCCGACCATCAATCACAGCCATCAAATCTTCAAAATCGTGACTCATGATAAAATCATGGT
The DNA here is from genome assembly GCA_964645625.1 of uncultured Zetaproteobacteria bacterium. GTDB lineage: Bacteria > Pseudomonadota > Zetaproteobacteria > Mariprofundales > Mariprofundaceae > AB-137-C09. The sequence goes on from CAZYAI010000043.1 coordinate 6,370, forward strand.
TGCCGCGTCCCAAAAAAGCCTCGATTTTGGTGGCGATAAAATAAGGAGCACTGACTCGTGATATATGTTGGCCATCTGGCAGCGTATCATCCACAGCGTGTTTGATAGCTGCGCTATACCAACGGTTGCTGAAACCAAGAATCTTTTCATCCGTAGGCATCAGGTCAACCATAATATGATCAATGAGCCATCGACAGCGTACGCCACTATGCACTTCTGGTGCAAATCCGAGTTGACGCATGGTTGCTTCAATAGCGTGATAATCGTGTTGCGTTGCCACCTCGACAATCAAATCCACATCTGTTGTGGCTCGCACATCGGGCGCACCAGAGTCAGTAATCAGCAAGCCAACAGTGGTTCCACCCAAAAAGACGACCTTTTCCTTCAATGAGCCGAGGTGCCTCGCCACCAGCATGAGCATGGCAAGGTTTTGACTGTGTCTTCTATGCTGCATCGTTCAAGCGTTGGTGAAATAATTGTTCTGCAATCATGCGTTCCCTTGCCCGACCGTCGCGAATGGCATCAACCAATGCCAGTAACGCATACAGTTTTACATCAATAGCTGCCGCTTTGGGGGCTGTTTTGTAAAGCGGCGAAAGGGAAAGGCCACGATCAGCACCTTCAGCATCGGACCATACAGGAAGATACTGTTGATTGTACACAAAGATTCCATCAAACACATCTGCGGCGTACGAGGTTTTCATACCCCGAACAATGGAGCCATGATCCGCAGGGAAAGCATATTTGACTCCGTGAACAACAAATTCTTCAATGGCTTTGAAGTTAGGCTGCGCTTGAGTATCTGAGCCAGGCTGAATGAGTAATTTGGATTGCAGCCCTCGTTTTACACCAGCGTGAACCTCAGATGCACTCATGAACAGTTCAGCAGCCAATTGGGCATAGCTCCATGTTTGGTCGCCTATAGCAATGAGTTTCAGAGCAATAACGAGATCCTGTGGTTTAAGTTGCATGGCTATATACTATTCGCGATTCGCGAATAGTAAACACCCAAGAGCTTAGCAGGGTGCACTTACGCACCCGGCCTCTATATTATTGCTGCTCGATGCCTGCAAGATACCATGTGGGATCTTCATCGGAAGGATCGTGAGTGAAAATCCATGTTTCATTGGCTTGTGAGGAACTTTCTTCGCTAACCTGACCATCAGCCTGTAGTGTTTTTTCACTCAACATGGCGGTAAAGTGGACGGATACCCAATCTTGGTCGTCTTCCATCCAAGCATCGACCAGTTCAGCCTTGAGCATGCCGACTTCTGTTTCATTACGGCTGCCATCTGTGGGCATGTCTTGCATAACTTTTGTCGCAACTTCAGGCGTGCAAAAACGTTTGATGTCTTCCACATCCTGCTCATCCCATGCTTTTTGCATGCGCATGAAGATGGTTTTGGCTGCTGGCACAAAATGCTCTTCGTCAATATCAGGGCGCGCCCGCGCTTGAGAGAAATCATGTTGTTGCTGCGTATGACTTGTTTGTTCGCCCAAAGGATTGCGTTCAGGCTCAGCATGACCACCAGCATAAGCATAATCTTGCTGCTGTGCCGCCGTCGCCGCACGTTTACGCATGAATAGTACGATTCCTAATATAATCAGTCCGATGATGACAAAATCAAAGAAGTTTATGCCTTCAAAACCACCACCGAAGAACATCGCTCCCAATAAACCGCCTAAAGCCAATCCGCCAATCATGCCCATCATACCCGAGCGTGCAGCACCGCCCTGCTGGTTGCCTGTTTGCCCAGGGGTTGAACGTTGCGTCATGCCAGGTTGTGTGGTTGGTGCGTTGTGCTTTTTCCCAAAACTGGAACCTCCACCAAAGCGTTTTGCCTCAGCAGTATCAACAGCCAGCCCCAAGCCGCCAATCGCCACCATGATGGCAATCATCATCAATTTCTTCATTATGTACTCCACTCGGCAGATACGCCATAAAGCGCAATCTTTCCGTTTGCCCTTTGACATGGCAAGCTCGGAAGGCTGGGGGTCATGTAAATATAGGTCGCTTGGTGATGCCGTGCTTGTGCGCCATCCAGCCTTATGCTTACTCTCTGGATTGCGGGTCAATAGCGCGTTAGCTTCGGTCAACAAGGCCTAGAATATGACAAACAAGGGGTGTCAATGAACAAGCAAGCTATTTTAGAGGGCGCAAAAAAATGGTTTCGAGAAAGCGTTGCCATCAATCATATTGCCAACACAGAAAAACTCACAAACCCTAAAAGTTTTAACATCAACCCTTTTACAACCGTTTACCTTGCTAACTTCCTTACAGGCAATTCATCACCAGAAAGCATTGCTAAAGCACTGTTGTTCCCAAGGGTGCTAGGTACCTCGATTGCCACGACGTTTGGCAACAGTGTTCAGCAGTTTACCCATGATGTGCTAGGAGCTTTTGCTAGCACAACACACGGTATTGATATTGAGTTCATGGATCACATTGATGGCTACAAGAAATATTGTCAGCTTAAATCAGGACCAAACACGATCAATAAAGATGATGTTGAAACCATTGCTGGTCACTTTAACGGCGTGATTCATTTGGCTCGCACCAACGGTCTTAGAGTGCCGCACAGTGATATGATTGTCGGTGTGATTTATGGTGAAGAACATCAGTTAAACGGTCATTATAAACGCATCAATTCGCAATATCACTTTCCCGTTTATACAGGGAAATCGTTTTGGCATCGCCTCACGGGGGATGAATGCTTCTACCACGACTTGATTGTGGCCATTGGCTCTGTTGCCGTTGAGGCTGATTATAGCCATGAGTTTCAAGACATCATCAGGCAGCTCGCAGCGACAGAAATAGTTCAAAATATGAGTAACCATAACTAAGGTTTGACAGCAAAAAAACAGGCGGCATTATCTGTAACCATGACCAAGGTTAACATGGAGAAAACGTGAATTCAGAGTATTATTCTATCTCTCAAGTTGCTGATATTATCAGTGTTTCTAAAGAGACTTTACGACGTTGGGATAGTAACGGAACACTCGCTGCACAACGTTGTCCCGAAAACAATTATCGTGTTTATCATCGATCCCAATTAGAACCTTTTGAATCAGCGCAATCTTTATTTAATAGCCAATGGGACGAAGAACTTTGCACCACACCGTTGCGTCCTTATAAACTTGTGGAGCTGTTTGCAGGAACAGGTGGCTTAGCTATAGGTATGGAAAAAGCGGGCTTTGATTCGGTATTATTAAATGAAGTTGACAAACATGCTTGCAATACCTTGCGAAACAATCGACCCAACTGGAATGTTGTCGAGGGCGATATTTCAGGGCTTGATTTCACGGGCTACCGCAATCAAATTGACATACTATCGGGAGGATTTCCTTGCCAAGCATTCTCTTATGCGGGTAATAAACGTGGTTTTGAAGATGCAAGAGGCACATTATTTTTTGAATTTGCACGAGCAGTTAAAGAAATTAACCCAAAAGTTATTCTTGCAGAAAATGTACGCGGTTTATTAAAGCACGATCACGGCAAAACATTAGAAACCATCAAACGTGTGATTGATGAGTTAGGTTATAAACTGGTTGAGCCTAGAGTGCTAAGAGCGATGTTTTATAAAGTCCCCCAAAAAAGAGAGCGTTTGTTGCTGGTAGGCATCAGGAAAGACCTTGCCGATCACGTTCAATTTAGGTGGCCTTCGCCCTACAAACGCATCATGAACCTCAGGGATGCACTGAAGAAGGGCGAGCTTTATGGTTCAGATGTCCCTCCGTCTAATGGTCAACAGTACCCCGAAAAGAAAAAGCGTGTGCTGTCCCTTGTTCCTCAGGGGGGGTATTGGCGGGATTTACCTGAAGCCATACAAAAAGAATATATGATGAAAAGTTACTATTTAGGCGGCGGCAAGACTGGTATGGCGCGCAGGCTATCGTGGGATGAACCCAGTTTAACGTTAACATGCTCCCCCGCGCAAAAACAAACCGAGCGTTGTCACCCCGATGAAACACGCCCCCTGACGGTAAGGGAGTACGCCAGAATTCAAACCTTTCCTGACGACTGGATGTTTAGCGGGCCGATTACATCGCAATACAAACAAATTGGTAATGCCGTACCTGTAAACCTCGCCCATGCAGTCGGCAGAGCTTTGGTTCGATTGTTAAACGATATAGAGCAACATCAGCGTACATAGGGGATCTTCGAAGATAAATACTCGCCATTAGAACGGCGTAACTGCTTCAAACGCCATCCTTTCATGGCTAATAGGATGGCTGAAACACAGGCGTTGCGCGTGGAGCATCATGCGTTCGGCTGGGCGACCATACAGCTCGTCGCCAACGATGGGCGTGTTGAGTCCATCACTGTGACTGGCATGTACCCGCAGTTGATGGCTGCGACCTGTGTGAGGGTAAAAATAGACGCGGGTATAATCCCCCTCGACTGCAAGTCGTTGCCATTGGGTGTGTGCCTGTTTGCCGTGCTGATAGCAAACCATCTGACGTGGGCGGTCGTCCAAATCAACACGCAACGGAAGCTTAATCTCGCCCTGTTCTGGTGTTGCGGGGAGTACACCGTCCAACAACGCTTCATAACGTTTTTCCACAGTGCGGGCGATAAATTGTTGCTGTAGTAATCGGTAGGTATGTAGGTCTTTTGCCACCAGCAGTAGTCCTGATGTGGCTCTATCGAGTCTGTGCACCAAGGTTAGCTCAGGGCAATCGGGGTAACGTTGGCGCAATCGCTCAAACACCGAATCGACGCACTGTTTACCAGGCACCGACAATAAACCAGCGGGCTTATTCACCAGCAATAAATAGGCATCTTCATAAACCAACGTTGGTTCATGGGCGGCAATGCTTTCAATATGGCTTGGTTCGGACTCGACACTCAAGCCGCGTAACATAAAGGGTAAAATGGGGCGACATTTCCCACGGCAAGCGGGGTAAAACTGCCCATGATGCCTGATGCCAGCCGATGGCGAATCGCCCCACCAGAATTCCGCCAGTGCGATGGGTTGCAGTTGGTGCATGCAAGCGTAATGAATCAGCTTGGGTGCAGCGCAATCGCCACTACCACCAGGGGGAAGCCCTTGCGGGAAACACGCGCTTAATGGTTTGCGCTCACCAAGGAAGTTATGCAGTTGGTAGGCTTCAAATACGCGCCCCACCAGTTCGCGCATGGTTTCGCTACGAAGCTTTTTAAGTTGTTGAAGCTGTTGCTCGTAATCGCTTAATTGTTGCTTGATCGGCTGCAACTTTGCGCGCCAACTGCGTTTGAGCGCGGCAGCCTCGCGATCATGGCGTTTACTGGCATTCGCCAATACTGCCAGCGCACGTTGTTGCAGTTCGGGGTCATCAAGTTGTTGCAGTTGCTGGCGTTCCTGTCCGCGCTTTTCCTTCGCTGCTTGGTGCTCGGCTTTCATAGCCGTTATTGCCTTGCTCCGTTGCAGCTCCATAGCTGTCAAGGCTGTAGTCAAAACATCCCGTTGTTCATCGTGCTCTAATTGATTGATCTGCCGCGTTAATGCTGCCAACACATCGCTACGCTCGGGCAAAAAAGCATTGATGCGCGTTTGATCGCACAACGGCGGCACAAAGCTAGGCACGTCCCACTGACCATTCATCATACCAGAAAAACCACTAAGAAACGCCAACGCGCCATGTTGATCTTGCACCACCAACACACCGAACATTTTACCGTATGGGGAAGTAAACACACTACGCCCATCTTCCTGCCGTGCCGTGCGCAATCGTTGCTGAAGCAGCAGTGCCGCCTGCTGCGCCAGTGGGTGTGGCGCGTACGCAAAAGGACTGGGGAAGCTGGCAGGAAGCATGTGCGGTTCTGTGGCGGGCATCGGTGTAAGCAATGGCGTATTCATATCGGCGGTATGCTAAGGGTCTATGGGACTTTGTGCGATAAAACACCGTTGCCAGAGCAGCTTAAAAACACGTGTGTCAATTATTATATACAAGCGTTCATTATTCCATAGCGTTGCGGCATGGCTATTGATCAACAACTGCGCATTTTGCGCCAAGCACAAGGGCTTTCGCTGCGAGCATTGGCGGAAGCAGCGAAATTAAGCCCTGCGACCTTATCACAAATCGAATCGGGGCAGGCATCACCTTCGGTGGCAACGCTAGAAAAGTTGGCAGATGCCTTGGGCATCACCGTTGCTCGCTTTTTTATTGAGCAAGATGAAGTAGAAGAAGTTGAGGTTTTCTCGCTTGATGATCGGCGCGCCGTAAATTTGACCCATGGCTGCTCTTTTTACCCGCTAGCACCCCGTCAACATCAGGCTTTAAGCTTTGAGCCTATGCTCTTGCGCCTAGAAGCTGGCGGTGAGTTCCATGACGAACTCTACGGCATAGAAAGTCAGCAAGCCTATGTGTGGGTTCGTTCTGGGCAGGCAGAATTGAATTATGATGGTACGCTATTTACCGTTAGTGAAACGCAATCCCTGTATTACGACCCCCGCAAACCGCATAACTGGTACAACCGCAATGTTGCGCCCTGTGAACTCTTGATTGTACGGTCACGTTAATATGATACATCCATTATTTTTCGCCTTGTTGGCTTGTTTAGTGCTGGTCGCTGCCGCACTCAGCGTGTTGCTGTTGCGTGCGCCGCAGCTACAGCGCGGCATGCTGACGATGGCACTCACCTTAGCTGGGGGCTTAAGCATCACCGCTGGCTTTGCTGGACTGATTAACCCTGACATCACTATCATCACCCTGCCGCTGGGTCTGCCGTGGTTGCCTCTGCATGTCGGTTTGGATGCCTTGGCTTCGTTCTTTTTGTTGGTGATTGGCGGTTTATTGCTGCCCGTTGGTATCTATGGTCATGGCTATTTAAGTCACGAACCACGCATAGCACCACTGTTGGTATTTATTCCCCTGTTTGCACTCGGTATGATCGGTGTGGTGTTGGCACAAGATGCTCTTGCTTTCATGTTGTTTTGGGAACTGATGAGCGTATCGTCTTACTTTTTGGTCACGTTTGAACATACACAATTAGAAAACCGTAAAGCAGGCTTCCTCTATTTGCTGATGGCACACATGGCAGGACTACTGATTCTAGGTAGTTTCGCCGTGCTATACGCTGCTGGTAATTCGTTTCTATTTTCTGCCATGCGCGATGCTGCACTTGACCCATTATGGGCAGCGATTGCCTTTTTGTTGGCAGCCTTTGGTTTTGGCACAAAGGCGGGGGTTGTTCCGCTGCATGGTTGGTTGCCCGATGCCCATCCTGTTGCGCCATCGAACGTATCTGCCTTGATGAGCGGTATCATGCTCAAAGTGGCAATCTTTGGTTTTATTCGTGTGGTATGGGATTTGGTCGGCATGAGCGACTTCCAATGGTGGTGGGGAGCCTTGATTTTAGTGGCTGGCTCCAGCTCTGCCGTAGGCGGTATCTTGCTGGCGTTGCAACAGCATGATTTGAAGCGTTTGTTGGCGTATTCTTCGGTAGAAAACATCGGCATCATCCTCATTGGTTTGGGCTTAGCCATGCTGCTGGCACATTTTAACCACCCCTTATTGGCAGCTTTAGGTTTGATTGCAGCATTATACCATACCATCAACCACGCCTTGTTTAAGGGCTTGTTATTCATGGGTGCTGGTGCCGTGTTGCACAGTACAGGCACGCGGAATATGGAGGAAATGGGCGGTTTAATTCACCGTATGCCAGCAACATCGGTATTTTTCTTGGTTGCTTGTATCTCTATCTCAGCATTGCCACCGTTTAATGGTTTTGTCTCTGAATGGCTCACGTTTCAAACGGCATTGATGGCGCCACACTTGGGTGAAACACTGTTGACTGCGATGGTGCCATTTTCTGCCGCCATGCTGGCGTTAGCGGGAGCCTTGGCTGCAACCTGTTTTGTTAAGGTGTTTGGGGTGGTGTTTCTTGGGCAGCCACGATCCGCGCTGGCAGGGCAAGCACAGGAAGTGGATGGCTGGATGAAGCTAGGCATGGCGATTCCTGCTGTATGTTGCCTACTTCTTGGTTTATTGCCCGTCTGGTTTATTCCGCTATTAGACGGCATTCCACAAGCCTTATTGCATACATCGCTCATCGGTTCTATTCACCAACATGGTTGGCTGTGGCTAAGTCCCGTTAGTGCCGAACATGCTTCTTATTCACCACTGTTCGCCTTGTTGGGTATGTTGGCATTGGGCGGAATTGCCTACATGTACCTACATGGCAAAGGTCGGGTGATACGACGTAGCGCGCCTTGGAGTTGCGGACACCCACACACCACCCCGCGCATGCAATACACGGCGACCAGTTTTTCACAGCCTTTGCGGCGTATTTTTGGCGGCATACTACAGCCTGATGAACACAGCCATACTGAGCGTCCTGAACACACGCTGCAAACCAAGCATGTACAATACACTGTGCATGTCGCTGATCTGGCGGTTAAACATATCTATCAGCCCATTGGTAACAGTGTGAAAAACTTGGCGCGCTGGCTAAACCAACAGCACCAACACGGCATGCATGCCTATTTAAGCTGGACCTTTATCACGATCATTCTTTTGCTGGCGGTGTTCGCATGAGTTCCTTTGCCATTCAATTGTTTCAAGCGATGTTATTGATCTTAGCAGCTCCCTTTGCCACAGGTTTTGTTGCCCTGTGCAAAGCCCGTTTGCAAGGTCGGCGTGGTGCCAGTGTGTTGCAACCGTGGCGCGATATTCGCAAACTCTTTATCAAAGAAGTTGTCTTGGCGGAGCAAGCCTCGTGGTTGTTCCGTAGCGCGCCCTACATCGTCTTCACTGCCACCATCATGGCTGCCAGCGTTGTTCCTGCATTGTTGGTGGACACGCCTTTGTCGATGACGGCAGATGTGATTGCTTTGGTTGCGTTGCTTGCCTTAGCGCGGTTCTTTTTGGCACTGGCAGCGATGGATATTGGCACGGCATTTGGCGGCATGGGTGCAAGCCGTGAGATGACTTTTGCTGCCCTTGCTGAACCTGCCATGTTAATGAGTGTGTTTGTACTCTCCATCGGTGCGCAAAGTACCAATTTAACCACTATGATTATGCACACGCTGAACACGCCAATCACCGTACAGCCATCAATTGCCTTTGCCATGGCTGCGATGGTGATGATTGCAGTGGCAGAAAACGGGCGTATTCCGATTGATAACCCGACGACCCACCTAGAACTCACGATGATTCATGAAGCCATGTTACTGGAGTATTCAGGTCGCCATTTGGCACTGATGGAGTGGGCGGCGCAAATCAAGCTGTTGTTGTTTGCCACCCTGTTGGTGGATCTATTCTTCCCGTGGGGCATTGCGATTGAAGCCGATGTCGCAGGCATCTTACTCGCGGTGCTGATGTGGCTGAGTAAACTATTGGTGTTATTTGTATTACTGGCGATCAGTGAAACAGTCATGGCAAAATTACGTATGTTTGAGGTGCCCGATTACCTCAACACAGCCTTTATCCTCGCCTTCCTTGGCTTGATTATTCACTACATGTTAGAGGTACACGCCTAATGCTATCATTCGATCAACAATTGGTTGACGGTCTGGCGGCACTGATGCTGCTGACCTCGTTTGCTTTGCTGGCACAGCATCGCATGTTGTCGGTGCTGCATTGGTTTGCGGCACAGGGGCTGTTGCTGGCGAGTACCGCGTTTGTGGTCGCCTACAGCACGGGCAACCATGAATTGTATATCTCGGCAATCATGACCTTGTTGCTAAAAGGCATGCTGTTGCCGTGGTTGTTGTGGCGGGTGATTAAACGCCTACACGTCCACCGCGAAGTTGAGCCACTGACCAACGGCGCGGTCACCATGTTATTGGCGATGGGCGTAACCCTGTTTGCCTTTCACATAATTCATCCCATTGAAGCATTATCTGAGCTGATGACGCGCAATTCGATGTCGGTTGCTACAGCTTGCGTATTGCTAGGCATGCTGATGATGATGACGCGTAAAAAGGCAATCACCCAAGTGGTGGGCTTTCTTGCGGTAGAAAACGCCCTGTTCTTTGCCGCCATTGGTGCTACCAACGGCATGCCACTGGTGGTGGAAATTGGTATTGCCTTTGACGTGCTGATTGCCGCGTTGATCTTTGGTGTCTTTTTCTACCAAATCCGAAACACCTTTGATTCCTTAGAGTTAGATGCGCTGAATGCCACCTTGATGGATAAGGAAGACAACGCATGAATATGTTTCTGTTCACCCTGTTATCCCCGCTGTTAGGAGGGATTGTGCTGGGATTTATGCACAATGCTGGACGGGCGGCGGTGGTTAATATTGTGGTCGCCGCGCTAACCTTTGGCGGCAGCATCATGCTGGCATCGCAAGTGCTTGCCCATGGTGATGTGCATGCCAGCGGCAGTTGGTTCTACCTTGATGCCTACAACGTGTTCTTGGTGGTGCTTACTGCCTTTGTCGGCATGACCACGGCAATCTTTTCTCGCCCCTACATGTCCCACGAACTCGACCATGGGCGAGTCAATGAACGGCGTATGCGTTTGTACCACAGCATGTACCAGTTTTTTCAGTTTGGCATGTTGCTGGGCTTTACCACCAACAATATTGGCGTGCTTTGGGTGTCGTTAGAGATGGCGACTTTGGCAACGGTGCTACTGGTTTCGCTATACCGCACACCCGCATCGATTGCTGCGGCTTGGAAGTATTTTATCATCTGCGGCATGGGGATTGCTTTGGCATTATTCGGTACGGTGCTGCTGTTTTATGCCTCTGCTGCGGTCATCGGTCACGGCAACGAAGCGTTGACATGGTCAGTGCTGATGGAACATGCCCAAGCACTCAACCCGCAAGTCATGATGATTGCATTTTGTTTCTTGATGGTCGGTTACGGCACTAAGGTTGGGTTAGCACCGATGCACGCTTGGCTGCCCGATGCCCACGGCGAAGGTCCTACACCAGTGTCTGCGGTGCTTTCTGGTTTGTTGCTAAACCTCGCTTTGTACGCGCTGGTGCGCTGCAAAATGTTGGTCGATGCAGCCACAGGAAGCGATATGGCTGGGCATATTATGATGGGTTTTGGTCTGTTTTCGCTCGCTGTAGCGGCATTGTCTTTGCACAAACAGCAAGACATTAAGCGCATGTTTTCCTTCTCTTCCATCGAACACATGGGGCTCATGACGTTTGCCTTTGGCATCGGTACACCGCTGGCAGCGTTTGCTGCTTTGCTGCACATGACGGTACATTCCTTGGTGAAATCGGGGATTTTCTTTACCGTCGGGCATGCTGCGCAAGCCATGGGAACGCAGCGCATGGCAAATATTCGCGGTCTCATCCAACACCACCCAGGCATCGGTTGGGGCTTATTGATTGGTGTCGCAGCGATTGCTGGCTTCCCGCCCTTTGGCGTTTTCACCAGTGAATTCTTGCTATTTACGGCAGCCTTAGAAAGTCACCCGTGGACGACTGTTCCCTTGATTATAGGACTATTGGTGGCAATGGCAGGATTATTCCGTTTTGTGCAGCCAATGGTTTATGGCGAACCACCTGCCACAGCCGTGCATGTGCCCGTGAATATGCAGCCTGTTTACCTTCATTTAGCACTGGCACTGTTGCTAGGCCTAACGATTCCGGGCTTCTTAGCCGCGTGGTATGAACAAGCCGCTGCTTTAATCACAGGAGGGCATATCTGATGCTGCACACCAACAGTTGGTTTGCCGAACGGTTGGGCGATCACGGCATTCATTCCACCTATAAAGAAGATCACCATCCTGCCCACATGCCCTGCCTAGAAATCCGTTTGCTAGACTGGGAGCATGCCGCCGAAGAAGCCAAGCGTTTGCAGATGCGTTTTGTTGCCGTGTGGGCGGCGGAAGGTGGCTGCCACGAACAAGATCAGGGTTTGTATGCCTATATGGCATTCGCTCACCCTGACCATCGCCATGCCTTACTGCGCACCCGTCTGCGTGATGGTCAGGAAGAAGTCGCTTCCATCGCAAAGCATTACATCGCCGCGCAACGCATGGAACGGCATATGCGTGATATGTTTGGCATCCACATCAAAAACCTCAGCGATGAACGGCAGTGGATTAAACACGAACACTGGCCTGATGATGCGCATCCCTTATGCCATGCCTTTGCTGGCGAGCAGACGATGCCACAGCAAGAAGGGCAATACCCCTTTGTGCAGAGCGGCAGCGCAGGGGTGTATGAAATCCCTGTTGGCCCTGTGCATGCAGGGATTATTGAGCCAGGGCAGTTTCGGTTTTTAGCCGTAGGCGAACAGATTTTAAACATGGAAGCGCGCCTTGGCTTCGTTCACAAAGGCATAGAAAAAGCCATGCAAGGGCAAACAGCGGCTGCTGGCATACGTTTGGCAGCGCGTGTGTCTGGCGACAGCACGGTAGCGCACAGTTGGGCGTTTGCGCAAGCCTGTGAATACGCAGCCGATTGCATGGTCCCTGAACGTGCGCGCTGGTTGCGTGGTGTGCTGTGCGAGCGTGAACGCATGGCGAATCACATCGGCGATATTGGCGCGATTTGTAACGATGCTGCTTTCGCCTTTATGCACATGCAGATGCAACGCTTGCGCGAAGACATGGCACGCTTACATCGTGAGCTTTATGGTCATCGTCTATTGATGGATACCCTCGTGCCTGGTGGCGTGGTGCATGATTTAAATGCTAACCAACGTGAACAATTACACCAGCAAACCCGTGAGATTGCCGAAGAAGTTGCACATTTACGACATGTGTACGGCGAAGCACCTTCTATTCAACAGCGTGTGGTTGGCTCGGGTGTGGTCAGCAAAGAGGCAGCACAAGACCTTGGCTTACTCGGTTATGCTGGGCGCGCTTCAGGGCATTGCCCAGATGAACGCATCGAAGAGGCATACCCGCCATATAACAGCCTAGATGTTGCGCCAGTGCTTGGTCATGGTGGTGATGTGTCAGCTCGCGTGTGGGTGCGCTTTGAAGAGATTGCAGCCAGTGCGCAATTGATTCAAACCATGCTGATGGCACTGCCAGAAGGTGACATTGCCACACCGTGGCAAGCACCAGAAGCGGGCGTGTCTGGCTTTGCTGCCATCGAAGCTTGGCGTGGCGAAATCGCCTGCTGGCTACGTTTTGGCGAGCGTGGATTGATCGACCGCTATTTTGTTCGCGATCCATCGGTCATCAATTGGCTGGGTTTGGAGCTGGCAGTGCGTGAAGTACCTGTGCCCGACTTCCCGTTGAACAATAAATCATTCAATTGCTCATATTCAGGGGCTGACCTCTAATGTTTCGCATTCTTAAACAAGCCATCAAAACAGGCATAAAGACCGAAGAACTGACACCAGCCGAACATACGGTGGAGATGATTGGCGAACAATTGCAAGCCGCTATTCGCCAACATTTTCACGGCTCCTTAGCCATCCGAATCGTCGATGCTGGCAGTTGCAACGGCTGCGAGCTAGAAGTTCACGCCAGCAATAATTGTTATTATGACCTAGAACGCTTTGGCGTTCACTTTGTTGCCAGTCCACGCTTCGCAGACCTACTACTGGTGACAGGGCCTGTGAGTGTCAACATGGCAACAGCTTTACGCATGACCTACGAAGCCATGCCGCAACCCGCCTTAGTCTTAGCCATGGGCGATTGCGCAGCACATTGCGGTGTGTTTGGTCAAGCAAACTACGCCATTGCTGGTACGGTTGCAGACGTTATCCCCGTCAACGCCACCCTAAAAGGCTGCCCCCCCAGTCCTACCGACCTCATTCAAGCGTTATTAGAACTTTGCCGCGTTGATTCGTAAATAAGCAGGGGCGTGAATGATTGCTAGTGCAGCGTTATCATCGAGGTTACGAAAGGGTTGGTCGTGCTCTTTTGTTGGGTTTCGTGCCTCAACCCAACCTACGATGTCACGCGTATCCATATTGCTTTTGTTCCGTCTTAAACGGGAAGTCTTGAAGGTAGACCCACTCGCTTTAAACACCTCATTTTGCCCCCAAAAGGAGCCTTCTAAGGTTTGAAAACACCTGTTTTCTATGCTAAATAACCATGTAATTAATCAGTTGCGAAGGTCAGACCTAGGGTGTCGAAATTCACCCGTTCCTCACACCTATTAATTTCCTA
>CAZYAI010000044.1:0-19406 GCA_964645625.1 uncultured Zetaproteobacteria bacterium
AATAACTTATAGAGCTTTATCCACAGTTAAACACTGCTTTTGTCGTGTACAGAGGCTTTTGCCATTGCCTCGAAAGCCTGTAAGCAAATCAACACTTTCATCTTCGGCATTCGCGATACGCCAAAATAATTTCAAAATAGGATCTTTTTCTGGCTCATCCTGCAAAATTTGAACATAACTGACATCATCAGGCTTCAATGGAAGTTCGCCCTTGCCGCTTAACGCTTTGTAAAATTGACGGTAAACTTGTTCACGCATGCCATGCTCCATAATAAAATATCACCACGATGATTTAATGTTTACCCAGCCACGCTTGAAGAAATTCGCCGAGTTGTCTGCGTGGGGTGAAGCCTAATTCACGTTGAATTTTGCTGCTATTATAGCAGGCTGATTCACTGAGGCGTTGCAGGGCTGAAGAATCAAATGGCATACGCCGTTGCAATAATGCACCTAACACATCACCGACTCGCGCCATCATGCGCAGCAGCCATAACGGTATATGCCAACGCGGTGGCACACGCCCTAAGGCTTGGCACATCGCATCATAAATGTAGCGCGTAGCATAATGTTGCCCATCGCTGATCATGTATATTTGATGCGCTGCTTGCGGCAATTTGGAGGCTAATATCGCAGCTTGTACCACGTCATCGACGTGAACCATCGCCCGTTGATTGCCAAAATCTGGCAGCGGTGGCATCAAACCCTTGGCAACCATGCGTGCCATACGCGGTAAATTCCCTTTATCACTTTCGCCATAAACCATGCACGGACGCAGCACCACAGGTTCGGCAACGTAGCCACCGTGTAACACCAAGCTTTCTGCCTTGAGTTTGGATATGCCATAAGGGGAATTCGGCATGCAAGGGCTGTTTTCATCCAAGGGAATTGCCGAACCTTCATCGCCCATCGCTTTAACGCTGCTAAAAAAGACAAAGCGACGCACACCAGCGGCAGCAGCTACGTGCAATAATTGTTCAGTAGCTTGACGGTTGATGCAATCATATTCAGCAGCATCTTGGGCATGTTCTGCTACGGCATGTGCTTTGCCTGCAAGGTGAAAGATCGTATCCACGCCCGCAACATCAGCAGCAGATGGCATTGCCGTGGTTAAATCGGCGATGATGCTGGATTGCCACGGTCCTTCGCTGGCTGTGCGCAACAATGCCACCACGTGCACGCCTTGTTGTTGCAAAGCGGCACATAAACGACGACCAATGAAACCATTGGCTCCTGTAACTAAAACCTTATTCACGAACCTTCACACCAACCCCAAACATTATGTAACCACCTTCGTGCAGTAACACCTCTGCCGTTGTTAAGCTTGGCCGTTGCTTTAGCGATTCTTCACGCATGATTAACACCTTAGGCGGCTGCGCTTGTTGCCATTGCTGCCAGCCTGCTTCATCCAGCACCATGCGGTAATTGCGCTGGGCGTAAAACGATAGCGATGGTGCATTTAATTGGTAGCTAAACCATTGCACCTCTTGGGGCATAGCGCGCACCAAGGCGGCTGCATGCATGGTTGGCCCTTGCATGACACGCCCTGCAAACGATGCCAAGGGCAACATCAAGGCACTTTGCAACACCACCCCAAAGAGCACAAATAACCACAACACATGCTTGCGCCACAGCATCAATGCCACGGTGGCCAACAATAATATAGCACCCGCGATGGTAATACTCACAGGCGGCGTAATTGCTTGTTCAATAATCGCTAAAGCGCGAGGATGATGAATATATGCTGGCAATTGTGCGTACAACCAAGGGAAGAACAACAACGCCAAGGCAATCGGCGCAAACAAGCATGCTGTCGCATAAGGCACATAATGCGGAACAGCATGCCGCTTAGCACGCCATGCCACAGCCAGCGCCAATGCCAATGCTGGGTACACACAAGAAATATAATGTGGCAATTTTGTCTGCGCAAAGGTGAACAATAGCACCACCACAGCAATCCACAGCAAAGCCAAGCGAATCAGCGGCACATGATGACGATCCCAATGGCGCAATAACCACGGCAACCAAAACAACCACGGCAACGATGAAACAGCAAACACCACCACGTAATAATGCCAACCACCACCATGCCCTTGCATCGGGTGTAAAGCGCGTCCGATGTTATGCACCCAAATAAACTCATGCAAAAAGCTGGTGCCATGCTGCCATACAATCATCACATACCACGGTGAAGCACACAGCACGAACAAGGGCAGAGCCTGCAACCACGGAATA
Organism: uncultured Zetaproteobacteria bacterium; assembly: GCA_964645625.1. Lineage (GTDB taxonomy): Bacteria > Pseudomonadota > Zetaproteobacteria > Mariprofundales > Mariprofundaceae > AB-137-C09. Next base: position 2,233 of record CAZYAI010000044.1, read on the forward strand.
CGGCGTATCGTCGCCCACAAATCAGCAACCAGCAAACGATCCAACACAATCACCAGCACTGGCACGACTGCACCAACAGGACCTTTAATCGCCACCGCCAAGCCCATCATAGCGGCGCAAAGCAAGGCATCGCTATGGCGTTGATCCTCCAGCCAATGCCAATAGTACAACAAGCTGGCGACAATAAAAAAGTTCAACACGGCATCAAGAATCGCCGCATGTGCCAACAAGCCCACTTCGAACATAGAAAGGAATATCGCCGCCGCGATCAACCCCATACGTGCATCACCACGGCGTTCGCCAAAGCGATACAACAACAATGCCGTCATCAGCGTAAACAGCGCAGAAGGCAAGCGAGCAGCAAAGGCATTCTGTCCAAAGAGGCTAAAACCTATGTCCATCAAATAATAGGTGAACGGCGGTTTTTCAAAGAAATCAATACCATTGGCGGTTGGTACAACCCATTGCCCCAAGCGCATCATATCGACAGCAGTTTGAGCATAAATTGTTTCATCATAATCAAACAGAGGAGTAAGTCCCAAGGCGGGAAGTGTCAGCAACAGCCACAAGGCAGCCAGTACCATGGCCCATTGCCGATCAGTAAGGTTTATATCACGCATGGGGTGCAAGGCTAGCACGGCACAAGCGCAAGCATAGCCCTTACTCATTAACATCGTGACTCACGCTTTTTCTCGACGAGGGCGGCATGAGGCTCATGCATCAATCTCTCAGGCGATGTAGCAACCCTGCAAGGCACTTGCCATTCTTTGATAGCTTTCTAGCTTCGGCTGCTGTGATGATCGCAGTTTTAGGGAGTTAGCATGAACGAAGACAAACGCGCTGTATTTCACCGCCTTGAACAACAATTATTGTGTGCTTTAGCGGGCAAACAGGAGGCGGTTCGTTCGGTGTTGATTTGCTTGCTAGGCGAAGGTCATGTGCTGGTGGAAGATGTGCCTGGCGTTGGTAAAACCACCTTGGCACAAGCCTTAGCTGCCAGTTTGGATAGTGATTTTGGACGCATTCAGTTCACTGCCGACATGCTGCCTGCTGATATTGTCGGGGTGGAAATTTATGACCCGAGCAATCATTTGTTCACCTTCCATCAGGGACCTGTGTTCCACCATATTGTATTGGCTGACGAGATCAACCGCGCTACGCCCAAGGCCCAATCGGCACTGCTTGAAGCCATGGCGGAAGGGCAAGTCAGCATCGAACGCGACACCCACCCTTTGCCACAACCTTTCTTCGTTATCGCCACCCAAAATCCGCAAGAACACCTTGGTACGTTCCCCTTGCCTGAATCGCAGTTGGATCGCTTTTTTATGCGTATTTCTATTGGCTACCCCGACCGTGAATCGGAGCGGCGTATTTTGCTGGGTGAAGCAGGACGGCAACAATTACACAACTTATCGCCCATTGCCAATTGGCAGCAGGTTATGGAAGCCCGAGCAATCATTGCCGCCATGCCTGTCGCCGATGCACTGATGGATTATGTGTTGACCTTGTTAGAAACCACGCGCAACCACGAATGGCTCACACAAGGTGTATCACCACGGGCAGGGCGTGATGTATTACGTGCTGCGCAAGCCAATGCATGGTTGAATCAACAAGATTACGTCACCGCAGCGGATGTACAACAGGTATGGCTAGCCGCATTGGCGCACCGCGTCATCGCCCAAGGTGATAGCGAGGTGGCATTACAACGCATCCTTGAACAAACCGCCGTACCTGCTTGATATGGTGACGGCAAAGCTTGCGCTTAGTATAACACATCATGGCTTATGATCCTGCTGATCTACGTTTACCACCGTGGCTTATTCGCTTGCTCGATGCGGTGGTGGCAATACGCTTACCGCTGGGGCGTGGCTGGGCAATAGGCATGACGCGACCTGGTGGGGTGATGCTGTTCACCCTGCTGGGGGTGTGGGCTGCCGCGCTTTATTCTGCTAATAATCTGCTCTATTTGTGTGGTTCTATGCTGGTGTTGATTGCCTTTGCCGCCGTGGTGCAAAGCTGGCGCATACTGCGCACCATGCCCGATCTTACCCCCTGCTTCCCTACATGGGTGGAGGCTGCAACGCCGTGGATGATCCGTTGTGATACCGCGCAAGGCGTGCATGACACTGCCGTAGTCAACATCAGTACCACCTACGACTGTATGCAACTGCGTTGGTGGAGCGATGGCACACACAGCCGCCTGGATGGTCGTATTTACAGCAAACACCGCGAGCTGATTCAGCTACACAACATGACTTACGATACTGCTGCGCCCGTGGGCTTGTGGTCTATCCACCGCAGGCAAGCTTGCGCCATCACTATTCCTGTATTACCTGCTGCCATGCCATGGCCGCATAGCATCAGCATGCAAGAGGTCGATCAAGGCAATGACCCACAAGCAGAAGGTTCCGACTTCCATGATTTGCGTGGCTATGTGGCAGGGGATGCACCAGCGCGCATTCATTGGCGCAAAGCAGGTGCGGACATGCAAGGCTGGCGCGTCAAACGCTTTGCCCGCTACCACGGCGCGAAACAATCACTGCGCTTAGTGGTGGATCTCCGCCTACCAGCGCATGCCGATGAACAGGCGTTTGAACATTTGTTGGGCATGGCGTGGGGCTGGCTTAAACACCATCAGGAACAGGGGCAGACGATTGAACAGGTGGTGATTGGGCAACAGCTTTACCCCTGCAACGATGATGCACAATGGCAAGCCTGCCGCATCGCTTTAGCACAGGCACAACCAGAGCTACTGCCACCGCTGGTGACTGAAGGGCACACGCTTTCGCTATGGACTGCGCCATGATGTTAGCCGCGCCTTCCCCTCGCGCCGAACGTTTGACGTTGGCGGTACTGCTTAGCGGTGTTGCTGCCTTGGCTCTCTCCGACTTCGTAAGCCCTGTGTATTGGTGTTTGTCTGCTGGCGCAGCGGCACTGCGTTTATGGCGCGGCGCGTCCTTTTCACTCAGCGAAATGCAGGCGAGTATGATTGGTTGGGCGGGCTTTTTGTGGGTTGGGCTAGAGTTAATCATGGGGCGCGCTTGGATTGTTGCCTTCACCGATTTTTTACTGATTCTCGCCCTTGCCGTGGTGGTAGAAGCAGCCACGCCACGTAATCACCTTCACCGCCTGCTTACAGGTACGTTTTTGGTACTTGCTGGTGCTGTACTGACTGACTCCTTTATGTATGCCATACCGCTGGCTGCCTTCATGTGGTTTATGTGGCGCGCTTCTGCCTGCCTCTATTTAGAAGGATTGAACGATCAAGCAGCCCCTGCGCCATTGCGCCATGATCTGCTGCTGATGCTGGCGATGGTCATCGGTGTCGCAGCATTATTCATTACCATGCCGCGCTTTGATACCCACACCACACTCAAAGGTGTGCAACCGCGCATGGTAACAGGTGGCTTTAACGACAAGGTGGAACTTGGCTCGTTTGCTCGCTCCTTGGATGCCCGCGTTGCCTTCCGTGTCGAGCCTATCAATATCGACCCTGTTCGTTTTCGCAAAGCTATGATGGGGCGTTATTGGCGCGGTGTCACCTTAACTCGATATACAGGACGCGGCTGGCAACGCACGGAGCAAATGCCTTTGCGTCCGTGGCTGCGTGACCGTGACTTTATCATCAGTGACACGCCTGCAAACAATGACATTGAGCTGGCAGTCTTTCGCGAAGCCAGCGACCATGCCTTTGTTTTTTTGCCAGATGGACTAAAAATCATCCACGACCTACCCGCTCGTGGCAAACAAGATGCGCGTGGCGATACCCAGTTCAATGCACCACCCTCACGCCGTTTGCGTTTGCGCATGACGCTGGGGTATCAGCACCAATCATTCCTCACATCGCTACCGCCGCAAGCAGATGAATACGATACGCGGCATATTCCTCCCGTCCTTAAAGCGTGGGTGCAAAGCGAATTAGGCACCGAAGCTGCGGCGAATGCGCACAACATACATGCCCTAAAAAAAGCACTGCTTGGCTGGACATATGATCTTAATGCACCGCTGGATGATGCCGACCCCATCAGCTCATTCATTCGCAATAAGCGCGGTCATTGCGAATTGTATGCAACCACTTTGGCACTGGCAGCACGCACGATTGGCGTACCAGCGCGGGTTGTGAATGGTTATTACGGCGGCGATTGGAATGAAAGTGGACAGTTCCTGATTATGCGCCAACAAGAGGCACACAGTTGGACAGAAGTGTGGCTGAATAATCGCTGGCAAACCATTGATGCTACGCCGCCATCACGTTGGAGCATGTCGGCGATTCGCTTCCCGCAATTTGATGACGTATGGGAAAATATTCGCCTAAGCTGGTATCGTTACGTATTGGAGTTTGAAAACAGCGACCGCCAAGCATTGTTTGAACGCATCTTCACATGGTTCCGCATCATGCTGCCGCGTCTGTTGCTGATCGTCATTGGCATCTTTAGTTGTTGGTGGCTGTGGCAATTATGGCAACAACGCCGCCCCGCTGCCAGTCATAACCGTCAACTGCATATCTTAGACCGTTGGCTACGCCATCACGGCATACAACGTCCCGCATGGCAGCCTTTGCGCGCTATAGCAACACCACGCGGCATCGCCCCAGAACGTTGGCAACAATGGCTACAAGCTTGGGAAGCACAATGCTACCAAGTACCACAAACACCCTGGACACCCCGCCAATTACGGCAACAACTACGCGCCTTGGATGATGATGCATGACGTGATTAGCGATTACGCTTATGATACGAATTCAAGTTACAGTCAACACACACACAACGGAGTCAACACACCATGGTTCATGCAATCAACCAACAAGCGGCAAAAGCTGCGTTAGCGCACCAAGCACAATTGACCAAACCACAGGGCGCACTTGGTCGCTTGGAGGATTTGGCGTGTTGGTTCGCCGCACGTCAGGGCAAGACCATCCCCGATGCTTTGCGTCCAAGGATTGCCGTGTTTGCCGCCGATCATGGTGTGGTTGCTGAAGGTGTATCGGCATTCCCTTCGGTGGTAACAGGTGAAATGGTTAAAAACTTCGCTGCTGGCGGTGCTGCAATCAACGTGCTGGCGCGCCAATGTGAAGCACAATTGGTCATCGTTGATGTCGGTGTAGCAGTGGATTGTTCGAACATTGCTGGGGTCATCCACCGCCGCGTGCAAGCAGGTACGGCTAACATTTGCCATGAACCTGCGATGAGCAAACAAGCATGCCTCCAAGCAATGAAGGCAGGACGCGAACAAGCACAGCAAGCCCATGCCGATGCTTGCAACCTGCTCATTGCAGGCGATATGGGCATTGGTAACACCACTGCCAGTGCCGCCATCATTTGCGCCCTCACAGGTCTGTCGCCAGAAACCGTGGTTGGCAATGGCACAGGTGTCGATGAAGAAGGGCGCAAGCGCAAAGTGCAAGCCGTTAAACGAGCCATTACACGCGCTGGTGATGCAACAGATGATGTATTATGGCAATTAGGCGGCTTAGAGATTGCGGCCATCTGCGGCTGCTACCTAGAGGCGGCAAAACTGGGGATTCCTGTGGTGGTTGATGGCTTTATTGCCACAGCAGCGGCATTGGTGGCACAACAGCAGCAGGCCAAGGTCGTCGATTGGATGTTAGCCTCCCATATTTCGCAAGAACAAGGGCATCTGGCTGCATTACAAACATTGGGGTTAACACCCTTGATTGATTTTTCACTGCGTTTAGGCGAAGGCTCAGGTGCAGCATTGGTGGTACCGTTATTGCAATCTGCCATTGCCTTGCATCGCGATATGGCAAGCTTTGAAGCAGCGGGTGTATCAGGCAAAGGCGATGAGTAAGGCAATCATCGTGGATCTACTGCGTCACGGCGCGGTAGCAGCGGAAGGCTGGGCTTTTCGTGGGCGTACCGATGTCGCCCTAAGTGATGAAGGTAAACAGCAAATGGCAGCCGTCGCCCATGCCTTGCGTCATGAACCATTGAGTCAAATTGCCACCTCACCCATGCAACGCTGCCGCTTGTTTGCCGAAGATGAAGCACGCGCGCGCGCTTGCCCACTCATCACGCTGGATGCCATGCGAGAAATGGACTTCGGCGACTGGGAAGGGCGAGATTTTGCCAGCCTAGAACAAACAGACAGTGCCTTGCTGCATCAGTTCTGGCAATCGCCCGAAGGTATCACACCACCCAATGGTGAATGCTTCGATGCTTTTAGCGAACGGGTGTTAGCCGCTTGGCATACATGGTTGGACGGCAGCAGTGGCGAACACCGTTTATTGGTCGCCCATGGCGGTGTCATTCGCGTGTTGCTTTCACACATTCTGACCATGCCGCCTGCGGCATTATGGCGCATTCACCTACCTTATGCGGCATGGTCTCGCGTGTCCCTTTACCCAGGTTGCGACCCCAAAGTATTATTCATCAACCAATCAACAGAAAATTAATTAATCATCGTGGTAGGCGATGCGCGCTTTTAATTGTGAACCAAAACGCTCAAGATTGAATGTCGCTGTTTGCTCAAAGTTGAGGTGTTGGTCTTCTCTACCGCGCTGCTCCAGTTCGCAGCTACCTGCCACCTCTACTGTCACCGGCCAGCGTTGATGGCGCATGTCATAAGAGCCTAACCATTCAATATCCAACTTGCTCAATTGTACCTTTTCGGTATGACCATGACGCACGTTTAACCATGCCAGTGGCACGCTATGACTCAAAGCTTCGGCAATCGCGCGTTTAATCTCATAGGCTTGAGGAGGAATCGCATCATGCGCTTGACGGGCTCTTCGTGCTGCATCTTTATAACCTGGAACCCGTTGATTTGCTTGGTTAAAGGCTTGCTCTGCCGCAGCGTAATTTTGTTCCACCATAAACGTCAAACCCTGTTCGTAAAACTCACCTGCTTCCTGTTCGTTCGCCATTTGCATATAGCGTTGCTGCTGTTGCGCAGCATCTTTATAGCCAGGCACGAAGGTCATGGCAGCAGCAAAAGCTTCGGCAGCCAAACGGTATTCGCCGCGCTGAGCATGATTCATCGCCGTGACATAACGTGTTTCGGCATCTGCCTGATCGGCAAGGTTTTTATAACGCTGCACCAAGGCACGCGCATCGCGGTAATTGGGCACAAAGGACAATGCCGATTCAAATGCATGTTGCGCTTGGCGGTATTGCTGCGCAGCTGCGAAGCTAGAACCTTGGGCATAGGCGATGCCAGCATCCTTTTTATTCGCCAACTGTTCATTGCTTAAAGCCAACATTTGCGCATCACGAAAGTTAGGCACAAAACCCTTGGCAGCACGAAATTCTGCAACGGCCTGACGATAATTCTGCGTCGCAGCCAAGCCTTTCGCACGGTCATAATGCCCCTGCGCAGCGTGCTGATGAGCCTGACCAAAACCAGGCTCTAATGCTGTTTGTGGCAGCGATGCAATACGCGCCAAATCAGCTTCCGTCACCTTGCGGCTAAAGCGTTTGCCTCCTTGGGCGCGCTCTGCCTGATGCCATTGTTGAATCGTACTGAGCCGTTCATTAACCAGTTTTAAGCGATCATAACTGCGGGCAACAGTATCCCAATCGCGACCTTCATTGGCACGAATGCGCTGTTCATGCAAGCGGCGCACTTGCAACACAAGGTCAGGGAACAAACGAATCGGGCGATCATTCCATGCATCAGCAACCAAGGATTCATAACCCATATCAAAAGCGGTATCATAATCACCCTGAGCATACGATGCTTCAGCATATTGTGCTTTACGCTCACCCACCGTAGCACAAGCAGCAAGCACGCTGGCACACAGCACCAACATGGCAACACAAATGGAATTAGACTTAAAAAGTTGATTGTTTAATTGCATCATAAACCCTGTTATAGCGAACGAAAAATACGTCCGTGTTTTTGCCTTGTTAGGCGATATACCCCCATTCCCTAAACTGCTCTTGAAGGCTGTCATCTTCCTTAAAAGCTAAATAAAATAGGTATTCTGGAGCTAAATCTAATTCATTAGACCAAACAACTGTGCTGTGCTCTATTTTAAAGTTCTTAAATATCGATATATCTTGTAATTCAAGGAATATTTTTCTTTTATCTTTAAGTACTGTATCTTCAAGATTTACCATGCCCACCCTACCATTATTAAAGGTAAGTTGAAGATTATATTTGCCCACATATTTTGCCGCACTTACGCTTATCATAATATTTCACCTCTTTATACTAATGGCTTGATTTTATGGTATTTTCCTGTCGTCTTGATTTCATTCCAATTTTCGAGTAATTCATCTTGAGTAACGGGTATAACGAAAGCCAAGGTTTTGCATTACCTTTGAAAGTGGTGTTGCCCCGACCTGAATCAGAAGGTGAACATGATTATCCATCAGGCAAAAGGCATGAACCCGATGACCATAACGCTCAATGCCCTCCTGAACAAACAGCAGAAAACGGCTGCGATCAGCAGACGAGAAAAATATGTCACTTCCGCCATTACCACGCAGCATCACGTGGTAATAGCCTCCCAGAAGGTGAATTCTTGGTTGGCGAGCCATTCGCAAATCATGAGCTAGAACTAGAATAAGTCAACTTTTCAAGCCTGACCCCTTTAAATTCAGCATACAGTGATCTGGCTTGCTGCTCATGACTGGAGAATCGTCCAAGCACCTCTTCGGTATGCAACCAAGTGATCGCAGTGGAACCAAGGTAGCAACGATGACTGCTCCATTCGTATGCGTCGGCAGATTCGCACATGCCAGCACGCACGGGGTTTAGATGAATATAGCGCACTAACTCAAGCAGATAACTATCCGCCTCAACAAGAATCGACTTAAACCGCCCCTGAAACAGGTGACCAACTGTTTTGCGTTTCTTATTGATGTATCGGGTATAACGAAAGCCAAGGTTTTGCATCACCTTTGAAAGTGGTGTTGCGCCGACCTGAATCAGAAGGTGAACATGATTATCCATCAGGCAAAAGGCATGAACCCGATGACCATAACGCTCAATGCCCTCCTGAACAAACAGCAGAAAGCGATTGCGATCAGCAGAAGAGAAAAATATATCATTTCCGCCATTACCACGCACCATCACATGGTAATAGCCTCCTGGAAGGTGAATTCTTGGTTGACGAGCCATTCGCAAATCATGAGCTAGGACTAGAATAAGTCAACTTTTCAAGCCTGACCCCTTTGCTCGTCGGACACTTGGACGGGACAGTCACAGCTTCCCTGATAGTATCATCTGTTTCAGTATATAGAGAGATAGTCCAAACAATAATAGTACGGCGGAAAAAATAAGCCCATCTCTCATCGTTGTATCTTTCTTGTTTATACGTTCTATTCGTTCAATTTTTTTATTATTATTAATGATATCAATGAGCTGTCGACCGTTGCGGAAGTCAGGAAATTGACGGGAAACATCAATTTTGAATTCTCCATTTGGCGTGATTATTTGTAGCGTTAAAAAAGTACATCTTGCATGAGCCCCTTTGCCATAGCTTTTGTAGCCTTTTTCCTTTATAAGCGATACGCTGACTATTTCAGCCCATTCAACATGAGCTTCTTGTAGAAAACGCCTTTTAATCATCATACCTCGCTCATTAACTATAATCTTTTCGATTGGAAATAAGGTGGGTAAATTGCTAAAATGTCCTCTTTCTTGTAATGAAAGGCGATTAAAGGTTTGGTCATTAGCGTTATTTTCCACAACAGTCATCCTCTTTATAATCATTAAACAATATGGCAATATATCCTCCAAGAAACCCTGAAGCTGCTTCTTGTTCGATTAGTCTAACTGAGTTTTTCCCAAGCTCTTTCTGGTTTTTAGTCATGCAGTAAACGGGTCAGGCTTGAAAAGTTGAACTTTCAATAACACCCAATACTTCTGAGTACCTCATCTTCATAGCCTCTTCCTTTCTGACGCGCTGACGCATCCTTTCGCCAGCCTTGCTCAGGGCGGACAAGTCGCGCCCAAGCTCTTTGGCAAGCGAGGTGAGCTTTACGCCTTCACGCTCCTGAATGAGCATCGCAACCATCCCTCGAATCTCGGAATACGGACGACCATTGCCCGCATCATACATGCGCTCAATCTCAACGCCATACACTTCACACACCGCAGTCAATAGCTCCAGTACTTTTCTAGGTTGGGGGATGCTCTGATCAGAGGTTTTGATCGCGATGTCAGCAAAGTGATCCGTGCCAAGAATCTGCCCGAGGTGGGAACCATGGTGAAAGTCCTTGCGCCATTTCTCCCCATGACCCTTTTCAACAAATTCGGCATACAGCGATCTGGCTTGTTGCTCATGACTGGAGAATCGTCCAAGCACCTCTTCGGTATGCAACCAGGCGATCGCAGTGGAACCAAGGTAGCAACGATGACTGCTCCATTCGTATGCGTCGGCAGATTCGCACATGCCAGCACGCACGGGGTTCAGATGAATATAGCGCACTAACTCAAGCAGATAACTATCCGCCTCAACGAGAATCGACTTAAACCGCCCCTGAAACAGGTGGCCAACTGTTTTGCGTTTCTTATTGATGTAACGGGTATAACGAAAGCCAAGATTTTGCATCACCTTTGAAAGTGGTGTTGCCCCGACCTGAATCAGAAGGTGAACATGATTATCCATCAGGCAAAAGGCATGAACCCGATGACCATAACGCTCAATGCCCTCCTGAACAAACAGCAGAAAGCGATTGCGATCAGCAGAAGAGAAAAATATATCATTTCCGCCATTACCACGCACCATCACATGGTAATAGCCTCCTGGAAGGTGAATTCTTGGTTGACGAGCCATTCGCAAATCATGAGCTAGGACTAGAATAAGTCAACTTTTCAAGCCTGACCCCTTTACAAGCCTGACCCCTTTACACAAGTCATCATTGCCCCTTCTACTTACTCATCAGCCGCGACGGACTTAAATATATTCTTCACCAATGGCTTGGCGTTTGTTTGTGCCACATGGCATTGGGTGCAAAAATAACGACGCGGCGAAATGTTCGCTAAAGCATAGTTATCACGGGTTAAAAAATGAGAGACAGCCACCTTGGTTGCACCTGGCATTTCTGAATTCCAATTGTGGCACACCATACAATCATTACCGTCACGGTTGATGGTGAGGTCTTCTATGGTGTGCGGCACAAGCGGTGGCTGTTGCGGGTAATTACGCTGCACCTTGCCTTCGCCATCCGTCCATGTTTTTGCTTCTGTGGTCACCGATAGCGCATCCAATGCCACGTCACCACGCAAGGAATGAACATCGCTTGCACCAGCCCAAGCCAGCGTTACACCAATCACAGAGAGAAACACGAGTAATAGTTTTTTTAGATGTTTCATTTTCGCCTCCTAGACCTTCACTACGCGCACGGCGCATTTTTTGTAATCAGTTTGCTTGGACAAGGGGTCGGTCGCATCCAGCGTCACCTTATTAATCAAACGTCGGGCATCAAACCACGGCACAAAAATTAAACCTTCGGGCGGCTTGTTGCGTCCCCGCGTTTCAATTAATGCAGTGATTTCACCACGACGACTTTGCACCTTTGCCATCTCTCCACGCTTAAATCCGCGTTTCTTGGCATCATTGGGATGCATGAAAATTTGTGCATCGGGCATGGCTTTGTATAACTCAGGTACGCGTTGGGTCATGCTTCCAGAGTGCCAATGCTCAATCACGCGACCTGTACAGAGCCACATATCAAAGGTTTCGTCAGGCATTTCAGGCGGCTGTTCGTAGGGCGCGAAAATAATATTCGCCTTACCATCTTTATGACCGTAGAAATACAAATCTTTACCTTTGGGAACAAAGGGATCAGAGCCTTCGCGGTAACGCCACTTGGTTTCGACACCATTTACCACAGGCCAACGCATACCCCGTTCTTGTTGCAACTGGTCGTAAGCTGCGAGGTTGTGCCCCTTTTTTGGTCCGTGTGTGCCAAAATAACGGTACTCTTCAAACAAGCCTTTTTGCACATAAAAGCCAAAATGATCCATCTCATCGTTGGCATAGGTATTGCCTGCATCATCGGTGACTTTCTGGGCTGGGAACTTGTCCACATTGCCGTTGCGATACAATACATCGTACAAGGTTTTATTGCGGTACTCGGGCTTTTGGGCAATCAATTCTTTTGACCAAACTTCTTTCACCTTGAAGCGTTTGGAGAACTCCATTAACTGCCATAAATCTGACTTTGCACCTTTTGGCGCATCAACTTGTTGCCGCCATGCTTGGGTGCGGCGTTCGGCATTGCCATATGCACCCTCTTTTTCTACCCACATCGCAGTAGGAAGAATTAAGTCCGCTGCCATCGCGGATACTGTGGGATAAGGGTCGGATACCACGATGAAATTATCGGGGTTGCGATAACCTGGCAAGGTCTCCTCGTTCATGTTTGCAGCCGCTTGCACATTGTTGTTGCACATCGACCAATAAGCATTGATCACGCTGTCTTTCAACATGCGGTTATGCTGCACGGCGTGGTAGCCAGGTTTGGCAGGAATCGTGCCTTCGGGCAGTTTCCACACACTTTCGGCAAAGTCGCGGTGTTCTTTTTTCTTCACCACCAAGTCAGCAGGTAAGCGGTGGGAGAACGTACCGACTTCACGCGCCGTACCACAAGCCGATGGTTGACCCGTTAGCGAAAATGGACTGTTGCCCGGTTCGGAAATCTTCCCCATCAACAAATGCACGTTATACAATAAGCTGTTCGTCCACACGCCACGAGTATGTTGATTAAAGCCCATCGTCCACAACGAGGTGATTTTCTTTTTCGGGTTAGCATACAATTTCGCCAAGCGCAGTAATTGAGCTTCTGGCACGCTCGACATTTTCGCTGCATATTCCAAGGTGTAAGGCTTCACCAGCTCGGCGTATTCTTGCAAGGTACTGCCCGACATCGTGCCTTTCCCTGCATTTTCCGCCTTTTGCTCCAGCGGATGCTCAGGACGCAAGCCATAACCAATATCGGTGAGGGTGGTTTTGAACAACACATGCTTATCCAAAAATGTCTGGTCATAAGCCTTGTTCTCAATAATATAATTGGCAATATAGTTGAGGATGACCATATCGGTTTGCGGTGTGAAGACCATGCCATTGTCTGCCAAATCAAAGCAACGGTGCTGGTAGGTGGATAACACATGGACTTCGGAATCAGGCTTGCTCAAGCGCGTGTCGGTGATGCGTGTCCATAAAATAGGGTGCATCTCTGCCATGTTTGAACCCCACAGCACAAAGGCATCAGCGTGTTCAAGGTCGTCATAGCAGCCCATCGGCTCATCAGAACCAAAGGTGCGCATAAAGCTACCGACCGCAGAAGCCATGCAATGCCGCGCATTGGGATCAATGTTATTGGAACGAAAGCCAGCCTTCATCAACTTGGAGGCAGCGTAACCTTCGGGGATCGTCCACTGACCCGAACCAAACATGCCCACTGCTTCAGGGCCTTTTTTCTTCAGCGTCTCTTTCCATTTCTCTGCCATGATATCGAAGGCAACATCCCAAGAAACAGGGGTAAACTCACCCTCTTTGTGGAACTTGCCGCCCTTCATGCGCAATAATGGTGTGGTCAAACGATCTTTGCCATACATGATCTTAGAAAGGAAATAACCTTTAATACAGTTAATGCCCTTGTTTACTTCAGCTTTCGGGTCGGCTTGGGTAGCAACAATGCGATTATCCTTCGTGCCGACCAATACACCGCAGCCTACGCCGCAAAAACGGCATGGGGCTTTGTCCCAGCGAATGGTGTTTTTTTCGGCATCAAACATATTCATGCCTTGAACCATGCTCGGCAAGCTGATGTTGATGGACAAGGCAGCCGCCGTAGCTGCGCTTGATTTGATAAAGTCCCTGCGATTTAACGCCATTTCCATCCTCCTTGTTCATCATTCTGCGTGATTTCTTCGCAGTGTTGATAAACGGGGGTGATACTTAACACCCCTTGAGTTTTTTGAATCGCTTCAGATACGAGAAGCACTTGTTTACTGGTCGCTTGTTCCATCGTAATGACCAAACGAGCTTGCGCATCTTCGGCGTGAATTTCGACACCTTGATGGCTTAATAATTGCTTTTTAATCGCGCAGGCATCAACGGTTGGCTGCAATTGCACCACTGCACCGACAATGCATCCCACGTCATCATCACTTTCTTTATTCATCATCATACCTCTATCGGTTGAATGGCTATCGCAGAAGTGGGGCATACTACCACACAAGCACCACAATAAGTACAGTGGTCAGCAGTCCAGCTCGGCTGGGAGACACGTCCCAAGGTGGGGGTAAAGCGAATCGCTTGCGCTTCGCAATGTTCAGCGCAGGTGGTGCAAATCACGTTCTGAGCCGTGATACAGCTGTTGGCAATTTTAAGCGATGCCGTCCAAGGTGGGGTGTGTGCTAAGTTCAATGCAGGCGTGGGACAATGATTAACGCATTGTTGGCAGAATGTGCATTCACCTTGCGCGAAATCCACCATAGGGTAACCATGTGCGCCTTCGCGGATAAGAATATGTTCAGGGCAAGCGGCAATGCAATCACCACAACGGGTGCAAGCGTCTTGAAAGTCATGTTCAATCAATGCCCACGGTGGACGTAACGGCATTTGCCGACGAGTTATAAATCTCCTGCGCTGTGAATCTATGTGCTCAACCATGACTCCTCTCTTTTCAGACAGTTTCCTAGCCTGAATTATTCACAAATACTATCGCGCACTTACTTGCCCCTTTGTCCGCAAAGAACACCTTGTCAGTCGAGCGTATCCACTGGTATGCTACTCCCGACAAGACATCCGTTGCAAACAAAGGTTCTACGCAATCATCACGACAATTTATGAATAATTCAGGCTAGATTACGTTTTAGCTTTAGGGCGAAACACCGTACATTGCGCGGCATCGGCTTCGATAAACGGCCCGTTGATGAGGTCAATGCAATACGGAATAGCAGGGAATACAGCGTTCAAACAATCGTCAATAGCGGAAGGTTTGCCTGGTAGATTCAGGATTAACGATTGTCCGCGAAGACCTGCCGTTTGCCGAGAAAGTATTGCTGTTGGTACAAATTTAAGTGACGCTTGCCTCATCAGTTCTCCAAAGCCAGGCATCATCTTTTTACACACCGCCTCAGTTGCTTCAGGGGTGACATCACGTACGGATGGTCCTGTCCCACCTGTGGTAACAATCAAACAACACCTCTCTATATCGGCGAGCTCTTTTAAGGTTGCCTCAATCCCCGGCTGATCGTCAGGTATCACACGTTTGACGGCATGCCACTCCGAACTTAGCACGCGCTCAAACCATGCCACCATGGCAGGACCGCCTAAATCTTCGTATTCACCGCGACTGGCACGGTCAGAAACTGTGACGATTCCTATCTTAATGTTTTTCATTTAACACTCCACGCCAGCATCGGCCTGAAACTCCATACCTTGTAGTAATTGTACATTCACCACATCACCTGCGTGCATCATCGTGGTACTGGCAGGTATCGGGAGCAATGCTTGTGCTACAGCCATCGACATTAACACACCACTGCCTTGTACTCCTGTTGAAGTCGCGTTGTAACCGTGCTTGTCTTGAGTCAACGTTACACGCATAAAGTGCGTCCGTCCTATCCTGTCTTTTATATCATGGGTCAGGCGTGCTGCTACGGTACGGCGGTACATTTGCTGGTGCCCCATCATGGCGCGTAAGGCTGGGGTAACGAATTGTTCAAAGCAGACCATGCTGGCAACTGGGTTCCCTGGCAATGCAAAAATCTTTGTGCCATCTGCATGAGTACCGAATGCCAAGGGGTGACCAGGGCGCATGGCAACACGCCAAAAGTGCATGGAAATCCCCAAATCAGCCAAAGTAGGGCGCACAAAATCATGTACACCAACCGACACGCCGCCCGAAGCAAGCAACACATCATAGCTCAGACCTTTTGCCAGTTTGGCGCGCAATTCAATGGGATTATCTCGTGCTATACCAAGCATCGTCGCCTCAATACCCAATGCTTTGCATTGTGCGTACAAGGCATGGCTGTTGGCATCGGGGATTTTCTCTTCGTCCATCGCTTCATCTAGGGCTTCCAACTCATCGCCTGTTGCTAAAATCGCCACTCGTGGCTGGGCGTACACTGTCACGGTGTGTTGTTTTAGCATCGCTAAAATAGCCAGCACGCCAGGCGTAATCGTCGCTCCTTGCGTTAGAACGATGTTATCTTTACGCAGGTTCTCACCCAGTAGGCGAATGTTTGCGCCTTGTGGTGCAGCAGCACGAATCCATACCTGATGGTCATCATCTGCATTGGTATCTTCCACGCGAATTACGGTATCCACACCCTCAGGTGTTGCTGCGCCCGTCATAATTCGCGCTGCCTTGCCCGTCAACACACGACACTTCGGCATAGCACCAGCACGAATATCATCCACCACAGCGAGGTTCACAGGTTCTTCTGCCGTAGCATGGGCAATATCAGCATAGCGCACACCATAGCCATCCATCGCTGACACATCGTAAGGTGGGTGATTGCGATTAGAAAGCACATCCTCCGCCAACACACGCCCTAGACTATCATGAAGTGCGATGGACTCGTGCCTGCAACGTTGTGTATGTTGCAGGATGCACGCCTGCGCATCGTCAACTGAGAAATATTGCATGATAAACATCCTTGTTTTTAAGGTTAAAAGAATAGATATTCCGTTTGCGCATGGGTTTCTGCAAGCTACTTGTGATGGAATATTGTAATTACTGCAGGTGAAAAAGGTATGTTTGTTAGCAAAAAGTAATTTGCTAAATATTCAACATACAGCTTTTTACACCTGCGATTGTTTGTATCTGTCTGGTGATGGTAGCTGTGATGCTGTACAACTGCAACCTTCATAAGCCCTGAATTCGTATCATAAGCTCAATCGCTAGTAAGCGGCTCTTACCCCTAGGAGGCTGTCCGAGAATGGAGAGCGTAGCGAGGCATTCTCGGACAGCCTCCTAGTCTGACATTCATAAATCGTCGTGATAATCATCAGTGGCTAAATTATAGGCGTTGATGATTAATGATAAGGCACTAAATCAATGTCTGCGCTAACTTTTTGGGCGTGATAATGAAGCTGGCAAGTGCCCCCTATTCCAAAATATCGCGCTATATGAAACTAATATTGATAAATAATGATGCTGTTTTTGTATAGGCTTTATTAAATCAATGCATTATAGCTCCTTTTTTTATCTAAAAACAACCTCCGTTTGGCGAACCTATTGGAT
>CAZYAI010000045.1:0-19166 GCA_964645625.1 uncultured Zetaproteobacteria bacterium
GAATTATTGTTACAACGCACAGCCGTTGCCCAGTTGCAAACAGCATTACCACCACTAAGAAAAGCATTGGCGTTTAGCCGTCACCAACTCGCCGTTTTGGTGGGGGTCATGCCCAGCGAAGCAGACTTGCCAACATTCACCTTGGCGGAACTGCATCTGCCAAAAGACTTACCACTTTCGCTGCCCTCAACGTTAGCCCAGCAACGTCCAGACATTCAAGGTGCAGAAGCATTGTTGCATCAAGCAAGCGCGCAAGTCGGCGTAGCCACGGCGAACTTATACCCGCAGTTTTCCATCACTTCAGGCATGGGGACAGAAGGAACACGCTTGATCGACATCCTAACCACCAAGCCCATCTGGAATCTTGGAGCCAACCTTTTGCAGCCGCTGTTTCACGCAGGCGAACTACGCGCCTACAAACGCGCTGCTGAAGCAGACTTTGAACAAGCGCGTGCTGTATATCGCAACACCTTGCTGCAAGCTTTCGGTAATGTTGCCGATGCCTTGCAAGCCTTGCAACACGATCAACACAGCTACCAACTACAACAACAAGCTGAAGCCTTGGCCAAAGAAAGCCACGATTTAGCAGTCAAACAATTCGCTCAAGGCGCAAGCACGCAACTGGCTCTACTCACCGCCCAAAGCCAATGGCAGCAGGCGCACATTGCCGTCGTTCAAGCACGCACCACACTACTAAATGACACCACAGCCCTGCTACAAGCCCTAGGCGGCAGCCCCCTATGACTTCCACGCCCTCCATTGTACGGGCAGGTTCTGTACAGGCAGGCCTTGTACCTGCCCTAATATCAGCCCCTCACCACTTGAACAAAAACAAATGGAGTAGCAACCATGAAAATCACAGCTATTTATACGCATAACTTTGGTCCATTGGATCATCAGGGCATTCTACTGCGCAATGACTGGACAGAGGAAGCCGAGAAACAGGTGTTGTTCACAGGGGTAAATGGTTGCGGAAAATCAACATTATTGCGTGCCATTGCTATGCTTTGGGATGCCACAGGTCATTGGTTGGATCATCAAAAAATACTACCGCGAAAACATGAAGCGTTCACATGGTTAATGCAATGGACAGAGGGGGGCATTGCCGTGGTCGTCGATGGTGTGCAACCCTTCTATCAGCAGCCGCTTGCTTTTGTTTTTGGTTCAGACGCATGGCTTAAAATACTGCAAGCAGAACATCCTGAGATGATTTTTGTAGGGGAGAGCCTCAAGCCCTTAGCCAAACAAGGCAGTTACACGAGAACATTACATTTACCAGAAGCTGAATGGCTTGGCGATTGGTGTAATGATCGACGTAGAATGATGTTGTCCTATGATAAGGTGGATGCACCGAATATAATCTATTTGGATGCCGAAGAGCGACGCTGGGTTAAACCCAAACGAAATATTGCCGAGCCATTGCCCGATCCACTATCGTTACGCTGGCTCGGTCGTTACATCGTATCCGAAGACTGGAAAGGGCAACTCGAAGCATCGTTAATTACGTTGAAAACAACACAACTTCATCGCTTCCATGAGATTATTCGCCACCTCAATAGCTTTTTAATGGGTAAAGAGATTATTACCGATATTCAACCCAATGAAGGTCGATTGCGCGTAAAAATCGCAGGAAAGCGCGGCGTTTATCATTACTTGGATGAATTAAGTTCGGGCGAACATCAGGTGCTGATTATCATTTATGTGGTCAGTCGCTGGATGCAAAACGATGGCATCGTGCTGATTGATGAACCTGACTTGTATTTGCACCCTTCCTTGATTTCCCCCTTATTGACGGTGTTAGAGCAACTGGTGGCAGAGCGACATGGTCAACTGCTGATTACCTCCCACGCAACCGATGTTTGGCAGCGTTATGAACACCATAGCGTACGAATTAACCTCAACACGAAGCGTGCAACATCATGAGTCGCTTAGAACAAAAAATCCGCGACATAGAAGAGCAAAAAATCGGAGCAAGTGATAAAAGGGTATTATTGGTGGAGGGCGTGGATGATGTTCATGCCATCACTGAATTCGCTCAAAAAAAAGATGCTAATATATCACAGCAATGGGTGATCACTGAAGCTGGAAAGAAGCAAAATGTATTAGAAATACTGAAAAAGAAACCCGAATGGTTGGGCGTTGTGGATCGGGATGAATGGACTGCTGAAGTAATTCGAGAGAAAAAAGAAACGTACCCCAACCTTTGGATTTTACCGCGCTTTTGTATCGAAAACTATCTCATTGTAGCCAGTGAGCTATGGGATGCATTACCACCGAATCAACAGCGAAAAATCAGCGGCGGCGAACAAGCGTTGAAACAGAATATACAGCGCGATATGGATCGCTGGGTAAAACATGGTGTGTTGTGGTCAATCATTAACCCGCTTTGGGAAGGGCTGCGAGCCAAAGGCTTCAAAGAATCCTTGCTTGACCCTCAACTAGCATTGGATGAAGCCACCATTCAACGCACCTTGCATGATTGGCATGACTACTTAGAGCCAGACCAGCTATGGTTGAATTACCAACAACGCTTAGCAGACGTACAAAAATTACCATGTGATGACCAACTGAAGCAATGGGTTCATGGGAAGAAGTTTTATAGCACGGTGGTTCATAGCGTACTCAATCAATCATTAGGCGCGCAAAAATCCAACGACCGCCAAAAGCACCTTTTTAAAGGCTGCCTCACCCCCAGTGATTTTGATGATTTATGGGCAATGATGTCCACTCCTATTTAATACCCAACAAAGGAACAACAATTATGACCAAACGAATGATTATTATGTTACTCATCATGGCTGGCGTGATTGGCGGTGTCATCTGGTTTCAGATGTTCAAAGCCAAGATGATGGCGCAGTTTTTGGCAGGCAATGCTGCTCCGCCAGCTACTGTGACCGCTATGGAAGCGCAAACCAGTGATTGGCAACCGCAATGGAATGCCGTGGGTTCTTTGCGTGCCAAACAATCGGTAAACATCAGCAGCGAAGTAGCAGGACTGGTGGCAAAAGTCGGTTTCACATCAGGGCAAACCGTGAAGCGTGGTGATGTGTTAATCACCTTGGATTCCAACACCGCACAAGCGCAATTACAGGCATTAAAGGCCGCAGAAGCACTTGCTGCATCCACTTTGCAACGTGACCTTCAGCAATACCGCGTCCATGCCGTGAGCCGTGCTAAATTGGATGCCGATGAAGCAGATCTGGCGGTGAAAAAAGCGCAGGTTAAAGAGCAACGGGAGCGCATCGCGCAAACACGTATTACCGCGCCTTTTGATGGCGTGGTTGGCATCCGTCATCTTGATGAAGGGCAATACATTCGCCCTGGTGATGTGGTGACCAGTTTGACGGATAATTCACAGCTTTTTGTCGATTTCAGCCTACCGCAACAGGTATTGGCGGAGCTGGAACGCGGTCAGCCTGTGCGCGTTCACGTCAATGCCTTCCCAGAGCAAGATTTTGCAGGACATATCACTGCCATCAACCCCAATGTTGATGCTGCCAGCCGCAACATCCAAGTGGAAGCGCAAATGGATAACCCGCAAGGGCAATTGCTGCCAGGTATGTTTGTGCAGGTCGCCATCAAGCACGGCAGTGTACAACAGGCGATCACCCTGCCGCAAACAGCGTTGAGCTTCCAAGCGTATGGCGCAACGGTGTTTCTTGCCAAGTCTGAACAACAAGACGGCAAAGAAGTATGGAAAGCCGAACAGGTGTTCGTCAAAACAGGGGCGAAACGTGGCGACCAAGTGGCAATCATCGACGGTGTAAAAGCAGGCGACCACGTCGTCACCAGTGGGCAAATGAAGCTGCGCAATGGCACGGTATTGATTATCGATAACACCATCAAACCAAGCAACGATGAAGCTCCCATGCCGCAGGATCGTTAAGCCATGAACTACACCGATATATTTATCAAACGCCCCGTGCTGGCAACCACCATCAGCTTGCTGATTTTGGTGTTGGGGCTGCAAGCCATCAACCAGCTACCCATTCGCCAATACCCCGAAACGCAGAATGCAGTGGTCACGGTCAGCACGGTTTATTACGGCGCGGATGCCAAAACCGTGGCGGGCTTTATCACCCAACCATTAGAAACGGCGATTGCACAGGCTGGCGGTATTGATTACCTATCTTCGGTCAGCGTCAGTTCTGCTTCGACGATTTCAGCCACCCTGCGCCTGAATTATGATTCCAACCGCGCCTTGACCGATATTAACGCCAAGGTGAATGCCGTACTCAATCAGCTACCTGCGCAGGCACAGCAGCCCGTCATTACCGTGCAAGTCGGCGAAACCATTGATGCCATGTACATGGGTTTTTTCAGCGATGTGCTGGAGAATAACCAGCTTACCGATTATCTGCTGCGCGTGGTCAAACCGCAACTGGATGGATTAGAAGGCGTGCAGCAGGCAGAAATTATCGGCGCACGGCAATTCGCCTTGCGTGCCTGGCTTGACCCTGTACGCATGGCAGCGCACGGCATTACCGCCACCGATGTCAACGCAGCCTTGGCAAACAATAACTTCCTTGCCGCATTGGGGCGCAGTCAGGGGCAGATGGTGACGGTGGATTTGAACGCTGCCACCGATGTGCATTCTGTAGAGGAGTTCCGCCAACTCATCATCCGCCGTAACGCCACTGGCACGGTACGCTTGCAAGATGTTGCCAACGTCACGTTAGGGGCAGAAGACTACCAACTTTCCACCGCCTTTGATGGCAAACGCTCGGTGTTTGTCGGCATCAAGGTTGCGCCCGATGCAAACGTGCTGGAAGTCACCCAGCGCGTGCGCGATGCCTTCCCCAACATTCAGGCGCAAATGCCCACAGGTTTAACGGGTAAAATCGTCTATGACGGCACTAAGTTCATCCAAAGTTCTATTGATGAAGTGGTCAAAACCTTGCTCGAAGCACTGTTGATTGTGGCATTGGTGGTGTTCCTATTCCTTGGTCACTGGCGCGCGGTTGTTATTCCTTTGATTGCTATTCCGCTATCGCTTATCGGCGCGTTTTTTATGATGGAAGCCTTGGGCTACACCATCAATTTGCTGACCTTACTCGCTTTGGTCTTAGCCATTGGCTTGGTGGTGGATGATGCCATTATTGTGGTAGAAAACGTCGATCGCCACATGCACAAAGAGGGCAAATCCGCCTTTGATGCAGCGATTTTGGCAGCGCGAGAACTGGGCGGGCCGATTATTGCCATGACCATCGTCCTCATTGCCGCTTACGTGCCGATTGGTTTTCAGGGTGGTTTGACGGGTGCATTGTTTACCGAGTTTGCCTTCACCTTAGCGGGCGCAGTAACCATTTCTGGCATTGTCGCACTGACCTTATCGCCAATGATGACCTCTGCTATGTTTAAAGAGAAACAGGGGCAGAATGCTTTATTGGCATGGACAGACCGCATATTTGAGGCGTGCCAAGGCTGGTATCAACGTCGTTTGCGTGGTGCTTTATCCACTTGGCCAGTATTGGTAGTGATGGGCTGTTTATTGCTGGGCGTAACCGTTTACCTATTCCAAACCTCGCAATCTGAACTCGCACCGCAAGAAGACCAAGGCATGGTGTTAGGGCAAATCGTTGGCGCGCCCACAGCAACGGCAGAACAAATGGCATCCTACGCCGACCAAGCCTACCAATTGGCGCATGACCTACCCGAGTACGACCAAATGTTTCAACTTACGGGTACGCCCACACGCAGCCAAGGCATTGGCGGTGTTATTTTCACGCCGTGGGAACAACGTCAGCGTAGCGCAGCCGAACTGCAACAGGAGCTACAGCAGCGGTGGAACACCATTGCTGGCGCACGTGTGGCAGCCTTCCAAATGCCTGCCCTACCTGGCTCTGGCGGCTTACCGTTGCAATTCATTATTAAAACTACGGAATCATTCGAGAATCTGCATCACGTGGTCGAACAGGTGTTAGCCAAAGCGCAAGCCAGCGGCATGTTCTTTTTTGTCGATACCGATTTGAAAATCGACAAACCACAAAGCACGCTGGTGGTCGATCGCGATTTGGTTGCCGACCTCGGCATGACCCAGCAAAGCGTTGGCGCAGCGATGGGCAGTGCTTTGGGCGGCGGTTATGTTAATTATTTTTCTATCGACGGACGTTCCTACCGCGTCATGCCGCAAGTGGCTCAGCGTTACCGCTTGAACCCTGACCAAACCTTGGATTATTACTTACGCACGCCATCGGGGCAGATGGTGCAAGCGTCCACGGTAGCGAGTTTGGCGGACAGCGTCGTGCCTGAATCCATCAACCGCTTCCAGCAGCTTAACGCCGCCAAAATCCAAGGCGTATTTGCACCAGGGCTATCGCAGCAGCAGGTGTTGGACTTCATGCGTCAAACCTTGCACGAAGTCGCCTCCGCTGGTTACAGCGCGGACTACGCAGGGCAATCGCGGCAGTTCCAACAGGAATCAGGCGGTTTCGTCTTCATCATGCTGTTCGCCGTGGTCATCATCTTCCTCGCCCTATCGGTACAGTTCAACAGCTTCCGCGATCCACTCATCATCTTGGTTTCTGTACCGATGGCGATGCTGGGCGCGTTGGTGTTCATCAATATGGGCATGGCGAGCATCAACATCTACACCCAAGTAGGTCTGGTCACGCTGATGGGCTTAATCAGTAAACACGGCATCCTGATTGTACAATTCGCCAACGAATTACAGCAACAAGGGCGCAGTAAAATGGATGCCATCGTCGAAGCGGCATCGGTACGCTTACGCCCTATTCTGATGACCACCGCCGCCATGGTATTAGGTGTGCTGCCGCTAGTCCTAGCCCACGGCGCAGGTGCAGCAGGTCGCCACGCCATGGGCTTAGTCATCTGCGCAGGACTCTCCATCGGTACATTATTCACATTATTCGTCGTACCAGCGATGTACATGGCATTAAACAAACGGAGGATGGCTCAATAGAAAATGCGAAGGTCTTGATAAAAGATAGCATGCTAATAAGGTAACGAAATTCCTATCAATCAAAGGATTATTATATGCGCCCGTATCTCGCTTTGCAAAAATACCGAACGCAAATTCGCCATATTGTACTAAGCCATCGGGCGATGCAGGTTCGTGTGTTTGGTTCAGTGCTGCGTAAAGAAGACACCGAAACAAGTGATTTAGACCTGCTTGTCGAACCAACGGATGAGATGACATTGTTTGATATTGGGGCTATTCGTTTGGAGCTCCAAACACTGCTAGGTATCTCTATTGATGTAGTTACACCGCAGGCATTGCCAGCATCTTTTCGACAGCAAATACTTAATGAAGCTGAAATCGTATGAGTGTAAGCAAACAACTTCGCCTTGTTGATTATCTCACCCATATTGTTGAAGTAGCAAATCGATGCCAGCGACATAAACGGGTCAGGCTTGAATAATTGAAAAAAATAGCATTAAAAGTCAAGTTTTCAAGCCTGACCCCTTCATTATCAATAGCGTCGCCTCAATGCTGGCCGCTATCGTAAGCATCATATCCAGCATCGTAACAATGTTCGTAAACATCGTCGTTTTGATCGTGATCATTGCTATTGGCTTCGCGATAGTCACAAACAAACAGCGCTCACAACAACAGGATGCGCTACAGACGGCAGCTGAACAGAAAGAGAACGAGCAGGAAGAGAATGATGAATTCGGCAGCCTCCTCGCCTATATCTCTGGCAGTGTCGTGATACTCATTATTTGGTTCATCTTTTTTTCCATCTTGAAAAATCCCGATTATGAATCAATACACCTCCTCGTGATATTCATGATGTTTTGTTTATGGCTGGCATGTGAGGTACTTATCTTCTACGTGGGCGACTTCAGAGCCTGGTGGATCAAGCACCTGGTTGACGAAGAAAGCAACGCCAAACCTCCACTCTATTTCCTCACACTCTATTTCCTCATATTTATGAGTATCATTCTGCTTCCGCTTTTCCTGCTTATCGTAGTGTTCGTTATGATGATCCGAGGTGGATTGTGGTGAGCATTTGGTAAACGGGTCAGGCTTGAAAAATTGAACTTTTATGCTGTTTTTTCAACTATTCAAGCCTGACCCCTTTACCAAGCCTGACCCCTTTACGTAAATTATTTTTCCATCGACGGACGTTCCTACCGCGTCATGCCGCAGGTAGCTCAGCGTTACCGCTTGAACCCTGACCAAACCTTGGATTATTACTTACGCACACCATCGGGGCAGATGGTGCAAGCATCCACGGTAGCGAGTTTGGCGGACAGCGTTGTACCTGAATCCATCAACCGATTCCAGCAGCTTAACGCCGCCAAAATCCAAGGCGTATTTGCACCAGGACTATCGCAGCAGCAGGTGTTGGACTTCATGCGTCAAACCTTGCACGAAGTCGCCTCCGCTGGTTACAGCGCGGACTACGCAGGGCAATCGCGGCAGTTCCAACAGGAATCAGGCGGTTTCGTCTTCATCATGCTGTTCGCCGTGGTCATCATCTTCCTCGCCCTATCGGTACAGTTCAACAGCTTCCGCGATCCACTCATCATCTTGGTTTCTGTGTAAACGGGTCAGGCTTGAATAATTGAAAAAAACAGCATTAAAAATCAAGTTCTCAAGCCTAGCTCGTTCACTGCTTTTCGTCATAATAGCGTGCGACAACCTCGCTTAGTAAGACTGCACGCCAAATTTCAGCAGCAACCTTGGCAAAATATCATCTAAATTCTGAACATCGGCATCCTGTAGCTGGATCAAATTGAAATCATATTTTTCGTAGATTTCGATCTTCTTTTTTTTACGATGAAGGTATTTAGAGTCGTTCTCGTAACCCCAGTATTCGATGTACACCTTGCCAGTCGGGATATAAAAATCGCAATAAACATTCTCTTCCACGGGCAGTTTACGCTCGTAGGCGTGAATAATTTCAGCCATATAGAGCCAGTTATCGATGAGCATCTCCGCTTTGGAGCGTACATAATGACCGTCGGTAGTGCGATGCTTGGCTTCGAATTTTTCCCTGAAGTTTTGCTGACCTGTGGATGTCTGCGCTGATGGTTCTGGCATCTGTTCAGCCTCGCCCTTAACCTCTTTAATGGAATCAAGAAACGCCCGGTGCTTCAATATACTTTCAGGCCAACGGACAAAGGGAACACCTGATCGGCGATCCTCATCCTGCATGCCACCGACCTTCTCTCCTTGCTTGGTTAGCTTCCAACCTTTGAGAGATTTTTCAATCCATCCAAGTTCCGAAAGCATAAAATTTACCTTGTTCGGTGTCAGCCCGAATGGATCACCAAGAGCCTTCGCCGTTGCTCTTGCCGCAGCCTGTTTCTCTACTGTAGGAGCAGCAGCGATGGTTTCTGGCCAGCGGATATAACGACCGTACTTTGAGCTTTCTGCATACTCCCCACCAATTTTTACACCCATGGTAGTCAACTGCCACTTTCCATCATTATCCCTAAAAATAAGTTTATCACGGTTAAATTTGGCAAATAGCTCCTGTGAGGCGACACCAAGTTTTTTGGCTAAGGCCGACGTTGAAAGCATTTTCTTATTAGACATTCGCACTCCACTTCCCAAATATTATTAAAGTTGCATAGCATGAACAAAGACCATAAAGGTGGCAACTTTTTCAAAACTCAAGGGGTTTTTGTTAAACTTAACATCATCAATTCGACTTAAAACCACCCCATCACCGTTGATACAAGCGTTCGATGTCATTGTGATAAAGACTTATGATTTTCGTTCGACGTTGCTTGAGGGTTGGGGTTAGCAGGTGATTTTCTATACTCCACGGCTCGGGGCATAGCTGTATGCGGCGAATTTTGGCGTAGCCTGGGAACTCTCGGGTGGCTTGTTGAACGGTTTGTAGGGTTTGCTTGATGGCTTCGGGGTGGCTATGCCATACTTCACCATAGGCTTGCTGTAAACGTTGACGCTCATCTTCGCTGGGGACGATCAAGGCGGCAAGATAAGGGCGACCTTCGCCAATCAATACCGCTTGGTCGATGGTTGGCTCCAAGGTCATCATCGTTTCCATGTCTTCAGGGCAGAGTTTTTCACCGTTGGATAATACGATAATATCTTTTAATCGCCCCGTGATATAGATGTAAGCATCATCATCGCAATGCACCACATCGCCTGTTTTTAACCAACCATCGTCTTGCAACACTTCTTCCGTTGCCAACGGATTATTCCAATAACCACGCATCACACTGCGACCACGCACCCACAATTGTTGCTGCTCATCAACGCGGGTTTCCATGCCGATTAAAGCAGTGCCAACACTGGCAGGCTTGTTGCCCTGTATCTTGTTAACGCTGATGACGGGGCTGTTTTCGGTTAATCCATAACCTTGCTGTACAGCAATACCCAGTGCCAAAAACGTGCGCGAAAGCTGGGGGTTCAAGGCTGCGCCACCAGAGATAGCAAAGCGCAAACGTCCGCCCAAAGCCTGACGCAAAGGACGACCAAACAGCAGGTGAAACAATGGCGCAAGCAATAACTTCGGCTGCCACGCTGCTTGCCCCTGCCGATGTAAGAAGTCTTGCCAGCCAATTTCGACGGCTTGCTTAAATAGACGCTGTACTGGTTCGGGCTTCTGACTCAAACGCTGTTGCATTTTTTCATACACGCGCTCAAAAATACGCGGCACGGTGATGATAATCGTCGGCTGCATGCGTTTTAAATCATCCGACAAAGTGGTAATGGAACGCGCATACGCCACCTGCGCCCCTGCCATCATGGGTAAGTAATAACCAATGGTGCGTTCCAAAGTGTGTGAGAGTGGTAAAAAAGACAAAAACAAATCATCGCAATAAACGCGAATGTGTTCCATACCTGCCCATGCATTATACAGCATATTGTCATGCGTTAGCACCACCCCTTTTGGGTGACCTGTCGTACCTGAAGTATAGACGATGCTGGCTACATCATGCGCTTGCACCCGATGTTTGCGCAGCTTCACTTGCTGACCACTGAGCCATGCCTCTAGGTGCATGATGTTGCTGCTACGCGGGTCTTGCAATGGTTTGACGCTGAGTACACGCACCAGTCCATTGAGTTGCGGACGCATGCCTTGTAGCCGTTGCCATTGCTCAGTGCCATTAAGCAGCAGCAATTTCGCGCCGCTGTGCTGCAAGATATAGGCAATATTTTCGGGATTATCGGCAATATAGAGCGGCACGACGATCAGCCCTAATGCCAACGCCGCTTGGTCAAACATCACCCAACGCGGACTGTTCGCCAACATGATCGCCACCCTGTCGCCTGCTTGTAGTCCTTCGCGTTGCAGGGCGTTTTGCCATTGTTGCACACAATGCGCCATCAACTTCCAGGTGATGCTCTGCCACTGTTGCGTGCGTTCATCAAAATAATGGTATGCCTCAACATCAGCGGAATAGCGCACGCGCTGTTGAAATAGCGCGCAAAGGGTGTCCGCCTCGGTCAATGGAATAGCTTTGGATCTACACGCCATCGCCAGCCTCGCTTGCAGGCAGTTCGCGCCAGCCAGGATGAGGGGTGAAAACCTTTTCATCATAACGGCGCAACTGCTCCAAACGTTGCACACAAGCTGCTACGCCTTGCTGCTGAATAAATTGCATCGGACCACCTCGGAATGGTGCAAAGCCTGTACCAAAGATCATCCCCGCATCGCAAAGGTCGGCACTTGCAACCACGCCTTCACTTAAACAAGCAACGCTCTCGTTCAGCATGCTATACACCAAACGGTCACGAATATCAGCATCGTTGAGGCTATTGCTTTGCTTGTCGTACTCAAATGGCAGATTACGCTTAAGTGGATGCCCATAAAAACCGCGCTCTGTTTTTTTACCCAGTTCACCCGCGTTCACACGCTGGCTAAGCGATGCGGGCATGCTGTAACCTAAAGCCTCCGTCAACACCGTCGCAACATGCTGGCAAACATCCAAACCCACATGGTCGGCGAGCAATAGCGGTCCCATCGGCATGCCCCAATCGGTAGCAATGCGGTCAATCGAAGCAATGGCGATGCCTTCGTCCACCATCATCATCGCTTGCATCAAATAAGGCATAAGGATGCGATTAACCAAAAAACCAGGGTGACTGGCAACAGGTAATGGCAACTTACCCAATTGATTCGCCATAGCGAGGGCTTGTGTGACGGCTTGGCTATGGCGATGTTCCGCACCGTTGTGTACCACCTCAATCAACGCCATGCGCGCCACAGGGTTGAAGAAGTGTAGTCCAACCAAGCGTTCCGGTTGCTGCAAAACACTGGCAATAGCTTGCAATGGGATGCTTGAGGTATTGGTCGCCAGCAGCGCGTCGTGGCGTGCTTGAGCTTCGAGGGCAAGGAATAGCTGTTGTTTAACGCCAAGGTCTTCAAACACCGCTTCGATGATGACATCTGCTTTGGCAACGCCTCGCCCCGCGACATCAGGCAACAAACGATCCATCGCCGCCTGAATCGCTGGTTCATCTTTCAGTTGACGGCGAAACATGGCAGCAGCGCGCCCGATAGCAGGAGCAATACGTTCGGCACTTTGATCTTGCAAGGTGACGTGCAAACCGCGCAGCGCGCACCATGCTGCAATATCACCACCCATCACACCCGCGCCAACAACGTGAACATGCTGTGCTTTATGGCTGCTGTTTTTGCCTAAGTCCTTGAGTTGTTGACGCAATAAAAAGGCACGAATCAATTGTTGCGCTGTTGCGCCGTTGATTAAACGGGCTACAGAGCGTGCCTCCTCATCAAGCATGGTGCGCGCTTGATCGCCATGTTTACACCACAAACGCAGCAGCGCAAAAGGTGCGGGGTAGTGTGCCTCATCAACACGTTGACGCACCTGCCGCTGCAAAAACTTCGCCGTCAGCGGACGCAATAGCGCGTGA
Organism: uncultured Zetaproteobacteria bacterium; assembly: GCA_964645625.1. GTDB lineage: Bacteria > Pseudomonadota > Zetaproteobacteria > Mariprofundales > Mariprofundaceae > AB-137-C09. The sequence continues at coordinate 12,824 of CAZYAI010000045.1, forward strand.
TTGCTCCACCGCTGCCACCATGATGGTTGTGGCACGGGCTGCTCCATCCAGTATTCTACTGCCCGTTGTAAATGGCGGGCTGGCATGACGGCATCGACCAAACCAATGGCGCGGGCGCGCCGTGCCGAAATCTGCTTGCCTTGCAACATCAAAGGTAGGGCTGACCAAGCACCACAACGACGGCAAGCACGCATCGTACCACCAAAGCCTGGATGAATGCCCAGCTTTACTTCAGGGAAGCCCAAAGTGGTACGCGCATCGTCCGAAGCAAGACGAACGTCACACGCCAGTGCCAACTCCAAACCACCGCCAAGGCAAAAACCATCAATCAAGGCGATGGTGCGACAAGGCAGAGCTTCAAATTGATCGAATAAAGCTTGTGCCTGACGCATATAGTTGTACGCCGCATCAACATCATGAATCGTGGTAAAATCATGAATATCAGCACCTGCGATAAAGCCACTGCTTTTGCCCGAAGTCAGTATCAAGCCGCTCGCCTGTGCGATGCTGATCTGCTCAATCATGCTTGTTAAGCCATCCAATACCGACTGGCTGAGGGTATTGGCAGAAGCATCGGTGCAATCGAGGCTTAACGTCAGCAGCCCAGCATCGTTAGTGGTCAATAACCATCCTTGTTGTTGTGCTAATTCACGCATCACGTACCACCATCATGCTGCCACCTTGCCCACCACCAATGCACAGCGTGGCAATAGCACAGCGTTGTTGTTGCCGATGTAATACATGTAAGGCATGCAACACCAGCCGCGCCCCTGTCGCGCCAACGGGATGCCCCAACGCAATCGCTCCGCCATCGACATTGAGGCGATCTTCATCCAATGTTCCCAAGGCATCATCGCGCTGCAAATGCTGGCGACACCACGCAGGTGAAGCCATGGCTGCCAAACACGCCTGCACTTGAGCAGCAAAGGCTTCGTTAACCTCCCAATAATCGACATCCTGCATGCTCATATTTTGTTGCCGCAGCAGGCGATCACTGGCATAGACAGGACCTAAGCCCATGAGTTCAGGCTCCACGCCTGCCCATGCGCAATCAACAATGCGCCCTAACACCGGGAGTTGATGGGCGGCTACAGCTTTTTCACTGGCGAGCATGAGTAACGTTGCACCATCACTGATTTGCGAGCTGTTACCTGCTGTAATCAAGCCCCACGGTGGTTCAAACACAGGACGCAAACGCGCCAAACGTTCCATGCTGCTGTCGCTACGAATACCATCGTCCGTTTGCCATAGCTGACCTGTATCGTCGTACAATGGGACGATTTCCTCATGTGCACCTGCCGCGCTAGCGCGCTGCTGGCTGCGTAGGGCAAAGCTGTCCATCATCGTGCGGTCAATAGCAAAGTGTTGCGCTAAAATCTCTGCTGTTACGCCCATCGATAAACCCACAACAGGGTCACGCAGTCCGCGCAACAAAGCAATGACAGGGCGCAACATGGCAGGGCGAAAACGCGCAATCAGGCGCAAACGTTCGCCCATGCTGCGCGCCGCTTGCCAGGCACTGAAATAACTCACCATATTCGGCTGCCACAGCAAAGGTGCGCGACTCATCGCCTCGGTTCCGCCTGCCAGCACCAAATCAGCACGCCCACGTTGAATCGCTTGGCAGGCGCAATCGAGGGCTTGCATGCCTGAAGCACATTGCCGTTGCACCGTCCACGCAGGAACATGGACACCGCAACCCAGCCTAAGCGCGAGGATACGCGCAATGTTTGCCTCATCAGGCGCGGGAATCACACAGCCCATGATGACTTCATCAATCTGTGCCGCTTCAATCGGCAAACGTTGCAGCAAAGGTTTAGCCGCTGCCAATGCCAGTTCCGTGGCACTGACAGGACCAGGCGTGTTACGCGATTTAAGAAACGGCGTGCGCGCACCATCAACGACAAATACGGGCGGCATTGTATCAACCATGATTCACCTCCTGATTCACGGGCTCATCCACGGGCTGCTTGAATTGACCATCGTTAAACACATCCACAGCAATGACCCGTGCGCGTAAGGCATTGCTATGACAGAATAATTGGTATTCTTCTTCGGTAATCACCGCATTGTCTCGCGCTTCTTTTGCCACGGCTTGTGGATCACCAATGACTGCCGTTAAACGTTGTTCACGAACAGCCTGCTCCAACTTACGCTCAATCGGCTCACTCAGCAGCGCGGCATGCCAAGCATCGGCTAACAGTGCGAGCGGTTCATCGCTGTTGCTTGGTCGGTAAATACCTTGCGAAATACGCAAATTCGCCGCTGGTTCCATCACGTTTGCTGCCACTTGATGCACCAACCAATCAGGTGGTGGCGCAAACACCCGTCCCCAAGGAAAGACGATGCGCCGCAACAACCACGCCAAGGGACGGTTAGGGAGGTTGTTTAACACACCATCCAATGCCTGTTGGGTGCGGTACAAGGCATCATCACAGGCCCAACGCAATAGCGGCAGTTCGTCTTTTCGTCGTCCATGATCGCGAAAATATTTCAAGCTCGCTGCAATCAAATACAGTTGGCTAAAAGCATCGCCTAAGCGGGCAGAAATGGCTTCACGTCGTTTAAACGCGCTGCCTAAACTCAACAAGCTCACATCAGAGCAAAGCGCGAGTGCCGCAGAAAAACGCGTGACGTGTTGGTAATAATGGCTTTCACTCCCTGCCACAGGAATGTGCGTGAATTGGGCATGGCTTAACCCCAGCCACAGGCTTCGTACAACATTGCTTAGCGTCATGCCGATATGACTAAAAAGCGCGGCATCAAAGCGCAATACCGATGCCTCGTCATCATGGCTACAACATTCCATTTCGGTCAATAAATAGGGGTGGCAACGCAATACGCCTTGACCAAAAATAATCAGCGAGCGGGTCAGGATGTTTGCGCCTTCCACCGTAATACCAATGGGCAAGGCGCGATACATTTCACCCAAATAATTATTAGGTCCTTGGGAAATGCCTTTACCACCATGAATATCCATCGCGGCATTGACGCAGTAACGCATGCGTTCGGTGAGGTGGTACTTCACAATCGCCGATGCCACGGTGGATGTTTCGCCGCGATCCATGCTTTGTACGGTAAAGTGGCGCGCTGCATTCATCATATAAGCATGACCACCAATGCTTGCCAGCACCGATTCCACGCCTTCAAAACGTCCAATCGGCACATGAAATTGCTTCCGAACACGGGCATAAGCACCACAACAATAAGCACATTTCTGCACCGCCCCTGTTGCCAACGCTGGTAGAGAAATACCGCGTCCATCGCCCAAACACGCCATCAACATCGCCCAGCCCTTACCCGCTTGTGCTACGCCACCAATGATGTGATCCATAGAAATCCATACATCATGCCCTTCGGTAGGACCATTCATAAACGCCAAGCCCATAGGGTAATGGCGTTGCCCCGTCGTCACGCCTGCGGTGTCGGTGGCTATCAATGCCAAAGTAATGCCAACACGCTTTGAACCGCCCAACAAACCATCAGGGTCGTACAACTTAAACGCCAGACCTAACAGGGTGGCAACAGGTGCTAAGGTAATGTAACGTTTTTTCCAGTTGAGGCGGATGCCCAATTCCCCTGCCTCGTTGCGGCATACCACACCGTAATCCGTCATGGCAGCAGCATCACTCCCTGCCTCAGCGGCAGTCAGGGCAAAGCAAGGGATTTCTTCACCCGTGGCAAGGCGTGGCAAAAGGCGTTGTTTTTGTTCATCCGTACCATAATTAAGCAGTAACTCGGCAGGGCCTAAAGAGTTTGGCACCATCACCGTCACGGCGGCACTGACTTGGCGGCTGGCAAGCTTCATGACCACCGCCGAATGACATTCAGCCGAAAAGCCTAAGCCACCATACGTTTGCGGAATAATCATGCCAAAAAAACGATGCTGACCCAGGAATGCCCACACTTCAGGTGGTAGGTCGTGATCGTTGTGGGTAATCTTCCAATCATGCAACATGGCGCACAGTTCATCGACTGGACCATCAAGGAATGCCTGCTCCTCGTTGCTAAGGTGTAGCTCTTGTTGTGCAAGCAAACCCTGCCAATCGGGAACCCCAGAAAAAAAGCTACGCTCCCAACCCGCATTTCCAGCCTCAAGAGCTTCGCGTTCAGTGGTCGAGATTTTTGGCAACATCGCAGCCAAACGGCGTTGCAGCGGATGAGAGATCAAACGGATACGCCACGTAGATGATGTCAGCAAGAACGAAACAAGCCCCAACGGCACAGCCAACACCAGCCACTGCAACCATGTAATTGGCAAATATAACAGCTCAAAGAGCAATAACGCGCCAAGGCTTACACCAATCAGCCATATTGGCGCACGGAAATAGGCAAAAAACGCTGCTAACAAGAGCAAAAGACATAAACACTGAATCATTTATCACCTCCATAATGGAAATCATCCGACCACGGCAGTTGTTCATACAAACAACGTTCGGTGTGCGGCATGTAAGGGTATTTGATAATATCGAAATACGGCGAGTAATCGAAATCACAGGGGGTAAACAAACGCGTATTGCGCGGCTTAATGCGCACTTCCCCTGATGCTTGGGGATCCAATTGCGGTAAAATGGGGAATTGCACCGAACCAAAGGCATCAGCAATGAGGGTGGCGCAAACAATCCGTAATTCAGTGCCTGCATCGTATTCAAACAAGGTCGAGTGCCAACGTCGTGGCAATAAAGCATAGGGGAATAACAGTCGCGCTAGATCAAACAATTGACGCACATCGTAGCCAACGCCAAGACGTTCTACTGCATAAGCAATCACGCGGTGAACATCAGGCATCGCCAAGCCGTGCGGGCGGCAAATGCGCACATGATAATCGCGGTAAGCTGACAATGGCGTGACCACGACACCTTGCCCCAGCAGGGCTTCTAGCACCAAGGGTTCATGCTCCAACCCGCGAGGTAACACGGCACGAATCTGATCGCGTACGTCAATGGCTTCAATGTCGTGCAAATGACCAATGTACAGCGCGCTATGCGTCCATACGCTGCGTGTTACCGTTTGAATCACGCGGCTGATGCGAGCGCGACCTTCGATAAGTAAAACATCGGCAGGGCGAATTTCAAAACGTAAACGGTCAAAATCACATAAAGGCCAGCCAGCGGCATTGGCTTCGTGGGTGAGCCAATCCGTCATCCTTTGCAACAGCCATGCTTTTACTCGCTTCATGAGCCGCACCTGCCTTGATTTGATCGTAACGATGCCCCGCTGCGGCAACGATGTTTCATTGCACAAGGGGGCAAAAGCCACCCCCATGCAGAGACCTTTTACATCAAGACGCTACTGTATGGTGTTCAATCTATTTATGCAAAGAACATAGTGACCCCTGAGGTAAAACCTTGCTGCCGCTGGGATGCTTGAAAAAAACCTAGTACCACGCTCCAAGGCGCTGGGCTTGGGTGATTCCATCTCTGGAAAGCCCCAAGGCTTTCCCAAGGGTGTTTGATACGTTTCAAGCAAAACGTTGAGTGAGGCTATTTTCAAGAGGCAGTGCTTCCTTGATCACGCCTAAAGCGATTGCACTATGATACGAATTCAGGTCTTTAAAGTGCTATTTATGCCTCTTTACAGCTATCGACCCTCTCTGAGTGAGGCAAACCTATTTTGACCTTACCATGATAAATTGGCAGCGTGTTCGGTGAAAGTATTACCGTTATTGGACGACTACCATACCTATAATCAGCAAAAGGAGTTTGTAATGAAATGGATGATTCGCGGGTGTTTACTTGCGCTTGGTATGTTGAGCATTGCATCGTCGGTTTATGCGGTGGACTTTGAATGGCGCGATCAAAAAGGCGTGGTACACCAATTGGATGAATTAAAGGGTAAACCTGTGCTGATTCATTTATGGGCTTCGTGGTGCTTCCCATGTCGAGCAGAAATGCCTGGTATGTCAGCATGGTTGAGCAATCACCCTGAAGTCACGGTATTGCCCGTTTCTTTGGATGAATCAGCCGCCAACGCAAATGCGTTTTTGATGGCGATTGATTGGAAGGTTCCGTTGATGCAAACCGATGCTTCCCAACTTTATCGTTTAGGTTCACGCGGTTTACCCACCACGGTGTTGATTAACAGTGCAGGCGAGGTGGAAAGCGTCCACGCTGGCGTGCAACAATGGCAAGACGGCGCGTGGAGTGATCGCGTTTTGGCACTGTTTCGCCCAACTTCCTAACTCATATTACGCAAGGCATGGCATTCTTTTTCCTACAGCATAGCCTAAAACAGCATTGTAATCCAAAAAAACGTCATACTTCGTTTGATTCAACATCCAGTCTTGCCTCCGTTCACTGGATTGCGGATCAAGTCCGCAATGACGTGGTTTCTTTCGGTCATA
>CAZYAI010000046.1:0-18638 GCA_964645625.1 uncultured Zetaproteobacteria bacterium
AGCAGCTTCGCATGGGTTAGCAGCTTCGCATGGGTTAGCAGCTTCGCATGGGTTAGCAGCTTCGCATGGGTTAACAACTTCACATGGATTAGCAGCACAAGGGTTTGCTGCTTCGTGTTCGTGTGCAGATGCAGGCGCAATAGCTAAAGCAGCAAAAAATGCGGCAACAGCCATGTGAGTAAATGCTTTTTTCATAAATGAATCTCCAATATACATAAATTAGCGTATTGATAACAAAGCGCTAAGAGGCTGCCTAAACCAACCCCGCATTTCTGCAGGAGTTTTTCTATTGGATGGCAGTTGTTATACAAACATGTGTCGTTCGTACGCGTCATATATTACACGTGCATGACACGGTGCGGAGTGAAATTTTTACACTAGGAAAATAACCAAGGCGATAAATACGGCGTACAGCAAACCATTGCCTAGTAACATCACAGCATTTAAGCGTGACGAATGGTGCAAGAACCATAGCCATAATGCCCCGACAACGGCTAAAGCCGCCGCTGCAATCGCGTACACCTCGGTAAAATGCCATGGCATCATCATCATGCCAATGGCAGGAATGACTGTGCCTTGGAATACCATCGCCCCTGTGATATTGCCAAAGGCAAGGGTGTCACGTTTACGGCGCACCCAAATGATGGAGTTTACCTTCTCGGGTAATTCTGTTGCCACAGGTACGATTAACAGCGAAATAACCAAGGCAGAGATGCTCAATATGGCAGCACCTTGCTCAATACCATGAACAAATAAACGTGCGCCGAGTACCAAGACCACCAGTGCGAACAGTAATTGCAGAGCAGCGATGATGTTGCTATCACCCATGATACGCCCTAAATAAAGCGGATCATCGGCTTCTGTGCCATGCCCATCTGCAACCAAAGCACTGCTGGCGCGAATGGTTTTGAGTAGATAAAGGAAGTAGATCAATAGCAAGGTGATCGCACACAATACGCGCACCCAATGCCATGTGCTTGGTAATAAGCCTGCAATAATCACCAAAGAGAAGCCGCTACCAAATACGGCAAGGTCGCGCTTAAGCCCGCTGGACTCAGGGTTGAATGTGTGATCCCAACCATGCTTTAAGCCAGCAGCAAGAGCCATCAAACATAGGCTAAGGGTTCCCAACATGAATGGTGCACCCAAAATAGCACCCATACCGACGGCATGGTTGATATGCTCAGCGGCACCGCCAGCAACAATGGCAACAATCGGTACAATGGTTTCTGGCATGGCTGTGCCAATGGCAGCAAAAACCGAGCCTGTAACACCTTCAGAAACGCCCATGCGTTCACCAATGTACTCCAGTGCATTGGTGAACATTTGGGCGGCAATAAATACGATAAAAAGAGCGAAAAGTAACGAAACAATAATGGTCATAAATTAGTCGTTGCCTAGCACGTCCTGTACTGCTGCAAACAGCAGTGGCAACAATAATTCTTCAGCACCTGGCAGATTAAAGCCTTGCCCTTTGTCATCAATCAAACGTGCTAATAGGTCTTGATTGGCGTAAGCATCGTTGCGTGTGGCCATCATGACGGCGGTGATCTCTTCTAAAGGGTTGGCAACTTGTGCCGCCAGTTCCGCCGCTTGCACCAACACACGAGGCAGTACCATGCTCGAAGCAACGTTGAGGATCACACCTGGTTTGCCGCGTCCTAAAGCTGCTGCTAGCAACTGGAAGTCTAACAGACCCGTAGCCCCCAACGATTCACCGTGCGACTTGGGGTGAATGGCAAAGGCATCCATACCAATAGCAGGATGCACCGTCACAGGAATACCCGCACGTTCTGCCGCTGCAATAATCGAGTGTTGTACGTATTCAGCATCAGAATCAAGCAGCGCAAGCGCGGTCGCTTGACCGATGCCCTGATTCTCTCTCGCGCCAACATGAATGGCATGATTGATGAGTTGACCTGCTTCTTCGCTGACACCAAATACACCACTGTTGCAGTCTCTACTACGGCGTAACAGCGTGTGACCAGCCAAGGCGACTTCAACATCTTGCAATAAGGCATCACCCGTTAAAGCTAAGGCAGTAATGCGGTGCTGCTCAATAGCGCGCACGATCAATGGGCTGAGTCCGGCCGATATGACGTGACCGCCACAAGCCAGCACGACACCACGTTTGTGCCTGAGTGCGTTGACCATAGCATCGCGAACGAGGAATAAGTCACGCGCAAGACCAATGCCTGGCAAGCTACTAAGAAAATCAGAAAAGCTGCTACCAGCAGGGCAGAGTGCCGCAAAGTCGGCATCTTCGGTATCGCTAGGGCGTGTTGCTAGTGAAGGTGTGTTGAGGGATTGAAAGGAAAGAGGACGTAGGCTCATGAGTTTTCTCCAAACATGGTATGATCAATCAGGGAGCAAATAATGTGTAAGCAGGTAATATGCATTTCCTGAATGCGTGGGGTTGAAGGGTGAGGGATGCATAAAGATACATCCACAGCGGAGTGCTCGGCAAGTGCGCCACCATGACCGCCGCTAAGAGCCACGCATGGCATGTGCTTACGGGCGGCAGCATCGACAGCCTTGAGTACATTTGTGGAATTACCACTAGTCGAGATTGCTAACAAAACATCACCAGGACGACCCAATGCCTCTACTTGGCGTGCGTAAACATCGTCAAAAGAAAAATCATTGGCAATACTGGTGATGACCGAGGCATCGTGAGTCATGGCAACAGCAGCGAGACCAGGACGATTGACTTCAAATCGGTTAACCAGTTCGCCTGCAAAATGTTGCGCGTCAGCAGCGGAACCACCATTGCCGCAGGCAAGGATTTTACCACCCTGGCGCAGGCTGCTGACCATCAAGGCATTGGCAGCTAGCAGTTCATTGTTCAGTTGCTCAAGGCAGTGTTGGCGAAGCTCGATACCTTCTTGCATGGCATGGCGTATTATCTCATTCATGGTCATACCCTTTTTCTGTAGGTTTGTTGTCAGGGGTATCATCTTCCACCACCTTCATGTGACGGGCAAGGACAATACTCTGACCAATCACAAAGACAAAGGTTAAGCCTAGCAGACCAAACATTTTAAAGTTTACCCAAGTGTCGGTGCTGAAATTATATACAACGTATAGATTGAGCACACCCATGACGACAAAAAACAGCGTCCAAGCAATATTTAGGCGTAACCACATTAATTCAGGTAAATGGATGTGGTCGGACATCATGCGTTTCACCAACACTTTTTTGCCAATAAAGTGACTGCCAGCAAAGGCGGCAGCAAACAACCAGTTAATGACGCTGGGCTTCCATTTGATGAACATTTCGTTTTGTAGTAATAAGGTTAAACCACCAAAGACACAAACCAGCACCAAGGTAATCAAGTGCATTTTCTCAAAGGAGCGGTGTTTTAACCACCAGGCCAGTGTTTGCACCACTGAAGCAACGATAAGTACTGCCGTGGCAGTGTAAATATCATACATTTTATAGGCCGCAAAAAATAGCGCGACAGGGAAAAAATCAAACAGCATTTTCATATTGCGGATGCCACCATAATTGACTGCGAATGTCCAAAGAATCAGCGCGTTATGGTGGCTTCCATGATGTTAGCTTATGATAGGTAAGACTGCAACAGGGTGTGAATATCGTTATCGGTCACATCATCGGCTATAAACGCCTCGCCGATGTCACGCAGTAGAATATAACGAATGCGAGTTCCGATGTTTTTCTTGTCATGCCCCATCGCTTCTAACCACATTTCGGTTGACCATTGGGGCGGTTCTGTGGGCAGGTTCAGTGCTGTCATTGCCGCTTGCATCCGTTGCGCAATACCTGTTGGCGCATGCCCTAATTGCTCGGAGAGACGGGCTGCCATGCACATGCCAATGGCTACCCCTTCACCATGTAAATAGCGGGTGTAGTGAGTGAGGGATTCAATGGCATGACCAAAGGTATGCCCCAAATTGAGTAGTGCGCGTGCGCCGCGCTCGGTTTCATCCTGCATCACAATATCCGCCTTGAAGCGGCAGGAGTCAGCAATCGCTTTGCTTATGGCTGTGGCATCCAATGCTTGAAGTTGATCGCCATGACTGGTGACAAAATCAAAAAACGGCGCGCTCCAAATTGCCCCATATTTAATCACTTCTGCCAAGCCAGCACATAATTGACGAGGCTCTAAGGTGTGCAGAACCAGAGGGTCAATCCACACCATCTGCGGTTGGTAAAATGCCCCAATCATGTTTTTCCCATGTGGGTGAGAGATTGCCGTTTTGCCGCCGACGCTGGAATCCACTTGCGCCAATAAGGTGGTAGGGATCTGAATAAATGGAATACCGCGACGGTAACAGGCTGCTGCAAAGCCCACCATATCACCCACGACACCGCCGCCTAAGGCAATCACAGGTTCATTGCGGGCTAATTGTGTTGCCATGATCGCATCCATCATATCCGACCATGTGTTCATGTTTTTGTATTGTTCACCATCGGGTAGGCAATAATCAAATACCTGCCAACCTGCTGCTTCTAAGCTTTGACGTACGGTTGCCAAATACAGCGGAGCTACCGTTACATTGCTAATAATCATGCAACGTGCTGCTGACATCCCCAAAGCATTAACCGCTTCGCCAATACCAGCAAGCGAGCCTTCGGCAATATGGATATCATAACTGCGCGCGCCTAATGCGACATGGCAGATAGTGGATGAAGTATTCATAGATCATGTACCTTTTGATGAATGTTATGCTGTGAATGATTACGTGTGTTTTGTATCGACTGCGAACGATACCGTAACGTGGTGGTTCAACGCCCACAGTGCATGTTTGCGAATAAAAATCAATACTTATCCACGCTTGACAAAACTTATTTTGTTTGTGTCAGCAATATGTCACCGCCTTTAAAGGGATAAATAAAGAAATGATATAAGTTGTTGTTATTAAAGGTTATTTTTATACGCCTAAAAATTAGGCAGGGTTGTGTGTAAAACGCTAAAAGCTTGATATAACAACATCTAAGAGAGTTTATCCACAATGTTATCCACAGCTTCATCCACAACCAGTGTGGAAAAGTCTGGTGCTAATAAATTTCTGGGAACTGAAGCTTGAGGCGGGCTAAATCTTCACGCAAACGGACATAGAGACTGCTGTCTTTGCTGGGGAGTTTTAGCGGTTTTTTCATCAGTGAATAACTGTCTTTGACGTGGGTGCGAAGCTTTTTATGCCATATACCTGTTTTGGTTTCCTCTTGCTGCATATCCGCCAATAAAATATGCGCTAAATGCACCAACATAATGGAAGCTTGTACGTCCGCAGGCCATGTTTCGGGTGAATGCCAACATGGGTGATGGTGAAAGTGAATAAAACGGTGGATGGTGCGTGGTAGCCGCCAGTGCAAGGCGAGCATCGTACCAATATCGATATGGGTATAGCCTAAAACTTCCCACTCGGCTTGTGGCCCTGGTGTGCCACGTTCAATTTCATCGGCTAGGCGTTGCAGGCGAGCATCACTTTCCATATGAACAATGGCGATTTTCCCGACATCATGCAACATACTAAATAGGCTAATGGATTGCGCATCGACCACGGAACTGTATGAGGCCATCGTACGTGCAAACATGGAGATTGCACGTGCGTGAAACCACAAACGTTGTATTTCGCTACGCTTCTTTTCATCACCGAACTCGGGGAGAACGCATTGAATAATCACATCGTGCGCCGCATTGATACCCATCATGGTAAACGCTAACGCCATTTGCTCCGCATTGTTGCTGTCTTCTTGTTTGACGTTGTTGATGTGCTTTAGGGTTTCGTTCATTTGAACACTGGCTAACACGCGTTCGCTTATTGCTTCATGCTTATCAATAAAACGTGCAAAATCGACCGCCGTTGCCGTCGGGTCGTCAAACATTTCATACAGTTTCGGCCAGATATCGGGAAGCTGAGGAATGTTGGCAATACGTGAGCGTAAACCTTGCAGCGTTTTGGGGTGTAGCGATGGTAGGTTGCACATATCGACCATGTAATCATCAGGCAGAGCCTCTGGTGAGGCATGATGAAACGACCAAATGAGACTTTCACGTGCATAGGCGGTGATATTGTTAAGCGTATCATCGCTGACGGAGGTGTCGATAAACACTTCGCCCAAGGTTTGTAAATTAGAGAAACTATGAATTTCGCGTTCACCATCTAAAGAGAGGGGCTCTGCTGGCGCAATCGCTTGCAGTCGTTCGAGTACCTGTTGGCAGTTGGCAGGACGCTCTTGTGCGTCTTTTTTGAGCAAGTCGCAGATCAATTCAGCTAAATCAGGGTTTATATCAGCATTGACTTCAGTAGGGTGTAAGGGGACAAGGGACACCTGTTTTTGCAATACCTCAAATTCCCCTCCGCCTTCAGCAGTGAAGGGGAAGTGCCCTGTAGCAATGCGGTACAACACTACGCCTAAGGCATACAAATCGGTACGCGGCGTAACGTCGCCACCCACGACTTGCTCAGGTGCCATATAATAATAGCTGCCCATCAAACCACCGCTAGAATTGGCATGATCGCCATCCTTATGCAGTTTGGCTAGACCAAAATCCATCAGTTTAATGCTGCCACCGTCGGTGACAAAAATATTGGAAAGTTTGAGGTCGCGGTGCACCATGCCCAGTTCATGAGCCTTCGCCAGACCTGATAAAATGGATGAGCCAATCATGACAATGCCGTTGATGCTGGGAATGCCATGGTGATTGATATACAGCTTGAGGGTACAACCAATCAGCAGCTCGGTAATCAGAGCCATAATGCCATTTTGTTCGTACACGTCGAGTAGTGATAAAATAGCAGGGTGTTTAAGTTTGGACTGGGCCGATGCCTCTAAACGGAATCGCTCCATTTGCTGCGTGTTGCCCACCAAGTGACGGTGTAGCACTTTCATGGCGACCTCTGTGCCACGCAGTTCATCCATGGCACGAAAAACCATGCCAGCACCACCCTGACCAATACGCTCAATCAGGCGGTAATTACCCAGCTTGGGCGGTGAACCATCCTTACTCAGAATGTTGCCGCACAGCAAGCAAAAAGCCTGTGAATCTTTATACCATGTTCCGCAACTAAAGCACTGCATGCTGCTGATTGTTACGCTTGCCCAAGCAAAGTCAAGATGATGACCGCAAGATAATTTGCAATATTGTCGTCCCTGTTAACATGGTTGTGTGATCCACGCAATAAACGGACGTGGCTTTCTGGTGCGCGGTGGCAACGATGTTTCATCGCATGGAGTGACCAGAAAGCCATCTTTGTTAATAGCGTTCGATGATATGAATAATATCACGTGCTGCTTTTTCTGATATTTCGGCAGCATTACGAATTGCGCTTAAGGTTGAGGTGTCAATCGCTGATTCAATCATCAACGTTAGTGCCTCAAAGTGTTCATTGCCTACCGCCGCGATCGCATCATCATCCAGCAGTGATTTGAAGCGCGCTACAATTTGTTGTGCATGTTGATTTTCATTCATGACCGTTCCTCCTGTACATGTAGTACGTCTTGCATCAAGTGATGCTCACCTCTTTCAAACACATTGGCGGCATTGCCTACAATCAAGGGGTCGGCGGGCGTTGCTACTGCGGTGTTTTTGTTGGGGTAATCTAATTGCGATAAAAAGTGCCGCATGCAGTTGATGCGGGCACGTTTTTTGTCATCTGACTTAATTACCGTCCATGGTGCATCATTGGTGTCGGTATAAAAGAACATCGCTTCTTTGGCGGCTGTGTAATCATCCCATTTATCCAAACTGGCAAGGTCAACGGGAGATAACTTCCATTGCTTCAAGGGATCAACACGGCGAGCCTGGAAGCGGCGGAACTGCTCCTCACGAGAGACCGAGAACCAATATTTGAATACAATGATTCCTTCATTCACCAGCATGCGTTCTAATTGTGGGCACTGACGCATAAACTCTAGGTAGGCTTGGGATGAGCAAAAGCCCATGACGCGTTCAACACCTGCACGGTTGTACCACGAGCGGTCAAAGAGCAACATTTCACCCTTGGTGGGGAGGTGCTGGATGTAGCGTTGAAAGAACCACTGCCCCATTTCTCGTTCAGTGGGTTTTTCTAAGGCGACGACACGAGCATGGCGAGGGTTCAGGTGCTCCATAAAACGTTTGATTGTACCGCCTTTACCTGCGGCATCACGCCCTTCAAACAACATGATGACACGTTGACCTGTTTCGCGCACCCATCCTTGAACCTTGAGCAACTCCACTTGCAGCTCACTTTTTAGCGTTTCATATTCGTCGCGCTTCATTTTTGATTCGTAGGGGTAAATACCAGCAGCGTAATAATCTTTGAAGCTCTTTTTGGTGGTGCCTGCAATCAGTGGCAGCGTTGCCTCCATATCCACTTCGGGGTTGTGTTCGTGATCGTTACTCATGGTGTACTCCTAGTTGGTAAACTCGTACGCAAAATGATATACCCCAATAGTCCTGATGCCAAGGAGCCAATGATAATACCCAAACGTTCATCAAATAGATGGTTTACGCCTGTCGCTTCAAAGGCCAAAGAGCCGATAAATAAGCTCATGGTGAAGCCAATACCGCACAGAGCAGCAGTGCCATAGAGCGACAGCCAAGAGACTCCTATGGGTAATTGTGACCAGCCGCTACGAATCACCAGCCAGCAAACGCCGAATACCCCCAGCTGTTTGCCAATAAATAGGCTTAGTGCAATCCCCAAAGGCACACGGTGGGTAACTGCATCCCAACCGATATTGGTGATGTTGATGCCGGCATTAGCAAAAGCAAACAGTGGTAAGATGAAAAATGCCACCACACCATGAAGGTCATGCTTCATATCTTGCAGCATGGAGCTGTTATGCGTGCCAGATGGTGTGTTCGGAATAAACATCGCTAAGACAACCCCTGCTAACGTGGCATGAACGCCTGATTTGAGCATCGATACCCACATCACAACGCCGACCAGTATGTAAGCACTTTTCGCAGTGATCTTCCAATACCTAAACAACGCCAATAAAGCGATACAAACCGTTGCAAGAATCAATGCGGGAAGGGCGATATGCGCGGTATAAAATAGTGCAATAATCACAATCGCACCAATATCATCAAAAATAGCCAAGGAAGTAAGGAATACCTTTAGGCTGCTTGGAACCCTGCTCCCTAAGAGTGATAATACGCCTAAGGCAAAAGCAATGTCAGTCGCCGCTGGAATGGCCCAACCGCGCATGGTGGTGGGATCGCTGTGATTGAAATAAAAGTAAATCATGGCTGGAACCAACATGCCGCCAATAGCCCCAGCAGCAGGCAGCACAATGTTTTTCGGCTCTGATAATTCGCCTTCTAGCCACTCTTGTTTTAACTCCAAAGCGACAAGAAAGAAGAATAATGCCATCAAGCCATCATTCACCCATAACAACAATGGTTTAGATAGCTCCCAAACACCAAAACGAACAGCTACGGGGGTATCCAACAATAAACTATAATAGCTACCAGCAGGGGAGTTAGCGATAATAACGGCTAATAAAGCAGCCGCCATTAACATAATGCCGCCAGCAGCCTCGAGTTTGAAAAAGTTTTGCCAATTGAGTGAGTTAGGTGGAAACATGCGATACCTTTTTATCTTGATGTGATGCACGGTTATATACGTGATTTTTTTGACTAGCAATGGCTCATTGCGGATTTGACCCGCAATCTAGGGAACAGACGCAAGACTGGATACTGCATCGAGTGCAGTATGACCGAGGGAACCTACGTCATTGCGGACTTGATCCGTGTTCTAGGGAACAGACGCAAGACTGGATGTTGAATCAAGCGAGATATGACGAACTTTTAGATTACGATGGCGTTTTATCTTATGCCGTATAAAAATTCCCCCAAGTCTTGCGTAACTACAAACTGTGCGCCTCAAACCAGTTGCGACCACTGTCGATGTCCACAATCAGCGGTACACGCAATGACACCACTGATTCCATGACCTCACGCATCAGCGCGCTAACCGCTGGTGCATCGGCTTCGGGGCATTCGACGATTAACTCATCATGCACTTGCAAAATCAAATGGGCATCAGGGTAACGTGTGGTGAGTTGCGCCTGTAGCTGCACCATAGCCAATTTGATAATATCGGCAGCGGAACCTTGTAGTGGTGCATTGATTGCCGTGCGTTCGGCATAACTGCGTAAAGCACCTTGCTTGCTGTTGATGTCGGGCAGGTGAATGCGATGGTCACATAAGGTCGCTACCCAGCCTTGTTCCCGCGCTTGTTGCAATGTTTGATTCATGAACCCTTGCACTTTGGCGTAGCGGGCAAAATAGGTGTCAATAAACCGTTGCGCTTCTTGCCGAGAAACCCCCAGTTGCTTGGCTAAACCAAACGCACTCATGCCATATAAAATGCCGAAGTTGACCGCCTTGGCTTGCCTGCGCATTTCACCTGTGACGGCATCTAAGGGGAGTTGATGAACCTCTGCTGCGGTGGCGCGATGAATGTCTTCGCCCTGTTGGAATGCTTGAACCAAACGTTCGTCGGCAGAAAAATGCGCCATCAGTCGTAATTCGATTTGTGAATAATCCGCCGCTAATAACACCGAACCCTCAGGCGCAATAAAGGCTTTGCGAATTTCGCGTCCTTCTTCGCTACGGGCAGGGATGTTCTGCAAGTTTGGTTCAGAGGAAGACAAACGTCCTGTTGTTGTAACCGCCTGATTGTAACTGGTGTGAACCCGTCCTGTTTGCGGGTGAATAAGGGCTGCTAAGGCATCGGTGTAGGTTGATTTTAACTTGCTTAAACTACGGGCTTCAACAATCAAGCGTGGTACTTCGTGTTGCTCTGCCAGTGCTTCAAGAACGCTATGGGTGGTTGACCATTGCCCCGTCTTGGTTTTTTTGCCGCCCTCTAGTCCTAATGTTTCAAACAACAATACGCCTAATTGCTTGGGTGATTGAATGTTAAATACTTCCCCTGCCGCTTCATGGATAGCAGTTTCTAAGTGCTCAATGCGTTTGCCAAATTTAGCAGATAATGCGACCAAATAATCAGCGTTTAGACGCACGCCATGCCATTCCATATCTGCCAACACATCGGATAATGGCAATTCAATTGCATCATGGCGCACCATGCGTTCGCCCAAATCATGGCGTAAACGCTGTGCCAGTTGCCAAGCAATCGCTGCATCTTCGCAAGCATAAGGGGTGGCAACATCCAATGGGACTTGACTAAACAGCCGTTGCTTACGCCCTTTGCCTGCGACATCTTCAAAACTGATACACTGATGTTCGAAGAAATCCGCTGCCAATCGGTCAAGGCTGGGTGGGTATTTGCCCGCTTGCAGGCAATAGGCTTGCAACATCGAATCAGCGACCACGCCATGCAGTTCGATACCACAACGGCGTAATACTTGGCGGTCAAACTTGAGGTTATGTCCACATTTAGGGAAGTCAGCACCTTCTAAAATTGGGCGCAGTGCAGCTAAAACCGTCGCTTTATCAAGCTGTTTGGGTGTTTCGCCATCGGCTTCACTCGCCACATGCGCAACAGGAATATACCACGCTTCATCCGCTGATACTGCAAATGACAACCCCACTAAATCCGCATCGTGGATGTTTAAGGCGGTGGTCTCGGTATCCAAAGCAATCAGTGTAGCTTGGCGCAGGCGTTGGCACAGTGCATCCAAAGTAGCTTGCTCGGTGACGCAATGATCGATGCGAGTGGTGCTTGGACTTGGTTCTGCGGTAACAGGTTCGCTTGCGATGGGGGTGTTGTCGGCTTGCTCATTGCTTGGCTCGTCATCGGCGAACTCGGCAGTCATGCGGCGGAACTCTAAGCGTTGAAACAAGCTGTGCAGGGCGGGGCGATTGGGTGATTGCAATGCCAAATCATCCAAGCTCACGGGCAGCGTTACATCGCGCTCTAATGCAACCAAACGATACGATAATCTCGCGTTGTCACGGTGTTCAATAATCGATTCGCGGCGTTTTGTCTGTTTGATTGAAGAGGCATTTTCCAAAATACCTTCCAGATTACCCCAATCTTTGAGCAACTGCACCGCTGTTTTTGGCCCAATACCTGGGATGCCTGGAATGTTGTCTGCCGTATCGCCTGCTAATGCCAGCAGATCATGAATACCTTCAGGACCCACACCCCATTTTTCTTTTACTTCATCAGGGCCGTATTCTTTGTTACGCATGGTATCGAGCATCCACACCTTGTCGCTGACTAATTGCATCAAATCTTTATCGGTGGATACGATGCTAACATCCCAACCTTGTTGCTCGGCACGGGTGGCTAAGGTCGCAATCACATCATCTGCTTCATAATCCTCAATGCATAAGCGCGGCAAGCGGAAACCATCAGTGACCTCAAAAATCGTTGGCCATTGGGCAGCCAGATCTTCAGGCATCGGCGGGCGATGCGCCTTGTATTCACTGTAGAGTCGATTGCGAAAGGTGCCGCCTTTGGGGTCGAAAATCACTGCCACATGGGTGGGCATTAAGCGGTCGAGTACGCTGCGCACCATTTGCACATAACCAAAGACCGCATTGGTCGGCTCGCCTTTGCTGTTGCTTAAATTATGACGCACGGCATGAAATGCCCGAAATACATAATTAGGTCCATCAATCAATACAAGGTGCGGCATAAGAACTCCAAAAAGGGTGGGAAATAATGGTTACAAAATAATTCAGCGATTTGCGTTGCTTAACATGCTTCGCTGGATTGCGGATCAAGTCCGCTATGACGTGTTTTTTTTGCGTCATACCGCACTTGATGCGGTATTCAGCCTTGGGTTTGTTCACTCAGTCATGACGTATTGTTACTCAAAAAGTTATGTGTAGAACCATGCGTGCGTAACATCAGTTAAAAGGGAAAACTTGTGTTCTTACTTGCCACTCAACCATTGTTCAATTGCTTGCTGTAAGGTAGCAGGGTCACCTTCGATGAAGCAACGTTTGCTGCGTGATTGATGACCAGAGACAATCGTCACGTTCGTTTTGGCGACACCCACACCTTTGGCAACGGCTACAGCAATGGCAGCATTGGCTTTGCCATCTTGCGCTGCATCACGCACAGCGACCTTCAGAGCGTCGCCGTGTAAGCCGCGTAAACCCGCTTGGCGTGCACCTGGTTGCGCATGAAGACGCAGGTACACACCATTTTCTGCTAATGTGAGGTAAGGTGGCGTGTCACTCACACGAAACCGCGAGCAAAACGCGCTAAGGATTGCACCACAAAAGCATCAATAAAATAGAGTACGATCAGCAGCACAATGGGCGTCCAATCAACACCATAAAACGGTGGTACCCAACGGTAGAACGGGCGCAACATGGGTTCTGTAACTTGATGAATCAGCTTCACAATAGGATTATAAGGGTCTGGCGATACCCAAGAGAGTACCGCTCGTGCAACTACGGCAAAAATAGCGAGTTGAATCAATAATCCCAATACGCCAGCCACCGCTTGCAAGAAATAGCCGAAGATATACATCAGCTCAACTCACGGGAACGACGTTCGGCGGCGCGTACACCTGAGCGCACGGCATCGGCAATGCCTTTTTCAAACATGCAATCCAAGGCTGCCAACGTGGTTCCGCCAGGGCTGCTCACCTGTTCACGTAGGGTGGCAGCGGAACGTCCACTTTCTTTGAGCATCTTACCTGCACCCATGGCGGTTTGCGCCACCAACTGGGCAGCAACTTCTGGCGACAAGCCCATCGTTTCACCCGCGCCCTGCATCAGTTCGGCAAGCAAAAAGAAGTAAGCAGGTCCACTGCCAGAAAGTGCCGTGACCGCGTTCATCATGCTTTCTTTTTCCACCCACGCAGTCTCGCCCACGCAGTTAAAAATATAATCAGCGCGTTGATGGTGCACAGCATCGGCTTGGGTGAATAATACCGACATCCCTGCGCCCAATAGCGCGGGAGTATTTGGCATGACGCGCACCAGCGGAACGTGGGGTTGATTCAAGTCTTGTTGTAGTGAGTCAATGCTTTTACCCGCTGCAATGCTGATCACCGTTGTGTTGGCATCGACCGTAGCAAACCCTGATAGCACTTGCGCCATTTGTTGTGGTTTAACGGCAAGTACAACGGCATTGGCTTGTGCAATCGCGGTATTATTGTCGGCTTCGCTGTGAACGTGGTAGTGATCTTCCATATAGGTCAAACGTTCGCTATTGATGTCACTGATCGTAATGCGTGAGGCATCATGACCATGGCTGATAAGCCCAGCGATCAATGCTTCTGCCATGTTGCCAGCACCAATAAATGTGATGTTTAACTCTTTCATGTTTGCCTCGTTTGTTGATGGTTGAACAGCATACTACCAAGGCGCACCATGGTTGCACCTTCGGCGATGGCTGCCTGCCAATCTTGACTCATACCCATGCTTAATTCTTTTATCACAACGCTCTGCGCATCACGACATTGCCGCAATGCCGCAAAGGTCGCCGCAGCGTCAGCCCCTTTGGCTGCCATGCCCATCAGTCCGATCAACTGAAGCTTGGGCATAGTCTGTACAGCTGTAATTAGTTCAGGAAGTTGGGCAGGCTCTACGCCGTGTTTTTGTACTTCGGCTGAGATGTTCACTTGAATCAATACAGGTAAACGCCGCCCTTCAATATGGCGAGCTACCGCTTCAGCCGTCTCAACATCACACAAGGAGTGCCAATAGGCAGCGTGTCTTGCGATGTATTTGGCTTTGTTTTTTTGCAAGGAACCAATCATATGCCAGCGGCATTGTGGCCAACGTTGCGCACGATCACGCAATTGTTGCGGGCGTGATTCACCAAAATCACGTTGGCCATCATCAATCAACGCCTGTACCGCTGCATCATCGGCATATTTACTGGCGGCGATTAAACGCACGCCTTGTTGTGTTAGGCGTTGGCGTAAATGTTTGCAGTCAGGCATGCTTATGCTTGCCAATGGATGCGCTGGTTTAAGGCGCGGCTCAACGTATGTTGATCCAAGTATTCCAATTCGCCACCTTCGGGAACACCACGGGCGATGCGCGACATGGTCACTTCCTTATCGGCATAGCGACGCGCTAAAAAATGCGCGCTGGCTTCGCCATCGACGGTGGCACTGGTCGCCAAAATCAATTCGCGTACATCGCCTTGCGCCACACGTTGATCTAATCCCGCAAGGTTTAGTTCATCAGGCCCCATGCCATCAATGGGGGATAGGCGACCATGCAGCACGTGGTACACGCCATTAAATGCCTGACCACGTTCTAACATCAATACATCCACAGCTTGCTCGACCACGCAGATCAAACCATGATCACGGCGGGGATGTTGGCACATACCGCATTGCCCTGTTTCGGCAAAGCAACCGCATTGTGGGCAAAAAACCACTTGCTCATGCAACTGCGTCAGACTGTTTGCCAATAAGGCAACATCATCTTGTGGGCGAGCCAAAAGGTTCAATGCCATACGCATGGCGGATTTTGGACCAATGCCTGGCAAGGATGCCAATTGCTCCACCAAGGCTGCCATAGCGCGAGGCATGCCTGGGAAGCCGAGCATTACAGGCTAAAACCTGGTGGTAAGGGCATACCCGCCATCATATCTTTTTGTTTTGCCTTGTTTTGTTGATCCACCAATTCTGCTGCATGATTGCATGCAGCGGCAACCAAGTCTTCGATCATGCCTTTGTCTTGCTCTGCCCATAGGCTGTCTTCGATCATCACGCGGCTAACATGATGTTCGCCATTCATGGTAACGCTGACCATGCCGCCACCAGCTTCGCCAGTGACTTGAAGTGCTGCCAATTCTTCTTGCATTTCTTTCATACGCGCTTGCATTTGCTGCGCTTGTTTCATCATTTTGCCAATATTCAAAAGAACTCCCTTTTTTTAATTACGAATGATGAATTCGTAATTCCTATTCACCCAGCCATTGTTGTAATGTTTCTATGGCTCGTTCAGATACAGCTAGCCGTCGTTCTGACTTACCAAGGCGGCGTTTGCCTTCGCGTTTAGGGCCAGGCGGTAGTAAACCAAAGTTAATATTCATCGGTTGAAAGTCTTCTACGCGTGTGCCAGATACGTGCGCCAGCAACGCACCATGCGCCGTGGTTTCTGGTGGTATAGCGGGCTCGTGCCCAGCCATGATGTCTGCCACAAAACGACCTGCCATCAGTCCACTGGCAGCGGATTCTACGTAGCCTTCCACCCCCGTCATTTGCCCTGCAAAGAGAATCCGTGGTTCTGCTTTGAAGCGTAATGCAGTATCCAACAGCGCGGGTGATTTGATAAAGGTATTGCGATGCAAAGAACCCAAGCGGAAAAATTCGGCATCTTCTAGCCCAGGAATCATGCGAAAAACCCGTTGCTGTTCGCCATATTTCATCTTGGTTTGGAAGCCGACCATATTCATCAGTGATTTGGCACGATTATCTTGCCGTAGTTGCACCACAGCGTGGAATACCTCGCCTGTTTCTGGATGCTCTAAGCCAACGGGCTTCATCGGACCAAAGCGCGGGGTTTCTCGTCCGCGTTCAGCCATGACTTCAATGGGCATGCAACCATCAAAAAATGGTACATCCTCAAAACCTTTGAATGCCATTTTTTCGGCTGCTAATAGGGCATCAATAAACGCTTCGTACTGCGCCTGATTCATGGGGCAGTTGAGGTAGTCACCTGCTTCGCCTGGCTGTACATTTTTGTCGTAACGCGACTTCCAATAGGCGACATCGGTGTTAATAGATTCGGCATCGACGACAGGGGCAATCGCATCAAAAAAGCTGAGCTGAGACTCACCCGTGCGCCGTTCAATCGCTTGGTACAAGGCATCAGAGGTTAATGGTCCAGTGGCAACAATGACCAGCCCTTGGTCAGGAATATCATGCAATTCTTCGCGGAAGATGGTGATCTGAGGGTGTTGTTGCAGGGCATCGCTGACGTAGCTGCTAAACTGCTCTCTATCGACAGCCAAAGCACCACCGGCAGGAATGCGGCAGGCATCAGCAGCGCGCATAATCAGGGAATCCATCATGCGCATTTCTTGATGCAATAGACCTACAGCATTGCCCAAATGGTCGGCGCGAAAGGAGTTGGAACAAACCAACTCGGCACAATTGGCAGTGTGGTGCGCAGGCGTGGAGCGTGTGGGTCGCATCTCGTAGAGGTGAACGGACACGCCACGCTGTGCCAATTGCCAAGCCGCTTCGGAGCCAGCTAAGCCAGCTCCGATAATGGTAACGAAGGAACTACTCACTGGGCGATGGAGGGCAGTCTTTCCTCAACGCGGCTGAATACTTCATCGGCATACTTGCGTTGGAACTTCTTGTTTACCCAGTGGCTGCCCATAAAGGCTTGACCAATCGTGCGTACTTCCAAACGTGTTTTGTCAGCACTGCCATCGCTTGGCTGCAAACGCATGACTCGCACAATATGACGGTAACGAAAGGCACGAGCATTACTGCCAAAGAAATTCATGCCTTTGATGAAGCTATTATCATTGGCGTTGTTGGCATCGGTGCGCACCCAGTCAGTGGTGATCGTACCACTGGGGGAATCCACACTGTCCACAGGAAGGTTTAATGCCGTTAAAGCATCAACAGCGGCAGAGAATACGGTGCCAGCATCGGCATTGTAGGCTTTTGCATCCAAAGCAACGCGTTTTCCAGCAACCTGCTTTTGGTAACGCTCAGGCATTTCTTGCTTGCTTGCTACCTGTTCGCTATGTGGCAGTGCGACTTTACCACGTAACTCAGGTGGTACTTCCAATGCAGGTTGTACTTTTGCTTGTGCCTCTTTTTGTGCTGCTGGGCTACCTTTAGCACCTTCATCAACGCCCCAAAACATTTTGGGCGCGCTCGAACAAGCACTAAAAGCAACGGCGACAATCGCTAATAGCGGGAATAGGGTTGTATTTCTCATGGCGCGGGATTCAAGCGGTGTGCAGCAATCGCGTCAAGTACAATCACGCCGCAGGACCACTGGAAACCAATACTTTCGCAGGGCGGATCAAGCGACCATGCAGGGTATAACCCGCGCAATGCTGTGCTACGACTGTACCTTCTGCTTCTTCGGCAGGCATTTTCGATAGGGCTTCATGCTTGTGCGGATCAAATTGTTCGCCCATCGCATCAATGCGCTCCATATCAAACTTACCCATGACACCATGCCATGCGTCCAAGGTCAGCTGTATGCCGTCACGCATGCCTTGTTCGTTACCTGCTTCCACTGCCAAGGCACGTTCTAGGTTATCCACTACATCAAGTAGGTCGGTGGCAAAACGTTCAACAGCAAACTTGCGAGCGTCAGCAATTTCTTTGGCGGTGCGACGACGAATGTTTTCTGTTTCTGCTTTTGAACGCAGCAATTGATCCTTCATGGCAGCCAGTTCTTCTTGCGCCTCAGCAAGTGGGTCAGCGGCAACCGCTTCGGCTTCTACAGCCTCGCCTTCTGCAGCTTCTGCTTCAACAATAACTTCTTCTACTGTCGGTTCTTGCTCTGTTACTGGTTCTTTTTGTTGATCATTCATCAGTGTCATCTCCAAAGGTGAAACTATCATAAGTGGGTGTGCGGAATGCGTTTAGGAAGGGAATGTCTCATTTCCACTTCTAAACGTGCTTGTATTCCTGCTTGTTGTGTTGCGTCCGCTACTTAGGGTTCGTTCACATTGTTTTCAAGCTTTGTAGTGCGCGCTGGTGTGATAAGTAGCCGCCCATAATTATTTTAACATTTTGTACCTTGTCT
>CAZYAI010000047.1:0-11943 GCA_964645625.1 uncultured Zetaproteobacteria bacterium
CAGCATTGGTTATTTCTGATGCCGTAGCACCAATAGATATTAAATTAATTATCGATAATAGGTAAACTACCCCATACTTAAATTTCATCATATCTTCTCCTTTAATCCAACTCTTGAAGTATTTACAGCTAACGCCGAAGATGAGGAGCAGCTTGCCTGTCTGTCTCGATCTTCATTGTTGCCCCGTGGGCTTGCAGAACTGGTGCGTACGGGATTGAAAGCTCCTCATCTTCGGCATTGCCCCCGAGGAACGAGGGGGCAACTAATTATTATACCGAATGAGAGCCTCACAGAACTCCCGAACAGGTTGAATCAAAACTACTTTCATCTTTCTTGTCAAGGCCGAATTTGCATGTTTTCCATATATCATTGTTGATTTATTGATATACGGAATCATGCTACTCACATGAAACCGTTGCCCGAGGATGTCAAACAGCGATTTATTGCCTTGATGGAGCAATGGCGTGTTGACGCAAATGCTCGGCGCAACTATCTGAAATGGCTTCGTTTCTACTTTGATTTCTGCCACAAATATGGTCATCCTTTGCAGGCTTCGGAGAGCAGGGAAGCATTCAACCACAAACTGCTTGAGAAACATCAGTCAGCGACTGCTCGTCAGGAGGCATGGCGCGCCATCGGCGGTTTTTTACACATGGGCAAGACTTCACCTGCTGACCCTCTGGGTTCTCCCGTTGATATGACCAATCCATCTGAGCAGCACCCTCAACAGCAAAACATCACAGCACTCACCTGGCCAATCGTTTATGAACGCCTGAGTAATGCCGTCAAAATCCGTCACTACTCACCCAAAACGCTAAAGAGCTATCGCGGCTGGCTTCGCAAACTCCAGGGCTTTCTTGGCAACCGTGAGCCAGAGTCCGTTGGCATGGAAGATGTCAAAGCCTTCCTGACGCATCTGGCAGTGGATAAGAATGTGTCCGCATCCACCCAGAATCAGGCGTTCAATGCGCTGTTGTTTCTGTTCCAGCATGTGTTGGAGAAGGAGTTTTCCCACCTTGAAGGAGTGGTACGAGCCAAACGTAAGCCTTATGTACCTGTGGTGCTCGCCCGGCACGAGATTGACACCATTATCGCTTTTCTGGAGCCCCCGCTTTCGCTGATTGCCTCCCTGCTTTATGGCTGTGGGTTGCGCCTGAACGAAGGACTGAAGCTGCGTGTGCAGGATGTCGATTTTGATTCAGGCAAGGTCATCATTCACCGTGGCAAAGGCGGAAAGGATCGCACGCTGCCGTTACCCCAAACATTGATGACGCCAATGCAGGAGCAACTGAGCCTGCTCAAAAGCCTCCACCGTGCCGATCTGGAGAGTGGTTTTCATGGGGTGTTTCTGCCTGATCGTCTGGAGAAGAAATATCGCTCGGCAGCACTGGATTTTGGCTGGCAATGGTTCTTCCCTGCATCCGGCCTGACAAAAGTTCAGAAGACAGGCGAGTTGCGCCGCTATCATGTGCATGAGTCCACGTTTCAAAAAGCCTTCAAGCAGGCTGTGCGCAAAGCACAGATCAGCAAACGTGCCTCGCCGCACACCTTGCGCCACAGCTTTGCCAGTCATCTGC
The DNA here is from genome assembly GCA_964645625.1 of uncultured Zetaproteobacteria bacterium. Lineage (GTDB taxonomy): Bacteria > Pseudomonadota > Zetaproteobacteria > Mariprofundales > Mariprofundaceae > AB-137-C09. The sequence goes on from CAZYAI010000047.1 coordinate 1,578, forward strand.
TGGCAGCCAACTACGACATTCGCACGATTCAGGAATTACTTGGTCATGCCAATCTGCAAACCACGATGATTTATACCCACACAGTGGAATCACAAACCATGAAAGAGGCAAAGAGTCCTTTGGATTTCTGAAGGGGCGCGAACAAGCGTGTAAGCTGTTATTGGGTTGTTTCAGACCCGCACAGCACGTCTTACGCTACCGCGCGTGGGCTACGTTGATGGCGTGCCATGCCTCGCCGAAAATCAGGCATCGTCATGCCAGCGCAAGCCATAGCCGCAGCGGGTGGCGTGCGCCAACCATCAGCGAAGTAAACTCGGCTTCCCGTTTAAGACGGGACAAAAAGGAGTGATAACGGTGAAAGGTAGGGTGCGCTTGCGCACAAAAACACCGCTTGCATCATCTGCACCGTTTACCATTATACAATCAAACCACCATAAAACCCGAAACGCCAAACGGTGCGCAAGCGCACCCTACCCTTGAGTTCAAATCCTCGTCCCTTTATTCAGCCCAATACATTGATATTAAAGCATGTCCCGTCTTAAAAGGGAAGCCGTAAGGGGGTCAGGCTTGAAAACTTGACTTTTAATGCTATTTTTTGAAAAATTCAAGCATCCCCCCTTTATTGGCTTGCATGTTGAATATCAATGCCAACTACGTCACCCTTTTGGTTAAAATCAAGCACCACATGCTTCGCAACTTCATCGGAATCCACCACAGCATCATCACCGAATTGAATATACATTGAATCAGTCTCTTCATCATACGCTATTTTCATAGTTCAAGCCTAACGCTGGTACTCAATGGAAACAACAAAAGAGCTTCACCCCACCACTTTTACCGTAAAATCAAACATTTGGTAAATCGTTTTGCCGTCCACTGATAGATAGCCATCTGCGGTGAGGGTTCGGCTGGCTTCATCTACGGCGGTGATGGTGGCTTCCACCGTGACTACCTTGTTGCTGGGGATGATTTGACCTCGGTAATTCCACTTGTGATTTTTACCCAAGGCGATGCATTCTAGCTGGGTGTTGGCGTTGCCTTGCCAGCGGTTTAGGGCGACGACTTTGAGCAGTTGCAGGAAGGATTCCAAACCCAATGAGCCTGGGCAGACAGGGTCTTGGTAGAAATGGGCTTTGAAGAACCATTCTTCTGGATTGACCTTTTTGCTGCCGCGAATGAAGCCTAGCCCCTGTTCGCCACCATCAGGAATGAACAATTCCACCGCATCAATCATGCGCAGCATGGTGTCGGGGTATGGTGCTTCCGTAGGGTAATCGAATGCTACTGCGCGAGCGATTTCTGCTGCGCTGGGTTGGTAAAGGGCTGCACCGCGCACACCCACCTGCTGCGCTAACGAGGCTTTAGAGAAAAAGCCAAACACCGTGTCGCCCGAATAGACGATGCCGTGTTTGTCATGAATGGCGTAGTCGTAGGCTTGAATGACCATGCCGCCGCTGCTGGAAACGCGAGTGAGCGTGACGTAGGTGGTCAGCGTACCTGATTGTGGCGTGACGGCGCGATGTTGCACGGCGTTACCATCGAGGTTGCGGAAGGATAGGTCGGTGTCCGAAGTCAGTGCCGAACCGACGTAGGCCGCGAGCCAGCCGCAGGGTTGTAAGCCTGTTTCTAACAACACGCAGAATGGCATGGTGGTTTGACGGTCGGCGGCGAAGTACCACGCATCGGGCGGCACATCATATTCCGCTTCAACGGTTGCGCCTGCCTGCATGATCCACGGTTCGCCTTGCACATCCATGATGCGGTCAAGGAACTGAAACGGCGGACCTGGCAAGCGTGCTATGTTGCGTTGTTGGTCAAAGATCTTGTAACGATCGCCAAATGCCTCGGAAGGTTTACCAATAGCAAACGCGGTGATGCGGTCGGTGTTGTAGAGAATCGGCCTGGGACTGTTGCTTGCTATAGCGGGTTGCCACAGGGCTTCCACACTGGCTTGGCTTAAACCACGCAAACGGGCGGACATATTGGATATTTCCACAATCGGCTTACCGTCAGCAAACATCAGCGCGTTGACGATAGCAAAGGGTTCGGGGTCATAGCCCAAGGTTTTAATATCGACCTGATAAGTCACGACCTTGGTCGTTGCCAACACCTGACCGCGACATTTCAGTCCGCTATCGACGCCAGGCAGCGGCTCACACCACGTCTCGCCCTCTGCGCCCACCCAACCCATGCGCAACAAGAAAATGCGCAAGGTGTGCATACAACATTCATACATCAACGTGCCTGGCATCACTTGGTCATCGACAAAATGGCATGTGATGAACCAATCATCAGGTTGAATATCCATCTCGGCACAAATACGCCCAATACCATAGCGTCCACCTGTGGGTTCCACGGCAGTCACGCGATCAACCAAGCGCAAATGTTGCTGTGGCGGCAAGGTGTAGGGGGTGAAGTTCAGGCGATCAAACGGCGCGCCGAAACAGCCCGCCAAGTCGCCGGCATAAAGCGCGGCAATCTGTCGCTCACTCCAACGCTCTTGTGCCATTGGCAGTGGTGATTGCCAGTTGGCGGGCAGCGTGCCTTGTTGCGGCATTTTATCCAACGCGGTGTGGACGATGCCTTGCCCTGCGTCCAGTTCCGCTGCGGTGAAAAAGCCTGCACAGCCTTTTTGCATCGACATCAAGGGCTTGCCATTGACGGTGGCTTCAAAGTGAAAGCGGAACAACCACGTTTCACCTTGGCGGAAAAATTCATCAATGTGAATATCGTAGTGAATGACATCGCCAACCTGCGGTAAACTGTCATGAAACGTCACTACGGCATCGAGCAAACGGTAAACCGCCAGTCCCTTGGTGATAAAGTCGACACCCAAATAGCCAGACAGGAATAAATCCGCCTGCCCTGCTTCAACGGCAACGCAGGTGGGAATGTGTCCGCCATCAAGATACCAACGGTCGTTCGTGACATCGTGTTCGGTCACCACGCGCCCTTTGGTCATACTGCGCGGCTCACCTTCGATGTTGAGGATGCGATCCACCAGCATCAACGGTTCATCAGGCAGGCGCACGCGGGTCGGGTATTGATCGACTTCAGCAAAGCTTTGCCCCAAAACATCGCCGATGCGACCGATAGCAAACGTCATACATTGTTCACGGTTAAGACTACGCGGCGGCGTGGCTGGCGGCACGGCAGGAGCTGGCTGCACAACGCTAGGGGCTGGTGGCGTTATGACGCTCTTCGCAGGGGCTGTCATCGCAGCCTGTGACGGCTGCGTGATCGCCGTCATCATGGCTTGTTGCATGGTGGCTGCGAAATCCAAGTAACGACCGTGAGCAGCGGCTTTGGCTGCCAAGGTGGCGCGTAGGGCTTCGCTCCAATCGTTGGGCTGGGGTGTGGGCGTGGGCATAGGCTGTTCCGTGGTTTCAACGATGGGTTCTGATGCTGCGGGCGCAACATAAGGCGGCGCAGCAACGGTGACTGTGGGCGTGGCTGTAGTAGCTGACGGCGGGCTGATATGCAGTGCTTCGCCGACCATGCTGGCGTTAACCGTGTGACCGTGTGCTTCTTTGACCTGAGGGTATAGCGGCGATACATCCAGCTTTACCCCTTCGGCTAGTGCATGCGCCAAGGTGCGCAGAATCAACGTATCAGCAGCCTCACCCGCATAGCAAGAAGAGCGCGCCAAGTGTGGGCGTTCGCCTAAAATTTGGTGAATCATACGACTGCATGACTGCCCAGGTCCGATTTCAAAAAAGAGGCGTACACCATCGGCATAGGCTTGTTCGATAACGCGAGGGAAGTCCACGGTATTCATCGCTTGTGCCAAAATAGCATCGGCTGCACTGTCCGTGGTCGGGGTGTATGTTTTGCCACTGGCAAACCCGTAAAAATCAATGTTGGGCAGGCTCTGCGTGTCAAATACATGCAGCTCACGGTAGGCATCGGCTACGGGGGTGACCACATCGCAATGTACCGTGGTTACACCGCGCAAAGGCAGCATGTGAACGTGAAGTAAACGGGTGAGATCCATCACCTGCTCACGTTGCCCACCAATAACACATTCCTGTGGCGTGTTGATAATCAACAAATAAGCATGAGGGAAGCGTGGCAACAAAGCGCGCACGGCATCGGCAGTAGCGTGGATGATACCAATCACCCAGTCCACTGCCTCATCATCGCCCAGTTGCCAGTGCTGACGGGCTGCACTGCAAGCACCGCCTAACTGCTCGGTAAACAACGGTGAGCGGCGCAAGCGTTCAATCATGGCATCACGGTCGCGCCATGCGCCGAGTGAAAAGAGGCTGGTTGACTCACCAAGGCTGTAACCCATCGCCGCCTGCGGCTCTAAGCCAAAACTGCGTAGCAAATCGCTGATCGCCGTACCCAGCGCGACATGGGAGATCACCAGCGTGTTATGGTCATCATACACGCTGTCATCCCAAGCATCTTGCCATACGATTTGAGGAAGGTACTGCTCGCGCAACAACGCGCTTGCTTGTTCCTGTTTGGCAATGATGCTTGGCCAATGCGCTAACAGATCACGTCCCATGGCAGGGAAGTGGTTACCAGAACCTGCGAAAACAAAGGCAACGTTCCCTTGTGCAGCCAAAGGCTGAGGGCTGTAAAAAACACGGTCTTGAACGTAGGATGCAAGTTGCGGTGTGCTGCCATGCACGCCCAGTGGCATATCAGGCTGCTGGCGCAATGCCTGCTCGGCAAAATCCAGTTGCTGCAACAGCATGGAGGCATGATCGCTGACGATGGTCAGACTGCGGGCGGCATCTGCTTGCTGGTAACATTGTTGCGCCAAGTGCTGCAACGATGCTTCGCCATGTTGCACCTGCTGACGCAGCGTGCTTATCGCATGCAATAAGGCTGGAACATCATCACCACGCAACACAAACAAAGTGCTGGCAGGCGGCATGCTAGGAACAGCCAACGGCGGCTGACTGGCACGGTAGGCTTCTAAAACGGTATGACTGTAACTGCCATCGCGACCATGATCGCTTAAACATATACGGCGCGGTGCTGCGCCATGATTATGGATGGAAGCATGCAGCGGTGTGTGTGCTTCCACGCGGTAATACAAGGCGTTAATCGCCTGTAGCAACGGCATCATGCCCGTGGCAGAACCAATATCCAAGCGGCGCGCTTGATCGGCTTGCCAGTGTTCCACCGGTGCATCATCGTCATCCGCATGGGCAGCCTTGATTGCGCCAGCAAAGCCGTTATCGGTGGCGCGTAATACGGCATAAATACGATCGCCATCACGCTCGGCATCGCTTAAACGTTTCAACACGAGTGCTGCCCCGCCATCGGCCAACGCTGGCGTGCTGGTATCATCGGCAGCCAAACGGCTGAGTAATAGGCGCGTATCGGTCGCCATATCCACAGCACCGACCAAGGCGCGGTCGATTTCCCCTTGTTGCAAGGCGCGGCAGGCAACGTCTAGGGCATACCAAGCGGATTGATCTTCGGCAGAGAGCGTAAACGCAGGGCCTGCGGTGCGGAAGGCTTTGGCAATACGACTGGCTACGGTGCTACCCAACGCGCCCATGGTGCGTCCTGCATTCAGCGGTGGCGTAATCGCTTGGCGCAGTTCCTCCACCCATGCGGCTAAGGATGATTCATCGTTATTTACGCCCAAACGCGCTGCCCAACGTGGCGCAGCGATTGCCATGCCCCAGCGAGCACTGAAGTTACAGGCTTGAACATCCAAACCCGTACCGATAAATACGCCTGTGGTATGCGCGCCATCGTCATCGCCGCTTTCACGCAAGGCTGCGGCGGCGAGGTTTAACATCAACATTTGACGCGGCAACATCTCGGCTTTTTCGTTAGGCGGAATGCGGTAAGCAGTAATCGGCGTTTGCACCTTAGCGATGCGATAGACCTTGGGGGCATCGCCCACAGCCTGCTTAAACCATGCCGTCTTACTCGCGCCCCAATCATAGGCTAGCGGTGTCGCTTCGGGCATGCTATTGCTGAACAAGCCTTGGCGTACGGCATCAGCATCATCCCACGAACCGACCTGCGCCGCCATCGCGACCACCGCCAAAGGCTCGCGCTGAGGTGTTGCAACCGTGTGGTAATGGTGGTCAGGGTGATATGCTTCAATCAACACATGGGCGTTAATGCCACCAAAGCCAAAAGCACTGACAGCAGCCCGGCGTGGCGTAGCTTGCTCTGGCCATGGTGCTGCCTGTTGCAGGATGCGAAACGGACTAGCATCGACATCCACACCCTTGGCAGGCTGATCGAAGTTGGCGGTCGGCGGTATCACGCCATGTTTGATGGCTAAAACGCTTTTCATCAAAGCTGCCGCACCTGCAGCAGTCAACAAATGCCCGATGTTCGACTTCACCGAACCAATCACGCATTGACCTTGCTGCCAGTGTTGATCCTGCCACAAGGCTTTCATACTATTAAATTCAATCACGTCACCGACAGGCGTACCAGGGGCATGACACTCAATCATAGCAACATCGGCGGGCGACCAGCCTGCTTGTTGGTAGGCCGATTGCATGGCGCGCAACTGCCCTTCGGATTCTGGCGCAAGCAAACCACCATCGCGGTCATTACTCACCCCCACGGCATGAATCAAACCGTGGATGGTATCGCCATCGCGTTCGGCATCGGCTAAGCGTTTGAGCACAAACAGGCCGCAACCTTCACCGACCACTAGACCATCACCTTGCGCTGCAAAAGGCGCGGCAATACCGCTGGCGGATAACGCTTGCAACTGACAAAAACCCATTTGGGTGTACAGCGAATCAGGACGCGACAAACCGCCTGCAATCATCGCATCGGCGCGACCATCACGCAGGGCATCCATCGCCAATTTGACGGCATACAACGAAGATGCGCAGGCTGCATCCAAGGTAAAACATGGTCCACCCAAGCCCAAAGCTTGTGCCAAAAGCGCGGCGGGTAAGCCTGCAACATGTAGATTATGGGGGTCAAAATCAGCGGCTGTCGTGCTGCCAAAAAGTTGCTCTTCTATCGTGCGTTCCAGCATCTGCCGCGCCAAGGCGGAGGATGCTTCACTGGGCAGAGCGAGGTTACCGATGATGATACCTGCACGCGCAGGCTTACTTTGCCCCGATGCCTGCCAAACATCCTGACCGACGCGCAACAACAGGCGAAACATGGGGTCTAAACGCGCCAACATGGACGCATCCAAAGCGCAATCGGCTAATTGTTCGGGGGACAACCAAGCATCATCAAGCAAGCAAGCGCGGCGGGAATACACATGATCTGGCGCGCCACGCTTAGCATCATACGCTTGTTGTGGCGGCAATAGCCAGCGATGTTCAGGCACTTCACGGCTGGCATGACGTGCGGCAACAATGTTCGCCCAAAAATCATCCACATTGGGCGCATCAGGGAACATGCCGCCGATGGCGACAATGGCAATGGGGGCATCATTCATGGTGAGCGTCGTTACTTGCCTCGTTAGCGTGTTGCAAATCGGTACGTTGGAAACTGTCAGCAAGCGAGGCATCCATGACACAGCGATAATCATCCATACGCGCCAACAAAGCACCGCTGGCAGGATCAATCCATTCAATCGCGGCTTCCACTTGCGCCCCTGATACATCACTGATGCGAATACGCACATCAACACCATCGTCAGGGAAGTGGCTGATGTATTGCTGGTATGCACCAGCATAAACTGGCAAAGAACCCATATTATGACGTTCAAACGCCCATAGAATCATCAACTGAAAGCTACCATCCAATGCCAAGGGGTCAGCCAACCATTGATTACTCACGGGTGTTTCAATCCATTGATCGGGGCTGGGAGCCGTCAAGACGCGGGCATGGATAGCATCATCGGCATAGCCTGTGATCTCCACCAGTGCGTGCAAATCAGGACCGTGGAACAAATGACCATCTTGGTACACCGTGTGCATGGGGTGCGGCCAAGCCTGCAAGTCAGGCAGAGGAGCTGCATGCGGTGCGCTGGGGTAATGCTCGCGCAATACAATGGTGCAACGCGCATGCAGGCGGTCTTCATCACCCTGCGAATGCAAGCTAACGGCAATATGGAAGTTATCGTCCACCGTCTGCATCGGTTCACAGACAAAGCGTAAAGCACGTGCTTGTTGCTCTTGTACCGTCACCGCTTTAAGTACGCGCAGTTCTTCAAAACCGTGGAACAGCAAGCCTGGGTTGGCATGAATCGCAGCATACGCCATCCACTCCACCATCATCGCCATCGGCAATACTGCTTGGTTGTTCATCACATGCGAGGTTAAAAAGGGATAATCATCCAAGCTTACCACCATCTCCCACGCGCTTGGTTCAGCCTTTAGGGTGGCTGGTGCTGGCTCTTCCTGTGTGATAATAAAAGCAGGGCGCGGGTTAGCTACTTGACTGTCAGCAGGTGGTGTGGGGGCTGCTTCGTTGCCACCTAAAATCACCATTTCCACATCACTGCCTGGCGGTGTACGTAGCTCTTGTAGTACATAAGCGGCACCCGCATCGAGGTCAATCACCGCAATGCCCTCTTCAGCAAACACCTGTTTTAGGGCGGGCGTGACCATGCCACCATCCCAAGGTCCCCAGTTTGGTGCCATCACGCGGCAATCTGGACGTTGCACGGCAATGGCTTGAGCATGTTTATTGAGCACTTCATTGGCAATCGCATAATCCACCTGACCACGGCGACCAAAACGTCCTGTTGACGATGAAAACAACAACACAAAACGCAAAGGATCATCCTTGGTCGCATCCAGCAAGGCGCGTAGCCCTGCCACTTTGGTGTTATACACGCGCTCGAACTGATCCTGTGTTTTGTCCCCAATCAAGCGATCAGCCAACACACCAGCACCATGAATCACACCTTTGACGGCTCCATGTTCTGCTCGCACTTCGCCGATCAACCAAGCAACATCATTGGCATTGGTGACATCCACACTGCGATATAGGACTGTGCCACCCGCTTGCTCAATCGCTGCCATGGTGGCGCGCACTTCACGCTGTGCCACGACTTGACGGTAGGCAGCAGCCAAATCACGCGGTGTTAATGGCGAGTCACTGTGTTGCATCAAAGCCTGTTTGATCGCCATTTCATCGTCGATGCCAGCAAGCCATGCCGCTTCATCATGCAAGGGACTGCGTCCGAGTAGCATGATGGTGGCTTGTGTTGCACGCGCCAAGGCAATGGCAACATGTGCTGTAACACCGCGACCACCACCACTGACGACAACCAAGTCACCCGCTTGCACAGGCAGCGGCTCGTTACTTTCAACCACAGGTGCATCGTAACAATACAAGGCTGACATGCCTTCAGGAGCGCAGGCAATTTCCAGCGGACTATCAACCACCAAGGCAGCATCAAGCAAGCTGGCAGTGGCGATGGCATGGCTATCAGCAGGTATATCAAACGCCGTGCAACGCACTTCAGACCATTCATGATGCGCTGTTTTTAGCATACCATGCAAGCCACCGCTGAGGGGATCATGCACCAAACCAGATAAACCAAATTGCCCATCCATGCGGGAAACAGTCGCTAAGATGCTATGTTCCGTTGCCCGCAAAGCCGATTCAGCCCGTTGCAAAACAGCGAAGTACTGCCACATCAATGAATCCGTCATCGCCGACTCTGGCGCGATCATGAACAAGGCATGCAGCGATTCGGGCGGCGTTGGGCTTGAACCAGGGGTGATGACAACCACCTCATAGCCCGCTTCCTGTAAACTGTGCTCCATGCTATGGGCAACATCATCGTCCCCTGCCAACAACCAACACCGAGCACCCGCAGGGTGGCTGATTCGTGCCAAACCTTCACTTGCCCACGGCAACAGCGTTAAACATTGACGATGAATCGTAGCAGGAGCGGCGATTTCAGGCGTTGTTTCGCCTGCAGAAGTGGTCGTTTCTACACTGCTCCGCTCAGGAGCTTGGGCTAAAAAAGCGGTAATATCCGCCAAACTGCCCAATTGCCCCATGTGTTCAGGCGTAATCGCAGGTGCATCAGGCAAAGCCGTTTGCACAGCAGAGAGAATCTCCACCCGCTTAATCGAATCCACCCCCAAATCACCATCGAGGCTCATGTCTGCCTCAAGCATGTCCACAGGGTAGCCTGTCTTCTCCGCAATAATGGCAAACACCGTCTCCGCCACCGCTGGCTGTTCACTCACCACTGACGACTGGCGACTAACGACTGACGACTGACCACTGACCACTGGCGACTGAACGCCTAAATGCGCCACCATCTGCCCCAAGGTTTGCAATACGCCAAGGTCTTCAGGCGTAATCACAGGTGCATCAGGCAAAGCCGTTTGCACAGCAGAGAGAATCTCCACCCGCTTAATCGAATCCACACCCAAATCACCATCAAGGCTCATGTCTGCCTCAAGCATGTCCACAGGGTAGCCTGTCTTCTCCGCAATAA
>CAZYAI010000047.1:12043-18313 GCA_964645625.1 uncultured Zetaproteobacteria bacterium
TCTCCACCCGCTTAATCGAATCCACACCCAAATCACCATCAAGGCTCATGTCTGCTTCAAGCATGTCCACAGGGTAGCCTGTCTTCTCCGCAATAATGGCAAATACCGTCTCCGCCACCGCATCATGCGACAACGCAGCCTGCTCACTCACCACTGGCACCTGCTGACTGGCAACCGCGACCTGCTCGCTCACCACTGGCGACTGACGACTAGCGACTGCAACCGGCTCACTCACCACTGGCGACTGCACACTGGCAACTGAAAGCTGCTGACTGGCGACCTGCTCACTAGCAACTGGCGACTGACGACTGACGACTGAAACCTGCCCCCCCAACAACGCCATCATGGCACGGGTTGCCTCTTCCTGCCCCTTCAAAAATTGTTCATGTAAACGAGCGGTCTGCATTTGAATATCTTGCAAGGCTTGAACGCCTTGCCCCAAAGTCGCTTCTGGCATCGCCACTGGCGGTGTCATCGCCGCAGCTTGAGGCTGTGTTGGCGTTCGAGGCGACACTGCCGCTTGAACCACAGGCTTAGACTCTGGCGTTATGGTCGGTTTAGGCTGTTCAACAGTCACAGGTGTTTCCTTTGTCGCAGGGGCTGCAACCGTGCGCGGACGCGGCGGACGGGCTGGCTTAGGGGTAAAAGGGTTGGCACCGCAGAGTGGAATACGCAACACGCGTTTACCAACTACGGGTTCTGGTGGTAGATCTTCATCCCACAACGTGCCATCAATCGGCTGACCCAATGCGGATAAGCGCGCCAACATACAAGCGAAATCATAAACCCCAGACTGCTTACCTTGCGAAGCATCCAAAGCCACCGTGTGGTAATCACGATCACCCAAAATCGCGGCTACCATCGCCGACAAACGCGCATGTGGTCCGACCTCGACAAAAGTGCGTACCCCCGCTTGATACATTGCCTCAATTTGCGCAACAAAATCAACAGGGTGTGCCAATTGCTCAGCCAACAGGCAACGCGCCTCATCGCTATCGCTGGGGTAAATATCAGCGGTAGTATTGGCATAAACAAAACTGGTTGGGGTTTGCCAATCAACATTATCCAAATACTGCGCCAACGGTGCGACCGCTTCGCTGACAAAACGACTATGGAAAGCGGCGGCAACATCCAATTGCTTGCAACCAATACCTTGGGCTTGCAAGTGTGCCGATGCTGTAGCAATTGCCGCTGTGCTGCCCGAAATCACCCCTTGTGCTGGCGTATTACGGTTAGCTAAAACAACATCCCAGCCTTGCTCCTCAATCATCGCCTCAATCGTTTCCAGTGACGCAAACACAGCCAGCATCGCGCCGCCATTGGCTGCCGCTGCCATCAGTTCACCACGCACGCGGGAGAGACGGTGGAAAGCATCAGAACGCAATACACCTGCGGCACACAGCGCGCTTAATTCACCATAACTGTGGCCCGCACAAGCATCGACCTGTAAGCCAAAGGCGCGCAACAGCGCAAAACCTGCCAGCGACACCGCGCCTAAAGCGGGTTGCGCCACATCGGTTGCTTGTAGCTCGTTCGCCGCTTGCGTCGCACCGTTAGCATCAAAGGAAGCACGTGGATAGATGTATTCCGACAAGGTTCGCCCATCATCGGCAGGGAAGTAACGGTCAGCTTCCTCCAACACCTCAAAAAAGGCTGGGAAGCGCATCGCTAAATCATGCAGCATGTGGGGGTAAGTCGCACCTTGCCCAGGGAACAACACTGCCGTTGCACCATCACATGGGCGTGCCGAGAAAAACACACCATCAGGCGTTTGCCACTGGCTGTCTTCACGGCTTAAAGCTTGCAATATGAGTTGTCGCTGCGCTGCTTGATCGCTACTACGTTGCACCACCCAGCACAAACGATAATCAGCAGCAGCATCGAACGCTTGCCGCGATTGTGCTGCCACGCGGCGTAGCGCGTTCCAGTCATCACTGAGTGCGATCGCATCCAAGTTTGCTCGCAGTTGCTCGCGGCTATCGGCAGAAAGGGCAAACCATTGAACTTCTTGCGTCCAGTCATTGCCCTGTTTTTCTGTTGTGTACTCTTCCAGCAGGCAATGGTAATTACTGCCGCCAAAACCCAAGGCACTGACACCAGCACGGCGTGGCTCTGCTGAGCCAGACAGCCACGGGCGCGATTGCGCGTTGATATAAAAAGGCGAACCCGCTTGCTGCAATTCATTGCGTGGCTGTGTTACCTTGATGGTTGGTGGTAATACTTTGTGGTACAGAGCAAGTGTGCTTTTAATCAAACCAGCCGCGCCTGCTGCTGCCTTGGTGTGCCCTATTTGTGACTTCACCGAACCCAAGGCACACCAAGGCTGTTGCCCATCGCCAAACACCTGTTGCAAGGCTTTGACTTCGATGCCATCACCCACCCGCGTACCTGTGCCATGGGCTTCAATCATGCCAACGCTGCGTGGTGCTACATCAGCTTGCTCATAGGCACGGAGCACAGCCTTTTGCTGACCACTGGCATCGGGTTCATAAATCGCCGAATCACTGCCATCACTGGAGGTTCCCAAGCCTTTAATAACGGCATAAATACGGTCACCATCACGTTCGGCATCGCTTAAGCGTTTAAGCACCACAATACCAATAGCCTCGCCCAAGGTCGTGCCATCGGCATCGGCATCAAAGGGACGCGCATGCCCTGATGGCGACAAGGCTGGTGTTTTACTAAAACAACTGTACATAAAGACATCGTTAAAGGTATCAACACCACCTGTCACCACCATGTCGGCGCGCCCTGTTGCCAGCTCTAATGCAGCCAGGTTAATGGCACTAAGCGAGCTACCACAAGCAGCATCAACCACGCAGTTGGTTCCGCCAAAGTTAAAATGTTTGCTAATGCGCCCAGCGACTACGTTACCCAGCAGACCAGGGAAGGAATTTTCTTGCCACTGGGTGTAACTGTCGCCAATACGATCAATCACATCTTGTGCCGTATCGTCATCGACACCCGCTTCTTGCAACGCTTTCCGCCAACGCGGATGCCCCAAACGTGCGCCCAATGGCACAACCAGTTCCAACGCACCAGTCACCCCCAAAATAACGCTGACCTTTTCACGGTCAAAGCTCGCTGTTGTACCATAACCAGCATCGTTCAATGCTTGTTCCACCGCAACCAAACCCAATAATTGAGAGGTGTCGATGGCTTCTAGAGCGTTGGGTAACACGCCATACTTCATTGGCTCAAAATCTACAGGGGGTAAAAATCCGCCTTTGTTACCATAAACATGGTCAGGCTTTTTAGGGTCAGGGTCGTACAACTCAGCAGGATTCCAATGACTGCTGGGAATATCGGTAATGGAATCAACACCATCACGAATATTATGCCAAAACTGCATCAGGTTTTCAGCCTGCGGAAAAATACCGCCCATGCCAACAATGGCTAAGGGGGTGAAATCGGCTTCCGTGGCCGCGTGGTGGTTTCCGCTGCTGTTCAACTGATTAACTCCTTGATGGTATCCATAGCTAAGGGTGCAAAGGCATGGTCATCGAATGATGGCTGCAAGCCCTGCGCACGCCAACATTGTTGGCGCAACTGCATCGCTGCACCGAATAATAGGTTCATGGCAACGGTGACAACACGTCGCTCCGTCACTGCTTCGAGCGGGCTACCGTGCGCCCATTCATTAAACGCGCCCATCGCAGGGCCGCACCAAATTTGGTAATCCATTTGTCGCGAAGGTTCACCAACGTTCGCCCACACAGGGGATTGCCCCAAGTACCAACGAAACACCAATGCCATGCGGTGTTTCGGGTCGCGTTCGGCGCGCTCAATCTGCTTGGGATCACGACGAGAAAAATACGCCGCCGTTTGCTGCCAGACCGTTTCTAGCGGCATGCGAAACCATGTTTTTTCTAGCTTCTGTCGCTCATCTGCAGGAAGGCTTTCTAAGCTATCATATTGTCGGTACAAGGCATACAAACGCGCTGCCCGCATAGGGAACATCGTTCCACGTTTAACAACCTGCACATGCACGCCCATTTCAAACATATCGCCCGATGGCGCCATGGCAATATCGGCTTGCCGTGTTTCTGCCAACAAACGGCGTACGGTATCACTGCTGCCTGATTCAACACAGGCTTGATGCACCGTGCCAACGACAATATAAGCCGCGCCCATCGCATACGCCGCTGCCGCCGCCGCTGGCGTGGCAATACCACCGCCCAATCCAAGGCGTAGTTTTTGCGCAAAACCATATTGCTGCTGCATACGTTCTTTTAATGCCAACAAGGTGGGGAACAGCGTTAAGGCTGGGCGATTATCGGTATGTCCGCCTGAGTCCGCTTCGGCAGTAACATCTTGCGCCAACGGGATTTCTGCCGCTAAGCTTGCTTGCTCCTGCGTCAACACGCCACTTGCCACCAATTGCTGCAACATAGCAGCAGGCGGTGGGCTAAAAAACTTCGTTGCAATCTCTTCCCGCGACACTTTAGCAACAATGTGGTTCGGTGTAACAATATGACCTTGTTCATTACGATGGATACCGTGGGTACGGTAACGCACCAAAGGCAAGCTGATATCTAAAAAAGCCGATGCCTCAACCAAGCGAAGCTCACGACGCAGGTAGAGATCGACCAACGCTTCCTCTAATTGCGGTTCGGCAGGGCTGTGAATAAGGTTGCAACCAAAAGGAAACGAACCTGCCTTGCGTAGCGCAGTAATCGCAGCATCCACGGCATCAATCGGCAAACCTGCCGCACCAAAGAAGCCCAACATCCCCGCTTCACCCAAGGCACGCACCAAAGCGACTGAGCTGATGCCTTTTGCCATCGAACCACCAACGTACGTGTAACGAAGCCCCAAATCACGGCAGAATGAGCTATCACCCAACTGCTGCACAGGGCAAGGCGGCACAATCGCTGACCATGGCTTCATGCTTTGCGTATCGGTTACAGGGCGGTGTTCGCCAGCCTGCACCATCCATGTGTGATCTTGAGGGAAAAAGAACAGTGGGTAATCCAGATTACGTAATAAGGTCAAGCTATCGGGGTGGTTCAATACACATGCTTCCCCCACAGGAGAAAATAGGCCGGAAGGCATGGCGGTAAAGGGTTCGCTGGTCAAACAATGCTCTCTTGCGTCGATCCCTGTGTTATGGTTCAAGTAGATATACAAAACGATTTTAACATGTCTAGCTTGCCTATCCACGCGATATTCTGCGTTACAAAAAAGTTACATAAGCAAGCACTAAAGTGCGTGGTAGCCTTATGAATATGCGTCCTTTTTTGTGCCTTGAATATTGCGCTATATTCGGCGCGATAAATGTTAAAATACATATGCTTAACTACTTAAAAGTATTGGCAGATACACCCCATGACCGAGCCGAACAAGGGGCTTACCCGATGCATAAACACAATAATCTGATTATTTTTTTGAACCGCGCATGTTAGAAAGCTTTTACTATTCGTCCAGTCTAACAGGCGTTTTGATTAGCTTTTTAACGTGCTATGGCAACGATGTGCCATAGCACAAGGTGACAACGCGTGTTAACGGAGATGGCTTTCTATCACCCCAGCCACGGTGCTCTTGACTGATCAGTATCGACACCAACCTCATCGCTTAAGTCGATTTCATACGTGTCTTCTGTATTTACAGCGTCATCGGAAGAAATTTCAAGATCAATAACTTCCATCAGGTCAGGCTCTTGCTTAACCTTGTTTTGTGCTTTTTTTGCCTTAAACCGTTCTGCTCTGGCTTTGGCTGCCGCCTCTTTTTTCTGCCTGATGCGTTCTTGTATGGCTTTTTCCTCTGCGATAACCTGTTCGCGACGTTCCTTTTCTAATCGCGCTTGTTCGATACGTAATTTTTCTTGTCGTTCTTGCTCTAAGCGGCGTTGTTCTGCGCGTTCTTGTTCTTGTTTAATCTTATCTTGCCGCTCTTTCTCTAGCCGCAACCGCTCAATTTCCGCTTGTGCTGCTCGCACCTTTTCCGCTTTAATCTTTTCTGCTTCTGCTTTTAATCTATCAGCCTCAGCTTTGGCTATTCGAGCCTCTTCATCCTTGACCCGTTGCGCTTCGGCCTGTTCTTCTTGTATTCTATTTTCCAGTGCTTCAATGGTTTGACCAATACTTTCGGCCGAACTTGCTTCGCCAGCTTCTCGATACAATTGAGCAATGCCTTTATACAAAGCCAGTGCTTGGTTAGCATGCCCAGTCTTTTCTACACAATAAGCATGACGAATCCGTATATCAAAAAGATCACCTCTCTGTACACGACAAAACTTTTTCATTGTAGCTCATGGCCCAGTTCTTCCTT
>CAZYAI010000048.1:0-17926 GCA_964645625.1 uncultured Zetaproteobacteria bacterium
AACTTATAGAGCTTTATCCACAGTTAAACACTGCTTTTGTCGTGTACAGAGACTAGCGAGTCTTATTTTGGCTTTTATCTCACCATTGCTGTTGTTGATTTCTATTCTGATTAAATGCGACTCTCCTGGACCAGTGATTTTTAAGCAGCGGCGTTATGGGCTTAATGGCGAGGAAGTTACGGTGTGGAAGTTTCGTAGTATGCGTGTTTGCGAAGACGCTGGGGAAATTAAGCAAGCGACTAAAAATGACCCGCGCATTACGCCATTAGGTGCTTTTTTGCGACGTAGTTCTATGGATGAATTGCCGCAGTTTTTCAATGTGTTGCAAGGTCGCATGTCTATTGTAGGGCCGCGTCCTCATGCTGTTGCTCATAATGAATACTATCGTAGTATGGTGCGCGCTTATATGTGGCGACACAAAGTAAAACCTGGTATTACAGGTTGGGCTCAGGTGAATGGCTGGCGTGGCGAAACGGATACACTGTATAAAATGGAAAAACGTATTGAATATGATTTATGGTATATTCGTCATTGGTCATTGTGGCTAGATATAAAGATCGTGTGGCGTACCATTGTCGGCGAAGTATTAAGGCGTAGTAAAAATGCTTACTAGCCTGATTATCATCAATACTGTTGCGCGCTTATTTTTTCTTTATTTGTAATCATTGAGACAATTTATGAATGTTAAGTTAAATAAACTGGCTATTGAAAGCCTTTTGAATCTTAATTACTCAGCCTCTTACCTTCTTTTTATTGAAGATAAGCCAACAACACGGAGAGACCAGCAATCATGACGCATGAAAAGAAACAACGAGAGGAAAAACGATCCGCCTTTTTAACGCATGACCTTAGTTTGTTGGACTATTGGTTGGTGTTTGTTGAGGCACGGTGGATCATTGTATTAACCGTCATGTTTACCGTGTGCCTAGGCTTTTTATATTTATATGTAACTAAGCCAATTTACGAGGTTGATTCTGTTCTTCAAATGGAAGAAAAGAACAATCTTTTGGGTAATATGGATAAATTAACCGAGTTGCTGGGGGGGGATAGTTCGAAGCTCAATGGTGAAATTGAATTACTACGTTCGCGTACGATTCTTAGTGGTGTTATTAAAGAATTAAAGTTAGATATTATGGTGCAGCCAAACGGCTGGGCGTTGTTTGAACGATTCAAACAACGTATTTTAGAACATGAACCACAGTTCGACGTTAAAAAATTAGATGTACCTTTATTTTTAGAGGGCGAGTGGTTAATACTACGGATGACCTCGGGGCAGGAGTATGTTTTAAGTGATAGTCAAGAGCATGAATTGCTTCGTGGTCAATTGGGGCAAGAGGTGAATCATGACAATATTAGTATGTTGATTGAAGGGCATAATATTATTGAAGGAGATGCAGTTAAAATAAATAAGCTGGCGATGATTGATGCAATTGAGACATTGTCGAAATCGCTCAAGGTTTTTGAAAAAGCAAAAGATAGCAGTCTCATTCGCATTGTTTGTCAGCATACAAATCCGCAATTAGGCATGAAAATTATTAATGCTATTACTCATGCTTATGTGTTGCAAAATATTCAGCGTCATTCCGAAGAGGCACACAAGTCTATTTTATTCCTTAAAGAACAACTTCCTAAGGTGAAAGATGAGTTGAAAATAGCAGAGGGTAAGCTGAAGAAGTTCCGCGAAGAGAATCAATCATTAAACTTAGAGAATGAAAGTAAAGCATTGTTAGAACAATTGGTTACTGTGCAACAGCAAATATCGGAAACAGAGGTTCAACGTTCTGGCTTGGCACGTAAATATACGTCAAACCATCCGCTCATTAAAGTGCTTGATGCAAAAGTGAGTCAGCTTAATACTGAATCCTCTAAGCTTGAGGCGAGGATGAAAAAAAGACCAAAAACAGAACAAGAAGTTATTGGTCTTATGCGTGATGAACGTGTTAAAAGTGATGTTTACACCTATTTGTTAAATAAGTTACAAGAACTTAATGTGATGCAAGCAGGTACGGTTGGTAATGTGCGCATTATTGATGAAGCCATGAAACCATCGAAGCCAGTGAAACCAAAGAAATCAGCAATCATACTTGGCGCAGCTCTGGCAGGTTTGTTTTTTGGTTTGTTGTTTGCTTTTGCTCGTTATACCTTACGTAATATTGCAGATGATCCAGAAAAGATAGAGGCACAGTTAGGCGTAACGGTTTCTGCTAGTATTCCTCATTCACCCAATCAGAAAAAACTTGATAAAGAGAAGCGCCGTTGGCGACGAAAACGTGATGCTTCCGATGGTCAACAGCATTTTGTGGTTTCGGCTAAAAAATTGAAAAAAGATCCATCCTTTGAGGCCTTTTTAAGTTTGCGCACCAGCCTTCATTTTCTTTTGATGAAAAGCAGTAACAATATCATTATGTTATCTGGTCCAAGGGCATCATTAGGGAAAAGCTTTGTGTCTGTAAACATGAGTGCCCTTATGGCGAATAAGGGGTCACGTATATTATTAATTGATGCCGATTTGCGGCGTGGGCATTTGCATGAGTACTTTAGTTTTTCTCAACGTAGTCCTGGCTTAACAGAAGCTATTATGTCTCCCACGTCTTGGAAGGATTGCGTGCGTCCTTCAGGAATTGAAGGTTTGGATGTGATGACCACAGGAGCTTTGCCGCAAAATGCGGCGAATACATTAATGCATGAGGGATTAGGCTCCTTATTGGATTTGGTATCATTTGAATATGATTACGTATGGATTGACACTCCTCCTGTTTTAGTTGCTACTGACGCTGCATTGTTAGCGCAATACGCTGGTACATTTTTATTATTGTTGCGTTTTGGTGTTGTTCCAATGGCAGAAGTTAAGGAGTCCATACGTCGTTTGGGGCAATCCTCCATTCATGTGGACTCGATCATTATTAATGATGTCAATATTCATCGTACGCGCTATGGCTATTACTATTATGGTAAACAGTACGATTATTAATATTAGTCAGTCATTACAGCAAACCTCCAGATCATAATTTTATAAGCACCTTGGAATATTCATGAATACAGTCAAAGCATTTGCTGTTAACTGCAGCATTTTATTGTTAACTTTTTTTGTTATGTTCGGATTAGCCGAATTGATTACGCGAATGGTATATAAAGATGAAACTGTTATGTACCCACGTTACACCACTGGTGTGCAGTATAATGGCTATCATATTCGCAGATTGCGCCCTAATAGTGAATTTACACATACCAGCATTGATGGCTATTGGTCGTTTCGTACTAATAGCCAAGGTTTTCGTAATGATGTCGACTTTAGTGAAAATAAGAACGAAGGTATCATACGTGTTGCTAGCTTAGGCGATTCACACACTGAAGGGTATGAGGTTCACCAAGAAAATACATTTTCTCATATTGTTGAATCATACCTTAATCATCATGGATTAAAGTCAGAAGTGATGAACACTGGAGTATCAGGTTTTAGTACAGCAGAAGAATTGATTTTGTTGCGTGAAGGGCTGCAAGCATTTCAACCAGATGTTATTATATTAGGTTTTTATGCCAATGATTACAGTGATAATGTTAAGTCTGGATTGTATGGTTTGGATACAACAGGTAGGCTAAAGGAGCTTAAAAAAACACACTTACCTGGCGTGTCAATCCAAGACTTTGTCTATCGAATTCCAGGTGTAGGCTGGCTTGGTGAACATTCGTATTTTTATTCGATGTTGTTTAATCGGGTGTGGGTGTATTTTAAAATGCAATTAGCCAAAGAGAATAAAGTAGAGTTGGCTGTATCTGTTGATCGTATTACACCGCAAGAAGAGCAGCTTACTAATGCATTATTATCACAACTATGTGATACTGTACATCAAATGAATAGTCGTTTGATCGTCCTAGATATCCCCATGTTAATAGGAGAAAGTGATCACTCTTCGATGCTAGCATCCACCAAACAGGTGGTTGATTCATGTGCTGACACAGTTTTGGGAGAGAATGTACTGAGGGACTATAAAAACTTGTCATTATTGCATGTGGCGCATGGGCATCGTCATATTTCTGAATTGTCTCACGCGCTACTTGGCGTTGCTGCAGCAAAAGATATTAAACAATCCATCCAACCATAATTTTTATTTAATGAGTGCTATTACAACACTAAAAAAACGTCTTATCTCTGGTGGCTTATGGGCAGTATTAGGTCGGCTTGGGACGATTGTTTTTGCCTTAGCAAGTAATATGTTGCTCGCAAGAATGCTTGATTTAGAAAGTATGGGGGCATATTTTTTAGCTTTTAGTTTTATTTCTATTGTTGCTATCGTAGCTCAATTTGGTTTCAATCAAGTTGCCGTGCGGATGATTGCTTCGTCATTAGAAAAGAAACACTACCAAGAGATCCGTGTGGTTATCATTCGCTGCATACAATTTTCAGCATTGGCAAGTGTGGTTTGCGCTTTAGTGCTGTATGCTGGTGCAAGCGCATGGATTGCAGAAAACGTGGCGCATTCAGTATTGTTGGTACAAGAAACAGAACTATTAATTGCTTGGATGCTGGTCTTTGGGTTCAATAAACTACTTGCTGAATGTTTTCGTGGTTTGCATGATATTCGTGCCGCATCTATATTAGGAACGGTGGTTCCAGCACTTTCGTTTTTTGTTTGTCTTTCATGGCTATGGATGCTTAATAATCATACCACTTTGCATCAAAGTTTATGGTTGGCAACATGGTCTAGTTTGTTACCGTTATTATTGTCGATATATATATTATGGCGAGCTGTAAAAAAATTTCCTCAGGATCGTATAACGCCTAAAAAACACATGAATAGCCAACAGTTATTACGCATGGCGTGGCCGCTTATGTTAATTAATCTTACCGTGTTTTCTTTAACACAAGCAGATTTATGGATCGTTGGCTTGTATTGCACAACTGATGAGGTAGCACTTTATGGTGCAGCATCACGTATTGCCGTTATGATGTTGATAATCACCACGTTATTACAGGCTTTTATGCCGCCCATTATTGCCCAGTTTCATACCAAAGGTGATATGAACACATTACAAAATTTGCTGCAAGCAGGGGCTTGTTTAAATACTATATTGGTATTGCCCGTGTTATTTGTATTGGTGTGCTTTCCATCAACCTTATTATCATTACTTTATGGCGAACATTATGCTCATGGCAGTTTGGTCATGAGTGTGTTGGCTGTAGGCCTGTTTTTTAATGTGATAACAGGTATGCGTGGTTATGTATTAATGATGACGGGATATGAACGTTCGGAAATGTCTATCGCTATCGTAGGCGGTATGATTAATATACTATTTTGTATCATTGGTGCATTGCAATGGGGATTTGAAGGTGTAGCTGTTGGAGCGATGCTGGCGATGGTATTACAATGTTTGTGTGAACTTCTTTATGTAAAAAAACAATTAGGTATATGGACGTGGGCGAGCAGTAGTAGTTTATTTACGATGAGTAAACAATTAAGGAACGCATAATATGAACCTAACAAAATGGCAACAGTTGCAGCAATGTCCCGCTTGTGGTGAGCAAAACACATTAATTCCATTGGGTACTATGGACGACCATTACTATAGTTTTGGTCAACAACAAATACCGCTTCCTAACGAGGGTGTTACCCTCATGCGTTGCCCTTCTTGCCAATTGGTGTTTAAGCAGTCTATTCCAACCCCTAAGTACTTATCTGATGTGTTTGTTCGCGAAGCAGGGAATGTATGGGATGTTGAATACAATTATCGTAATGAGTTAGAGCTTATTAAACAATATGCGCCAAATAATTTTGACATCCTCGATGTCGGTCCATCTAATGGTGACTTATTACAAGCTATTCGACCCTATTGTCAACGTTGTTCTGGTTTAGATGTGGTAGCTCATCCTAAGGTCATGAATTTCGTTCATGGTGAGTTTATTACAGCATTGTTGGATGAACAACAGTTACAATGGAGTGAAACGCCCTATGATGTTGTGACTGTGTTTGATGTTTTTGAACATCTATATGACCCTACACAAGCGATCAAAAACTTACATTCCTTGCTCAAACCTGGCGGATTAGCATTTATAGAAACGGGTAACGTCGATAGTTCTTGGGCACAGCGTTACGGTATTCCTGTGTGGTGGTATGTTAGTTTATTTGAACATCATGTGTTTTGGTCGCCTGCATCGTTAACTGCGTTGGCAGAAAAGCATGGTTTTGAGTTGGTTGCAATTAAAGAAAAACGTCATAAACGCTGGCCTTA
This sequence comes from uncultured Zetaproteobacteria bacterium, assembly GCA_964645625.1. Taxonomy (GTDB): domain Bacteria; phylum Pseudomonadota; class Zetaproteobacteria; order Mariprofundales; family Mariprofundaceae; genus AB-137-C09. Next base: position 6,229 of record CAZYAI010000048.1, read on the forward strand.
TGAAGATGTTTCGTTTGTTTTTTCCTCTGCTTTACGGGCTGGCTTATGGCGTTTTTCACCATGTTTATTTAAAAGTGTTCGTCAAAAACAGGGTAAAAACCCTAAACAGCCACGTTCACCATTTGTTAGAGATCATATGATGATGATTTTACGTAAACGCTAACCATGTCAATTATTCAAGCACAGGCAGATGAATTAGCATCGCGACCTATTATTAAAGAAAGGGCTACGATTTACCCAGAAAAGGGAGTCGGCTATTTTCTCATTATTTTGCTTATTTTATCTTCTTCCCATGCTTTTATGGCAGCCTATAATGACGAACTAATTGCTATATCTTCGTTATTTGTTGCCTTATTTGTATTGCACTTTCGCAGAGGCTGGCCGCCGATGTTATTGGGCTATTTGATTTTTTTTGCTTTGTGGCTTTTAGTGATTGGATGGCAATGGCAATTTTTTAACATCAATACGGCGATTGGTTTCTTTTGCCGCATGTTTATTGCTGTTGGCGTTGTTTTTTTGATGGGTAAAAGTTTTTTTTATCGTTACGTTGATGTTGTTTATATATTGGCCTGTATCAGTTTGCCTTTTTATATACTGGGTTTATTAGCACCCTCTGCTTTAGAATTGTTACAAAGCATATTACAGATTGCACCTAATATATTTATTGTAGATCAAGGTCTTTATGAGGGCTGGGGGCGAGTAAACTTTGGGGTTTATACCTTCAGTATGCAACGATTGGGTCAGAACCATGGTTTTTTGTGGGAACCTACAGCTTTTGCTGCTGCTTTATTGTTTGCGCTGATGAGTCATTTATGGCTCAGCGGTTTTCAATGGGATCGGAAAAAAGTTGTTTTGGTTGTTTGTTTATTAACGACTGTTTCAACTACAGGCTTTATTGCTTTTTCTTGTATTATTGCTTTTGTTATGATAAACCAAAAAAACGCTATCCGAATTGGTGCTATATTTCTACTTATACCATGCCTGATTATGATATTAAGTATGGATTTTATCACAGGTAAAATTGAAAGGGAGTTGGCGCGTGGTGATGATGTGTCTCAAGTAAACACAGAGCTAACCCAGATGGGGAACAGTCGTTTGTCGAGTTTCTTTTGGGATATGCGTGATTTCAATGAACACCCTATTTTAGGTTTAGGTATTTTTGAAGAGGTTCGTTACAACGGCTTTCAAAAATTAGGCAGTGTCAATGGTCTTTCTGATACGTTTGCTCGTTTTGGTGCTATCGGCGCGATGATTTTCTTGCTGAGTTATTATTTTTCATTTCAACGTTTAGCTAAAGAAGAAGGATGGCGAGGAGGCTGGCTCTTCTTTACTATGTTGCTGTTACTTTTATGGTCAGAACGCATGACCATTTTACCGTTGTTCATGGCATTTCAATATTATATTTACACCCAACCTGAGGAAGATCCCAGCGAAGCTGTGCTCACTGAGGCGGATAGGAGTGAGCATGCGCTCAATCATTAAAAAAATTCTTAAGCAAATTTTACGGCTGGCAGGTGGCTTTTATATGTCCCGTATGCGCAGTGATATGGAAGATGTGATGTCACACCTTAAAAAGCAAGGTGTGTACCCTAAAACGGTGTTTGATATTGGTGTTGCAGATGGAACGCCAGATTTATATCAGGCGTTTTCAGATAGTCATTTTGTGTTGATTGAGCCATTAAAAGAGTTTGAGCGTGATATGGTATCGATTAGCAGTCAATATCAGATGGAGTATGTTGTGGCTGCCGCATCTGATGAAGCGGGAAGCATGACATTTAATGTTCACCCTGACCTATGTGGCTCTTCGATGTTGCAAGAAACGGAAGGTGCACACGTTGATGGTGAGGCGCGGACTGTGCCAACTGTACGCCTAGATACACTTGCTAAAGAGCGTAGTCTTGAAGCACCGTATTTAATTAAAGTGGATGTCCAAGGTGGAGAGTTGAAAGTATTGGCTGGTGCAACTGGTATTTTAGCACAAACAGATGCTGTTATTCTCGAAGTGTCTTTGTTCGGCTTTTTTGTTGGTGGTCCTCAATTTGCCGATATTATTAGTGCAATGAAAGCTTATAACTTTGTCGTGTATGAAATTTTTGATGCGCGTAATCGTCCTTTGGATGGAGCTTTGGCACAAGTAGATATATTGTTTGTGCGTGAAGATAGTTCATTGCGCAAACACCATAGCTATGCCAACAAGGAACAACGCGAACAGCAAAATAAAAAAATCCGTCGTATGATGCACCAAGATTGATGAAACCTGTTGTTTATGTCGTATTGCCTGTATTCAATCGCAAAATTACGACGCTCACTTTTTTGCAACGTATGCGCCAACAAAGTTACCCAAATATTCAGGTGGTCATTTGTGATGATGCATCTTCGGATGGTACGGCAGCAGCTATAGCTACAGATTTTCCTGAAGTGGTTTTGTTGCATGGTGATGGTCAACTATGGTGGACGGGTGGTATTAACCGCTGTGTTGCTTATGTGTTGGAACATGGACATTCGAACGACTTAGTATTAACGATTAATGATGATGTCGATATAGCGCATGATTATATTGCCCAAAAAGTCGCACGTTCAGTGCAATACCCGCAATCAATTATTGGTTCTGTATGTGTGGATCAACAACATCCGGATTGTATTGAAACATCTGGTTTAGTGATGGATGCAAAGCGTTGTCGTTTAAGCCCTTTGTTTCCTCATAGTGCATCATTGCAAGCGATGAAAAAACAACATCCCACTATGATAAAAGCTACGCATTTGCCTGGTAAGGGAGTCCTTATTCCTCTCGCGTTTTTTCATCAATTGGGTCTGTATGATGCGCAACACCTACCGCAATACCATGCTGATACCGAGTATATTTATCGGGCGCATCTTGCGGGTATTGCTATCTATGTAGATATGGATTCGATTGTTTTAAGTGAAGTAAATACCAGCAATGGCGGACGTTACGCAAAACATATGAGCTTACGCCAATTGATTCAATCGGTACGTAGTCCCTATGGTTTGAATGCATGGCGTAGTTATCATTATTTAGCCTCGCGTTATCACCGTGATTACAAATACAAATTTTTATTGCTTACCTATGGAAGAATCTTCGGCGGTATCATAAAACGAGCATTGGGGCTGCGTTGAAAATACTTTATTTGACCAAGTTTATTGTAGATCGTCATGGCTTTGCACGTAGCTTTCATCTGGCTAAAGGATTGGTGAGGCGTGGTCATGAGGTGACTTTTATCGCGGCTTCTGAACATTGTGGTGGTTACCAAGAACTACGTGATGGCGTACAGATTGTAACTTTTTTTGATCCTTCACCCACATCGGTAAAAAAAGGCGGGCTTAGCCTGTTTGATATGGTATCGCGTTTGTGGTTTGCACGCCATAAATCCTATGATCTTATCATGGTGGATTCGGGTTTTCGTCCTGTAACAGGTTTGGTTGGGCATTTATTGGCACGATGGAAGAAGATACCTTACGTATGTGAATGGTGGGATTGGATTGGTAAAGGTGGTTTGTATGATCGTAAATCCAGTGTATATCGTTATACATTAGGGTATATGGATTGTTGGATGGAGTTATGGGATAAACGTCATGCTGATGGTGTGGTTGCCCTATCAACACTGTTACAGCAACGCTGCCAAACATTAGGGTTAAAGCGCGAGCAAACATGCGTGATTCATGGTGGCTGTGACAGTGATGATATTGTTCCGCTGTACGATGATGCTCAACGCCTGAGTTGGCGAGCGTGCTTAAATATTCCACAACATGCTGTGGTGATTGGTTTTGCTGGGCTTGATAGTCACGAAGTAGAAGATATGCGTCCATTCCTCTCGGCTGTTCACGCATTAAAGCAACGCTACCCTCAATTGTATTGGTTTAGTACAGGTGGCACGTTGCACCCAACTATTCGGGATGAGTTTCAGGTCGGTGATGAATACCGTGAACTTGGTTGGGTAAATTATGATGAATATGTCGCTGCTCTCGTGAATGCCGATATATTATTGCTGACACAAGAAGATCATTTGATTAACAAAGCACGTTGGCCAAATAAATTGGGCGATTACATGGCAGCAGGTCGCCCCGTTTTGGTGACTGCCGTTGGCGAAGTTACGCACTTTGCTAACGCGAACCCCGATCATGGTTTGTTTTTTGTGGAATGGAATAGTCGCAGCATTATTCAAGCCTGTGTAACGCTTATCGAAGATCTAACATTGAGTGATGAGCTGGGTAAAAAGAACCGCAACTTAGCCGAAAACACGATGGCTTGGGATGCAAAATCGCAAGCGTTACATGACTTTCTTTGTTTGGTTCAAGCTCGGGGGAAATAACCATGGCTGTACATACTGCACCGTTAATTGCTGCTGATGGGAAACCCATTCATATTCTTTACATTATGGGAACTGGTCGCAGTGCTACCACCATACAAGAAATTTTGTTGGCTAATAACCCTGATGTGGTAGGCATTGGTGAATTTACTCATTTTTTTCATGATGGTTTGATTCAGCATGTTGACTGTGCGTGTGGGGAGGATGTGGATCATTGCAGTTTTTGGTCCACTATTATGGAACAAGCACAGTGGCAGGAGCAACAAGCAAGCAGATTAGATAAACTGTTTTCATCAATAGCTAGCCATAAAAAGTTTTTGTTTCATTATCTGCAAGGTGTTCATTCTGATATTATGAAGGAATATGGTGAGCAAAATCGTCGCTTGTTTGGGGCTGTCGCTACGACATCCAACGCCCATTATATTGTTGATTCATCTAAATATGCTGGACGCGCATTGGCGTTAGCGCGGCTTTTCCCTGCATCTGTTTCGATTATTTGCATGACCCGATCACCAGAAGGTTTGCTTACAGCTTTTCGCAAAACACCTCAGTCTATAGCACGCAATGAGCAAAAGCCGAAGTCTCCTATCGCAACCATGCTTTACTATATGTATGTTTTATTGTGCTTTCGTTTAACGCTGCATAGGGCATGCGTTCCATCGGTACATATTGCCTATGAAGATGTACGCAGCAATCCACAAGCTGTGCTGTTGGCTATAGAGCGAGCGTTGCAGTTGCCATGTATAACACAAGCCGTTCGCCAAGATATTGAACAACAAAAGCAATTGGATGTTGGGCATATTGTTACAGGCAATCGCTTGAGGAAAAAAGGCAGTGTTGTATTCCAGCAGGGAGCCGTCAGAGCTGAAAAGCTTGTAGGGTATGAGCCGTTCTGTGCTTATGCAATGCGGGCATGGCGGACGCTGCTTAAGATGGACAAGGTTCACGAAACATCGCAATAAGCGTATATCATTATAGCCCTCAGGGTTTTAATGCTGGGTGGATGAGTTTACCATCGCATATGGCAATGGCGGAGCTTAATTCGGGGTGCTGGCGGCATGCTTCTTTAACGCCCTGTGTTGCCAGTGTGATGATGTAAGGCAAGGTGGCACTGGTGAGTGCTTGGGTGGCAGATTGCGGGACGCAAGCGGGTAGGTTGGGTAAACAACCGTGTAATACGCCCTCTGCCATATACACAGGGTCGCTGTAAGAGGTCGGGCGACTGGTTTCACTGATGCCGCCTTGGTCGATGGCTACGTCCACCAAAACACTGGCGGTGGGCATGCGTGTTAAATCTTCCCGCGTCAGTAATCGTGGCGCATGCGTGCCTGGTACCAAGGCGGCACCAATCAATAATGCTGTGCCAGCGAGGTAATCCAGCATGGCATCGCCTGCAATCACGGTTTGATGAGGGAACATCGTCCGTAGCTGTTGCGCACGTTCGGCTCGCGCCTCTACGATGACCACATCCGCGCCCATGCCAATGGCTACTTGCGCTGCATGCACACCGACGTTACCACCACCAAGAATCAATACCTGTATGGCTGGTACGTCAGGAATACCGCCAGCGATACGTCCCATGCCAGGGTATGGCGTGCCGTTTTCCTTCATTAGCCAATGCATACCTAAACTAACGGCGATGCGCCCTGCAATGCGGCTCATCGGTGCCAGTAACGGCAGGCTGCCATCGCTTAATTGCAAAGTTTCGTATGCTAAAGCGCAAACGCCACGTTGCTGGAGTTCCTTCTGCAATACAGGCTCTGCTGCCAAATGCAGGTATGTGAATAGCACCATGCCGTGATGTAAGTAGTCGTACTCTGCCGCTTGTGGTTCCTTCACCTTCACCACCATAGCACAAGCCCAAGCCGCAGCAGCGTCGGCAATCTTGGCACCAGCTTGCAGGTAATCATCATCAGTGAAGCCACTGTCGCAGCCAGCACTTTGTTCTACGATGACTTGCTGACCTTGGGCGCACAATGCCGCCACGCCTTGTGGTGTGAGGGCAACACGGTGCTCACCATTCTTTGTCTCTTTGGGTAAACCAATCATCATGCGATTTCCAGCAGTCCTAAACCAGGCTGCTCAATAAAGTTCTTTACCGCGACGAGGAATTGCACGGCCTCGCGACCATCAATTAAGCGGTGATCGTAGCTCAATGCCACGTACATCATGGGGCGAATCACCATTTGGTCATCTTCTACCACCACGCGTTTTTGAATCGTGTGCATACCAAGAATGGCACTTTGCGGCGGGTTTAGTAGTGGCGTAGAGAGTAAAGAGCCAAACACACCGCCATTGGTGATGGTAAACGTACCACCGCTCAAATCAGCAGGTTTAAGCTGTTGATTACGTGCCCGCTCTGCTAAGTTGGCAATGCCACGTTCAATATCGGCAAAGCCCATGACACCAGCATCGCGCAACACAGGAACCATTAAGCCATGTTCCGTTGCCACCGCTACGCCAACATCCATATAATTGTGGTACACAATATCATCACCATCAATAAAAGCGTTGATGGCAGGCACTTGCTGCGCGGCATAGGCGCAAGCGCGTACAAAAAAGGACATGAAACCGAGTTTGACACCATGTTCATGGGTAAAAGCATCTTGTTGCAAACGGCGCAGATTCATCACTGGCTGCATGTTCACTTCATTGAAGGTCGTTAAAATAGCCGCATTATTTTGCGCCTGTTTTAATCGTGCGGCGATACGGCGACGCATAGCTGTCATCGGTACGCGGCGTTGCTCGCGTTCACCTGCAGCTATGGTTGCTGAAGTTGGAGTGCTGGCAGGTGCTGTGATCGTGGCAGCAGGCGGTGTAACGTTAGCTACTTTAACCTCAGGCTTTGGTTCTATAGGCGGTGGCGCACTGACAACGCTGGTTTCGCTTGCTGCTACGGTTGGCATTGCTGCGACTGCTTGCGTGGTATCAAGCACGCCAATCACTTCGCCTGGGGTAACGGTTTCCCCTGCTTGTTTGTACACCGCGCTGAGTACACCTGCCTCAAAAGCGGTGATTTCCATAGTGACTTTATCGCTCTCGATCTCTGCAATCACATCATCGATTGCAACAGCATCGCCAGGCTGTTTTAACCAATGCTCCAGCACCGCTTCAGATTCTGATTCACCCAAATTAGGGACTTTAATCTCTTGCATCATCCAACCTCCGATATGTTTACCAAGCTGCAATCATAATCATTCTTTGCGTAAATCACAGATGAAATCATTGTCTGAGCTGAATTCACTCACATTGAGCGGGTGCTACTCATGAGAAATTTGATATATGCTTGCCACAGTTTTCCGAAAAGAAGTAATATCTTTTGATGTAATGGCATAAGCCCTTCTATTAACGCTTGTCTTTGATCTTTCGTAATGACTTCAAGGCAATGAATACCTTGCAGTAACTGAAAAACCCAACGTAATGTTGGCATCCTTCATATTCTCTGAAAAGTAGTTAACACTTTTCTTCAGTATTTCACATGCGGAATGGAATGTCCTGCCGTAGGGTGGATAAGCGAAGCGCAGCCACCTAACGTCGAAGAACCATCCACTTTTGATTCGCGAACACCCTCAACCCTCCGCCGCCCAAGGTATTGAGAGAATCCGACGCTATAGCATTCGGAAAAGTTAGGTGGCTGCGCTCCGCTTATCCACCCTACAAAAACTGGTTTTCAAGATGACCGCTTATTTTTGTTCCGCCTTAAACGGGAAGCTAACAATTCCACAATACTCTAATGCATTATCGGTATCGTTTGAATTATAAACACCTAATATTTCGCGACAAACCACGCCATCGACTTTTGTAAGCCCATGATCAAAACAATATTGAAGAATTGCCTTATCCCTAGCCATTAAGTATTTGCGGAAGCATATTGCCTCGAAATAACTAGAGGACTCATATGCATTCTGCATTTTTTCAATATCATCGCTTGAATATTTTTTTAGCGTGTGTGTATGGATGAATTCAATGTTCGGTTTCACCTTTGGTGGAATATCAATAAATAACCACGTCCAATAATAAGAAGCTAAGATGAAAGAAAGGGGTCAGGCTTGAAAATTTGACTTTTAATGCTATTTTTTCAATTATTCAAGCCTGACCCCTTCAGATATGCAAACCCGACCTTGACAAAAAAGCTGAAAGTGCTTTTTATTCAACTTGTTCGGGAGTTCTATGAGACTCTCATCCCGTATAATAATTAGTTGCCCCCTCGTTCCTCGGGGGCAATGCCGAAGATGAGGAGCTTCCAATCTCATGCTCACCAGTTCATCAGACGCAGGGGCAACAATGAAGATCGAGACAGACAGGCAAGCTGCTCCTCATCTTCGGCATTAGAAGTCACCCACCCACAAACCATGCAGTCTTTGTAAAGGATTATGATGATAATTGAAAAAGTGAATATTGAAGGCTTCAGAAACTTTTCAAACCTGACTGCGAACCTTAAAGAAAGTACCCTAATCATTGGAGCTAATGACGTAGGAAAAACTAATCTAATATATGCTCTGAGGTTATTACTTGATAAATCTTTGTCTGAAAGAGATATTGAGCCTGAGGTAACGGACTTTCATATATCGAAAGACGGTAATCAGGCAGAAACATTTTCAATAACAGTATTTTTCAAAGATATTAATGAAGATGCAGCCCTATCCACACTGAAAGGAAATGTTAGTGACAATGGGTGCTCTGTATTTAAGTTAGTTGCCAACCGAAATACGCTAGATTACCAAATCTCGATTGGCTCAAATAATACTGAGCTAGGTGATGTGCCAAGTCGCTGCTATCTTAAATATATCAATATGAGATATATTCAATCACAGCGTGATTTGAAGAAATTTATTAACATAGAAAAAAAGCAGTTACTGAGGTTATCACAAGAGAGTAGAGAAACGCCTGAATATGAAGCTGATGATCGACAGCTAGATAGAATTTCTCGTGGCTTAAATAATATTAATGAGAGAGTCAGGCGTTTAAATTACGTTAAAGACTCAACATCTTTGGTGAATGATGAGCTTAAGAAGCTTTCCCATAACTATGCCGACTACGAAGTACACCTTGATTCTGGTGCTATAAAAGTACATCAATTTATAGATAACCTTGAGTTAGGAGCATCCACCGCAGGGTCGCGGTTAATGTTAGGGGGAGATGGTAGAAATAACCAAATATTATTAGCACTTTGGAAAGCTAAAAGCGAAAGAGAGTTTGATCCTGATAATGAAGTTGTTTTCTATTGTATTGAAGAACCAGAGGCTCACCTACACCCTCATCAACAAAGAAAATTGGCAGATTATCTTATCAAAGAGCTTTCAGGACAAACTCTTATTACCAGTCATTCCCCACAAATAGCTGCAAGATATAAACCTGATTCAATTGCAAATTTGATTAGTAAAAATAATTCCACTGTTGCTGCTAGTGATGGCTGTTCAGACTGTATAAGTGATGCTTGGGATAATATGGGGTATCGAATGAGTATATTACCCGCAGAGTCATTTTTCTCAAATTGTGTTTTTTTGGTGGAGGGACCTTCAGAATTGTTATTTTACCAAGAGCTAGCAGCTATAACAGGTATTGATCTTGATTATTATAATATAACAATTCTCAGTGTTGATGGAATACAGTTTGAAGTTTACACATCAATTTTAAATGCTTTAGAAATTCCTTGGGTTATGAGAACTGATAATGATGTATCGAAGGTTCCTTATACAGATGAGAAAAATTTGGCTGGTATTAATAGGTGTATGAAAATTGCTGGCCTCCCGCCATACCCACCTTATAATCAAGAGACAACGGCAAAGGCATTGGTTGAAAATGGAATTTGGGAAGAGGCTTCTAAAAAAATAAATTCGCTAGGAATATTTTTATCAAAAATAGATTTAGAGTCAGATCTTGCGTTAGAAATGCCTGATGAATTAAAAGCATACTCTGGAAAAGATAATATTGATGATTCAGTGAAATATATTCAGACTAAAAAAGCTATTAGAATGCGTGAGTTTTTACTACAAAATAGAGCCAATTTACATAATCTTGAGACAGGGGAGCTGATAAAACCACTAAATCATGCAAAGCAGATTGTAGAAGGGCTTCATAGAGATGCCTGAAATTCAATTTACACCAGATCAAGTCATAGCAATTGAATCTGAAGCTAATATGGTTATTACTGCCTGCCCAGGTAGTGGTAAAACTTCAATTGTTGTAAAAAAGATTATTCGTGAAGTTGAAGACCTAAAATCATACCAAGGTGTCATTGGTATTACCTTCACAGTTAAAGCAAGTAAAGAGCTAAAGAAAAGATGCAAAAAAAATGGTGTAAATACTAAAGCAAGTTTCTTCGGAACAATAGACCACTTCTGTTTATCAGAAATAATTTATCCGTTTATTTCTCGGATATATGGGGCAAACGTTATTCCGTTGGAGTGCAAGTTATACAATGAACTTGATGAAGAGCTAAGAGCAGGGTTACCTGATTTAGGTGCCGTGGGAAATGAGTTAAAGACTGAAGATTACAACTCATATGAACCCATTATTAGAGAACTATATACCAAAGGGGTAATTGTATTAGAGACTCTTGGTGTGCTTTCAGTTCATGTGATAAATAACTCTAATGGATGTAAAAAATATATCAAATCAAAGTACACATCCCTATATGTAGATGAGTATCAGGACTCATCAGAGCCACAACATCAATTGTTTATTTCATTGCTTGTTCTTGGGCTTAAGGCTGTAGCTGTAGGGGATATTCAGCAATCAATTTATGCTTGGCGAGGTAGTAGCCCTCAATACATACAAGACTTGATAGCAAAGCCTGATGTTTTTGAACATCATATTGTTAATATTAATCATCGATGCCACCCTTCAATAAATAATTATGCTAATAGGCTGTTTAATTCAAATTCAGTAGTGCAGCCTACAGAAGAAACTAGAGTTTATCAAAGAGTATATACTGGCGATCAGCTAAGTGCAGTACAACAAATTAATGATCCGATAAATAAGTTAGTCGATGGTGGCTTTGCCTCTTCATTATCAGAAATCGCCATTTTAGTTAGAAGTAATAGGAGCCTTGAATTTGTAAAAAATGGTTTAACTGTCCCTTTCAGAGTTTATAGTGATGATCCGCTTAGCTCAATTAACACCCCAACTACTAAGGCATTGAATGGATTGTTATTCTATTACTTTGATTCAACATTTTTAGCAGATGATGTCCTTGAAACTACAGAACAATTTCGCATATTATCTACTACGGAAAGAAAAGAATTTAGAAAAACAATAAAATCCTTGAGAAATATCCCTCAAGACGAATTAAAAAATAATTTAATTAGTATTTGCCAAGCATTAATTGAAATTGATATAACAAAGATCGAAGAAAATGCATTAGGGCGTAC
>CAZYAI010000049.1:0-3981 GCA_964645625.1 uncultured Zetaproteobacteria bacterium
AACTTGGCGCAAAGCTTAATGTCAGACTTACAGGCTGCCCATTGGTCAGAACAAAAGGCGCGGGCAAAGGTTTCAATTTGGAGTTCAGAGCAAACCAAAGCACTATTAGCCGAGGGTAAGACCAATATCAGTGCCGTACGAATCCGAGCTGCTAACTCACTCAATATCGCTATGGAAGGCGGTGAGATGATTATTGCGATTGCTGAATGTGTAAGTAACCTGTTGGTTCGCAGAAGGGTAAGCAAAGGGCAAGCTGGATTTTCTGTATTTGATATAACACAACAATTTCACCATGTGGTCTTTGATGAGTTCCATAGCATAGAAGCGCGTGGCTTTGGTCTTGCAGGAATATTTGCTAAGATGGTTACGCTTGAGCATAGCCGAGCCAAACTTAGTTTTCTATCGGCAACCCCTATCAATATCACCCCTGTACTCACCAAGCTAGGCGTTGATAAGCAGCATATTAGCAAACTTGATGAACAGCTTGTGGATAATGGTCGCGCTGTGCACGGTGATGTGCAATTAAGCTACACTACAGATTCACTCCCCACATTGTTACAAAAGCATATCAACGAGGTTTTGGCTGAAATAAAGGCTGGTCGTCAAATTGTGATGATTTACAATAGTCTTGCCGAGTTGATGCGTGAACAATCAGACATTGCCAGCATACTAAAGCAACATGGCATCAACATGGCGGATTGCCTCACGATTAATAGCGTCGACGATACCGACATGAACGCTAAGACCGCAACAGGCTTTTGTTGTGGTCGCCAGCACAACCCTTTGGATTTCAAGTTTTTATTGGCAACTGCCAGCGTCGAAATGGGGGTAACCTTCAAAACCAGGCTCATGTTTATCGAACCTGGCTTTTCACCCCTGAACTTCTTACAACGTTACGGACGGGTGGCACGTGGCGAACATCAAGGTGTTGTCTATTTAAGTTGCCAATCAAATTGTAAGCCTTGGTTGCGTCAATTACAATATTGGGTTGATCAACACCAAGGACAACGCGTAAGCATTACCAGTTTAAGCGACCAATTGAGTCAATCGTGTCAGACCACATTCAACAAGGATATCTGCGACCGTCATTTTGGGGAGCTGCCTAACCGAGCCTATTGGACTACAGGTTTATATTGGCAAGCAATGCTCAGTCATTTATCAACCAAGGGGCAAAAACGTCAGCACCTGCTTGAACATCAAAGCACATCCAGCCGTATGATTTATCAATTATTGGCGACAATCAAACAACTCCAAGGTGACGCTATGGTTGGTTCAATGATGATGGATTGGTGCAAACGGTTTGAGCAGCAGGCATTTATATTGCGTGATATTGCACAATGCGTGCGTGTTATCGAAGAAGGTGGTCATGCTCGCTACCCCTCAGTAATCTGGCTAAAACGTTCAACCGATATTTTGGAGCGTTTCATTCCGCAAGAGGGCGATGATGGTCAATATGAATTCCGTATTCGTGGTATGTTGGCGGATTATATATTGGATAAAAACAATTATATTCAAGATCAAATCGAAGTCTGTTTTCCTCACACACAAGAAACAGTGTTATTGGAAAACAACGCTGAATTGGTAAAACAATGGTGCCGAGAAATCGAAAACAGCCCTATGTGGGAGTATTACCCTGATGCCATGGAAGCAGCACAAAAACTGGTTCGGCTTACAGGTATTGTGGTGAGTAATGAGCAAGATATTTCACTGGAATCAAGCAGCCTTATTCTCTGAACGGGTAGAGCGTCTGGAGTTACATGGTTTACACTTTCAGCATGTCAGCCTTTGCCACCGCCGAGCTTGGATGTATATGCATAAAATCAATTTCGCCCAGTGGCATAGTCGAGTGCAAACAGGCATAGCAAAACATTTAAGCAGTTATATGCGCGATCACTCCACGCAAGGATTATTGGGTCTGGCACCAGATCGAATTGATTGGCAGCAACACATTGTCTATGAAAACAAAGGAACAGGCGGGGCTTTTGAGGCATCAGCGAACCAAACAGCCTTTTATGCCGTGATGCTGTCCATCGCTACAGGTCACGTCTGGCAAGCATCCGTGCATGTATTAAGCACACGTCGCAAGCGTGTGGTTGATATGGATGAAGCGCGATTAAACAAGCTTTGGCTAGCATCTGAACTACTGGAGAAATTATATATGCAAGATCATGTACCACCAGCAAATAAGATAACACTTTGCAGCAGTTGTTCGCTGGCGCAATTTTGTGGTTATGATTGATGGAAACCCTATTTGTCTCACGCGATGTCATGCTTAAACGCCGCGAAAATACGTTAAGCATCCATGTGAATAATACGTGCAAATCATTCCCGATTGAAAGTATTCGGCACATTGTACTGCTCGCCGAAAGCCAGTTAAACTCAAAGCTTCTATGTTTGTGTGGTAAACACGCTACGCGCATTTCAATCTTTGACTATTATGGCTATTTCAAAGGTGCTTTTGAACCCATTAACGCCAATCCGTCTGGTAAAGTTAAATTAGCTCAAGCAAAAGTCTTAATGGATGATCAACGACGTATGCCATTAGCAAGAGAGATTGTGCATGCCGCAGGGCATAACATGCGTGCTAATTTGCAGTATTACCTATACAGAGGCAATACCGCACTGGAAAGCTATGTAGCGCAGATGAATACATTGATGTCACGCATCACACATTGTAACGACACCGCCACATTAATGGGCATCGAAGGTAATTTGCATCAGTGGTATTATACCGCATGGGCACACATCGACCCTGCATTGGAATTTGGCAAACGCATCCGCCGACCACCCAACAATCCAGTGAACTGCCTCATCTCATTTCTAAATCAACTGGTCTATACCGTAGTGCGCCATGAAACGTTCAAAACACATTTAGAAGAGACCTTTAGTTTGCTTCACTCCCCTGGTACAGGACGAGCGTCACTCAGTTTAGACCTTTCAGAGCCGTTTAAACCGCTACTAGCCGATATGTTAATTTTTAGGTTTTACCGTAAGAGCATGGTTCGTCATACTTGGTTTGATCAGCAAGACGGTGTTTGCCTACTGAGCGAGTTAGGGCGTAAACACGTAGCCGAACACTTTGCCCTTCGTTTGGAGGAAAAATATCAGGGTAAAACTTTTCGTGAATGGATTTACCGTGAAGCACTGAATATTGAACGGCATATTATGGATGTAGCCGAATACAACGCATTCAAACGGAGGGTATAAATGTATATGGTGATGACCTACGACATTACAAAAAAAAGGACTCAGAAGTTTAAAAAACTGTTGGGAAAATATCTTGTTCACACACAATACTCTGTATTTACTGGCGATATTACAGAGGCTAAAGCCATAATTTTACGAAGGGAGGTAAGCCAACTCATGCGCCCAGGTGACCGCGTGACCGAAATAACGGCAGCCAATCGCCATAATATAGAAGTTCATCACATAGAAAAACACGACTCTGGCAAAGGTGAGGTCAAAAGAACCTCTGACCAAAAACACAAAACAGACTATGTTGTTTTATAAACTTCGATCGGTAATGAAGTCAGAGCCACAAGGACATGACGCTTGTGTTATTAGTGTTTTGGTGCACATTTACCTTTTTGGTTCTCTACCTTTTCTTCAAAACGTTATAATATAACGGGTTACGAATCCCCATGAGGGGTTATGAGGTGAAGTAATGCCCACTTGTACAGTGTAATAATTCCGCGTTACGAATCCCCATGAGGGGTTATGAGCACGGCTAGAGCCAAAACAGAACGAAACAACTTGCTGGTTACGAATCCCCATGAGGGGTTATGAGATGGAAAAATGGCATCGCGTAATGAGTTACGAGAATGTTACGAATCCCCATGAGGGGTTATGAGTGAGCAAAACGGAATCACACTGATTTCAAACAACGCGTTACGAATCCCCATGAGGGGTTATGAGTGCCAAGTTGGCTATTCAAGACTGGAAGGCTTTAAGCGTTACGAATCCCCATGAGGGGTTATGAGA
>CAZYAI010000049.1:4081-16878 GCA_964645625.1 uncultured Zetaproteobacteria bacterium
TCCGCAGTTTTTGACTGACAAAGAATCGTTACGAATCCCCATGAGGGGTTATGAGGTTACCTGCCACGGTTAAATCATTGGTGCAGGTGGCGTTACGAATCCCCATGAGGGGTTATGAGCAGTCATTAGTGCCGAGTGTGATCTATCGATGGTAAGTTACGAATCCCCATGAGGGGTTATGAGCCCGATTTCAGATGTAATGAAAAACTATTTATAAAAGTTACGAATCCCCATGAGGGGTTATGAGATTCACAGGTGATGGTTTAACAACAAACTTCACGTTGGTTACGAATCCCCATGAGGGGTTATGAGAATGATTGGCACGTTTATAACAACAGCAGTTTGACCGTTACGAATCCCCATGAGGGGTTATGAGTTCAGATTAAGGGCAATGTTAGCGGCATGGATATGCGTTACGAATCCCCATGAGGGGTTATGAGCCATATATGCCGCCGCTGGTGCTATCAGAACTGCTGCGTTACGAATCCCCATGAGGGGTTATGAGTGTGAATAGCCAACAGCACATCCCAAATGTTGCCAAGTTACGAATCCCCATGAGGGGTTATGAGATACACTGCCACTGCTTTTGCTGGTAATGCGCGCCCGTTACGAATCCCCATGAGGGGTTATGAGAGCAGGCAAGGAATCATACGTTGACGGTGTTCGCAACAGTTACGAATCCCCATGAGGGGTTATGAGGCAAACAATCATTGATGCGATGGACGCAGACAATCGGGTTACGAATCCCCATGAGGGGTTATGAGACTGGCGCGGGTTCTTCGCGTGAAATAAACCCGCTGGTTACGAATCCCCATGAGGGGTTATGAGCTGTGGCAACCAGCCATTCACGCCCGCTGTAGCGTACGTTACGAATCCCCATGAGGGGTTATGAGAACAACGGCACAGACTGGCATGCTGCTGATGCGCTGGTTACGAATCCCCATGAGGGGTTATGAGACCCGCCAAAACTGGCGCGACACGCCCGCGAAAAATGTTACGAATCCCCATGAGGGGTTATGAGATGGCGTTTAACACATCCACAATGTTAGCACTTGTTAGTTACGAATCCCCATGAGGGGTTATGAGCCCTTGGTTAGTGTGTCGCGAAATATAACGCGACACGTTACGAATCCCCATGAGGGGTTATGAGTACTATCCGTAACTTCGTTACTGTAGGCGAAGGGGCAGTTACGAATCCCCATGAGGGGTTATGAGATTCTGGTCAAATGCCATTGGCTCCCACGTCCAGCAGTTACGAATCCCCATGAGGGGTTATGAGAAATCAACCGCAATTTCACGCCCAACTGTTGCTGATGTTACGAATCCCCATGAGGGGTTATGAGAGACTACGATGGGTGCATACACGGATGGGTAGGTAATGTTACGAATCCCCATGAGGGGTTATGAGCTATCTTTTTTTGGGCAAATGGCGCAGTGCCAATGTGTTACGAATCCCCATGAGGGGTTATGAGAAAGCCATGCCCGAACTCCATCATAAAAACATACGTGGTTACGAATCCCCATGAGGGGTTATGAGGCCGACTATTGCGCTATCATTGATAGCGTGGCAATCGTTACGAATCCCCATGAGGGGTTATGAGACCGCGCCGAGCATTAAAAGTTCTTTCATTTCTTAAGTTACGAATCCCCATGAGGGGTTATGAGGTGGTCATCATGGCGAACAATGGTTGAGGAGTTCATAGTTACGAATCCCCATGAGGGGTTATGAGACACATGTTGCAACTTGTCAGGTAGTAGTCATCGGAGTTACGAATCCCCATGAGGGGTTATGAGATGCCCGGCACTTGCCTGAGCGTAGAGAGATGATGCGTTACGAATCCCCATGAGGGATTATTAGGAAGGGCACACACGCAGGTGTGCCCTTACATATTAAATAAGAAAAAGATCTTACGCGGCGGCAGAGCTTAAACAATCCTTCATTTTCGCCATTGCGCGTTTTTCTAACTGACGCACACGTTCGATGGAAACACCCAAATCATCGGCTAAGTCTTTTAACGTTACCGCAGGATCAGATAGATGACGCTGCATGATGATATAACGATCGCGTTCGGATAGTGACTGTAGGGCTGTACGCAATAAATCTTCTTGGTGTGTACTCCAATCTGATTCGATTGCCTGCTCTTCGGGTGATGCCAAATCTCCAGCAAGCGTATCTACTACAGACTCGCCTTCTCGCTCTACATCCAGTGATAAATCACGCTGCAAAAAGGCTGCTGCAACTTCTTGGTACTCGTTACCATTTACACCGTATTCAGCACCGACCTCATGCGCCTGCGTGCCATCCATTGCAGCAATGGTGTTACGTGCTTTTTGCAAGCCTGCAAAAATACGCCGTTGCAATTTGTTGGTACCGAGTTTGACGATGCTCCAAGAGTGAAGAATGAAATCATGAATGGAAGCGCGAATCCACCAAGAGGCATAGGTCATCAGACGGAAGCCGCGATCAGGGTCAAAACGCTTGACTGCGTGCATTAACCCCATCGTTCCTTCTTGAACCAAATCCATCTCTTGTAGCCCAAAATGACGATACTCACGGGCAATAGCGGCGACACCAGGTAGGTTAGCAACCACCAGTGTACGCGCTGCTTCACGATCAGCATTATTATGCCACAAACGTGCCAGGCGCGTCTCTTCTTCACGAGAAAGTGGATCTACTTTACGAACATCACGGTAAAAAAGGGAAAGACTATTGGTATCTATAGCATGGGACATGGGGCAACCTCCAAGTTCACAAATACTGGGTAAGCTTTGCTATGCGCTTTGATGATTATACATCAAATATATGGCATAAACAAGACTTATGAACATCATCCACATCATAAGCGTGGCGTGTTAACCTGTCGCGACTAAAAAGGTGAAAAACGAAAAAATCCGATCATGAAAACATGACCGGATTTTTTAAATGGCGTCCCCAAGGGGATTCGAACCCCTGTTACCGCCGTGAAAGGGCGATGTCCTAGGCCGACTAGACGATGGGGACTAGCGACGGCGGCGAACTATATGGCTCGCCAAGTCGTTGTCAACACTTAAGATGGTGCGCCCACTTGGACTCGAACCAAGGGCCCACGGATTAAAAGTCCGCTACTCTACCAACTGAGCTATAGGCGCGTATCTTAAGAACACATCAGGTTTGAGAACAAGCCCTCTGTGCGGCGCGGAACTTTACAAAAAAAAGTTCCGCTGTCAACACTTATCCATCAATCTTTTTTTGGCCTACGCCATTTACTTTTATGACGCTGCTCTGGTCGCGCAGAAAGCGTTAAACCACCTGCACTTACATTTGCCGTAATAATGCTACCAGCACCAATGGTCGCATCATCTTCCACCGATACAGGCGCAATCAATTTGGTATCAGAACCAATGAACACACGGTCACCGATAGATGTTTGATGTTTATTCGCGCCATCATAGTTACAAGTAATACTGCCAGCACCAACGTTACAATCAGCCCCCATATTGGTATCACCAATATAACTAAGGTGATTAACCTTGCTTCCTCTACCAACAACTGACTTTTTAATTTCAACAAAGTTGCCAATATGAACATCTTCATCCAAACGTGCTTCAGGCCGTAAGCGCGCAAAAGGGCCAATTTTTGCACGGTTCGCAACAATCGCCTTTTCGATATGCGAGAATGCTTGAACACAGCAATCATCATCTAATTCACCATCGCGAATAACAGTGTAAGGTCCTAACTCACAACCATCACCGATACGCGTTGCGCCGAGCAATTGGCAACCAGCATGAACAGTGCAATCTCGACCAAGCATCACGCTGGCTTCGATGCGCACAGTCTCTCGCTGCATAATGGTTACACCTTGCATTTGCCAGTCGTAAATAATACGTGCTTGCATGGTGTCTTCGACATCAGCTAATTGACGGCGATTGTTAATGCCAGACATTTCATCGGCATCATCCATCAACACCGCTTGTACCTTGGTCGCAGCGGCAATGGCTAAGGGGATAATATCAGGCAAGTAATATTCTTGTTGTGCATTACTATTATCCACTTGATCAAGCAAACGGAATAAATCGGCTTGACGGACACAGAAAATACCTGAGCTCACCTCTTGAATCGCCTGTTCTGCTTCATTGGCATCTTTATGCTCTACAATACGCAGGACTGCACCTGAATCATCGCGCAACACACGACCATAACCTGTCGCATCAGGCAGCTCAGCTGACAAAAAAGAAACGCTGGCATCGGCCAAGCGATGCTGCTCAACCAAATTCGCTAAGGTTTGCGCTTGTAGTAATGGCGTGTCGCCGCACACAATCAGCACATCACGGCAATGCTCGTTAACAGGAGCACAACATTGCACCGCATGCCCCGTCCCTAATTGTTCCGACTGTTTAACCCAACGGACATTCCCTGGGTCGCCCATAGCTGTGCGAATTTGATCAGCCTCATGACCAATCACCACAGAGATAGCTTGTGGCATCAGCGTTTCTACGGTATCTAAGACATGAGATAACATCGCTTTACCAAGCACTGGATGCAACACCTTAGGTAAGCGCGATCGCATGCGCGTTCCTTTACCTGCTGCTAAAACAACAACTTCTAAGTCGGGGTAATGAAATGATGGCATAATAACTCCTTCCGTGTGCGCTTTGCCTCGCATACTTATAGGCTGGATTTAATGTATAATACATTCAAAAAATAAAAAAGGTCGCCATAGAAGGCGACCTTTTTTGTACCTACTCACCTGTGTTTCATAGCTTTCACTAAGATTAAAACAGACGAATCATAACAGCTTATTCGTAAAAGCTAATCATAGACTCCAAAGAACGAGGTTTGATGGATGAAGCCTGACCAGCAGAACCAAAGGCTTCAAAACGTGCAATACAAACATCTTTCATCGCATCTTTAGCCGCAGCGTAGAATTTACGTGGGTCGAAGTTGCTAGGGTTTTCAGCCAAGTGACGACGAACAGCACCCGTAGAAGCCATACGCAAGTCAGTATCGATGTTTACTTTGCGAACGCCGTTCTTGATACCTTCAACGATTTCTTCAACTGGCACGCCATAAGTCTGACCCATGTCACCACCAAACTGGTTGATGACTTCCAACCAATCCTGCGGTACAGAAGAAGAACCATGCATAACCAAATGGGTGTTTGGCAATTTAGCATGAATCTTTTTCACAGTGTCGATAGACAAAATGTCGCCTGTAGGTGGCTTGGTGAACTTGTAAGCACCGTGACTGGTACCAATAGCGATAGCCAGTGCGTCCACACCTGTTTTTTCTACGAAATCAGCTGCTTCGTCAGGGTCGGTCAACATTTGGTCGTGGGTGAGTTTACCAACCGCGCCAACACCGTCTTCTTCACCAGCTTCACCTGTTTCCAAAGAACCCAAGCAACCCAGCTCACCTTCTACGGATACGCCACCAGCATGTGCCATGTCACATACTGTTTTGGTTACTTCTACGTTATATTCATAACTCGAAGGTGTTTTGGCATCAGCCAACAAAGAACCATCCATCATGACAGATGAAAAACCAGACTGAATAGAACGCAAACATACAGCAGGGCAAGAACCATGATCCTGATGCATCACAACAGGAATATCAGGGTACTCTTCAACAGCCGCAGAAATCAGGTGACGCAAGAAAGGCTCGCCTGCATATTTACGTGCTCCAGCAGAACCTTGCATGATCACTGGGGAATTCACTGCCGCAGCAGCTTCCATAATTGCGTGAACCTGTTCCATATTGTTCACATTAAAGGCTGGCATGCCATAGCTGTTTTCAGCCGCATGATCCAGCAATTGACGCATTGAAATAATTGCCATTAGATACTCCTTTGTTATTACCTAAATCCTGCAATATTTTGCACATACTGGGCACAATCTATTGATTCGTCTGACATGCTGTGAAAATACTTATTACCAAAAAGGTGACTGTGTATTTCCACAAAAAGCCATACAAACCAATATATCACACCCAACACGGTACAAAACACCGCAGGATTTAGGTTTTAATTAGTCGTTAGCGGTTGCGACGTAGTCACCCACGCGAACCAGCTTCATGGCGTTGGTAGCCCCAGAAATACCCATCGGGGTACCAAACGTCATAATAATAATATCATCTTCTGTGCCAAGCCCCAGCTCAATCACTTTTTGACACACATCATCGGTGGCGCGTTGTGCTTCATGTGGTTCATAATCATCGCCCATGATTAATGGGGTGACATTACGAAACAGGCTAACACGCCCTAATGTTGTAGGGTTTGGAGTCAAAGCATAAATAGGAACATTGCCCAAATGACGCGACATATACAGCGCGGTATTACCACTATGGGTAAATGCCATAATAGCCTTAATATCCATACTCTCTGCAGTTTTCATCGCCTGACGAGCAATACACTCATCAATAGCCCGAGGTGGAAAACGGGTTTCACGCGTATGGCTGGATGGTAATACACCGTGTTTTTCCGTTTCCAAACACGTGCGATGCATCGCCAAAACAGCTTCAACAGGGTATTTACCTGCCGCTGATTCACCAGAAAGCATCACCGCATCCGTACCATCCAACACGGCATTGGCGACATCATTCACTTCAGCACGTGTAGGGATAGGGTTATCACACATGGATTCCATCATCTGCGTTGCTACAATCACAGGACAATTGTACTTAGGTGCTAAACGAAGCATTTTCTTCTGAATAGGCGGCACAGCAGCATCGCCAACTTCAACACCCAAATCACCACGCGCAACCATGACTGCATCAGACTCTTCCATGATCGCTTTCAGGTTTTCGTCTAATACAGCTTCAGCACGCTCTACTTTTGCCACCAAGCCAGCATGAGAACCTTCTGCTTCGATCAACGAGCGGGCATAACGCATGTCTGCGCCATCACGAGGAAAAGAGATTGCAATATAGTCGGCACCAATGGCGCAGGCTGTTTTGATATCCTCTTTATCCTTATCGGTCAAAGCTGCAGCAGAAAGACCACCACCAGCACGGTTAATGCCTTTGTTGTTGGACAATACACCACCAAGAATAACCGTACAATGGATTTCACTACCGATGATGGTATCAACATCCATGACAATTAAACCATCATTGAGCAATAACCGTGCACCAGGTTCAACATCCTGTAGTAATGCTTTGTAGGTAAGACCAACACGTTCGTCATCACCGTCATCAAGTCCTAAAGCCGCATCAATAATATATTTCTGCCCAGGTTCCAACATGGTGGAACCTGTTTTGAATTTACCAACGCGAATTTTTGGCCCTTGCATATCGGCTAGGATACCGACACTCACACCATGCTTAGCAGCCAATGTACGAACATTTTCTGCCCGCGTGCGGTGTTCATCTGGTGTACCATGAGAAAAGTTGAGGCGCACGACGTTTACGCCAGCAGCAATCAACTTATCCAACACCTCCACTTTTTCAGATGCGGGGCCTAAAGTAGCAACGATTTTTGTTCTACGAATTTCTGTCACTGCGCTGCGCGCTCCTCTAACATAGCAACAGCGGGAAGTTTCTTGCCTTCAAGGAATTCAAGAAAAGCACCGCCGCCGGTTGAAATATATGAAACCTGATCAGAGATCTCATATTTAGCTACTGCGGCAAGGGTGTCACCGCCACCAGCGATAGAAAACGCTGATGATTCTGCAATAGCCATCGAAATTGCTTTGGTGCCTTCACCGAATTGATCAAATTCAAATACACCGACTGGACCATTCCATACGATGGTACCAGCATTTTTCAAAATATCTGCCAAGGCAGCTGCTGAATCAGGACCAATGTCAAAGATCATATCATCATCTTCCACATCTTTTGCCTGCTTTAATGTCGCTTCAGCGGTAGGGGAAAATTCTTTACCACATACCACATCCGTAGGTACAGGAATGCTTCCGCCACGTTCTTCTGCGGCTTTCACCAATGACTGACACGTTGGAATCAAATCATCTTCACACAATGAGTTACCTACATTATAGCCAGCAGCAGCAATGAATGTATTAGCAATACCGCCACCCACGACCAATTGGTCAACCACGCCTGACAACGATTCCAATACGGTCAACTTAGTGGATACTTTAGAACCACCGACAATAGCAACCATAGGACGTGCTGGATTATCTAATGCCTTACCCAAAGCTTCGAGTTCACCTGCCAACAATGGCCCTGCACATGCAGTATCAGCAAACTGCCCTGCACCGTGAGTGGAAGCTTGAGCGCGATGTGCCGTACCAAAAGCATCCATCACATACACATCACATAATGAAGCATATTTTTTGGCAAGAGCTTCATCATTCTTCTTTTCACCAACGTTGAAACGAATGTTTTCTAACAACACCAATTCACCTTCAGCTACTTCAGGTGCTTCTTCTAGGTAGTTTTTAACAAGGCGAACGTCGCTGCCCAGCAATTTACCCAAGTGACGCGCTACAGGAGCCAAAGAATATTTCTCTTCGTATTCACCTTCAGTTGGACGACCTAAATGACAGCAAACCATGACTTTAGCACCCGCTTCGATAGCGAGCTTCATGGTTGGTAAGCTGGCGCGAATACGGGTATCATCACCCACTTCACCATCTACGATGGGAACGTTCAAATCTTCACGAATCAGTACACGTTTACCTTTTAGCTCTAAATCAGTCATTTTAATTACAGACATTAACCAGTCCTCCAACGAAGATAATGCGGAACCCGCACGAGATAACACCAGCACACACGCTGTATACTAGCGTTGCAATGTGACATGTAACCTAATAGTCCACCAACATTGTTTTGATGAGCGTAGAACAATGTTGGTGGAGTACTGGACTACTTATCGCTTACCCTTGGTGATTATTACTAAGCAACAAGGGTAAGCGAGGAAGCTGCAAGCAGCCTCCTCACCCATGTTACTTAGTTATTAGCAACGTGACGCACAAAACGCATCATATTGCAGGTGTAACCATATTCGTTGTCATACCATGCAACCAACTTAACAAACGTACTGTCGATAGCGATACCAGCAGTAGAGTCAAAGATAGAAGAGAAGCCACAACCACGGAAGTCGGTTGAAACTACTTTTTCATCGGTGAAGCCCAAAGTGTCGCCGATACCAGGGGTTTCGGATGCTGCTTTCACAGCAGCAACAATATCATCATACGACGCTTCTTTTTCAATCTCTACGGTTAAATCAACCACAGAAACATCAGAGGTAGGAACGCGGAATGCCATACCAGTCAACTTGCCATTCAATGAAGGAATAACTTTACCTACAGCTTTAGCTGCACCTGTGGACGATGGAATGATGTTTTCCAAAATACCACGACCACCGCGCCAGTCTTTCATAGAAGGACCATCAACGGTTTTCTGTGTTGCAGTTGCTGCATGAACGGTAGTCATCAGACCACGTTTGATACCAAAGTTATCGTTGATCACTTTAGCCAAAGGAGCCAAGCAGTTGGTGGTGCAAGAAGCAGCAGAAACAATAGTTTGACCTGCATATTCTTCATGGTTTACACCATATACGAACATCGGAGTGTGATCTTTAGAAGGTGCGGATTGAACGACTTTCTTTGCGCCAGCAGCAATGTGTGCTTGGCAGCTTTCTTCAGTCAAGAAGAACCCCGTGCATTCCAACACGACATCAACATCCAATTCATCCCATTTCAAATTCGCAGGATCACGTTCTGCAGTGATGCGAATGGTTTTACCATCAACCACCAAATTACCATCAGCAACCGATACATCGCCACCGAAACGACCATGAACAGAGTCATACTTCAGCATATATGCTTGATACTCAGGATCTAGAAGGTCGTTAATACCTACAACTTCCATATCAGTGAATTCTTTGGCAATCGCACGAAATGCCATACGACCAATGCGGCCAAAACCATTAATACCAACTTTAATTGTCATTGTTTTACCTCTCTTTGATAGGGAAAAGGCGGTGCGCAAACACCGCCAAGAATTTAAGCTACGTCGTTTACCGCTGCAATCACAGCTTCAGTAGTGATACCGAATTCCTTAAACAGCTCTTCTGCTGGTGCAGACTCGCCAAAGCGGTCGATGCCGACAACTTTACCGTTCAGACCAACATATTTATACCATGGCCCTGTAACACCTGCTTCAACAGCAACACGCGCAGTTACGGCTGCAGGTAATACAGATTCTTTGTATTCTGCTGACTGGGCATCAAAACGTTCGGTACAAGGCATAGAAACCACACGAATCGCTTTATCACTGGCGGCTTGCGCTGCCATTGCCAACTGCACTTCAGAACCTGTCGCAACAATAATCACATCAGGTGTACCTTCGCAATCGGACAAGATGTAACCACCGCGTTCGATGTTGGCAACCTGTTCATCACTGTAATCGTTGCAAGGCAGTCCCTGACGCGTGAAAATCAGCGTAGTAGGATTATCACGACGTTCCACAGCACACTTCCAAGCAACTGCGGATTCAACCGCATCACATGGACGCCATGTATTCATCTTAGGAATCATACGCAGGGTAGAAATCTGCTCTACAGGCTGATGGGTAGGACCGTCTTCGCCCAAACCAATAGAGTCATGGGTATAGACATAAATCGTACCAACGCCCATCAAAGCAGACATACGAATAGCGTTACGTGCGTATTCGGAGAACATCAAGAATGTACCACCAAAAGGCACAACACCACCATGCAAGGTCATACCATTCATGATGTGGGACATACCAAATTCACGCACACCATAATGCATGTAGTTACCAGATGGGTTATCTTTAGAGAAAGCCACGGCTTCTGGCCATTTGGTGTTGTTTGATGGTGCCAAGTCAGCGGAACCACCAACCAATTCAGGCAATACAGCAGCGAATGCGCCAATCGTTTTACCAGAAGCTACGCGCGTTGCCCAACCTGGTTTTTCTTCACGCAACTGATTGATCCAAGCGTTAGCGGCTTCATTCCAGTTTGCAGGCAAATCACCAGCCAAACGACGATCCAACTCAGCTGCCAGTTCAGGGTGCGCCGCACGGTAAGCATCCATACGTGCATTCCAATCACTTTCTGCTTTCGCGCCCTTTTCAGAAGCATCCCAACCTGCATAAACATCGCTAGGGATATCAAATGGTTCATTGTCCCAGTTAAGTTCTTTGCGAACCAATGCACACTCTTCGTCACCCAATGCTGCACCGTGGCAATCATGACTACCTGATTTATTGGGTGAACCAAAACCGATAATAGTTTTGCAGCAAATCAATGTGGGTTGTGCATCGTTAGCACGAGCGGATTCGATAGCAGTCTTGATTTCTTCTGCATCATGACCATCAACATTACGGATTACTTGCCAACCATAAGACTCAAAACGTGCTGGGGTATCATCAGTAAACCAACCTTCAACATGACCGTCGATAGAGATACCGTTGTCATCCCAGAACATAATCAATTTACCCAAGCCCAAGGTACCAGCCAAAGAGCAAGCCTCATGGGAAATACCTTCCATCAAGCAGCCATCGCCATGGAATACATAGGTGTAATGATCGATAATGTCATGACCAGGTTTGTTAAATGTGCCTGCCATCATACGTTCAGCAACAGCCATACCAACAGCGTTGGTAATACCTTGACCGAGTGGTCCAGTCGTGGTTTCCACACCAGGGGCGTAACCATATTCAGGGTGACCTGGGGTTTTGGAGTGAAGTTGACGGAAGCGTTTAATTTCATCCATCGGCAGGTCATAACCAGACAGGTGCAACAAAGAGTAAATCAACATTGAGCCATGACCGTTGGATAGAATAAAACGGTCGCGGTCAGCCCAATCAGGATTCTTTGGGTTATGATCGAGGAAATCGTTCCACAATACTTCAGCAATATCAGCCATACCCATGGGTGCACCAGGGTGCCCAGAGTTAGCTTTTTGAACAGCGTCCATAGCCAATACGCGCACTGCGTTGGCAAGGTGGCGACGGTTTGTGCCAGTCATATAAGACTCCTTTTTAGAGGTAAAGGGTAACGAGCCGTAGCTCGTTGAAAATCAAGTTAAATATGGAGGGTAGTTTGTACGCGACGCATATTGCCGATACCACCATCAAGTACAATGGTATCAGTGGTCATAAAACGACCGTGGGCATCATCACCAACTTTCACATGGCGAACATAAGCACCACTGGTTAAACCCGTAGCAATAAACAAGCAGTCATCAGAAGTCACCAACTCATCACGGGTAATAATGCGCTGGGTATCAATCCCTTCTTTCTTACACAGCTCGACCTCAAAATCCTTTTGAGGTGCCATACGACCAAACATCTCTGCGCCCATAGCACGCGCTGCACATGCGGTAACAATACCTTCTGGTGTACCACCAATACCGAATAACGCGTCAGAACCCATATTAAGAATCGCCTGAATCGCACCATTTACGTCACCATCAGTTGCTAAACGTACCTTAGCACCTGCAGCGTAGACTTCTTCCAGCAATTTTTCGTGACGAGGTTTTTGTAAAATAAAGACTTTGATTTCACGAATATCTTTACCCAAGGCTTTAGCCAACTGTTGCAAACGTTCTGCTGTGGGTGCTTCAGGATCAATTTTTCCACGTGCTGCTTTAGGGTAAACTTGTTTATCCATATAAAAGCAAGAGCCAGGTTGATACATACTACCTGCGGGTGCAGCAGCCAGGGTACAGATTGAACCAGGCATGTCTTTAGCAAAAAGATTGGTTCCTTCAATAGGGTCAACAGCAATATCGACACCAACACCTTCGCCTGTACCGACTTTTTCACCATCGTAAAGTGCTGGTGCTTCATCTTTAGCACCTTCACCGATCACGATTTCACCGCGCATTTT
>CAZYAI010000050.1:0-16695 GCA_964645625.1 uncultured Zetaproteobacteria bacterium
CTTTTTTTCATTTAAGGGCAGGAAGTAGGCCGATAAGAAAGCACCCAAGAGAAATAATAAATAAGCCAAGCGTTCATCATCGTTTGGCCCAAATAAGGAGGTGCGTTCAATCTGAATAAAAGCACTGACATTATGGTCAGCATCAAAGACGTGAGCCAAGGTAATACCAAGGTAATTACCTACATCCTGCGGTGCTGGTAAGCCCAGATCATAACAGATATGGGTAAACAAATAGGCATAGGTAAACAATAAAGCCAACACAGCCGCGACAGTCCAGCCGCTATGACGGTCATGCGCCCTGCGTTTTTCGTCGGTGATGCGCCCTGCCGTTAAAAGTCCCGACATGATTCTACCCCTATTGTTTCATCTGTGAACGGGCATGGCACGTGCCACCTTGTGCGATGATGTAACATCACATGGCGCGTCAAAATCCCATACCCGTTTATTGTGCGGATCACAGCACCATGTTAACGGTCGTATGATTAAAGAAGGTAGGCTTTGTAAGTAGGTGAGCATAATTATTTTACATTTTATCGCAGGATATTTTGCGATATTCAAGGCACAAAAATGGGCGTATAGCACCGCTATATAACGATTTTTGTAACGCGGAAGATCGCGAAATAGACAAGAAGAAAATGTTAAAATGTTTGGTTGCCTACTTATCTACCCTTAATCGCGGGTGATGCCCATCAATTGCGCGTGGATGAAGGTATCAATATCACCATCAAGGAATGCTTGGGTATTGCCTGTTTCCATGCCTGTGCGCAGGTCTTTGATGCGTGATTGGTCAAGTACATAAGAGCGAATTTGATTGCCCCAACCGATGTCGGTTTTTCCCTCTTCCAGCGATTGTTTTTCTTCACGCTGTTTTTCCAACTCCATTTCATACAATCGTGCTTTCAGCATCTTCCAGCAGGCGGCACGGTTTTTATGTTGCGAACGGTCGTTTTGGCACTGCGCCACAATCCCCGTTGGAATATGCGTCATGCGCACAGCAGAGTCGGTCTTGTTAATATGCTGACCACCAGCACCAGAGGCGCGATACGTATCGATACGCACATCTGCTTCATTGATGTCAATTTCGATTTCACGGTCAATATCGGGGTAGGCAAACACCGAAGCAAATGAGGTGTGGCGACGGTTCCCCGAATCAAATGGCGACTTGCGCACCAAGCGATGCACACCAATTTCAGCGCGTAAAAAACCAAATGCATATTCGCCGCGAATGGATACCGTGGCTGACTTAATGCCCGCTTCTTCACCTGCGGTGCACTCCATTAACTCGGTTTTAAAACCTTTGCGTTCAGCCCAACGCAGGTACATGCGCAGCAACATTTCAGCCCAATCTTGGGCTTCAGTGCCACCAGCACCTGCATTGATGTCCAAAAACGCAGATTCACAATCGGTTTCACCGCCCAGCATTTGTGCCAGCTCCAAGCTATCAATCACCGCTTGCACGTCATCAAGCATCGCTACAGCTTCACATTGGCTGTCTTCATCGCCATCTTCTGCGCCCATGTCAAACAACATAGTCGCTTCTTCAAGTTGACTAGAACTGCCGTTAAACTGTTCTAATGCACGTTCCACGCGACTTTTTTCCTGCATCAAGCTTTGGGCTTCTTCAGGATTATTCCACAACGCAGGGTCTTCGCAGCGAGCGTTCAGCTCACGTAAGGCATCCTCTTTTTCTTCAACGTCAAAGCGACCTCCGCAGCGCATCCAAACGCGTGGTGTAGTCTTCTACTCGCGTACGGAAACCTGCTATTTGATCTGCAACATTCATCATCGCTCTCCATAAAAAAGCGGGCGCATCGCACCCGCTGTATCAAAGTAGGTAATCAAAACCTTGAACTTTAAGCTTTTTTCAAAAAGCAGGTCAACAGTACAATGGACGTACCATTCACGCGCCCTTCGATATGCTCTGGGTTGTCGGTTAAGTGAATATTCCGCACGGCAGTACCGCGTTTGGCGGTAAAGCCCGCGCCTTTCACGTCCAAATCCTTAATCAAGGTTACGGTGTCACCTTCATTTAAGGTATTACCATTACTGTCTTTGCACAGCGGCTGTGCATCGTTATCATCATTGGCAACGCCTGCTTCTGCCCATGCACGTACATCATCTTCCATGTACATCATGTCCAACAAATCCCGTGCCCAGCCTTCGTCAGACAAACGCTTTAACATCCGCCATGCCGTCACTTGTACCGCAGGAACTTGGCTCCACATGCTATCATTCAAACAACGCCAGTGATTTACCTCAATATCCGATGTTTCTTCAACCTGACCTTTACATACTGGGCATAGCAAGATGCTATGATCCACATCAACCTGATCCACGGGGGGAACGCTATGTGCTGTTAGATCACTTGTTGCACCACATAGTTCACATTTGGCATCAGCGCGTTGAAACAGACTTACTTCCAAAGTCATTTATAGCCTCACTTGTACGTCAGTCACTCGACCCTTTGAGTGCTAACGGTGTAATATTTTCGCCGATACTAAAACTGAATGGGCTAAAAACCTAGTGCTTCAGCTATTTTTCTTTTCCACGCCTGCCACATCACGCAAAGAAACCACGTCATTGCGGACTTGATCAGCAATAGCGCATCAAGTTCGGCATGACGGAGTGAACAGACGCAAGCACACTACCGCGCCTCTGGCTTGCTAATAAGTCCGTTTTTGTGCCTTGAGTATCGCGAAATATCCGTCGCTAGAAATGTTAAAACAAACATGCTCAACTACTTGCGCTGGAGCTTGACTGTTTGCACTGTTACGATTGCGCCCATGGAAGAACGTACACATTTCGGTTTTGAACAGGTTAGCCCCGATGAGAAAAAAAATCGGGTTATGGGAGTTTTCTCCTCTGTCGCAGATAAATATGATATTATGAATGACCTCATGAGCGGTGGCATGCATCGGTTGTGGAAGTGCCGCATGCGTCAATGTGCAGCGGTTCGCCCTGGTCAAACGGTGCTGGATGTTGCCGCTGGTTCGGGTGATATTGCTTTGGGGCATTTAACGAAGTTGGGGGTGACGGGGCGAGTGATCCTCTCCGATCTCAATGGTCCGATGTTGCGTGAGGGTGCTAGACGCATGTTGGATGAAGGGTATCTCCCAGGTCGTGCCGATTGCATTCAAGCCGACGGTAGCAAACTACCCTTTGCCGATGCCTCGATGGATTGCGTTAGCATTGCCTTTGGCATTCGCAACTTCGTCGATATTGAGGCGGGACTGGCAGAATTTTACCGTGTACTTAAACCAGGCGGACAATTCATTTGCTTGGAATTCTCCAAACCTGTGTTGCCGTTGCTTGATGTTGTGTATGATACTTATTCTTTCCACATGATTCCCCGTTTGGGTAAATGGGTTACAGGTGATGCTGAATCCTACCAATACTTGGTTGAGTCTATCCGCCGATTCCCCGATCAACAGCGGTTCTCACGTTTGATCTCGCAGGCTGGTTTTGACCTTGTGCGTCATGAAAATATGACTGGCGGCATTGTTGCTCTGCACCGAGGTTACAAACTATGAATGTCATGTTTTTGCCGCTGCGCCTGATCCCCATTCCAGTGCAATGCGTGGTGGCCGCAACCGTGTTGAACTTAGGGTTGCAACGTGAACCAGAACTGCAGGAACAAGCCTACGATCTTGATGGTCATGTGTTTCGCATTCATGTGCGTGACACAGGAGCCTTGTATTTTTTAAGCTTCAAAGGTGGGCAAGCACAGGTTCACCCTCGCCACGATGGCGATATTCATGTTCGCATCAGTGCCGAAATAAGCGGTTTTGCGCGCATGATTTTCAATCACGAAGACCCCGATGACTTGGTGTTTCGCCAGCTTCTAACCATTTCGGGTGATTCAGAATCCATGTTGCGCTTCAAAAAGTTAATGCAACACGCCGATGTACAATGGGAGCAAGAACTTGAGCGCGCCTTCGGTAACTTTTTCGGTCGCCGCGTTGCCAAAGCCGCCCGTGCAGCCATAGAAACAGAAGAAAAAATCCGTAACAACATTCATAACACCCTACAGCAAGGATTACATGATTTAGACACGCCTGGTGAACAGCGCGTTCAGCAATGGCAAGCAGGCGTAGAGCATTTGCAACACCGCTTGCAGCGTCTGGAGCAACGCGTTGTTCGCAACGAGCATCAGGCACACCGTTTGCATCACACTCAAACATCATGAAGCTAGCGGGTAATTTGCAGCGCAATATTCGATTACTCAGAATCGGCTATATTCTCACCACCCACGGCATGGCTGCCTTAGCGATGCGTATGCGTTTGTTTTACCCCTATGCTTGGTTGATTCAATGGTTCCGCGATGATGCGCCCAGCGATGATTTGGGCGTGCAACTTCGTTTGGCCTTAGAGCAGCTTGGGCCGACCTTTATTAAATTCGGTCAGATGATGTCCACCCGCGTGGATTTATTGCCTATCGCGGTAGCTTTAGAACTAAAAAGACTTCAAGATAACGTGCCAGCAGAACCGATTTCCCATGTGGAAAAGGTTATTGAGGAGGCCTTTAAAAAGCCTATGGTTGGCAATGATGGCGTATTCAAAAGCTTTGAAGCCACCCCTATTGCCGCTGCTTCCATAGCCCAAGTTCATTTTGCAGAACTGCATAATGGGCAGCAAGTCGCGGTTAAAATTCGTCGCCCTAACATCACCCGCACCATTGATGCCGACCTTGATATTTTGCGCCTGCTGGCACGCATGTTTGAACGCTATTTCCCCGAATACCGTCGTCTGAAAGCAACAAGCGTGATCGAGGAATTTGCCGATAGCATTCGTGGCGAATTGAATCTTCGCGCTGAGGCCGCCCATGCCAGTCGCTTTGAAGAAAACTTCAGCGAACTTGAGGGGATTCGCGTACCATCGGTGCAGTGGGAGTACACCAGCACCGAAGTGCTCACGATGGAGCGTATTTCTGGTATTCCCATTGACGAAAAAGGCGCGTTGATTGCCGCCACGCATGACACCTTGCAACTGTGTGACAGAGCCGCAACGCTGTTTTTTCACATGGTGTTTGTTGATGGTTATTTCCATGCAGATATGCACCCAGGTAATATTTTTGTGTCCGAAAGTGGCGAACTTATTTTGGTGGACTTTGGTATCGTTGGGCGTTTAAGCATGGAATCACGGCGTTATATTGGCGTGATGATGCTGGCGTTTTTGCAAGAGGATTACTACCGCGCCGCTATGGTTCATTTAGAAGCAGGTTATGTGCCTGCCAACACCAATGTATCAGCCTTTGAAGATGCGTTGCGAGAAATTGCCGTGCCTATTTTTAACCGCCCTTTAGCACAAATATCCATTGCTGAATTACTCCTTGGCATGTTTGCGGTGACTGAACGCTTCCATATGGAAACCCGTACCGAATTACTATTGCTGCAAAAAACGATGGTGTTGCTTGAGGGCGTAGCCCGCGAATTGGCTGGTGAGTTTAATATGTGGACCTCTGCCAAACCCTTGATTACCCGCTGGGCAGCCCGCCACATGGGGCCCGTGGGCAAGACCGAAGTGATGGCACAAGATGCCAAGCGTTATGCGCGCCAATGGATACAGCTTCCCGAACGTATCGATACCGTGATGCAGCAGATTGAGCAGCAGCAACAAGACATCCTTCCAAACAACCACAGCAGCGTAGCCGTACGATTGATCGGCGCGCTATTGCTGACCACGGCAGGCGCATTGACTACCTGCGCTATAGCCGATATTTATACTTCAGCTTGGATTATCGCAGGCGCAACTGCTTGTGTGATTACAGGATTAACGTTGGTACTCCGTGAATAAACCGCACATCACCCTTATTTGGGCAGAAGACACGCAACACCTGATTGGCAATGGTGCTGAACTACCGTGGCATATACCCGAGGACATGGCGTGGTTTCGCAGTCAAACCGTGGGCAAACCGATCCTCATGGGTAGGAAGACCCACGAATCCATCGGCCGCGCTTTGCCTGGGCGACTCAACATCATTCAAAGCCGTACAGCGCGCAACTGGGGCGAACATTGTGTTGCTGTCACCAGTATTGAAGAGGCCTTACAGGCTGCTGCGGGTCACCCTGAATTGATGGTCATGGGTGGTGCTGAGATTTACCAACTGTGGCTACCACTGGCAGATCGACTGTTGGTCACTCATGTGGAAGGTTGCCATGAGGGCGATGTATATTTCCCGCGGATGCAATGGGATGCATGGCAATGCGTAGCGGAAACACGCCCTGAAAATAGTGAGCAATGTCGCTTTTGCGTTTATGAACACCATTAGTATTCAGCGCGCATGCATCGATGATTTTGATGCAATGTATGCCCTTAACTGCGCCAGTTTTGTCGAGGCATGGTCACAAGACGGCATACGCGGCGTGTTATCGGGAGGCTTTGATGTATGGCTTGCCAAAGACCATCATCAGTTATGCGGCTACCTGTTTAGTTGTGATGTGGTGGACGAAGTTCACATCATGCAAATTGCCGTTGCCAAAGCTTGGCGCAAGCAGGGCATCGCTATTCGTTTAAGCCAGGCCTTGTTGCAAGACAAACAATCCATGGCATGCGCCCTGTTGGAGTTGCGCGCATCCAACACGGCGGCATTAGCCTTGTATAAACATTTAGGCTTTCAGGTTTGCGGTAGGCGTAAACATTATTATGCGGCCAAGGGTGGCAGTGCGGCAGAGGATGCTATTTTGATGCGTTTAACCATACGAGATAATCATGAGTGAGCAAAAAAAGTTTATCGTTTTATTGGTCGATGACCAAGCAATCATTCACGAGGCGATTCGTCGTCAACTCGAAGCATCGCCAGATCTGGAGCTGCATTGTTGCGCCGATGGTGGCGAGGCACTCAATGTTGCCAGTACCTTAAAACCCCATGTGATCCTGCAAGATTTGGTGATGCCTGATGTTGATGGCTTAATGTTGGTGCAATACTACCGCGTCAATGCAGGCACGCGTAACGTCCCTATCGTCGTGCTTTCGTCCAAAGAAGACCCTGCGGTGAAAGCTAAAGCATTTTCACTGGGTGCGAATGACTATATTGTTAAGTTGCCCGACCAAGCAGAATTGTTGGCACGACTGCATTACCATGCCTCCGCCTATGAAAACCTAAAAGAACGCGCGCAGGTATTCCGCCAACTGAAAGAAAATCAACAAGCTTTGGTAAAACTCAATAAGCAGCTTGAACAAGAACAGCAAGAGTTAAAAAAACTCAACGAGGTAAAAAACCGTTTTTTGAGTATTGCCGCCCATGATTTGCGTAATCCGCTATCGGCGATTCGTTGCTTTGCAGAGTTTTTAACCGAGCCAGATATGGGTACATTAAACGAAGAGCAGTGCGAATTGGTCGATAATATTGGCTCTACATCCAATTCCATGTTAATGCTGGTCAATGATTTGTTGGATGTCAGCGTCATCGAATCCGGGCGTTTACAATTGGCATTGGGGGAATATGACGTGCGTGAGCTGGTCACTAATGTGGTTCATCTTAATCACATTGTCGCGCAGCACAAGCAGATCAATGTCACCTTGCAATGCGCCATTGACCAAGCGATGCAGGTGTTTGACCGTGAACGTTTGCGCCAAGTGGTGGATAACCTGATTAGCAACGCCGTGAAATATTCCCCCCCCAATACCACGGTGCAGGTTCAACTACGCATTCAAGGGGCGCGCATTCAACTGGTCGTCAAAGACCAAGGCCCAGGTATCCCTGAAGATGAGCAACAAAACCTATTCCAAACCTTTGGTAAAACATCGGTGCAGCCTACAGCGGGTGAGAAAAGTATTGGTCTAGGCTTGGCTCTATCTAAGCGGATGGTTGATGCGCATGGCGGTGTTATTCGCGTGGAGTCTGCGCCTGGCAAAGGCAGCAGCTTCGTCGTCGAACTCAACGGCGAGAATTTACGTCGCTCATTATAGTCCGCATAAAATGTGGGCAGCCATAAAGGATGCTCTGATACAACCATGATGACCGTTTTGCTTACCATGACTGGGGTGATTGTGTTGGGGTGTATCTGGCGGCAACGTTTGGGGCAAACCACCGCCGATCAGATTCGCCAAAACCTGACACGCAGCGTGTATGAACTGTTTTTGCCCGCCTTGGTGCTGCACATGTTGTGGCAATCACCGTTAGATATGAATACCTTACGGATCCCCGCTATTGCTGCCGTGTGTGTACTGTTGTCGATGCTTTTAGCGCGTTTGTGTTACGCAATCCCTGGTGCTTGGCGACCAGACAAACCCGCCCTTGGCGCATTATTACTCGCCTCGGCATTTGCCAACTTTACCTACCTTGGTTTACCTGTTCTTAGTCAAGCGTTTGGTCCTGAATCAGCCATTATCGCCATTCAGTTTGACCTATTAGCAGCC
Source organism: uncultured Zetaproteobacteria bacterium (assembly GCA_964645625.1). Lineage (GTDB taxonomy): Bacteria > Pseudomonadota > Zetaproteobacteria > Mariprofundales > Mariprofundaceae > AB-137-C09. Next base: position 8,359 of record CAZYAI010000050.1, read on the forward strand.
ACGCCGCTGCTCTTTACTGTGGGCGTATTGGTCGCTACACATTATGGTCATAGCAATGGTGATGTGCAGCATGCCATGCGTCAGATGTTGCGTGTGCCAGCCTTATGGGCTGCCGCACTTGGCTTATTACTCAGTGGTTTGAACGTGCCCGCCCCCGAAGTTTTATTGCAGCTTTTAGTGCTATTGGGCACAGCGGTTATTCCGCTGATGTTGCTGGCGGTTGGCATGGCACTGCGCTGGCAATCGGGTTGGGCAGCGCGTATCCCTTTGTTATTACCCGTGTTATTAGCGCAACTGCTTGCCATGCCTGCGCTGGCGTGGTTACTGTGTTTATGGTGGCAGATGCCAGCAACATTGCTGCCGCAAATCGTCATCGAAGCTGCCATGCCCAGTATGGTTTTAGGCCTAGTCGTCTGTGATCGTTTCGCTCTCAATACCAGCCTCTATGCGGAAGCTATTACCGTATCCACCTTGTTGTCGTTACTTACCCTACCTATGTGGTTGATGCTGCTCTAAACTTAAGGCTTCCCTTTTAAGACGGGGCGCACGTACACTACAAGACCATCATGTAGGTTGGGTTGAGGCACGAAACCCAACAAAGGAGCTTTTGTCCCGTCTTAAACGGAAAGCCAAACTTAACGCACATGGCTTTATAGTACATGCAGTATGACCCTGCATTCAGGAGACATCAGTATATTTTCCCGAACGGTAAAATATTAGTTGATAACTTGACCTATATTGCCTAAAGTTCCCGTACGGGAATAATATAGGCGAGTCATGAATCATCACAGTAATAAACTATCGTACGGGAATATATCCTCAACTGAAGAGATCGGGCAATTGGTTCGCGCTTGTCGCAAAGCGCAACTGGTAACACAAGCGGAACTGGCCGCGCTTTGCGGCGTTGGGGTGCGTTTCGTTTCCGAACTTGAAAATGGGAAGACGACACTGGAGCTGGGAAAAGTGCTTCATGTGCTGAAATGCCTGGGGCTTGAGGTTGCAATTATGCCGCGTAACTGGTCATCCACCCGTTCCTCCATGGGCGATCATCACCCATGAGCAATACTTTGGATGTTTATCTTCTCAACGTGCACGTCGGTCAGCTGACACTGCAAGATCGGGGTGCATTCATCTTTCAATACGATCATACGTGGCTTGAGCAGCACCCATGCTTGCCCCTTTCCCTTTCGCTGCCGCTACAGCAGGCTCCGTTTGAAGGTGATGCGGCGCGAGCCTTTTTTGCCAACCTTTTGCCTGAATCGGAACTGCGCAAGGTGATCAGCCTGCAACTTCATATCTCCGAAGGGAATGATTTCGCCTTGCTGACAGAGATCGGAGGTGAGTGCGCCGGAGCGGTCAGCTTGCTGCCTGAGGGTGAACGATGGCGTGATGATGGTGTATATCAGGCACTCAATGATGATGAGTTGAATCGGCTGGTACGGGAGATGCCGCAAAAACCAATGCTCGTTGGCGAGGACGATGTTCGTCTCTCGTTGGCAGGTGCGCAGAACAAGCTGCCTGTTTTCTTTGAGAATGGCATCGTCAGTCTGACGCGAGGGCATCTGCCCAGTACCCACATTCTGAAGCCGCCCATGCACTATTTCTCCAATACGGTGGAAAACGAGATGTTTTGTATGAAGCTGGCGAAAAAGATGGGGTTGGATGTGCCCGAGGTGGTGCTGCTACAGAAAGAGAAGCCGCTCTATTTGATCGAACGCTATGATCGCTTGCACAGTTTACATGGTGGAATCATTCGGTTGCATCAGGAGGATTTTTGCCAGGCACTTGGTGTAATGCCTGATATGAAGTATCAAAATGAGGGCGGACCATCCTTACAGGCCTGCTTTCAGCTCATACGGGACTATAGTGTGAACCCGATAGCAGATCTTAAATCACTGCTGCAGTGGGTAATTTTCAATTATTTGATTGGCAATGCTGATGCGCATGGCAAAAACATATCCATCCTGTTTGGCGAACATGGTCCCAGACTGGCACCGCACCGTTTTATGATCTGTTGAGCACGGCGATTTATAGCGACCTGCAAAGCAAAATGGCGATGAAAATCGGCGGTGAATACAGACCCGAATGGATTGCCATTCGCCATTGGGAGCGTTTTGCTGAACATACTGGCATCCATAGCAAGCTTGTGTTGCAAACATTAAGAAAAATGACGGAAAAGATCACGACCGAAGCTGCATTGTTAAAGGGTTTATTTGATAGCACTTATGGTGAAAATGATGCTGTTAACAGCATATCCAGTCTGATAGCGAGCAGGGTAAAGAAAGTTTTGATAGATCTTGACCGAGCATCATGATACTCACCTACTTAGCAATATGACTACAGGCCGATTTTCCTACGTTCATCTCGCTCTATCATTTACAAATATAAATGAAGGATCAAGTTGGCTGTTGAGAGGCAATCAATCGAAATTGAGTAATGGAAAATGGAGGGTAACGCCATGAAACTGGAAATATTCTTCGATGGCACCTGCCCGATTTGCTCGCGGGAGATCGCTTGGATTCGGCGACGAACGCCAGCAACAGCGGTGCAATTTACCGACATCTCCGACCCTGCCTTTGATCCCAATCCGCTCGGAAAAACTGTTCAGCAACTGGCTACCATGATCCATGGACGCAGCGAGAATGGGGAGTGGCTCACGGGCATTGACCTGCTCGCCCGCATGTACGCTCTTGCTGGTCTGCGACGACTGGAGCGATTTCTCACCGCGCCCCTGATCCGCCCGCTTAACCAGCGCGCTTACACGCTGTTCGTTCGCTTTCGTTATCGCACGCCGCACCAATCCTGCCAAGATGGTCACTGTCGAATCGACCGAAAACCGGACTGATATTCAATTTTCACCTTCCCTTTTAAGACGGGGCATGCATTTAATATCAATGTGTTGGGCTTAATAAAGGGGAGAGGATTTGAACTCAAGGGTAGAGTGCGCTTGCCCTAGATGCGCGTTATAATAGCTAGGGGCGGACAAGTTAATTGTCGCTGCATAGGATGCGGGCATATCTGCGCAGACGGTATAAAATAAAAGCCCGAAGGGTAGGGGGGTAGGGGATGGTAGGTTTTCGAGTCGAGTACTTTATGGTCATTACGGACTGTATAAACTTCCAATAACAGCTCCTTGGAAGAGGGCGCATGCCTTGGTATGAAGAACATCGGAAGCCGTGTACGGGAAAGGGAAAACCGTATGCACGGCTTGATGAGGGAGAGTTGGCGAAGAGGAACTTATGGATTGGCTATTGAGACACCGCCAGACGAAAGGGGCGGATTACAGACACGTCGATTCCTAATGGTGAATTGGAGTCTGCTCTCTACTCTACCCCTTCTACGTTCCTCTACTCAATCTACGTAGGCGGCATATCCCATCCATCTGTGCCGAGGATGTCGATCAAAGGTTGCAAATGTTTCTCATAACATTGCCAAGCGGCAACGGAGTCTTGGTACATAGGCTTCCGCACTTGAGCTACACTGGATGTTTGCACCCGATTGCGTGATTGGTGGAACTGCATACAAGCATCATCCCATTCAAGATTACAAAATTCCAACAAGCGGCGTGTTTGCTCCTCTTGCTTGCTCACCAAATCTTCGTAATTCACTTCCAACATCACACCCGCAGGCAGTATCTTCCACCAATACGCCATGGGTTGTTGATAAGCTTGGTAATAACGCCCCAAATCTTTTAGCGAAGAACCAAACCCAAACAATTCACCCGCCAAATTATTTTTATAAATCGACAAACAAGTATCCAAAGGATGCCGGCGCACATGAATAATCTTCGCCTTCGGCAAAGCACAGTGAATAGCTCCAACAAGACGGATATTGTTCAATGATTTATCACTGACGTGCTTAGTCGTAATATCCCGTCCAACCGCCTCAAGGTAATCAACGCCTACTTGCCCCCATTCATCCGAGCTAAAATTCACCAAACGTTGTAAATCCAAAGGTGCAGCATCACTATGACGACGCGCCAAAGCAATACCTTCCATTGCATTACATTCACCCTTTGATGTTACCGCAGGATGGGATGCTATAATTTACTCCGTTAACGTACTACCACAGCGAGGCATACCTGTAATAAACAATAGTGTATCATCATCCAGCACGCTGTATCACTTCAAGCGCGTAATGCGCTAATTCAACCGCAATATTATAAGAACTTCTTTGACGGCGACACCTATTCCCGCGACCTCAGCAATCAAAAGAACGATCAACATCGCTCACATCATCATACACCTTACCCAAAACAAAATATGCGAACTCTTGTCCTTCTGAATCAACAGCAATATCTTTCTGTAAAACTCCCTTTTTACGCTCAACACAGATGTAATGTTACCCTTCTAAATTCAGGTGTTTGATCCCATAGATCGCACCCCCAAAATAGCTTCTCACCGTAGTTAATATGCTCACCATCAACAACGTTGGCAAGAATCGCTAGCTAGCGATTGCACTTATGATACGAATTCAGGTTATATTAGATCTCATTCCTCAACCAAAGTTGAGGTCACAACACAAAAAAAGGGAGGGCATAAGCCCTCCCTTTGGAGATATCATCCGACACGAAGTGTCGAAAGAAGTCTTACATCAAAGCTTCAACTTCTGCGAAGTAAGTTTTAACGCTTGATCCACCAGAGGTGTTAGCATTGCTGTACCAAGTGTTAATTTCCATATTCTGGAATACTTCATATGTAGCAGCAAGCTGAGTGGTTGTAGTTTTTGTTGCAGCACCAGCAGTGGTAGTCTTGTCAGACAAGTAACCAATACCGAACATTACATGATGCAAAGGTTTAACTTCACCACGGATACCGAAGCCATCACGTTTTGAATTAGCGTTGTTAGCAAATGCATTTGAACCAACGAGAGCACCGCCAACAGCTTTAGCCTTGGTATTTACCCAGTCAGCATAAACGCCGTAAGATGCATCGCCCATTTCGCCCTGAATCTGCAGGTCAACCCATTTAGCATCAGCTCCAGTTGCTGCAGCGGCAGTTGACTGTGTACCAGCCAGCAAGCCAGCACCAATCAACATCTCAGCACCACCCAAGTCTGCAACATAAGTACCACGAAGCATTGGGAGCAAGTTAGGGGAAGCAGCACCAGCAGCATCAGCCAAAGCAACTAAAGTACCTTGTACCGTAAATGAATCATTACCAGTCCACAATGCTACAGAAGTAGTGTTGCCACCATTAGCACCGATACCAGAAAGAACTGCGTTAGCTTTTACACCACCAGTAATGATGGTTTCAACAGCAGAAACAGCCTTACCATTCAATTTACCACCGTGCTGACCGTAAACGTTGGTTGTTTCCAAAGCAGAAGTAACACCAAAACCAGTGTTTGCGATATTCAAACCAACTTTAAGACCGTCAAGATCAAAAGAGTTCATCAACTGCCAGTTAGCCGCACCACCAGCGAACTCAACAAATGCACCTGTTGTAGGTGCAACGCGACCAGCGATCAACATTACAGCATCAGCAGGAATACCCCAAGTGCGAGCAGAGCTCGTAACACCTAAAGCAGTAGTAGTCTTAGCAAGCGTATACTGTGCACGCAGAACGAAAGATGCGTTCAAAACTGAAGGTAAAGAAAGGCCTTCGTCTTCAACCAATGCTTGCTCACCAACGTCGGTGAATGCGTTCAATTTGAATGAACGACCGAAAGCGTTAACAGCTGGGAAGGTCTGGAAATGGCAGCTCAAGCAAGCAGCGCCAGTCTGGCGAGCGAATGCTGGAATAGCTTCGGAAGTAGTAGGCATAATTGCTACAGCAGATACGCCAGCAACAGCGAATGCAGCAGCGGAAAGAAGTGTTTTCTTCATTGCAAATCCTTGTTAATAACCTGAAAGCCGTAACCCTCAGGTTGAAATAATCGAGTACCCATCCCTCTAGTGATCTGCCGTTAAGCAAACCCCCCTCTTGGGTGGATGGGCGAACGTTAGTGTGACATGTGTCACTCGGCAAAGACTTTTTGTGGCATGTGTGTCATTTTGATTCACTCCCGCCAAAAGTAACGAATGTTACAACATACAACGTAGGTTGGGTTGAGGCACGAAACCCAACAGAACCCCTAGATACCACATCAAGCGCGGTATGACGCAAAAACCACGTTATTGTAGGAAGGCGTAGATTGCAACAATATAGCGGTGGAATTCAGTCACGATATGCGCAGCATTGCGTGTTTTGATGAAGGCGAACTCGTATGAGCCGCCACACAACATCTACAACGCTGAACATTCAAAAAGGTTTAAAGGTATGAAACACCTCGCACTGGGCATGCTATTATTGCTTACAACTTCACCAGCCTTGGGCGTGGAATGGACGATGCATGGCGGCCTGAAAAATGAAACCGCCTATTTTATTGCAGGGCAAACACGTTTAGACAAGATGCAAAACAGGCTGGAGCTTAAACCTGAAGCGGTTTTGAGTGACCGTTGGGAGTTTCGTGGTCGATTTTTAGGCTGGTATGATGCAGCCATGGACATCCTTGCCAGCAATACCAGCGACCTTACGCCTGGCATTCAACAGCACTACCGTTTTTACGCCCAAAGCAAAGAAGCCTATGTACTCTATGGCGGTGATAATTTTGATTTCCGCATCGGTCAGCAGCAAATTGTTTGGGGTAAAACCGATGGTTTACGCATGTTGGACATCATCAACCCGCTTGATATGCGAGAATTTATTTTAGATGACTTTTTAGACTCTCGTATTGGTTTATGGTCAGCCAGAGTGAATTGGTACACCGATGTCGCTGGTGTTGAATCGGAGTTTGAGTTCCTTGTCGTTCCCGATGCACGCCCTGTGGCACTCGCTCCCCAAGGTGCGCGTTGGGCTTACCCCACACCTGCTGCCCCTGCTGGCGTGGGCATTGCTATACAAACAGGCAGTCAACCCAGTTGGCGACCGTCCGACATCGAAGCAGGCATGGCATGGCGTGGCAATGTGTCGGGCTGGGATCTTTCGCTTAACTGGTTTCACGGTTGGAAGGACACCCCCAATATGCTCAAACAATTCAGCGCAGGCATATTAAACTTAACACCATCCTACCAACGCATGGACACGGTTGGTGGTTCATTCTCCAATGCTTTTGGTGCTATCGTCGTGCGCGGTGAATTAGCTGCCAACATCGGCGAAGTAGTAAGTACCACAGGCATTACGACCGCCACATCAACGCTCACAAGCAACACCTTCAACGGTGCAATAGGGCTTGAATACAACAAACACCATTGGCGCATCAGCCCACAGTATTTCATCCGTCACATAGCGCGGTGGAATACAACCGTCACCGAAGCGCAAAACTCTGGCTTTGTCAGCTTATTGCTGGCAACTGATTACCTTAATGAAAAACTCAAGCCCGAAGTGATCGGGCTTGTTGATTGGGCAGCAGGTAGTTGGATGCTACGACCCAAGCTTAGTTACGAATTAAACGACCATCTCAACATCCGCGCAGGACTGGATATTTTTGGTGGCAAGCGTGGTTTCTTTGCCCCGTTTAACGCCAACGACCGAGCATCCAGCGAGATTGAATACACGTTTTAAGCTGAGTTATTGGCAATAACAGCGGATCCCTTGACGAGATACAAAGCTGGATGCCGCATCACAACGGTATGATGCAAAGAAACCACGTCATTGCGGGCTTGATCCGCAATACCGCATCAAGTGCGGCATGACGAAGTGAACGGACGCAAGACTGGATACCGCATCAGGTGCGGTATGACGCAAAGAAACTACGTCATTGCGGGCTTGATCCGCAATACCGCATCAAGTGCGGCATGACGAAGTGAACGGACGCAAGACTGGATACCGCATCAGGTGCGGTATGACCGAGGGAAACCACGCCATTGTGGACTTGATCCGCAATCCAGTGAACGGACGCAAGACTGGATACCGCATCAGGTGCGGTATGACGCAAAGAAACTACGTCATTGTGGACTTGATCCACAATCCAGAGAACGGACGCAAGACTGGATACCGCATCAGGTGCGGTATGACCGAGGGAAACCACGCCATTGTGGACTTGATCCGCAATCCAGTGAACGGACGCAAGACTGGATACCGCATCAAGTGCGGTATGACGCAAAGAAACCACGTCATTGTGGACTTGATCCGCAATCCAGAGAACGGACGCAAGACTGGATACCGCATCGAGTGCGGTATGACGCAAAGAAACCACGTCATTGCGGGCTTGATCCGCAATCCAGAGAACGGACGCAAGACTGGATACCGCATCGAGTGCGGTATGACCGAGGGAAACCACGCCATTGTGGACTTGATCCTCAATCCAGAGAACGGACGCAAGACTGGATACCGCATCGAGTGCGGTATGACGCAA
>CAZYAI010000051.1:0-16198 GCA_964645625.1 uncultured Zetaproteobacteria bacterium
CCGCTTTTTATAGGAAGAATATGACAGGTGAAGTCACCAGTTTATCACCAGACCCTGTACTTAAATTTATTTTTGATCGCAAATGGTTCCGTTTGCGCGATTATAATCTGTTAAAATAAACGCATGATGGAGTGTAGAATATGAAAAAACATTATTTTTTAGCGGTTTGCTTATGTTGCGCGAGCCTGCCAACACAGGCGATGGCTATTGACTGGATGCAGCAGGCTACAGGTGTGCTGGGTCAGTTGCAGCAGCCTCAAGGCGCAACGCAACAAAGCCGTGGCAGTGATCTTTCTCAAAATGAGATGGTGAAGGGGTTGAAAGAGGCTTTGACGGTGGGAACAGGGCGCGTGGTGTCACAATTATCACGGCAAAACGGCTTTTTGAAAGACCGTAGCATTCATATTCCACTGCCCAATCAGTTGGCACAGGTTCGTTCTACGTTGGCACAATTTGGTATGAGTGGTGCTTTGGATGATTTGGAGACGAAAATCAACCGCGCAGCCGAACATGCCACGCCGCAAGCGAAGGCATTGTTCCTGCAATCCATTCGCAAAATGAGCCTACGTGATGCGCAAGGTATTTTGCGCGGCCCAAACGATGCCGCAACGCGTTATTTTGAACGCAATATGACCCCTGATTTGCGCAAAACATTGCGTCCCTTAATCGAAAAGTCCCTAAATCAAGTCGGTGCAGTTCGTGCTTATGATGCTGTGATGGCGGATTACCGCAACATTCCGATGATGCCCGACCTCAAAGGTGATTTAAACAAGCATGCCATAGACGGCACGCTCAAAGGTGTATTCCATTACCTTGCACAAGAAGAGGCTGCGATTCGTCAAAACCCAGCCAAACAAACAACGCGTCTATTACAACGTGTGTTTGCCCGTTGATGCAACACGATAAGGCGTGGTAATGAGATAACTTGTTCGCGAAGCGCAAGGCTTATCCAGCGAGAATTAACTTGTCTTTCCATCCATAAATCCGATCCAAACGGGGCGAATTTGAGCACTCATATTCGCCCCGTTAGATGCTGCGAGACTCCTGTATTTTTGCAGGTGTGGCTGTTCCGCATTCAACGCTGTTTTTATGGCAAGCTTGGCGTTCTGATTTGGATCTCTACCACTCTCTATCCATGAATAGGGTGCTGGTTTTTAAATGTGTTTTTAAACGTTGGAAAAAGTAGGCTGCTAAAAGTAACAATGAACCCATGAGTACAAAGGCCACAACTTTTTCAATCATGCTTAAATCATGCAGATCAAAAAATAGTATTTTTATCGCTGTAAAAAGATAAACCATTGAACTCACTACTAACAAAACGGCGAAGCGTGGCCATAAACTTTCAAAAAGCATGAGGGTGGCATGAAGTACCAACAACACAGACCAAACAGCTTGGAATACCGTTGGATACCACGCCCATGTGGCGATGGTGTAGACTAGAATCAGAGTGAGATGTGAATATACCAGTTTACTGTTATAAGAACTAGCAAAGTTTCTGAGTACCGAAAAGTGTCGCCGTTTCACATGTACGACCAGTAAAGATAATAGAGCCGACGGCCATAATAGCCATGTCGCTAGCTCTGATTCATGTTGGAACATCACGATTGCTACCATCAACAACGGGACAGCCAATACCCCTAGATACCAATAACCTAACTGTGTCCGTAAAGGGCTAAAGGTAGGGAAAACCCAAAGCATTGCCATGATATAGAGTTGTAGTCCCAGCATACCTACGGCCAATGAACCAAACAAATGGCTGATCAGTAATAGGCAGCATAAAGCCGCATAATAGAAGGCGGTTATAAACAATGGTCGGTAAGCATGCGCTTGGTCACGCAGATGAAACGCCTTAAAATAGCTTAGAATAATGGCAAAGTAGGCAAGACCAGCACATAAGCATACAACTAAGGGGGCAATCGGGAGGTTGTTCGCAAAGAATGCTGCAAAAAGAGTTGCCAACAACGCTATAGCTGTTAAGAGCATCTGCTCCAGATGTAGCGCAAATATATTTTTCCATAAATACAGCATAAAGGACAACAGTGCCGATAGCCACAATACAGCTGGCAACCACGTTGGGTGATTATGCCATACACCTGTTAAGAAACAGATCGGAATTAACAGGTAAAAGATGGTACGTAATGGCGTTGCAGGCTTTGCCCATCGACTAGCAGCGTAATAGCGAAGGTAAAAGGTTGAGGTGAGCCAGAGTAATGCAAAGACTTCAATATAGGCGAGCTTGCCAACCCAACTGACGGTCAAAAATAGGAAGCTTCCTGCCTCGTTGGCTGCAATCATGATTTGAGCCAAGGGGAGCAACCAGAGAAGCCAGGCGACTTTTTCTGTCAGCGGTAGCTGAAAGCGCACACTTCTGTAAAAAAGAAGCATCATTAATGGCAAGGCTATCAGCAAATAAGCATGGTTGCTGAGGAGGTAGCTGGTCGTGATGACAACGATAACCAACCAGAGTGATATGCTTTCACGAATGATATGCATCAGCGTGATCTCAAGGTCTGTCAAGGTACTGTCAAAACGTATCTGCACCATCAGCACCAGTTGTAAACAGACTCCGATGCTTAGTAACATCCACCAAGCCGATGAAAATAATGAGCCTTCAAGACCATTCATGATCCATAAAACACTGACTGAAGTGGCCCGTATTAATGCGACCAACATCAAAATATAGGCTTCGTAGCGAACATTAACCAGTTGAAAGATCATACCCAGATAGAGCAATAAAAGAGCCTCAACGCCCCATAACAGAGGTACAAAACTATGGTTTTTCCAAAACAGCAGCATTGCCAAGGCTAAAAACAGAGCCGCTTGTAAGATGAGCATGCTGTTACGTTTGATGTCTTGTGCCGTATGTTTCATTAGAAAGACCGCGCTAAGTAACAGCGCGTCAGCGATTAAACACCAGCCCAGTGTGGAACCACCGATTACCTGAGAGATGATTGAAATAAAGAGTGCTAAATTGGCAGTCATGAGTATGGCTGCTTTTGTTTTTTCTGCTGTGTCCAATAATTTGTAACTGTAGGTCAGGTAGAGGTAGAAGAATAGATGCATGACGACGCTTAGAAAAGCCATGGAAAAAACAGTATCAATCTCTACACGTTGACTGAAGTGATAGCCAAACATGGCAGCACTTAACATGAATGCGATATAGCTTAATGCAGCCCAACGGATTTTATGTGCCAAGTGTATGGAGGACATATTTAATAATAATAGATAACCTGGGTAGAGCAGCATCAGCCACGCCTCCCCTTCACCGAGCAGCGGTAAACAGGCACCGCCCACCAGTGAAACCAAGGCAACAATACGGGTGTTGAATATATGTGCCAATAGATAGGCGGTAGCTGTAAGTAGGGCTAAAACCACAAAAGATACCCAAGGTGAAACCAATGAAAAAGCCGTACCCATGAAGTAGGCACAGAGGTAAGCCAAGATCATCCCCAGACCGATCAAAGCAGCGGCATACTCCTGCATATCGCTTTTGTTATGGTGCAATTTTATACCCAGTAGAACCACCCCAGCAGCTACAACAAAAGAGCAGAACAACTTCCATTCAATCGTCAACTGAACAAAGGAGTATTGCAGAATATATGCAAAACCGATCACCAACAGCATAATGCCAGAAACAGTCATCAGAAAAACAGCCATCTTTTCTTGTTTTTTGTAGTGAAGGAACAGGGCAACGATTTGATCGTACATATTATTCAGTACAGATACTCGAGCGATTACTGATTGCAGAGGGGCTAAAATGGATAGTAGTAGCGTCAAGAGGTGTGAGAATTCAAAGCTTTGCTGCGCAGGTTTCTGCTTTTCCAAGGCTTCATCTGGAACTGGATGCGTTATGGTTGGTTCTGCTTGCTGCTCGATTGCTAAAGGCTCATCATCAGGCGGTGGAGATGCTGGCGTTACTTTATATTCGGCCGAGGGTGTGAATAACTGCTTGGCTTGGTCGAAGCCTTGGGTGCTTAAAGTGGCTGTCTGATGTTCGTGTTCTTGCAATAAATCAGTAAATTGCTGTTGCAGTTGTTGCAGGTCGGATGTTAACGCCGCTTTTTCTTGCTTAAGCTGCTCTATTTCTGTGACGTTATCATGGCAGGTTTGCTCTAATTCAGCGATATGGTCATGCAATTGGCGGCTTTTGGTGGCAACGAGCAGTTCAAAATCTGATAGTTCTTGGTACAGCTGTTGAATATCACGGTGCATCTTCCCCTCCGACCTTATACCCACCTACTTAGCACTTCAGCAGTAAACGTTAACAGAGCCTAAACAGTTATCAATCAAAGCCTTGGCTGCGTGCATGGTTTTCAAAACGGGTGAACTCGCGCAAGAAGGTGAGGTTTACATCACCTGTGGGGCCATTACGCTGTTTGGCAATGATGATTTGCGCCAGTCCTTCGTTTTCAGGCTTTTTATTATACACTTCATCACGGTAGATAAACATAATAATATCAGCATCTTGCTCAATCGCGCCAGATTCGCGTAGGTCGGACATGACGGGGCGTTTGTCGGCTCGTGACTCCAACGAACGGTTGAGCTGCGATAATACAATCACAGGTACATCCAGTTCTTTGGCTAAGCCTTTGAGTGAACGTGTTATTTCACTGATCTCTTGGTCGCGACGGTCGGCACTTGCTGAGCCACTCATCAGTTGTAGATAATCGATGAGCACCATATCCAAACGCTTGTTTTCACGTTTAAGGCGGCGGCATTTAGAGCGTACTTCAACGACAGAAATTGCAGGTGTGTCATCAATGAAAATATCCGCCTCGGCCAAAGCACCACTGGCAGAGGCGAGTTTGCGCCAGTCTTCGACCGAAAAATTACCTGTGCGTAGGTTCTTCATATCGACGCGGGCTTCGGATGCCAACATACGCATGGCAATTTGTTGTGATGACATTTCGAGTGAAAATACTGCCACGACGTGGGGTTCATCGGCACGGATGGCGGCATTTTGTGCGACGTTCATAGAGAACGCTGTTTTACCCATACTGGGACGACCTGCGATAATTACCAAGTCACCGCGCTGCATACCTGCTGTCATTTCATCTAAATCGGTATAGCCAGTGGCAACCCCTGTGATGCTGCGTTGATCGGCATAACGCGCTTGCAGTTCGTTGTAGGCATCGGCCATTAAACTGCCTAGCTTGCTGAAGGTGGGACGCGAGCGGGAGAAGTTCTCTGCTACTGCGAGTACGCGCATTTCTGCTTTGTCGAGGTGTTCGCTTACGTCACGGTCTTTTTCTTCATAAACTTCTTGGGATACATGGGAGCAGACACTGAGTAATTGGCGCAGTGTCGCACGTTCACGCACGATTTCGGCATAATGGCGGACGTTGGCAGACATCGGTGTGGTATCAATAAGGCGACCTAAATACGCCTCGCCACCACAACTTTCAAGCTCTTCACGTACCAGTAAATGGTCTTTGACAGTGAGCGCATCAAAGGGTTGGCTTTTGGCATGCAGTCGTTCGATAGCGGAAAAGATTAGGCGATTGGCTTCGTTGTAAAAATGCTCGGTTAGCAGCGTTCCTTCAAGGCGTTCAAATGCCTCAGGGTCAAGCATGATGCCGCCTACAACAGCGCATTCAGCATCAAAAGCATGGGGTGGAACGTGTTCACGCAAAGTCATAGTGGTAACCTAAGGGGTGATGGGCAAATGTGTTTGCTGAGGGGAACTTCAACGAAAAAAGCAGCCCACCAAATTGGCAGGCTGCTTTGGTGCTGTATGATTGATGTGTTTACCATCAACCATACAGCAGATGCTTACATATTTTCGGCAGCAACCGTAATACGCATTTCTGCTACCACATCAGGGTGCAAACGCAATTGGAAGTTATGTTCGCCTACCACTTTGATATGCTCTTCTAGCAATACATTGCGACGCAACACTTCATGACCCAATTCAGCAAGCAGTGCAACAATGTCATGCTCACTCACGGAACCGTACAAATGTGTGCCATCGGATGTTGCACGAACAACAGACAATTCAACATCAGCCATCGCTGCTGCTTGTGCCTGTGCTTTTTCTAGCTCGTTGTGATGCTTAGCTTCCAATACCGCACGACGGCGTTCAAACACTTTACGATTGCCTTCGTTGGCAACAATCGCTTTGTTTTGAGGAAGTAGATAATTGCGGGCAAATCCTGGTTTAACGCTGACTTCAGAGCCAACATTACCCAAACCTTCAACCCGTTCCAAAAGAATTAACTGCATGGCTTATTCTCCATTCTAGTACATGCATACCATCGTATGCGGATTCATCAATGCAGGGTGGGGGAAGCCACTCTGCTATAGCAACTACGCAGCGTCTGCTGGGTCGCTTATTTTATTACGGTAGTTGAACCATAGATCCAACATGCCAAGCATAATAAACGGCAGGATCATCATGCTCCAAAACATCAACATAAAGTACATCAGTACGATCAATGCAGCCAAAGCACGCGAGCGTAACCATAAGTGTACAACACTCACACCATTAAATGCCAATACGCCGCTGATGAACAAGGCTACGGTAACGCCCATATATTGCACATCACCACCAGCAAAATTCGCTGCTAAGAGTGATATGAACAACAATCCGCCAGACCATATGGCTGGTTGAAAGTGCAATACAGCGCGAGGGTCACCGGTGTAAAAGCCATAATATGTGGCAACTTTGCGCGCAAACACCAAGTTGATACCCCACATAAACCACAGCGATAACGCCAGCATACCTGGTAACACCCAGCCTAATAGCGTTTGAATGCTCTGCAAAGCATCGCTAGGCAATGCATCAGGTCGTTCACTCATGACACCAAATAATGGTTGTAACAGGTGATTAACCCATGCGTGAGCTGACATATCTTGCGTTTGGTTGATCGCCACCAAAGTCACAATCGTAGCAAGCGTCGCACCAATAATGAGTACATCGGAGCTTCGCGTCATGCCGCCACTGCTTAATAAAGCACGCGCTGCAATCGCAGGAATCAACACGTATAGAAAAGCAAAAACCAATGCTAATCCAATATTCACGCCAGGAATGAATGACACCAACAGCGCGGCTAAACCACCAGCTTGAGCAGCAAACACCGCACCGCCACCTATTGCTACCAAACCAGCCAAAGCAGGGGTGAAAAAGTTCAATGCCATAGCGAGCATGACGATGAACAACACCAACACAGGCAGTGAAGAAAACAACTGTGGCAACCACAATTGCGCCGAGAACATAAATAACATCAGCAGACCGCAAGGGACTGGCTTAGTTAATATGAACTGGGCAGCAGGGGGTAATGGACGGCTTACGCTTTGCACGTTTATGTATGCCTAGTCTTTAACCGTTGTATTAATCGTGATGCAGCGGTGTGAATGCCAACAGTGCCAACACGCGAGCGCGCTTAACAGCTGTGGTCAATACACGCTGGTGCTTAGCACAAGTGCCAGTCACGCGGGAAGGCAAAATTTTGTAGCGTTCGGTAACAAATTGACTGAGTTGTTCAGGGTCTTTGTAGTCGATGGTCATGGTTTTGTCTGCGCAGAACTTGCAGAACTTGCGACGACGTTGGAATTTACGACCACCCTGACCGCCTTGGCGACGTGCGGGGCGACGGTCGCCACCTTGTTCGCCCGTTTTAGCAGCTGGAGCTGCTGATGCGTCCCGTTTTACTTCTTCTTTTACATTATCGCTCATGCGATTCTCCTATGCATTAGTGCTGTTACACAGCATCAATCTGTCGCGATTGCTGAACCCATAGTTCCACCTGACCCCAACGTTCTTCGCCATCACGCGAGTAATAGCGGCGGCGTAATGTGCCAGCGACTTCGATGTGCTGACCTTCAAGTTGCGTTAGTTGCTCTGCTGCGGCACCGTCGGCACGCAGTGGAATCGGTTGACTATCCACGTGGCGAGCGCGGCTAGGGCCGAGCGAGGGGCGGGGAATTATTAGTGATGCAATCACTGCTAAACTTCCATCGGGAGTCCAGCGTTGTTTCAGGTCTTGCAATTCACCCTGAAGTTGAATCAAGGGTGCGTTCAGGCAGCAGACTCTTGGCTTGCTTCAGCCGCTTCAGCGGTAGCTTCTGGCGCAGCTTCAGTTGCTGCGACTTCTTCTGTTGCTTGTGCTGAATCGTCTGTTGCAGCTTCAGTTGCTGCTGGCTTGTTGCGGCGAGCTAATGGAGATGGTTTGTCATCAAATGTTTCGCTGCGAATGCTCAAAAAGCGAACAATGCGCTCATCTAAGCGGATAGCACTTTCCAATGCGTCGATTGCAGCAGCGTCACCGTCGGTAACGAGGAACATGTAATGTCCGCGTTTGCGCTTATTGATGCTGTACGCCATTGTGCGTGAGCCCCAGTATTCGCGTTTTACAACACGACCACCCGCTTTTTCAACGCGTGCGATAAGATTGTCTGTGATGTTCTGGGTGTTTTCCTGAGATACATCAGGATTAACGATAAAGGTTGTTTCGTAGTACACGGTGCCCTCTTGGTATCCTTTCAAAATAGAATCGGACTCAATCCGATTCAAGGTCAGCCTCAACGTTGGCACAGTTGAAGCGAGTATGTCCTGCATGTAACACAAGGGAAGCCCTTACATTACAGCGCGCCGCAGACTATCCATAGCAGCCTGTCTGTCAAAGAATTGCTGGAACACATGTGCGTTAGTGTAAATGTACAGTTTAGGGATTGTTATGATGGAAATAATGCGTAACTATACGGATGATCGGAGCAAGGGTAAAAAGGGTGGATCTTTTTTAGCTCAAACAGGAAAGTAAAAAATCACGGGGAGCAGGGGTTATGGAAGGCATTGAACTATCGGGTATGTTAAAAGCATTGCGGGAAGAGTTATGGAAGTCACAGCAAGAGGGTGAGGGCAAGGCGATTGCCTTTGATATGGGTGATATTGAGTTGGAACTCCAGCTTGTCACCAGTAAAAAAGCAGGAGTGGGTGGTAGCATTAAGTTTTGGGTTTATAACGCTGATGCCAGTGGCGAATTGGCACAGCACCTTACGCATAAGGTGAAGCTTACCCTGACCCCCAAAGCCATGGATGCAGAAGGCAATGAAAAGAAGGGACCAGTACGCCTTGCGGATTGATAAGAAAAATCAGTAGAGCTGGGAATAGTTACGATGAACAAGATGGATAAGTTTGCAGCGGTGGTGGTTGACTTTGATGATGGGTCAACCCATCGCGGCACAGGCTACGCGCTGACGGCTGAACGCATCATCACGGCAAGGCATCTGATTGTTCCTGATTCAGGCGAAAATCCCGTCAAGATTCGCGTCTATTGGGAAGCCATTGCCGCGATGGTGGAGGCGACTGTGGTGGAGACACTTACTCAGACCCTTGACCCTGATTATGATGTATTATTGCTTGCCTGCACTGTGCCGCCTGAGGTGCAACATGCGGGCTATTTGCTGCGGGAACACCCCGATCGCTCGGTGAAATGGCAGAGTCGAGGGTATGCCCGTGTTGGCGAGGAACGGTGCGTGGCTGTTGGCGGTCAAACGGTTAAGCTGCGTGAATCCACCCTGATGCAGGGAGCAAGCTTTGAGGGTGGTCATCAGGATAATATCCTTGTGTTGGCAGCGGTGGGCAAAGTGGATGTGCCAGAGCATTGGTGTGGCGTATCGGGCGCGCCTGTTTTCCTCGACGGAACCGATAGTATTATGGGGGTGCTGGTAGCGTCGCCTCAAGGTTTTGCTGCGGGCAGACTCTGCGCCACACCGATGTGGAGCTTGATGGCAGAGCAAGCGTTCACGACGGCATTGGGTTTTGATCAGCACTATGATGCGCTGGCTGAGTTAAAGGACGAGGTCGCCTGGTTGTTATCGGAACACGCCGATGTGTGTGACTTGTTGCGCAGGCAATTGTGTCCGCAGGCAGTGCAGGCGGAGGATGTCGCCGATACTTTAACTCAGCAGGTGAAGCTGGAGTCATTGATTAAGGCATGCAGCAGCCTTGCAAACAAAAGCATCAAACGAAACCATCAACCGCAGGCTGATGTGCTGTTGAAGTTGCTGAATCATTTGTTGCCTCTCTGTTTTGATCCAGCGGTGGTGCATCGGGTGAGTCATGCAACTTCTGCCGTATGTTCCGTCGATATTGCCAACAATACGGCAGCGGCGGTGGTGATGGCAGCGATGGGCAAGCGGGCGGTGCAATTTCGCCAGCATGTGGGGGATCGCGAGCCGACAGGCATCTGTTACCTGGAAAATCCCGCTTTGGATGCGGTGCTTGGCATCGAGGAGCGCGTCACTATTTTCAGCACAGAGCTGACACATCGTTTTTCAGGCATTGACCAGCTCCATCCCAATCAGGCAAAGGAGCTTAAAGATTTAATCAGCTATGCCGTGACTTTTCTGGAATGCGAGGCGGAAGAGGGGAGAATTTATTATTTTCTCTATGTGTTGGAGAAATCCCCCAGCGAACAACATGAACAAATTATGATTTTTGAGCGCGTCAAAGCCTTGTTTCCGCCAATTGTCTTTCTTGGTATCAGCAGTGCCCCTGAGAGTATTAACCGAGACAGGAAGCTGTTTTACCACCTTAACAAGCTTTACGCCCCCAACAATTAGGACACCATTATGACCGTAACCAAGCCAGCCTACCTGAGCTTACAGCCAGGCCAGACCATGACCATAGAAACCCCAGGCGACCTGCCAGAGCAGGTGCATATTTTCGATGAAGTCTCCATTCGCGCCGTGAATGCCGCGATGGCAGCCAAACGCCCCTTGTTGCTTCGGGGCGACCCAGGCGTGGGCAAAAGCCAGTTGGCGAGGGCGGTGGCGCAGGCGTTGCACCGTCCATTGATCTCCTTTGTGGTGGATATGCATACCGAGGCGCATGATTTATTGTGGCAGTTTGATGCCATGCAGCGATTGGCCGAGGCGCAGTTGGGCAAGGCAACGGGTGAGGATCATGATTGCCTTCGCCAACGTTTGCAGTTGAATAACTTCATTCACCCAGGTCCTTTGTGGTGGGCTTTTGACTGGCAGGCAGCACAACATCAAACGGAAGATGTATTACACGAGCAGGTGCAGCCGCTTGCTATAGGCTGTGACCCAGCGAATGGTTGCGTGGTGCTGATTGATGAGATCGACAAGGCGGAAGTGGATGTGCCCAATGGATTGCTTGAAGCGTTGGGTGATGGCTCATTCCTGCCCAAAGGGCGTAAAAAACCGATTGTGGCTTCGGGTGTCTCCCCGCTGGTGGTAATTACCACCAACGAGGAACGCGCCTTGCCCGATGCTTTTTTGCGGCGTTGTCTGGTGCTGCATCTGGATCCTTTTGCAGGTAGCGAGCAGGAAGTACGCCAGCGGTTGCTGGAACGCGGTCATCGGCACTTCCCTGAACTGGATCAAAAACAGGTGATTGATAAAGCGGTAACCATGCTGCTGAATGATCGGGCAGCATGCACACTTAAACCATTGCCTGGGCAGGCGGAGTTCCTTGATCTGTTGCGTGCCGTGTATCATTTAAGCCGTGATGGCAGCGGGAAAAAAGCCGAAGATTTGATGGATGAAGTCGCTGAATTTGTGATGTGCAAACAGAAGGGGGCAAAGCGGTGAAAGGTGCTGTTTGTCAGCGTGGCGACCTTTTGCGGGCGTTGGCAACAGGCGATGATGCAGCGACTGACTTCATTGCCCAGCAGCTCATGCTGGAGCGCGTCAAGCCGTCAGTTCCTGATGCACAAGATGGCAACAGCAACGCGCCAAGTAGCGAGGCAGACAGCGGAGGCGAAGCCATGCCAAGCCCCAGCCTGCCGTCGCCACCCTTGCAAGCATTTCCCGCGATTCCATTCTGGCAGCTAACACAAAGCGAATCGTACGACGACGATGAAAGCCGCTTGCCCGTGACACCGTCGCAGCAACCTGCGCCTTACCAACGCCAGCCAGAGCCTGAGCCGCCTGCGCTGGTCAACTGGTCGAATTTATTGCCTCGCTTGCATCGAGGTGTGGGTGTTTACGCTTCGGCGGGGCAGGTGGATGTCGATAAGCTGCTGGATAAGATCAGTAAGGGCATAGAGCTTGAAGCCTTGCCGCGCCAAGGACGGCGAGGCTGGGGCAGTGCGGTGCAACTGATTGTGGATCGTCGCAGCCTGATGTTCCCCTACCTTTTTGATCAGGCACGCTTGTATGCTGAACTGACCAGACTGTACCCCGATGCTATGTTGAGCATTGCCGAATACCGTGGCCACTCCGATCAATTATTGCTGGCAGGTTGTGGGCGTGACCGCCAGTGGAGCCTTCCTGCGCCTGATACGTTGGTGATTGCTTGCAGTGATATGGGCTTGCTCAGTGCCGAGCCAGAGACGCGAAACTTTTGGCTTCGACTCGGTGAACAACTACACAATCACCATTGCCGCACGGTGGCATTGTTGCCTTCTGCGATGGATGGTGATGATGAGCTGATGAAACGTTATTGGTCGCTGATTCCCTGGGCGCGTCCTGGCAAACAACCGATGGACGCTGATGCGCAGTTACAGTTGTTGCAGGTATTACTCTCGCCAGCGGTGCGTGTGGATATGGGTTTGCTGCGTGATGTTCGCCGTTTGATTGGTGCTGATGCAAGCATGGAGACGCGCTTTTTGTGCAGCAGCGCGTTGACCTCCCGCGCAACCACGGGCGCGAGGTTTGACCCTGAAGTAGCAAAAACCTTGCGGCTGCAATTTGACCAGCAGGATGAAGGATTGCGCCGAAGTGTGTTGCACTGTTTGCGTCACTGGCGCAGGCATCTGCCACCAGAAATGGGCGATGAGGAGATGCTCTCGCTTTCCACCGCCAGCCAGGCACTGTTGCCTGATGCCGAGGAGTTGATCCAAGCTAAACGCCGTTTGCTACATCTGGCAGAAAAAATAGGTAGGGGGGAGACGATTCTTGGTGTGGCTGGCTGGTTCCGCGCCTTATGCCAGCGTATTCCCGAACAGTTATGGCTGGATCCAGATCTTAAACCCGCCTTGCAGCAGTTGTGGCAGATGGCACATGCCTATGAACCCGATGCTACCCCGCCGCCAGATTATGACCCGCGTCATGCCGTGGCAGATGCCGATGCCGTGGTGCATCGCTGGCAGCTTTACCATGCCCCCGATGCCTTGCTGCTGGTGCGTGGGGATTTGCCATCCAGTGGCAGTGACCAGGGTAGTTGGCTGGGTGAGATTCGCTCGTGCAGTGGTGAGTTTGTGTTGCATGCTGGGGATGGTATCGCCCCTGTTCGGCTGGTGGCGGAGCAGGGCAGGGGTTCATTGCACTGGCCGCAGGTGGAACGTTTTGAGTTGCGCAGTGACAGGGGGCGGTTGCTGTTGCAACGGCAAGCGCAGCCATCGTGGGCATCGGCGATGGGACGAGACAGCTACGGTCTGTGGGCGGAGTTTACGCTGGAACATAAAGGGAAGAAGGTTCGCCAACGCTTGCGCTGGATTCCACCGGGTGATTTTTTGATGGGTTCGCCAGCGAGTGAAGCTGAACGATGGGATGATGAAGGACCGCAACATGCAGTGACATTGACGGCAGGATTTTGGCTATTTGATACGGCTGTGAGTCAAGCCTTGTGGTGTGCGGTGATGGAAGGTAACCCCAGTCGCTTCGAAGGGGATGCATTACCCGTTGATAGCGTGAGCTGGCATGGTGCGAAGGATTTTATTAAAAAACTAAACAGGATGGTTGATGACTTGCAGCTAAGTCTGCCCAGCGAAGCGCAATGGGAGTATGCCTGCCGTGCGGGCAGCAATACACCGTTTCACTTCGGGGATCAGATCACCACGGAACAGGCAAATTATGATGGTAATTACCCGTATGCTGGTGGAGAAAAGGGTCAGTACCGAGAAACCACCGTGGCAGTGACATCGTTTACACCGAATGATTGGGGAATGTGGCAGATGCATGGTAATGTGGGGGAGTGGTGCCGAGATGGTCAGCGGAAATACCAAGAGGGTAGGGTGGTGAACCCGTTAGGGCAAGAGGGTGGTGCAGACCGTGTGTTGCGCGGCGGTGGCTGGTACGACTACGGTGCGCGCTTTGTGCGTGCAGCCGGCCGCTTTGCGGGCGATCTTGACTACCGTAACTACAACGTTGGCTTTCGTTGTTGTGCCCGAGTTCAGGAACAGCAGGGAGCGGAGCCAGGCAGCGATCAAGGCTCGGCAGCGGAGCGACCGCCGACCGGATCGTTGCATGGCGGAGCGGGAACTAAATATGGCAAATGATGCATGGGGTGGTGAATGTTTTTTGCTCGTGGCTTGCGGTGTGGGTTGTGGTCGGGTGTGCTGTTGGGTTTCGTTCCTCAACCCAACCTACGCTGCCATAATATGATGCAAGCAAGAGAGCGTTATTCATGAATATCTTTTCCAAAATAAAACAATCACTTTTCCCTGATAAAAAAATAACACCCGACAACAATCCTACCCCCTCAAGCCCCAATAAAATCCTTGATTATCGTCATCCGTTAGAAAATGGTCAGCCACCAGTATGGGCGCAGGGCTGGGGGCAGGATGAGTACGGCGTGTTTGCCGAAATCTGTGTGCAACAGGTGGTACAACGCATGCGCTGGATTCCACCAGGGATTTTTATGATGGGATCACCAGATAGTGAGGCAGGGCGTTACGATGATGAAGGACCGCAACATGCGGTAACGCTGACCACGGGCTATTGGCTGTTTGATACACCTGTCACACAAGCCCTATGGCAGGTGGTGATGGGGGAGAACCCCAGCCGTTTTGTGAGTCCGCAAAGACCTGTGGAGGAGGTGAACTGGCATGATGCACAAGCATTTATCACTACTCTTAACGGATTAATTCCCCAACTCAGACTGACGTTGCCAACCGAAGCGCAGTGGGAGCACGCCTGCCGTGCCACCAGCGAGACAGCGACTTATCATGGTGAGATGGCGATTAAAGGGGAATGTGATGCACCCGTGCTGGATGAGATCGCTTGGTATAGCGGTAACAGTGGTGTCGATTTTGATTTACCTAGGGGGTATGGCAGCAGCGATTGGCGAGAGAAACAGTACCCACATAACAGGGCAGGCACACGATGCGTTGCCTTAAAACGCCCTAATGATTGGGGTTTATATGATATGCTGGGTAATGTATCGGAATGGTGCCACGATGGTCAGCGTAGTTACGATAAATCAGCGGTAGTCAACCCAGTGGGTTCAGAGGAGTCTGGTGCGGCTCGTGTGTTGCGCGGCGGTAGCTGGAGCTACAGTGCGCGCAATGTGCGTGCGGCCGACCGCAATGCGTACGATCCTGGCTACCGTAGCGACTACTTTGGCTTTCGTTGTTGTGCCCGAGTTTAGGAACAGCAGGGAGCGGAGCCAGGCAGCGATCAAGGCTCGGCAGCGGAGCGACCGCCGACCGGATCGTTGCATGGCGGAGCGGTGCATAAGTAGCCGCCTATAATTATTTTAATATCGTCATTGCGGACTTGATCCGCAATCCAGAGAACAGACGCAAGACTGGATACTGCATCGAGTGCAGTATGACCGAGGGAACCACGTCATTGCGGACTTGATCCGTAATCCAGAGAACAGATGCAAGACTGGATAGTGCATCGAGTGCAGTATGACCAAGAGAAGCAACGTCATTGCGGACTTGATCTGCAATCCAGAGAACAGACGCAAGACTGGATACTGCATCGAGTGCAGTATGACCAAGAGAAGCCACGTCATTGCGGACTTGATCCGCAATCCAGAGAACGGACGCAAGACTGGATACTGCATCGAGTGCAGTATGACCGAGGGAACCACGTCATTGCGGACTTGATCCGTAATCCAGAGAACAGATGCAAGACTGGATAGTGCATCGAGTGCAGTATGACCAAGAGAAGCAACGTCATTGCGGACTTGATCTGCAATCCAGAGAACAGACGCAAGACTGGATACTGCATCGAGTGCAGTATGACCAAGAGAAGCCACGTCATTGCGGACTTGATCCGCAATCCAGAGAACAGACGCAAGACTGGATACTGCATCGAGTGCAGTATGACCAAGAGAACCCTCGTCATTGCGGATTTGATCCGCAATCCAGAGAGCAGACGCAAGACTGGATACTGCATCGAGTGCAGTATGACCAAGAGAAGCGACATCATTGTGGACTTGATCCGCAACCCAGTGAACAGACGTAAGACTGGATATTGCATCGAGTGCAGTATGACCGAAGGAAACCACGTCATTGCGGACTTGATCCGCAATCCAGAGAACAGACGCAAGACTGGATAC
>CAZYAI010000052.1:0-16099 GCA_964645625.1 uncultured Zetaproteobacteria bacterium
CCGCAGTCCAGAGAACGGACGCAAGACTGGATGCCGCATCAAGTGCGGTATGACGAAGGAAAACCACGTCATTGTGGACTTGATCCGCAATCCAGAGAACGGAGGCAAGACTGGATACCGCATCAAGTGCGGCATGACGGAGGAAAACCACGTCATTGTGGACTTGATCCGCAATCCAGAGAACGAACGCAAGACTGGATGCCGCATCAAGTGCGGCATGACGGAGTGAACGGACGCAAGACTGGATGCCGCATCAAGTGCAGTATGACGGAGAGAACAAGCGCAAGCTTCATGCCTTTGTTGAGTTTCGCCATGTAGCTTTTTATCGTTGGTGAAGGATGCCTTATGTACCACGAAACACACGAACAGCACGAAAGCCAATATTTCTTATTGTTCGTGTATTTTCGTGTCGTTCGTGGTTTATGCTCCCCGTTTAAGACGGGACAAAAAGGAGCGATAACGGTGATTGGTAGGGTGCGCTTGCGCACAAAAACACCGCTTGCATCACCTGCACCGTTTACCATTACGCAATCAAACCACCATAAAACTCGAAACGCCAAACGGTGCGCAAGCACACCCTACCCTTGAGTTCAAATCCTCGTCCCTTTATTCAGCCCAACAATAACCTTACGCCACTGGCTTACTCATACTACCAAGCTCTGTCAATTTTCTTTGCAACTCTTTTGGCGTATACGGCTTAGCGATAAAACCAAGCAACTTTTGCCCCATAAACAATTGCCCTATTTCAATTTCGGTATGCCCTGAAGAAATCAGAACCCGTACTTGTGGATCGATTTCTCGCAGTTTCTGGAAGCATGTTTGCCCATCCATACCTGGCATACTCATGTCCAACAGCACAATGGATATCTCCGCTCCGTGATCGCGGTATTGTTCGATTGCCTCAGCACCACCACTCACTGATATGGTACGGTAACCAAACACTTCAAGCATCATAGCAGCCGTCTCTCGCACGTCATCTTCATCATCCACCACCAACACAGTCGTTTGAAAATCATCACGACTTAATGGCTCTGATGGTTGTTTGATGCTAGGTAGTGTGGCTTCTTCTGTTTGCAAGGGGAAGTATAGCATCACCGCCGTGCCATGGTCAGGCAATGAATCAATACGAATGCAGCCGTGGTGACCACGAATCACCCCCAGCACCGTACTCATACCTAAGCCGCGACCAGAAAGCTTAGTGGTAAAAAACGGGTCAAATATGTGATTAGCAACATGCTCATTCATACCACAACCATCATCACTGATGGTCAGGCAAGCAAAGTTGCCTGCACGAATATGTATATCCCCCTGCACAGCTCCGATTTCCGTATCATTGAGTGCGCCTATGCTTGTTTTGATGGTGATCTTGCCTTGACGACCTTCGATAGCCTCCCCTGCATTAATCAACAAATTCATAATAACCTGTTCAAGTTGTGCCTCGTCACCACGAATAGGCAAAGGCTGTTCGCTCAGTTGGTAGCGAATCAACAAACTTGATGACATCGTACTTTGAACCCATCCCTGCATCGACTCCACCATAAAGGATAAGTCCATATTCTTCATATCAAAATGTGTACGACCAGAGTAAGCCAACATCTGTTTACACAGTTCCGCTGCTCGCTTACCTGAGCTTTCAATGCGTTGTAAATACATGGTCGCAGGCGAATCTTCACCAAAACGCATACGGGCAAGCGTTGCATTACCCAATACTGCCATCATAATATTATTAAAGTCGTGCGCGACTCCCCCTGCTAACTTACCCATTGACTCTAGGCGTTGTGATTGTTCCAAACGGGACTTCATGGTGATTTCTGCCCGTAAGTCACGCGCAATCATTGAGATATAACAAGCACGCGCTTGGACTTCATCTGGGCAATGAGCAATATACACAGCCGACACAGGGATCGGCGCACCATGCTGGTTGTGTAATAGCGTATCAGTGTGGTAAATACCTTTACGTTTCGCCTCGACCAAATAATGGTGGATTAAAGCATCATGTTCACTGCTGCTGTGTAATGCCGTCAATGTCTTAGCTGTTGCTTCGGGGCTTTGAAAAAGATCCTGCGTAGCAGGGTTGGTATAGACCAATGCATCATGCTCATCTGCCAACATAATATAATCAGAGGTTTGGTCGAGCATTTGCAGCAAACGTTCCTGCTGCCGCTGTGCTTTTTTCTTGGCACTGATGTCACGCATCATCATTTGTAAGGCTGCTTGCCCGTGATGTTCGGTCATGATCGCAGTGATTTCGACCTCTAATGTCACCGTGGGGGATACGCTCAAGCATACTTCACGCAACGCCCACGCTTGGCACATCTTCAAATGGATGAGAATATCCGATTCCTGATCGATATAACGGGAAAAATCTAATGATTGAATGCCTTTACTATGGTGCATGTGTAGCAAGCTGAAGGTGGCAGCATTGGCATAAACCGCACGCCCGTTTTGCCACATAATGACCGCATCAGGCAGAGCCTCTAACAGGCGATGAAAATGATTTTTACTACTCTCTAGGGCAAGCGTTCGCCTTTTTACAGCACGGCGCAAACTCCATAACCACACAATACATACAGCTAACGCGGATAACAGCAACACAAGCACTGTCCAACCATGACGTTGCCACCATGATGCAGGCGGCACAACCCAATGCTTCATAATACGTTGGTAATCACCCGATGCATGCAGTGCGGCAAGACCATGATTCAACTGCGCAATCAACGTTGCATCGCTAAAACGAGCGGCAAAACAATAAGGTTGCTCCCATAAGCCTCGCTGCACGACTTCAACATGTGTTAGATTCTTATTTTGTATCAAAAACAATCCCGTCTGTTCGGCAGCAAAAAAGGCTGCAACGTGACCATGTTCGAGCAAATTAAACCCTTGCTGTTTATCATCAACCCACACCACATGATTGCCCCCTGCATCGGGGTAGCGTTCGGCAGCAATATCATTGCGTTGAATCGCAACAAGGTTACCTTGCAAGCTATCAACACTGGTCACATCGCTATGCAAACGATGACGAAACAATGCTTGTGTAATACGGCTATGAGGCTGAGAAAACAGGTAGTCATGCTCCCGTTCAGGCGTTTTAATCATATTGATAATATCCACCCGCCCTTGCTCCAAGCTGGCAACCGCCTGTGGCCAATTCAATGCAATAAAGTTGAAATGAACCCCCTCTCTCTCGCCAATAGCGCGTAATAAATCAGGCAAAAAGCCTTCCACCTCGCCATTGCTATTGAGGTATTCATAGGGTGCATAATCCGCATCAATGGCAACGGTGTAAGACCTTAGCTCATCAGCTTCTGCCATTGAGCATAGCAATAACAGCACGCTCAAACAGATGATATGCGCATACCTCGCCGTGATACGAGCGAAACGATCTAACATCGTTGATCCTGTAAATGACGCGTCGTGGTTGCAGCATCCATCGCTTCATTAAATAAAAATCCCTGCATCGCATCACACCCTGCTTGTTGTAAAAAGTCCCGTTGTTCTAAGGTTTCCACCCCTTCTGCCAACAACGTTTTGCCTAATGCATGCCCCATAGCAATCGTCGAATGCACAATGGCAGCATCATCTTCATCATCGGGCAAGTTCATAATGAATGAGCGATCAATTTTAATTTGATGCGCTGGTAGCCGTTTTAAATAGGTCAGTGAAGAATACCCCGTACCATAATCATCCATAGCAATACTTGTGCCCACTTCTACCAATTCGGTCATGATCTGAATCGCTGTTTCTGGATCACGCATCATCGCTGTTTCAGTAATCTCCACCTCAAACCAGGATGGTTGCGCATTACAGGCCACAATCCGACCAATAATTTCTGCGGCAACGCCCACTTGCATCAATTGCGTAGAGGATAAATTAATGGCGATTTTCGCAGGTCGAAGCCCTTGTTTCTCCCACTGCAAAGCCTGCATGGCGCATTGCTCAAACACCCAATGGACAATCCCCGTAATCTGCCCCGTCTCTTCAGCAAGAGGAATAAACTCCGCAGGATGTATCGCCCCCAAGCGTGGATGTTGCCAACGAATCAAAGCCTCTAAGCCCACCAAAGCACGCTCACCGTGTTGATCAAAACGATATTGCCCTTGGTAATGCATGCTAAATTCATGATGCACACCTGAGCGCGCCAACTCTTGCTCTAAAAGCATATGACGCTTCGTTTTCGCTTCCATTTCTGCGGCAAAAAAGTGGACACCCAAACGCTGTTTTTTGGCATGATACATCGCCGCATCAGCCCGGCGCACCAAGGTTTCAGCATCCTTACCATCATCAGGGTAAACGGCAATGCCAATACTCGCCCCTAAGGTAAGTTCACGCGCCTCCACTTGGTACGGTTGACGCAAAGAAAACAGCAATTTATTGGCAACAAGGGCAGCAGCTTGGGCATCAGCATGTTGTAATATAGCACCGAACTCATCCCCACCTAAACGTGCAGGGGAATCAGACTCTCGCAACGTCGTTTTAAGTCGCGCCGCCGCTTGCCGAAGAATCTCATCACCAACACTATGCCCCAATGAATCATTCACATTCTTAAAGCGATCAAGGTCAAAGTACAACAGGCTCAATGCGCTATGGTTACGCCCTGCCAATGCAATCGCTTGCTCCATACGATCTGCAAACAGACGACGATTGGGCAATTCGGTCAACATGTCGTAATAAGACAACCATTTCAGCCGTTCCTCATCCTCTTTATGACGATGAACATTATGTAAAATGCATTGTAGCGCGTGTTGATGCTCATAAGTGGTTGCAATGATGGATAATTCCACCCATACAATATGCCCATCCGTATGCATCAACTCCACTTCTAAGGTACTGCTCGTATGACCATTTGCCGCATCTTCCTGCTGTTTCGCTACGCTATCGCGATAAGGCTCAGCGATAAACTCGATAAAATAAATAGGCTCGTCTATTTGGTACAAGCCCAAAGTATCTTTGGCAGTAGCGTTGATGTGTAACACTTTCCCATCAACGCAATGTATCACCCCAATAGGCAAACAGGCATAAGGGTCAGCAGACTCAGTGGCAAGGCTTACGGGCGAGCTTTGCTGTTGAACGGCTTGAATATTCAGGTATAAAACAGGGGCATTTCTCCCCCCATGATGCAACAATGATACGCGATAATGGCGTAAAGGTCGTTCCTGCCCAGAATTATAAGAAAAATAATGCGGCGCATGGCTATGCTTGCCCTGTTCTTGCTGCAACCATGCATAAAATGCTGACTGTGCAGTGGCGTCGAGGATCAGATTCATCGACGGCGGCTGGTCACTATCTGCTATCAGTTGGGGGAAGTGATGTTGGGCGGCGGCATTGCTGTGTAACACACGACCATCACGGCGAATCGCCAGCACAGCATCCTGACTATAAGACAGGAAGTTTAATAGATCAGGTGCTATAGATCGTAATCGCTGGTGATGCCAAATACACCACAACAGCATTACGCTTGTGATTACAATAACCGTTAAAATTTGAATATCCCTCATCAACCCATGTCATGTGTTCCACACCGACGTGCAAACCCTAACCAAGAAGGCGCAACACGTCAGCAAAGGAGTCCGCAACGCAATACGCCCCCGCTTGCTGTAGCCTTGCTGATGATTCATCACTGTAACTCACGCCCATAGCACGCACCCCAGCATGCACTGCCATCTGCATATCATAACGCGAATCACCCACCACCCATGTGTCATCAGCAACCATGCCCAACTCATCCAATGATGACTCGACCATTTCTGGGTCGGGTTTAGAACGACAGCAGTCCGCTGTACGCAAACACAAAAAGTGTTCACGAAGATCAAAATCATCCAAAGTACGTTCCAAGCCTGCCCGTGATTTACCCGTAACAACACCCAGCCAATAGCCCTGCTCGCGAAGTTGTAATAAGCCTTCGCTAACACCAGGGAATAAGCTCACGTTATGTTCTCGCTGATGGTATTGTTGACGGTAGTGTTCGGCTAATTGTGCCACACAAGCCTCGGAGGCTGTGTGTTGTTGCTGTACCAATAGTTCAGCGATCACATGATGGAGTGACCTACCGACCAAAGCACTAATCGCTGCACCAGCAGGTGCAGTGTAGCCCATAGCTTCAAAAGCAGCTTGCATAGCAGTTTGAATCACGCCACACGAGTCAGTCAATGTGCCATCACAATCAAATAAAATCAGTCCACGCGGCGTAGCGGTGTGGTAAGCAGTCATATCCATGTTCCTTTGTACATTAGTGTCGCGCCGATTCTCTGGATTGCAGATCAAGTCCGCAATGCTACCAGTGTTTTCAGCATTGCAACGTCACAATAATCATTACTGAGTAAACTACGGGGAATTGACTAAACTTTCCCTTGCACCTAGTTTAGCGACCATGTTTATGCGTTTGTATGATCAATCTTTGATGCGCCGCGTGATGGCTGTAGTAGCAACCCTGTTTGCTATGCAGTTATTACTATCTTCTGCCTGCATGATGGCAGAAGCTGCACCGATGAGCGAAACTGCTGCAACGCATATGCACATGGATCACCATGCCAAAACAGCTCCTGCACCGCATCACAAACAGCAACAAAACTGCTGTAGTTACCAGCAAAGCAAGCAAGCTGTTAGTGCTTCGCTGGTATGGTCTTTGGACGTACCCAGCTTTGTGCTAAACACCAAGGTTCGCCATGAACCTGTGTTGTTTAGCTCCGCTTCTTTTGCTATGGCGCATATGCCCACAGGGCCACCGCGCAGTAGCTCGCTTCTTTTTTCCACCACCCAACGTATTCGTATTTGATTCCCCTGTTCACATGAACAGGAGTTGCTGGGCGCGCCTGCGTCAGCACATGCTAGCGGTCATCATGATCGTATAGCACACCATCGAACCGTCTCCTGTTCATCATCCTCTCGCTGATGGTTTTGAACAACTGGAGACTTTCATGAAAATCATTCTGTACCTATGTGCATGGCTTTACTGTGCTACAGCTTGGGCTAGCAATGCTGATGTTTTAACATTGGAACTGGCGGAACAGGCGGTACTTTCCCACCCTGCGATTCAGCAAAGCGAGCAACAGGCGCGTGCCTTAGCCGAAGTACCCGCCCAAGTTTCAAGCTTGCCTGACCCGCGTGTTTCGTTGAACGTACTTAATATACCACTGAGCGCGCCATCGCTCAGTCGTGAAGCGATGACGCAAACGCAATTCGGCGTATCTCAAGCACTCCCTTACCCTGGCAAGTTAGATTTACGCGCCCAAGCGGCGGATTTTGCAGCCAAGGCTGCCAGCGAAAGCGTGGCAGAAGTTCGTTTGCTACTGCAACGCAATATACGCATGCATTGGTGGAACCTACTCTACCTTGACCATGCCCTAGAGACGGTATCTCGCAACCAAACCCTGCTCCGTCAATTGGTGCGCATCGCCGATAGTAAATACAAAACAGGGCAAGGGCTGCAATCGGATGTATTGCTGGCGCAACTGGAACTATCGAAGCTTTTGGATAGTGAAATCACCCTCAAAAGAGCGCGGCGCAACGAAGAAGCGATCATCAACAGCCTACTGCAACGCCCTGCTGATGCATCAATCACCTTGCCAGCTACGGTAAATGAACAATTGAATCGACTTCCAGATATTGGCGTTCTTCATGACCGTGCCTTGAAGCACCGCCCATGGCTGAATGCCCAGCGCGAGCAGGTTTCAGCCAGCGAAGCGCGAGTCGCCTTGGCAAAAAAAGATTATTACCCTGATTTCAACATCGGAGCCAATTACGGTATGCGCGCAGGACGCAGTGATCTAACAGGCATCATGTTTAGCATGAACCTACCGATTTTTAGCGACACCAAACAAGACCGTGCGCTCGCCCAAAGGGAGGCGGAACGTGAAGCTGCTGTGTTCAGCCTACAAGACCGTATCTTGCAAATAGATAGCGATCTACGCCAAGGTTTAAGCGACTACGAATCAGCGCGTAAGCAGGCATTATTATTCAAAACA
Source organism: uncultured Zetaproteobacteria bacterium (assembly GCA_964645625.1). Taxonomy (GTDB): domain Bacteria; phylum Pseudomonadota; class Zetaproteobacteria; order Mariprofundales; family Mariprofundaceae; genus AB-137-C09. The sequence goes on from CAZYAI010000052.1 coordinate 7,962, forward strand.
GGAATCATTCCCCAAGCAGGGCAAACCGTTGCGTCTATGCTCGCTGGCTATCAAGTATCCAAAGTCGATTTCCTTAACCTCGTGCAGGCACAAATCACCCATTACAATTATGAAACCCAATACTGGCAGGCACTTTCTTTAGCACACCAAGCGATGGCGCGACTGCAAGCCACCGTGGGTACAAGTATTACGGAGTCCAATCATGAATAAGTCCACGCTGATCACAGTCATCATCACCCTTAGCCTCGGCATGGCAGCAGGTTATTTTGCTCATCCATACATGCCAACAAATACGCCGCAAGTAGCAAACGACACAGGCAAAGGCAAAGTATTGTTTTACCGCAATCCCATGAACCCTGCGATCACTTCGCCTGTGCCTGCAAAAGATAATATGGGTATGGATTACATCCCCGTGTATGCCGAAAACGACCAGTCAAAAGAGAAAAAAGTTCTTTTTTACCGCAACCCCATGAACCCTGCAATCACTTCGCCTGTGCCTGCGCAAGATGAAATGGGCATGGATTATTTGCCAGTTTATGCCGATGATGGTGGCGATAGCAAAGCTCCAGCAGGCACAGTAAGCGTGGATGGCACATTGGCACAAAGTATTGGTGTACGCACTGCCCTTGCCGAACGCCGTTCGCTATCCCGTGCCATCAACACCATTGGTCGCGTCACCTTCGATGAAGAGCGTGTTGCGCGCTTACACCCCAAATATGATGGCTGGGTAGAAAAACTCATGGTCGATAAAACAGGGGAAAAGGTCACTAAAGGCAAGATGCTGATGGGGGTCTATTCACCGCAATTGGTTGCCACGCAAGAAGAATACATCCTTGCCCTGAATAATGCCGATATTCTTAAAGACAGTCCCTTCCCCGACATTCGCAATGGAGCGCAACAATTGGTGGAATCTGCCAAACGCCGTTTACAGCTGCTCGATGTTCCCGCGCATCAACTGCGTGCCTTAAAACGCAAACGCGAGGTCATGAAGTCACTGCATATTCATTCCCCTTTCAATGGTATTATCATGGCAATTGGGGCGCGAGAGGGCGAACGCATCACCCCTGCAACCGAGTTATACATGATTGCCGACTTAACCCATGTGTGGGTGATTGTTGACCTCTACGAAGATGATCTGCCGTGGGTGCGTGAAGGTGACGAAGTTGCCATGCGCGTCACGGGGATCCCTGGCCGCGTATTTAACGGTACAGTCAACTACATCTACCCCTATTTAGAGGCAAAAACGCGCACCATCAAACTGCGACTAGAGTTTGATAATCACGATTTAGTACTAAAACCCGAAATGTTTGCCAACGTCACGATTGCTGCATCCAAACAGGTCAATGCCATCGTCATCCCTGCTGAAGCCATTGTACGTAGCGGTCAACATGAACAAGTGTTTGTACAACGCGAAGCAGACAAGTTTGAACCCCGCCAAGTCACCCTCGGCGTAGCAGCAGATGGCATGGTGCAAATCATCAACGGACTCAAAGAAGGCGAACGCGTAGTCACCTCCAGTCAATTCATGATTGATTCCGAATCCAAGCTCAAAGAAGCCACCGCCAAAATGTTAGAAGCCTCAAAACCGCCAGCATCACAACCCCCAGTCGCCGCCCCTCAAGACATGCAAATGGATGGCATGAACATGGACGATATGGATATGAGTAATATGGAGATGGGGAATAAAAAATGAATCATCATGCGAATGCACAAGCACATAATACGTATCCGCAGATGAACGCAGATATACGCAGATGGGATGTGAATGAATGTACGCCTGAGCCTGTAGCCACCACCCACAAGCACCCACAACATAAAAAACATGCAGCACCATTGAACGCTTATAGTTTTATCTGCGTAAATCTGCGTCAATCTGCGGATAGCCATTCTTCTATAACCACCCATGAAGTTGCTCACCTATTTTATCCATCCATAACGCCCCCCTTAAAGAGGTCACAATCATGATCCGCTCGCTTATTGATGCTTCTATTCATAACCGCTTTTTGGTTTTGATTGCCACCTTATTGATTGGCTTTGCGGGATTTCAGGCGATGAAGTCCACACCATTGGACGCGATTCCTGATTTATCGGATGTGCAAGTCATCGTTTTTACCAGCTTCCCTGGTCAAGCACCGCAGGTGGTGGAGGATCAGGTGACCTACCCACTAACGACTGCCATGCTTTCTGTACCCAATACCAAGGTGGTGCGCGGCTATTCATTTTTTGGCTTTTCGATGGTCTATGTGATTTTTAATGATGGCACGGATATGTACTGGGCGCGCACCCGCGTGCTTGAATACCTCAATTATGCTGCTGACCGTCTGCCTACAGGGGTCTCGCCCAAACTAGGACCTGATGCCACAGGCGTGGGCTGGGTCTATGAATACGCGCTGATTGATAAAACAGGAACACATGATTTATCACAATTGCGCTCGCTTCAGGATTGGTATTTGCGCTACCCCTTGCAAACCGTAGAAGGTGTGTCTGAAGTGGCATCCATTGGCGGCTTTGTGAAGCAATACCAGATTGAACTCAACCCCGATGCCATGCTGGCATACAACATCCCGCTGGCTGCGATTAAGCATGCAGTGCAACGCTCCAACAACGACGTTGGCGGTCGGTTGGTCGAGATGAGCGAAACCGAATACATGGTGCGCGGGCTTGGCTACATTAAAAGCCTGCATGATCTGGAGGTCGTCCCTGTCGGTGTCGATGCCAATGGCACACCCATTTACCTCAAGCAATTAGCCAACATCCATTATGGCCCTGAATTACGCCGTGGCTTGGTGGAACTCAATGGCGAAGGTGAGGCCGTGGGCGGCATCGTCATTATGCGCTACGGTGAAAATGCCATGGCAACGATTAAGCGCGTGCGGGCAAAATTACAGCAATTACAACAAGGCCTGCCCGAAGGCGTGCAAATCGTTCCTGTTTATGACCGTGGCGATTTAATCGAACGTGCCGTTGACAACCTCAAAGAAAAGCTGATTGAAGAATCCATCGTCGTTGCCATCATCTGCTTGATCTTTTTGATGCATGCCCGCAGTGCCTTGGTCGCGATCATCAGCTTGCCCGTGGGCATTCTGATTGCCTTTATGATTATGCAATGGCAGGGCTTGTCCGCCAACATCATGAGCTTGGGCGGTATTGCCATTGCCATTGGAGCGATGATCGACGGGGCCATTGTGATGATTGAAAATGCCCATAAGCATTTAGAGCAACTATCGCCCGAAGATAGCAACAACATCAACCATCGTTGGCGAGCGGTCGCTGCGGCATCCAACGAAGTCGGCCCCGCGCTGTTTTTCTCACTGTTGATTATCACGGTATCATTCTTGCCTGTGTTCACCTTGCAAGCGCAAGAAGGGCGTTTGTTTGCACCCTTGGCGTTTACCAAAACCTATGCCATGGCAGCAGCAGCATTGCTGGCCGTGACCTTGGTTCCTGTGCTGATGGGCTTATTGATTCGCGGCAAAATCCCCAGCGAAGAACGCAACCCCATCAATCTAGGGCTTAAACGTCTGCACGCGCCCTTGTTGCGTTTAGCCATGCGTGGTCGCGTGGTCACTGTATTGCTGGCAGTGCTGATATTGGGTGCAACGGCTTACCCTATCATGCACACAGGCTCAGAGTTTATGCCGCCCTTGGATGAAGGTGATATTTTGTACATGCCAACGACTTACCCTGGTATTTCGATCACCAAGGCGAAACAGTTGTTGCAGCAGACCGATAAAATTTTAGCCACATTCCCCGAAGTTCATCACACGTTTGGCAAAGTAGGACGAGCGGAAACGGCAACCGACCCTGCCCCTTTGGCGATGTTGGAAACCACAGTGCGTCTAAAACCACGCGCCGAGTGGCCTGACCCGAGCAAAACCACCAAACAATTGATGGCAGAAATGGATAAAGCGATTGCCTTCCCAGGGCTTTCCAATGCGTGGACCTACCCCATCAAAACACGCATCGACATGCTCTCCACAGGTATTAAAACCCCCATCGGCATTAAAGTCTCAGGGCCTGACTTGCATGTGTTGGAGAAGGTCGCAGGTGATATTGAACGCTCGCTCAAAACCTTGCCCGACACGTTATCTGCATTCGCCGACCGTGCAGCAGGTGGTTATTACCTAGATTTTGACATCAATCGCGAAGAAGCAGCGCGCTACGGGCTTACCGTTGGTGATGTGCAAGACGTGATTCAATCCGCCATTGGTGGCATGAACGTCACCGAAACAGTGGAGGGATTGGAGCGATACCCTGTGAACATCCGCTACCCGCGTGAGTTGCGCGATAATATGCAAGCCCTCAAGCGGGTGCTGATTGCCACGCCCACAGGCACGCAAATTCCACTCTCATTGGTTGCTGATCTTCACTTGCGCCGTGGCCCACCATCGGTAAAAACAGAAAATGCTACGCCGAATGCTTGGGTCTATGTCGATATTAAAACATCTGATATTGGCGGCTACGTGGCGGCGGCGAAAAAACAGGTTAATGACACAGTAAACATACCAGCAGGCTACACCGTCATGTGGTCGGGTCAGTTTGAATACATGGAACGCGCCGCAGCACGCTTGCGGGTGGTAATTCCTTTAACCCTACTGACCATTTTCCTCTTGCTGTATTTCAACTTCCGCAACTTCAGTTCGCCGTTGGTGGTGATGCTATCCATCCCATTCGCGCTGATTGGTGGCTTCTGGCTGGTATGGTATTTAGGCTTTAATATGAGTGTTGCCGTATCGGTGGGCTTTATTGCCTTGGCTGGCGTATCGGCAGAAATCGGCGTGCTGGTGTTAACCTTCATCGATCAAGCGGTGGCAAAAGCCAGGGTTCAGGCTACAAACGGCAAGGGTTTAACCGCACAACAGATTCGCGATGCAGCCATGCAAGGAACTACCCAGCGCGTGCGCCCCATTGCTATGACAGCCGTCGCCGTGATTGCAGGCTTGTTACCGATCATGTGGGGCGGTGGTACAGGTTCAGATGTCATGCAGCGCATTGCCGCCCCCATGATTGGCGGCATGGCAACAGCCACCCTGCTGAGCCTGTTTGTACTGCCCATTATTTACAGTTTCGTTCTGCAAATCAAAGAGCGGAAGATCAAGGAGAAAACATGAATATCATGCATCAAGCAAAAGCTCATATGCGAGCGGGCGCAATCATCGTGGGGATGTTGCTCATCGCAGCACCGCACGCAACGCTGGCAGAGAACAGCTCGGCTACTACCAGCCAAGCAAATCAAACCATCACCATGTACAAATCCCCTAACTGCGACTGCTGCGGCGCATGGGCTAAGCACATGGAGCAAGCGGGTTTTACGGTGGTGGAGAAAAAGCGCGACGACATGGATGTAATCAAGTCCAAATACGGCGTATCCGAACGCTTAGCATCCTGCCATACCGCGCTCATTGATGGTTACGTCATCGAAGGTCATGTCCCTGCCGAAGATGTGATTCGATTACTCAAAGAGCGTCCTGCAGTGGTCGGGTTAACCGCGCCAGGCATGCCGATGCAATCACCAGGCATGCAAAAACCTGGTCTGCCACCACGCGCTTACGATGTATTAAGCTTCACCACCAACGGTGAAACCCACGTTTACCACCACTACCCCCAATAACGATTGCATATAAGAGGCCTCTGCACCATCGTGATTTTTTGAGCGCATCAAGGCGAAGTCGGGGATGAAACCGCAGTTTACGTCATGTAAATGAGGATTAAAGCCCCGATTTCAACGCTGATGCAGCCAAAAAAGCGCATGGTGCAGCGGTCTCTACTAAGGAGTTCACGATGAAAAATACTTATATCGCACTGGCTGCTGCCAGCGTATTGATGATCAGCGGTGTATCGACTGCATCCGCGAGTGATGAAACAAGGCACATGAGCGGACATCACATGCATGGTGCAATGCACGGTGACGCACACAATCCATGCAGCATGCCAATGGATGCAAACAAAGGCATGAAAGAAGGCACGTTTTTGCAATCCATCGACATCGATGGTTACAACGTCAGCTTTCACGTCATGAAGGCTCCAGAAGGCATGGCGCACGGCGGTAGCTACCATTACATGATTAAGGTGGAAAAAGCTGATGCCGTCATCCCCCTGCAAGCGGTCAATTCCAAAGTCACCCACCCCGATAACACCTCAGAATCTAAAATGATGATGAAGATGGGCGATTGGTATATGGCAGGCTACGACCTCGAACACCCTGGCGCGCACAAGTTGATGGTATTATTCAAAACCGAAGATGGTAAAAAGCATTTCGGCGGTTTGGAATACACCCCAACAAAATAAATCAACCGTAGGGGCATCCCTTGTGGATGCCCTAATAACGTGGTTTCTTTGCGTCATGCCGCATCCAGTCATTCGCCGCACAACCTACGCAACACAGCCTCATCCGAACATTATTCACACGCATTTATTTCACATGGTTGAATAAGCGCATCGTGTATGTGGAATGTGAAAGGAGGTTTGAATGGTTGAACGGGGTTATTGTTGGGTTTCGTTCCTCAACCCAACCTACGTGACTACAGCAACCAAAAGCGAATGTTATAGTGTAGGTTGGGTTGAGGAACGAAACCCAACAGAGGCACGAACCATAAGAAACATCGCTTTGCCTGCTTTTGGTGTTTTTCATGTATTTCGTGGTAAATCGGGCATCCAGTTTTGACTTACGATGAACCTGTTTTAGCAAAGTGCTTGGCGATCACTGGTGGTAGGCACTTTGGCGAACGAATGCGAAGCTGCTTGTTGACGTTGAAGCGACCAAACACCACTTCGATGTCTTTTGGCTTTACCCCAAACGCTGTAGCCAAGAAGCGCACCATGTGATCGGTGGCGCGCCCAGCGACGGGAGCCGCTGTGACGCTAATGTTGAGTTGATCGCCAGTAGGCTTTCCAATGGCATCCCTTGATGCACTTGGCTTGCCAAGCACGTTGAGAACCAGCGTATCGCCATCCCAAGTGCAAAACGACCCAAGCCCCGATTCCATATACTTCTTCTTCGACTTAGTACGCCGTTTTATAGGTCTTTTGATGCTTACAAACTTAGGTGTGAGGTTTGGTAAGCTTGCACGGTGTTTGCCAATAACATGCAAATGGTCATCGGGCCGACACCACCAGGCACAGGGGTAATCCAAGCGGCTCGCTGCGAGGCAACAGCAAAATCCACATCGCCTGTCAAACTACCATCTTCTAGCCGATGAATACCAACATCAATCACCGTTGCGCCAGATTTGATCCATTCACCACGCACCAAGCCCTGCTTGCCTGCGGCGGCTACCACAATATCAGCCTTTGCCACATGCGCGGCTAAATCTTCGGTGAAGCGATGGCATACGGTAACGGTACAACCTGCAAGCAACAACTCCATCGCCATTGGACGACCGACAATGTTGGAAGCTCCAACCACGACTGCTTCTTTGCCATGTAAATCCATGCCTGTTTCTTCTAGCAGGCGCATACAACCATAAGGCGTGCATGAGCGCAGAGCTGGTTTACGTGCGGTCAAACACCCTATGTTATAAGGATGAAAACCATCCACATCTTTGCTCGGCGTAATAGCTTCGATGATGCGTTCAGGGTTGATATGTTCTGGCACAGGGAGTTGCACCAAAATGCCATCAATACGCGGATCATGGTTCATCTCGCCAATCAAACCGAGTACGTGTTCCTGCGTCGTGTCTGCTGGCAAGGTATGAGAGAACGAGGTGATACCAACCTGTGCGCATGCTGATTTTTTATTGTTGACGTAAATCTGTGAGGCAGGGTCTTCACCCACCAAAATCACTGCCAAGCCTGGGGCGCGCCCATAGGTCGCGCTTAATTGTGTTACGGTTTCAGCCATTTCACGCCGCAGACGTTCAGAAAGAGCTTTACCATCAAGAATTTGTGCTGTCATAGGCGGGATTGTGGCTTTTTATAGTCGCTTGTCCATCGCCAATCATCATGTATTGGTAACGTTCCATAGGGTTATTGTTGGATTGCGGATCAAGTCCACCATGACGTAGTGAAAAACCATAAACCACGAACGACACGAACATACACGAACAATAAAAAACATCACCTTTCGTATGTTTCGTATGTTTCGTCTCTGTACACGACAAAAGCAGTATTTAACTGTGGATAAAGCTCTATAAGTTATT
>CAZYAI010000053.1:0-15771 GCA_964645625.1 uncultured Zetaproteobacteria bacterium
ATGACATAGATAAAACAGTGCCATAATCTAAAATCCCGTCATATTTCGCTTGATTCGATATCCAGTCTTGCGCTTATTCTCTGGATTGCGGATCAAGTCCGCAATGACGTGCTTTCCCTCGGTTATACTGCTCTCGATGCAGTATCCAATCTTGCGTCCGTTCCCTCCATTGCAGATCAAGTCCGCAATGGAGGGGAGCATAAAAGCACGCTAAGGCTTGTCAAATAGCCCCGCTTTGGGAGCGTTGCAATATCACCAAGTTATCTCGATGAATCACTGAACTATAATCAACAAAGCCTAAACACTGCTCAATCTGTTCGCTACTCATGCCGCAAATCGCAGCCATTTCTTGATTATTATAATTCACCAAACCCTTGGCAATCACGTGCCCTGCCTGACCAAAGACCGCCACGCAATCACCTTTGTCAAAGTCACCTTCGACCCGTTGCAAACCAATCGGCAACAAACTGGCTCCACGCTCCAGCATCGCCTGCTCTGCACCAGCGTCAACATACAAACGCCCCTCTGGCTCCAACAATTCCGCAATCCAATGCTGGCGACGGTTATGGCGGTCGTTGCTGCAATAAAACACCGTACCAAGATCACCGCCAGCAATGAGCTTTGTTACCATCTCATCATGTTGACCAGGTACAATCGCCAATACTACCCCTGCACGGGTAGCAATATCGGCAGCGTGCACTTTGCTATGCATGCCTCCCGTACCAAAGCTTGAGCCACTGCCGCTTGCCATCGCACGAATCCGATCATCAATATGGTGAATATCGGTAATACGCTGCGCAGTCGACACAGTAGCAGGGTTTGCATCGTACAAGCCTGCAACATCAGTCGCCAACACCACCAAGTCCGCTTCAATCAGACGACCAACCAATGCCGCTAAAGCATCATTGTCGCCAAACTTAATCTCTTCCACCACTACGGTATCATTTTCATTCACAATAGGAATAATACCAGCAGAAAACAGCGTTTCAGCGGTATTGCTGGCATTGAGGTAACGGCGACGATGACGCAAATCATCCCGCGTCAACAGCAGTTGCGCCACATTCAAACCCACAGCGGCAAAGGCCTGGTGGTAAGCTTGCATCAAAGCGGGTTGCCCCACCGCTGCTGCGGCCTGTTTTTCATGCACACTAAGCGAACGACTAAGCCAACAAGGATCATCCGCAGCCAATGCCACGCGTCCTAAAGAAACGGAACCTGAGGACACCAAACACACTTCAATACCTTGACGATGCAGTGCCACCACCTGCTGCACAATGCGATCAATCATCGCTTGCTGCACACCAACGGCTGTATCTGTCAGTAAAGAACTACCAATTTTTAACACCAAACGTCGTGTTTGCTGCAGTTGATTACGCTGCTGAATCATCGCCTTCCTGTTGCTGCATTGCTGCGGCTTTACGTGCTGCCTTCACATGCTTCCAAGTCGCATGCAACAGGGCAGGAATACCCGCGCCACTGACTGCCGAAACAGCAAACACAGGCAAACCGCGATCAGCCACCGATGCCACCATCGCTTGGCATGCCGCTTCATCCAAGGCATCAATTTTATTCAGTACCAAAAAGCGACTTTTTGCCATCAAATCGGCATGTGCACCTGCCAATTCGCCCTCAATCTCTTCAATTTGATCCAACACCGTGCGTTCATCGGGGGAAACCACATCCACCACATGCAACAACAACCCTGTACGTTCGATGTGGCGCAAAAAACGATCACCTAAACCACGCCCTTCGTGCGCGCCAGCAATCAACCCTGGAATATCGGCCATCGCAAAACTGTCTTCATCGTCCGTAAACACCTGCCCCAAAGCGGGAGCCATGGTGGTAAAAGGGTAATCTGCCACCTTAGGTCTGGCGTTAGAAACCCGCGAAATCAAAGTCGATTTCCCAGCATTAGGCAAACCAAGCAAACCAACATCAGCCATCGACTTCAGCTCAAGGAAGCGGATCCCCTCCTCACCTTCAAGACCAGGCTGAGCATAACGCGGTGCCTGATTGGTACTGCTGGCAAAATTGCTATTGCCCAAGCCACCACGGCCACCTTTAGCAAGGAAGACCTTTTGACCATCATGCGTCAAATCACACAACACGTAGCCTTCTTCATCACGCACCACCGTGCCAATGGGTACTTGCACGCAAATATCTTCACCATCACGACCATGACGATTACCGCCCATGCCAGCTTGCCCGTTCTTGGCAAACAGATGCTTGCGCATATAAAGCTCTTGCAAGGTGTTGCGATCACGACTGGCAATCAGTATGACATGACCGCCACGTCCACCATTGCCACCATCAGGACCACCTTTAGGAATGTACTTTTCACGACGGAACGACTTACTGCCAGCACCACCGTGACCCGCACGAATCTCCAACTTCACTTCATCAATAAAACGCATTATGTTTGTATGCTCACTGGAATATTTATTTGCCGTTTCTTCACTTGCTGCAAACGCGCTGCAACGTGCTCTGCCAATGCAATATAAGCTTGGGCTTGCGCCGAATCAGGGTGCGAAACCACCACCGGAACGCCCGCATCACCCTGTTGCCGTACCAACATATCCAGCGGAATATGACCCACGACTGAAGATTGAAACTCATCGGCCAAACGTTGCGCCCCGCCTTCGGAGAAAATCGCCGATGCACCACCACAATGCGGACAAATAAATTGGCTCATATTCTCCACCAGCCCCAAAATGGGTACATTCATTTTGCGGAACATTTGCACCCCTTTGCGACAATCAAGCAAGGCAATATCTTGCGGCGTAGTGACCATGACAGCCCCCGCAAGCTTCACCTTCTGGCTTAAGGTAAGTTGCGCATCACCCGTACCTGGCGGCATATCAACTACCAACACATCCAATGCACCCCATGCCACATCACTCAACAACTGAGCCAATGCGCCTGCCACCATCGGACCGCGCCAAATCATCGCCTGCGATTCAGGTACCATAAAGCCCATCGACATGCAGCGAATGCCATGTGCTGTAAGTGGCTGAATCTGCTTGGCTGCCTCATCCACTTCAGGCTTGGCATCAGCTAAACCCAACATGCGCGGCACAGAAGGCCCATAAATATCCGCATCAAGCAGCCCAACGCGTAATCCTGATGCAGCCATCGCTACAGCAAGATTAACCGCAGTGGTAGACTTCCCTACCCCGCCCTTGCCCGAAGCAACGGCAATGATTGATTGTATCGTCTGTGATTCCATGAACGTCCTTGTACTCAGTCGTCTTCGTCTTTGCGATCTTTACGGTCTTTGCGATGTTCGCGGCGGTGGTTTACCCGCTGTGGTTGTTGGTAAGCAGGCTGCTGTTGGTACTGCGGCTGAGCCTGTTGCTGCGGATTATTCTCGGGCGCACCAAGAATCATCCCGGCTGCTGCACCAATAGCACCACCAATAAACGCACCCTCTGTAGCACGATTATTTTGCGCGCCAATCGCTGCTCCAGTCGCCGCACCCACAGCGGCTCCGCCAGCCGTCATCCGCGCTTGTTGCTGGGTCGCACAAGCCACCAAGGTCATAGCAGCCAATGCCACGATGATTATATGTTTCATATCATTCAACCCCTAAATTTTCATCGCAATTCGTAATTCGTAATTCACAGTTCGTAATTCCCAATTCATACTAAACAACTTCCCGCACCGCACCTTTGTCGGCAGATGTCGTCATCGCAGCGTAGGCTTGCAAGGCTTTGGATACCACACGATCACGATTGACAGGCTTCCATGCTTGATCGCCGCGAGCTTCCATCGCTGCACGACGCGCATCCAATACCTCATCACTGACGACCAAATGAATACGCCGTGCTGGAATATCAATCTCGATGCGGTCACCATCTTCCACCAAACCAATCGTGCCACCTTCAGCCGCTTCAGGCGAAGCATGACCAATGGATAAGCCCGACGTACCACCAGAGAAACGTCCATCCGTCAACAAGGCACATTGCTTACCCAAGCCCATCGACTTAAGGTAGGACGTAGGGTATAACATTTCCTGCATGCCAGGTCCGCCTTTTGGCCCTTCGTAACGAATAATCACCACATCACCCGCCGCAATACGACGATTCAAAATCGCATCAACCGCCGCTTCCTGCGACTCAAACACCTGCGCCGTACCGCTAAACTTCCAAATCGAAGCGTCCACACCAGCGGTTTTCACCAAGCAGCCACGCTCAGCAATATTACCATACAATACTGCCAAGCCACCCTCTTGCGAATAGGCATGCGCTTGATCGCGAATACAACCGTTTTGCCGATCCGTATCCAACGACGACCAGCGCGCCGATTGACTAAACGCCTCCTGTGTCGGTACACCACCAGGGGCGGAACTGTAACGCTGTTGCGCTTCCTCGTTTGCCGCTGCCATCACGTCCCAACGATCTACCGCTTCTGCCATCGTGCTGCTATGAACAGTCAGCGTCTCTGTGTGCAATAAACCAGCGCGGCGTAGCTCTGCTAAGATACCAAACACACCACCGGCACGATGAACGTCTTCCATGTGGTAATCCTGTGTAGCGGGCGCAACCTTGCACAAATTAGGAATCTTGCGAGAAAGGCGATCAATATCCGCCATCGTGAAATCCACCTCAGCTTCCTGCGCCGCAGCCAACAAATGCAACACGGTATTGGTGGAACCACCCATCGCAATATCCAACGCCATCGCATTTTCAAACGCTTCTTTGGTAGCAATACTGCGCGGCAAAGCGGTTGCATCATCACCTTCATAATAACGCTTCGCCAACGCCACGGACAAACGCCCAGCCTCCAAAAACAATGCTTGGCGATCACTATGGGTTGCCAGCATCGAGCCATTACCTGGCAGCGACAAACCCAACGCTTCGGTCAGGCAGTTCATCGAGTTCGCCGTAAACATGCCCGAACAAGAACCACAAGTTGGGCAGGCAGAACGTTCAACAGCGGCTACCGTTTCATCCGATTCATCAGGGTTGGCAGCCATCACCATCGCATCCACCAAATCCAGCTTCTTCGCCTGATCGTTCAACACCACTTTGCCAGCCTCCATCGGGCCGCCAGAGACAAACACAGAAGGAATATTCAAACGCAAAGAGGCCATCATCATGCCAGGGGTAATTTTGTCACAATTAGAAATGCACACCATCGCATCGGCGCAATGGGCGTTAACCATGTATTCAACAGAATCTGCAATGATTTCACGGCTAGGTAAAGAATAAAGCATGCCGTTATGCCCCATCGCAATACCATCATCAATGGCGATGGTATTAAACTCTTTGGCGACACCGCCCGCTTGTTCAATCTCCCGTGCGACCATCTGCCCCAAGTCTTTAAGGTGGACGTGACCAGGCACAAATTGGGTAAACGAGTTGACTACAGCAATAATCGGCTTGCCGAAGTCATCATCGGTCATACCGGTAGCACGCCATAACGAACGTGCGCCGGCCATATTGCGGCCATGGGTGGAAAGTCGTGAACGATAAGCTGGCATAAAAACCTCGTGCATGGGCATGCCCATGAATGAAATGAAAAGTACAGGCAATGCTGCCGCGCACATTCAACCATGCAAGCATGAAGCGTTGGTGAGAAGCCTACCCTCCTATGAAATGATCGAAGCCCGAAGATGGCGACTGCCACGGTTCACCCGCGATATATGCCGTTACATCATGTTGGTCAGCAGCGATGCAAGAACCGATGCGCACAGCCAAACCTTCAGGAATAGGCAAAGAAGCTGGCGCGGTAAACAAAAGGGCATAATCATCACCGCCAGTGTACATGGCGCAAGCAGCAGCCGCGCGACCATGAGTGGCGGATAATGCCAAAAAACCGGGGTGGGTAGCGACATCCAAACGCATCGCGCATCCCGAAGCGATACATATATGACGAGCATCTTGCAGCAGGCCGTCGCTTACATCCATACAGCAACGGACACCCGATTCACGCAATGCTACGCCTGCTTCCAGCAATGGTTTCACATCAGCAAAATCTGGCACGTACACACCATTTTTTTCGCCGTGCTGCCACTGCGCCAGCCCCAAAGAAGAACGCCCCAAAGCACCTGCAATATACACGGCATCACCCACTTGAGCTCGATCACGGCGCATGGCAGTACCATGAGGAAGCAAACCAGCAACGGTAACCGAGATCATCGTTTGCTTACCTCGCGTGGTATCCCCACCTGCGATTTCCACACCATAACGCTGCGCCGCACGACGCACGCCCTGCCCGATAGCATCGGCTTGGTCATGATGTTCCAAGCTAATCGCCAACCACAACCAACGCGCCTGCGCACCCATCGCAGCAAGGTCAGACAAGGCCGACCCCACCGCACGTTCCGCAGCCATATCAAGCGGGAAGTCCTCAGGCCAATGACGACCACACAGCGCGCTATCGACACTGACCACCAAGGCATCAGCACTTGGGATTGCATGCACCGAAGCATCATCACCATTGCCCAATTCCGTCTCTTGTTGAGCAAAAGCATCGTCGCGAAAATAGCTGCGTATAAGATCAAACTCCGAATGACTCACTGCTACTCTGACCCTTGCAACGGCTGAAAGGAACGTGGCTGATAAGCAAAATCACGACTCGCCTCAGTATGATCAAACACCATATCCTGCTGCATGCGATCAACCATCGATGTGTGAATAAAAGCATAGCGAGGTATGGTATGTTTGAGCATGAGAAGAATGATTTTATACAACATTGGCGGAACGTTAACCATTCTCACAGGCTTAGCCAACGCGGCAAAGATGCGCGTGACCATCGCTTGATAACTGAGCACTTCACCACCACTGAGATTATACGCGCGATTACAAGCACTGGAGCTCGCCATAATATCAATCACCGCTTTAGCAAGATCATCCGCATGAACAGGTTGACGCAATGCAGCTCCCCCAGCAATGAGAGGAAAAAAACCAAAACGCTGAATCATCGACGTAATAAAGGCGATATTTTGATCCGTCCCGCGTCCATAAATCAGGGTAGGACGAAGGATCGTCCACCGCATCGCTAACGCAGCACATTGTTGTGCTACTTCCTGTTCAGCACGACGAATACGCTCAATGAGCACGCATTCTTCTGGCGACGACGAATGAAGCTTGGTAAAGATACTGGTGGTACTGAAGGTAATGATATGTTTAACACCAGCCCGAGCCGCCGATGCCAGCCACGGAACACTGAGCGTTAGAACACCCGCATGAATCCAAACATCCACGTGGTCAACCTGATCAAAAGGATCGCTTTGAAAAAGATCACAAATCAGCCACTGTTCACCAAACGACACAGACTGTGGCTGACGACTAACAGCCAGGGTGCTGACGTCTTCACCAGCCAAACGCTGAAGAAGAAAAGAACCAATTTGCCCCGAAGCACCCGTAAGCAATATTGTTTTCAAGGCTTAAGCCTTTTCACCCTAAACAAAACAGCCAACCCCAAGAAGCGTAGCCACACTCCAGCAATCACAACCCACATGAAGATGAATGGATATTGATGACGAAAAAACTTACGATAGAAATAGACCATACCCTTATGCTTATGCCACTCGACACGGATAGGACGCGCATCGCTACACACCCCTTTGGCATGGATAACTTCCACCGATGGCACAAACAAAATCTTCCATTGTTTTTGAGGAAAGCGCATACACCAATCCAAATCCTCACAATGTAAAAAATAGGCGTTATCTAACAAGCCAACCTCATCCATTGCGCTACGCCGAAGGAACATAAAAGCACCAGAAATAGCCTCTTTATATACAGGTTTATTGGGTAATGGTCGTTGGTGCATCACCACACTTTCAAATCGTGAATCGTTAGGAAAGAGGCTATCCAAATGACACATACGCACAAATGCTCGCCAAGGCGTAGGTATGCGTCTGCGACAACCCGCTTGCTCAGAACCATCTAAATTACGAATCAAACAACCCGCCATTCCAACACTGGGGTCATGCTCCATCTGTTCAATCATCAAAGCCAAGGTATCTGGCTTAATGAGGCAATCAGGGTTAAGACACAAAATATATTCACCAGTCGTCATCGGAATCACCCGATTATTGGCTGCCGAAAACCCTAAGTTTTTGTGATTGCAAACAATGTGTAGTCGCTCATCTTGAATCGTTTCTTGTAAAAAATGAATACTGCCATCAGTACTGCCATTATCAGAAACAAACATCTCAACGCTTACAGTGGATGCAAGCACTGCACGCACACACTCGGTCAACAATTCTCCACCGTTAAAATTAACGGTTACGATGGAGACATTCACATCAGTCATCTATTTCCCCTAACAGATCTGGAACGGTAAAGTAGTAGGTTAAAGCCTCTTAGTTATTAACTGGTGTTACGCACAGATGATTCTACACGCAACTTTCTGAGTAACAATGCGTCATTGCGGACATGATTCGTAGTCCAGTGAACAGACGCAAGACTGGATACCGCATCAAGCGCGGTATGACGCAAAGAAAACACGTCATTGTGGACTTGACCCGCAATCCAGTGAACAAGCATAAGACGGGATATTACATCAAGCGAGGCATGACCGTTCTTTTAGGTTGCTATACTGTATAAAAAAAGTCCTATACCTTATGTAACATCAGTTATGCACTCACTCGCCTCAGCCCGCACAACCTAGTTAATAAAAGCATATGACGCAAAGAGGATTGGGCATGAACACCAAGACGATGCAGCTCAATCAAACGTCGATGTGGTGGTAAGCTTAATAACGCCGCATACGATTCAATCAATGGCAAATCAGGATGTGTTACATCATACGCTTTAATTCGCCGAGCCAAGGCATCAGCTTGCGCCATCGACTTGGCAAGGTTCACCTGACCACTGCGCCAATGCTGGTATATATTATGCTTAAACGGATTAATAAGGTTTCGGATATGTTTAGCCCCCACGGTGTTATGACCATGTTGACGGTATTGCACCAAAGCTTGATCAATATATTCAACTCGTCCTAAAGCAGCAGCACAAAGCGCGATCCACCAATCATGCAACAATGCTTCAGGCGGAATAGGGTAAGCAATATTCATCAGCGCACGATTAAACATCATCGTGCACCCCGTAACAAAATTTTGCGCCAATAAGACCTGCAATGCATGAGATGATTTATGATACATATTCATATAATTCATGAATGATGGTGCAATTTTCTTCAAATTATAATCAACTACGCTCATATCAGAATAAATCATGATAGGCGCATCGTCATATTTCACCTCCATTTCCTCCATAAGTGTATAAAGCTGGGCTATTTTATCATTAGCCCAAACATCGTCTTGATCGGCAAACAATACATAATCCACTTGTTTATCATGAGCACTATGTAACAGTTGCGCGAAATTGCCCTTAGCACCCAAAGAACCTAACTCATCTGTAAAAAAATGAATACGGGAATCCGATTTTGCAAGATCCCATAACAATTCTAACACCTCATTGGACGAACCATCGTCACGAATCAAGATAGAAAAAGGCTCACACTGAATTTGTTCACATATACTATTAATTTGTTCATGAAGAAATAAAGGGTTCGGTTGATAGCTCGCCAATAAGACAGTAATTGCTGGCATGTCACTACAGCATCATTGTGGATTGGCAAGCATAAACCATTTTTCTAATACCATCATATAAAGAAACCTGGGGATGCCACTGCAAAGCTTGTTGTGCTAATTTGTTCGATAAAACATTAATAGGTACATCCACAGCACGTCCTTGTTGATAAGTTCGTTCGACAGGTCGTTGCAGCACACCTTCAATATGATTCAAAATATCATTCAAGCTTGCCCCACACCCACTGCTGATATTTATGACTCGGTGCTCACCTTCGTAATCAATGGCCGCTAACATTGCTGTGGATACATCAGAAACATGGATATAATCACGCACAACCTTTCCATCGCCCCAAATCTCAATTGGCTTATGAGACAAAGCCCGTTCAATAAACACCCCAACAGCACCTTGCGTAGCATTTGCTCGAAGCCCTTTGCCATAAGGGTTCGAAATACGCATCACAACATAATTCAACCCATACATCGTATAAAACAAATACAAGTACTTCTCTATAGCTAATTTAGTAATACCATAGGAACAAATAGGCTCAGTTGGATGTGTTTCGGTAATCAGGTCTTGATGTGGAATGCCATAAACAGTTCCTCCAGACGATGTGAAAACAACCTTCTTAACATGATATTTCACTGCTAAATTGAGCATTCTAATGGTACCAGCAATATTACTTTGTACATCATAGATAGGGTTTTCATTGGAACTTTTGGGCAATGTAGTAGAAATCAAATGGAAAATAACATCACAACCCTGAATCGCTTCCTCTACATCGTGTTCATTGGTGAAGTCTCCCTCATACCACTCCACACCTTCAGGAACTGCCGACCCTTTAGGCAAGGGGCGCTCAAAAACACGCACATCATAACCTTGCGCAAGTAACACGGTACAAAGATCACTACCTAAAAAACCATTACCACCAAAAACTAAACACCGCATTATATTACTCCATCAACTAGCTCATGATAAATACTATTCACCTGATACACATAATCAGATATTTCTCCCCTTATGGATGGCTGCTTACTTAACAAAGCAAGTTTGTCCCGATCTTTGATCAACGAAGTCAAGATAGAAGCCAATTCGTCATGACAACCAGACGTAAAAAAAAGACCATTCACACCTTCTGTCACAATATCTGCCATACCTTCAATGCGTGAAGAGAGAATCGGACAACCGTAAAAAAGAGCTGCCGAGGCTACCAAC
Organism: uncultured Zetaproteobacteria bacterium; assembly: GCA_964645625.1. Lineage (GTDB taxonomy): Bacteria > Pseudomonadota > Zetaproteobacteria > Mariprofundales > Mariprofundaceae > AB-137-C09. The sequence goes on from CAZYAI010000053.1 coordinate 10,761, forward strand.
GGTGTATTTTCATGCCACACAGAAGGAATAACCAGCACATCTATCTGCGCAAACACCTTATTAATACCACATTCTGCAAAAGTGCCCTGCCAATGCACACGATTATCCATGGATGAAGCCATAATTAACGGCTGAATATATTCTGGAAATTGCCCTGTATCTCCGTAAATAAACACATCCACTGGAAGGTCACGATCAATCGCCGCAAACGCATTGAGCAATACATGTACACCTTTATGATGATACAATGTACCAATAAAGCCTACTCTCAAGCGAGTACTATCTGTTTTTACTAATACTTCAGGGAAATCAATCGCAAAAGGAATATCTACGAAACGTTCATCCGACAAGCCAAAGCCCAACAATTTTTGACGCATTAACGCGTTAGGAATAATAATTTTATCCAGCGAGTTCAACTGGGAGCGCAAAAAATCGGCACGTTTAGCAAGGCTAATAGCTGATGCTGTCATACTATTACCATAACAACCGACACCATGACTCACCCACATCGCCATAGCAAAGATGTGATGTGGAATATAATGCAGCAACGATTGCAGTTTCTTAGGCGCACGCATCATAGTTAAGTGCTTTAAACAATTTACACAATCGGCATCAGGACCATCACACACATGCGAACCAGGTAATAATAGTTGCGTAGTTGGGCACATAAACCAGAAATCAGTCGGCGTAAAGACAACTGGAATATTCATATCACGACAAACTGGCACAATAGACGCTGTAATTCGTTGAAAATGAAAAACGTGAATCAAATCGGGTTTAAACGAAAGAAACAACTGCTTCAACAGCGTTGCGGCAAGTTTATTATTATATTCTTGTTCTACGATATTCGCTTGATCTTCCCTCGCGACATAACAATGATTAAAAGACCAAACATCTATACCTTCGTATTGATAATGACGTAAAGTATTAGCTGTAGAAAAAAAATCATCAGCATGTTGCAGTGGTAATGCTGTAAATACGGCAACATGATGCCCTAAAGACTTCATATTAGCCGCCGTATTTTTTGTTAACACCTCTGTTCCTGTTTGATGTTCGGGGAAAAATTGATGTACAACGAACAAAATATTCATGGCTACATTCAAACCATAAACCTAATTATAGCAAGCGAGCGATTTAATGATCAGCAATCGACATCCTTCACCAACCACGATATGGAGAAGGATGCCCAGCAACCAATAAAAAACACTACGCCAGCACTACAGAACACAAGCCATCTATTTTCTAAGAAGCATTATACAACCTAACGCTATAAACCAAATATCTAATCACCGCTCTTGGTAATTACCATCGGTCATCGCGCCCATATATTGCACGCCAGCGCGTCCACCAATGCTGTTTAAATACCATTGTAGCATTAAACCACGAGTACGATGACGCAGGAATAGCTCCATTCGACCATCACCATTAAAATCACCCACACCTTTGACTTGCCATTGCAGAGGATCGATAGCTCCCAACCATGAAGTGCGGATATTGCGACCATTAGAAATAAGCCAGTCGGTCATTTTACCATTGGCATCGTTCCAAATCAGATCAGAAGAACCATCACCATTCACATCTGCAATAGCAGCGATGCTCCAAGCACTACTCTTCATGATTCCCAATATGCTTTGACCTACACGTTGACCACCATTCATCCACCAACTATACACCTGCCCAGTCGTTGGATTCCGCCACAACATATCGGCGAGACCATCACCATTGAAATCGCCCGTTCCTTGGAACGTCCACACTGTGTTACTAACTCTACCCAACCACAGTGCCGCTGTGCGTTTCGTGCCATTGGTCGTCCAGTAGCTCATCGCCCCATCAGTTTGGCGTTGGAACAACAAGTCCGCTCGTGCATCACCATTAAAGTCAGCAATATCTACCAACTTCCACCCCGCATTGCTGGTAACGCCCAAAAATCCTGCTGCAACACGAACACCGCTAGCGTTAAGAATCCATGTGACCAATCCACCCGTTGTACTATTGCGCAACAACAAATCAGAGATCCCATCTCCATTAAAATCAGCAGTACGCTCCAATACCCAAGGCGCTGCAATATTACCGACCACAGCTTGACCAATACGTTTATTGCCACGCATATACCATATATACACTTGCCCTGTAGTTTGATTATGCCAAAGCATATCATTCATACCATCACCATTAAAATCACCCAACTTTTTTACACTGTTCAATCCTATTGCAGGTGTATTGAGAAAGATGCTTACAAATGGGTAAAACAAATCAAACCGTCCGTATTGATCAGGAGCCGATGGTGTAACGCAAGATGCACTTCCACCACTAAGCGTGCCGATCAAACGTTGATCAAGGTCACGAAATAAACCAGAGCCACTACTCCCACCTTCAGTCACGCCGTTATACCATGCGACTTGAAGGTGATGACCTGCCAAGTTAGCATAACTGGTATATTGACCACCACCAAGGAAACTCACCGTGTAGTAGGTTCCTGCTGTCACACCTTGGCTTATTTTTTTTAAGTCACCCGATGGATGATGAATACCTGTAACATTCGTATTTAACGGTGCGCTATTCGATGTCCAACCTGCGAGAAAAACACCGTTGGGTAATGCATTATTCAGTTGCAATAAGGTCATGTCTTCAGCCGTAGATGTATGTAATAACATTGCTCCATTTTGCTGTGTTACAGTAGTGGGGGCAGCACCCCCGCATATTGATTTTTGAAAGTTCCAGTACACTGTAACACTTGCTGCTTCTGCCGCTGTTGATATGCAATGACGGGCGGTTAAAAAATAGGGCGTCAACGTCGTTATATCTTTATCATTCAACAACGTACCCGAGCACAAAAAAGAGCCACCTGCACTTTGAAACACTACTTTTCCTTCTGCTTGGCTGATATTGCTCCATGTGGGTTGGCATGCCACATCAATATTACACGTTCCAGATGCACCAACATCAATGAGATTTTTAAACCCACGCTTGGCAGTGCCCCAGATATGTGATGTTTTTATCGTTTGTATAACAGGGGCTTGCTTAACAGTTAGCCCAGCAGGCAAATAAATTTCCATAAAAATAGTAGAACCAGTGACAACAGGTGACCAAAATAATCCACCTAATGCTTGATGCGTAATATCTTCTCCTGTTTGAGGGTAAGGGCCATAAACATGCGCAGGATAACCTGCCCCATAAAAACGGAATTGCGTCCCTGGGTGAATACGTATGATATCTAAACCCAAACGCATCGATGCTGCACCCACATCATTAATTTTAAGCAATGCAGCCATCCCTCCATCATTTGTGTTTTGCCACTTTAACGGAATAGAAGACAGTCCCTTGGCATAAGGCATCGGTAAGTCACGTTCAACACCTATTTGCTGGGCAGTATTTTTATTGTGCATGGTTGCACGCTTCGCTGTACTCGGCAATGCAGGCAAAACGATGGCTGTAACTGGACTGGTATAAGGTGCTATTTTTGGTGTCTCTTTTACCCCATTTCCTACCTTAGAAGATGAAACAAAAGCTCCATCTACACCATCGGACAAGGCTGAAGCTATGTTACCACATAAAAAAACAACCAATACAACACACGAATATAACAAGCGAATTCCACTTATCATCCAAACCTCCTTTTTTTCACAACTCTATCAAAAAAAGAGCGTGCTACCAACAAGCAGCACGCTCTAAACATCAGCAAGTACCCCTACCGCTCCTGATAATTCACATCAGTCATTGCGCCCATGTATTGCACGATGGAGCGTGTGCCTACACCATTCAAATACCATTGAAGCATAGCCCCCGTAGTCGTGTTGCGAACGAATAACTCTGCCTTGCCATCACCGTTAAAATCACCAGTACCACGCAGTTGCCACTGTGCTGGGTTAAGTGCTCCTACCCATGAAGTAAGTGTGTTTTTACCATTGCTGACTAGCCATGCAATCATCTTACCACTGGCATCTTGCCACAACACATCACTACTACCATCGCCATTCAAATCGGCAAACGTAGCTATATTCCATGTCGTTCCCTTCATGATACCAAGAATACTTTGACCGATACGCTGACGACCATTCATCCACCAGCTATACACCTGCCCCGTTGTAGGGTTACGCCACACCAAGTCAGCCTTGCCGTCACCATTCACATCCGCTGCGCCTTGGAAGTTCCACGTCGTATTGCTCACGCGTCCCAACCAAAAAGCACCCGTTCGTTTTGTACCATTGGTTGTCCAATAGCTCATCGCGCCATCACTTTGACGTTGGAAAATAAGTTCTGCATTAGGCGTTGCATCGACATTAGCCACATCCACCAATTTCCAGCCTGTATTGCTGGTGACACCCAAGAATCCCGCGTTCGCACGTTTACCTTGCGCATTAAGAATCCAAACTACCAAACCGCCATTTGTAGTATTACGCAGCAGCAAATCCGTGATGCCATCACCATTAAAATCAGCAGTACGCTCTAAAACCCAAGGTGCTTTTATATTGCCAACGACAGCTTGACCAATACGCGTATTGCCATTCATGTGCCAAATATAAACCTTACCAGTAAGTTGATGATGCCAAAGCATGTCAGACAAACCGTTACCATTGAAGTCACCAAAACGACTCAAAACATTTGCCTCGGGAGCTCCTGGCTGCGCTGCAGACACAACCACCCTGATTCCCGGACTATATGTACTTTGCCCACTTGTATCTGTAGCCACCATCTGAACTGTGTAAGTTCCTGCTCCCATATTGTATGGCTGACCGGAACTGCTAAAGGTAAAAGATGAAAGGCTCACACTGCGAACACCATTTTGGTTAACGTTCTGAGACAACCAAGACGTACCATTCGGCCTAATCACACGCATATTCAAATAACTGATTCCAATATCATCCTGAGCCCCCCCTGAAAAATGAAGTACCCCAGGAATAGTTACAGATCCCGGTAAGGTTGGTTGGGGGGAGAAGACAGGAAACCCATCTAGTTGAGTGAAGTTCGCAGTCACTGTGCGGTTTGAGCGCATCGTCACCGTACACACACT
>CAZYAI010000054.1:0-15607 GCA_964645625.1 uncultured Zetaproteobacteria bacterium
CTTATAGAGCTTTATCCACAGTTAAACACTGCTTTTGTCGTGTACAGAGGTAAATATCATAAAAAATGTTTTGTTTCCTTATCCCCCTCTCCCCGAACAAACCGCGATTGCTGCTTTCTTGGATAGGAAAACGGCATTGATTGATGAGGCGGTGGCGATTAAGGAAAAACAAATTGCCTTGCTCAAAGAGCGCAAGCAAATTCTGATTCAAAACGCCGTCACCCAAGGCTTAAATCCCAACGCCCCCATGCGCGATTCAGGCGTGACATGGATAGGAAAGATTCCAGAGCATTGGAAAATTGTAAAGCTTAAACTTCTTTCTAAAAAAATTGTGGACGGTGCACACTTTACCCCAACCTATGTTGAATCTGGGGTTCCTTTTTTACGGGTTACGGACTTAACTAAAATGAAGAATGGGAAAATAAACTGGAACGCTGTGCGATATATTCCTGAAAAAGAGCATCAAGAACTAATTAAACGAGCAAATCCTGAAAAGGGAGATGTTCTTTTATCAAAAAATGGAACGATTGGCTTAACCAAAGTTATTGATTGGCAGTGTGAATTTAGTTTTTTTGTTAGCTTATGCCTGATAAAACTAAAAAAAAATATAGAAGCTCATTATTTCATGTCTTTTTTTAGTAGCCCTCTGGTGGATAGACAAATTACTTTTGGCTCATCTCGTACTTCTGTTACTAATTTACATTTAGAAAAAATTAAGGAGTTATTAGTTATATTACCTCCACTAGAAGAACAAACCGCCATTGTTGCCCACATCGAAACCCAATCCGCCAAAATCGACCAAGCCATTGATTTACAACAACAGCAAATTGACAAGCTCAAGGAATACAAAGCCACACTGATTAACAGTGCCGTGACAGGAAAAATCAGGGTGGTTAAAGAGGATGAAATGGCGGTGCAGCCATGATTCAGCAAGCAAACGTGCACAACTTGCTCGCCGATGGTGAACCTACCATGCAAGCCACCCCGCAAGCTGTGAAGCTACTGGCGTTTTGCCAAGAGCCGCGTAGTCGGGAAGAGATGCAGGTGCATGTCGGTCTGAAAGATAGGGAATATTTCCGTAAAACGATTCTAAAGCCGCTGCTCGATCAAGGCTTGTTGAAGCCGACCAGACAAACCGAATAGCCCGCATCAACAGTATTACACACAGCCCAATAATTATTGAGCTTCCCGTTTAAGACGGGACAAAAGCAATATGGATATGCGTGACATCGTAGGTTGGGTTGAGGCACGAAACCCAACTTTAAAACAACGATACGTTATTTAGGCTATGCTCCTTTGTTGGGTTTCGTGCCTCAACCCAACCTACATGATGGTTTTGTAGTGTACGTGCGTCCCGTCTTAAAAGGGAAGCCCCATTTTAGAGCTGATTTTGTTGATGGTTTGTTCATAGTTTGTGGGGTTAAGATGCGCTTGCGCACAAAAGGTATAAGGTAAACCCTCTACGAAGATTTGTTGAAGCCGAATGTGATGGCGTAGGTTGGGTTGAGGCACGAAACCCAACAGGCATGGCGATTGATCTTCAGGGTTGCAGCGCCACAATGAGAATAGCTGAACAAGGGGAACATGATGCAACAAAATACATTTGAAATTTATCAAACCGCTAATGGAACAACCGATGTCCAAGTGTTGATGTCAGAAGACACGGTTTGGCTCAACCGTAAACAAATAGCTGACCTGTTTCAGCGTGATGTGAAAACAATCGGCAAACATATCAACAATATTTTTCAAGAAGGCGAATTAAGCACGCAAGCAGTTATCGCAAATTTTGCGACCACTGCTTCAGATGGAAAAGTTTATCAGGTTGAGCATTACAATTTGATGTTTATACCTATGCGAGTAACGCATGAAACACGAACTTGGGGTTAGCAGCATGGTAAGCAAAACCAACGAACAGGCTTTAGAAGCCGCGATTGAAACCTATTTGACTGGCACCTGTTTGGAGCATGCCCAAACGAGTGATGGTGGCGTGCATGAGGCTGATCTCCCATTTGCCGAGAATCATGGCTACCGCTTGGCGTTTGCGACGAATTTTAATGCCCAATACGCCTTGGACGAAACAATATTTTGGGACTTTTTACAACGCACACAAGCCGAAGAGTTGGAAAAGCTGAAGCGCGGTGGCGCAGATTGGCAGCGTAAGGTGTTGGAACGCTTTGACCGTCTGATTAAAAAGTACGGCGTGGTGGATTTGCTGAAAAAAGGCTTGGAAGTGGATCATGCGCATCTGCATTTGATGTACCCCGCACCACTTGCCAGTAGCTCCGATACAGTCAAAAAGAATTTTGCAGCAAACATATTCAGCAGTATGCGCCAAGTGCGTTATTCCCTCAGCAATACGCTGCAAGAGATTGATATGGTGCTGTTTATCAATGGCATACCCTTTGCCACCCTTGAGCTGAAAAACCCTTGGACTGGGCAAAGCGCGCGTTATCACGGGCAAAAGCAATACCGTGAAGACAGGGATATAAAACAGCCGCTATTACAATTTGGGCGATGCCTGGTTCACATGGCAGTCGATACCGATGAAGTTTATATGACCACCAAATTGGCAGGCAAAAGCACCTTCTTTTTACCCTTCAATAAGGGGCATCATTGTGGCGCGGGCAATCCACCCAACCCTGCTGGGCATAAATCTGCCTACCTGTGGCAAGCGGTGTTCAGCAAGGCGAGCATAGCCAATATCATCCAGCATTTTGTGCGTTTGGATGGTGCTGCCAAAGACCCTCTGCACAAACGCACTTTGTTCTTTCCGCGTTACCATCAGTTGGATGTGGTGCGCCGATTGGTCGCGGATGCCAGTGAAAAAGGTGTCGGGCAAACTTACCTCATTCAACATTCGGCAGGCTCTGGTAAATCGAATTCGATTACTTGGGCAGCTTATCAACTGATTGAAACCTACCCGCAAAGCATGGCAGCGCACGGCGCAAAAGCCTTGGATGTGCCGCTGTTTGATTCGGTGATTGTGGTGACTGATCGCCGCTTGCTGGATAAACAATTGCGCGACAATATCAGTGCTTTTTCTGAGGTGAAAAACATCGTTGCGCCTGCTTACCATTCATCGGATTTAAAGGATGCTTTGCAACAGGGTAAGAAAATCATCATCACCACCATTCAGAAGTTTCCCTTTATCATCGATGGCATGGCAGACCTTAGCGACAAACGCTTTGCCGTCATCATTGATGAAGCACACAGCTCACAAAGCGGATCAGCCCACGATAATATGAATCGCGTGATGGGGCAGGGCAATGCCGATGGCGAAGAGACCTTGGATGCACAGGATAAAATTTTAGAGGCGATGCGAACCCGTAAGATGCGCGGCAATGCCTCATATTTTGCTTTTACTGCGACACCGAAAAACAGCACGCTGGAGAAGTTCGGCACACCACAAAGCGATGGCAGCTTTAAGCCGTTTCACCTCTACTCGATGAAGCAGGCGATTGAAGAAGGCTTTATTCTTGATGTGTTGTCCAATTACACCACCTATAAAAGCTATTATGAGATTGAAAAGTCCATTGAAGAAAACCCTCTTTTTGACACAAGCAGGGCGCAGAAAAAGTTGCGCGCCTATGTAGAGAATCATCAGCAGACCATCACCACCAAAGCTGAAATTATGCTCGATCATTTTATCCCTCAAGTGGTCAACACGAAAAAGCTGAAGGGTAGAGCCAAGGCGATGGTGGTGACGATGAATATCGAAGCTGCGATTCGTTATTACAAGGCGATTAGCCGCATGCTTGAAGCGAAGGGGAATCCATTTAAGGCATTGATTGCTTTCTCTGGCAGTAAAGAAGTCGATGGTGTGGCATATACTGAAGCAGGCATGAACGGTTTTGGCGAAAATGATACGCGGGATAGGTTTGATGAAGATGAATACCGCATACTGGTGGTGGCGAATAAGTACCTGACAGGCTTTGACCAACCCAAACTTGCTGCCATGTATGTGGATAAAAAGTTGCAGGGCGTATTGGCTGTGCAGGCATTGTCGCGCTTAAACCGTGCATCGCCCAAGCTGGGCAAGCGAACGGAAGATTTGTTTGTGCTTGATTTCTTTAATTCGGTGGATGATATCAAGCAAGCGTTTGATCCATTCTACACCGCAACCAGCCTGTCTGAAGCAACGGATGTGAATATGTTGCATGAGTTGAAAGCAGTGTTGGCTGATGTGGGTGTGTATGAGTGGGTGGAGGTGGAGCAGTTTGTTGCATTGTACTTCAACCATGCCGATGCCCAGCAACTTAGCCCTATGATTGATGTTGCAGCTGCGCGCTTTAACACTGAACTAGAACTGGAAGAGGATGATAAGGCTGATTTCAAAATCAAAGCCAAACAGTTTGTGAAGATCTATGGGCAGATGGCAGCGATTATACCGTTTGAAGTGATTGAGTGGGAGAAATTGCATTGGTTCCTTAAATTCCTTATCCCTAAACTGGTGGTAAAAGACCCGAATGCGGACTTGCTGGATGCGCTGCTGGACTCGGTGGATTTATCATCTTATGGACTGGAGCGTGTGAAGCTGGGGCATACCATTGCTTTGGATGATAGCGAAAGCGAAGTTGAGCCGCAAAATCCGAATCTGCGCGGCGCGCATGGCAGCGATGAAGTGCGTGACCCGCTGGATGACATCATAAAAAGCTTTAATGAGCGTTGGTTCCAAGGTTGGGGTGCAACACCCGAAGAACAAAAAATGAAATTTATTCACCTTGCCAGCAGCATCAAAGCGCATCCTGATTTTAAAGAAAAATATCAAGATAATAAGGATGCCCATCACCGCCAGTTGGCATTCGCTAAAATATTTAGAGACGTGATGGTTGAAAATCGGCGTAATGACAGGGAACTGTATAAGTTGCTGGCAGGTGATGAGGCATTTAAGGCCGCCATGCAACAAAGTTTACAGCAGATGGTGGGCGCAGAGTTCATGAGAGGGCTGTTTTGATACGCTGTGCGATGGTGTCTTTACAGCCTAACTTAGCCTAACATTCAGGCTTTCCGTTTAAAACGGGACAAAAGCAATATGGATATGCGTGACATCGTAGAGGTACGAAACCCAACTTTAAAACAACAATACGTTATTTGGGCGATGCTCCTTTGCCGGCAATGAATACCTAATACCTTGCCAGTCGAGTGTATCCAGTGGTACGCCGCTTCCGACAAGGCATCCATTGCAAACAAAGGTTCTACGCAATCATCACGATGGTTTATGAATAACTCAGAATAAAAAAATCTAAAAAATAAGGAGTTGGGGGATGAATGAAGAAAATCTAAAGCTAATCCAACAACTGTGCGAGATGGATGAATCTGTTGGCTTGGAAACGAAACGGGTCTCTTCCACTGTCGTTAAGAAGGCACTCGTGGCTATATCTGCTTTTGCCAATACGAATGGCGGAATTCTTATCTTGGGAATGGAAGATTTCGATAAAGCACAAGGTGAAGATAGACTTTTAGGAATTGAAGAAAACAAAGAGGCTATTGATGAGCTAAAACGAAAGGTGGATACGCAGCTTAGCCCTTCGATAACGGGAATACAATGGAAAGAGTTGTCGTATCAAAAAGGTAGTGGTCAACAGGTTACTTTACTTGCTGTTCAGGTTCCGAAAAGCACATTGGTTCATTCAGTTATTGATAGTGGCACATGGAAACGCATGGAGCGGAGCAATCGTCAGATGACGGCAGATGAAATCAATGAACTTTCTTATCTTCGGGGTATGATTTCGGCGGATTCAGAAGTTGTGGATGTTGACCTGGATTTGCTGGAAACCAGTTATTGGAAAGCATACAGCAAAGCCAGAGGGCTCGCTACTGGCGATATTGAAGATCGCATGCGAAGGGTGGGGCTCGCAAAATCAGCAAATGGAAGCGTGAAGCCGTTGCGAGCAGCAGTGCTTCTTTTTGCGGAGGATCCATCGGGTTTGCTGGCAAGAAAATCAACGGTTCGTATTTTTCACTATTCAGGCACGACCATTCAATATGCTGATACTCCTAATCTTCTCAAAACACCAAAAACAATCAAAGGTCCGCTGACGCAACAGATTTCTGATGCCTATGAATATGTTATTAACGAGATCTCAACTGGTTTGACGATGGCTCGTTCTGGTTTTGAAACGGTTCATCGCTATCCAGTGCGTGTAATTAGGGAAGTTATTACGAATGCGGTGATTCATCGTGATTATCACATCAATCAGGATATACACATTTGCATCTTTGACAATCGCATTGAGGTGAAAAGCCCAGGGTTATTTATCAAAGGAATCACGCCGAGAAATATCAGAACTGCGGGATCAAAAGCTCGGAATCAACTCATATCAACGAATATCCGAGAGTTTCCAGATCCCCCTAACATTGATGCAGGCGAAGGAGTTCGAATGATGTTCTCTGCGATGAAAGCGACAGGGTTGTATCCGCCATTTTATTTTTCGACTCCCCCGATTTCTCCTGCTGATACGATCACGGTTTGGTTGCTAAATGAAGAGCAGCCACCAATTTGGGAACAGGTTTATGATTGGATAGAGAAAAATGGATCGATCGCGAATAGGGATCTGCGTAACATTGCAGCGGTGGATACATTAAAAGCATCAAGGTTATTGCGAAAGTGGGTAGAGCAGGGCTTGTTGCTGGCTGATGATAGCCAAGGAAAGCGTAAGACTGTTTACCGTTTATTAGAGAGTGATGACACTCAAGGGTCAGATTTATTATCCAAGGTCATAGATAATAAATAAACTGTAAAGTAAAATGACTTAATAAACATTAGGTTACAGTTATTTTTATTATCTATACTGATGTTTGTTCGTGTTTTTTGAACATGGTGGTGTTATTTGTACAATAAACGCCACGCTCGTTAACACTTGTAAGCCTAGAGATGTAGGCGCATTAGGCTCTGATTCAACTATTTTTTCTTCTCTATGCCTACTACATCGCGCTGGGCAATAAAAGGGGCGATGATTTTATCCATCAACGAAAATAATAGTTCAATGCTGTAGCCTGCAATAAAAGCCAAGGCAAAGGGCGACAACGAGGCGATCACTGTTTGCCCCTGAGCCGTGCTGTCGGTGCTCGGGGAAAATACAAACCATGCAATCACAAAGCCAGATATGCAGCCCATCGTTACCCGCAACAAGTAATCAGAAAACGTTTGATGGGTGTAGGTTCGGCTGCGAATACTAAACGATATATGGCGCAGCACATAAGCAAACGCCCCCAACAAACCATAAAGCAGTGGCAAAATATAAATCTGCAAAAAGTTCAGCGTAATTTCTGCCTCAATCAGCATGATTTGGGTTTGGCGCGCAGGGTCATGGTCTTGTACTTCTTGGCTGGATACAGCACTACGATCTTCTACCGTGATACTGTTAAACACAAACAATAGCGAGCCACTCAATGGATTGTTCCATGCCTTGAGAGCCAATAGCAAAGCTTCGCCTTTGGTTTCTAATTTAATGCGCTCGGATTCATTGTTATCGGTGACAGGAGCTTTTGCGATAGCTTGAAGCTGTTGGACGTTTTCGTCCAAGGCATGGCTGAGGTTCATACCAATCGCCCACAAAGCTTGGAATGCCACGACTAAGGCAATCAACAAGCCAGTAATAAACGACAACACCCACGGCATTTGCCGCGCCCGTGAATCACGCAAGCTGGTGGCAGTGATGGGGTGTAAGGCACGGGCTAGCTTCTCGTACTCATGCCAAAAAGCGCGTTGTTCATCAATAGGCACTTGCCCTTTGTGTTGGCTGGCGGAGACGATATGGGTGATGGTTTCGTCATCCAGTGTGATGCCTGATTCCGTTGCGTAACGTAATAACACTTCTGCATCATCCGCCGCCGCTTGAAAAGAATGACTGTTTTCGTTCATGGTTTCACCCGCGCCCTATAAATGCACGGCGCATCGCCGCACATGACTGCCGTGTTGTCATTATAAAGTAAACGCACCTGCCATGAACCACGATAGACGCGCTGTTTATAACTCCATGTCGTCCAGTCAAAAAAGCCACGTTCACGCAGTTCTAAGCGCAGTAGATTCGCGACTTGAGAGACGCTACGGCACTTCCCGTGATGTTTTTCGCCACCAGCACAGAGCGGGATTTCATCAATCAACTGCGCTTTTTCTTTGCCAGCACCATAATATTTAATGACATACCATTTGTGGTACACAGGCAGTTTTCCGCAACGCTCGAGCTTGGAGATTGCCGCTTCTTTGCCGCTGATACGCGTCCATAAATACAGCGGTTTATAATTCACTTCTGCCGTTGCTGTACTGCTCGCAGTAACAGGGTTTTGGCATTGCCTATTATCGCCATTAACACCACTGCACCAGCGGGCATCTTCCACCTGAATCAAACCCTGGTCGAACTGGTCACACTCACCCGCCAAGGCGGAAATGCTAGCCAAGCAGCACACCAAACAGCCTATGATATATCTCATCATCTTCCCCTCCCTTTTGAAGCATGTCCCCATCTTCAGCAATACCCTTGATGTATGCAGTACCCTGTTGTTTATTCTGGCACGTCAGGCAATACCATGACGCGACGATGGTTCTTGCTTGCCGCGCTATTGCTTGCATCTGCCATGTCAGTGTGTTGCGATACTATATCCGTCAATGAAAATACCGCATAATTAAACCCAATCATACCAGTGGGGGTAATGCGGCAGACTATCTCCGCTTGTTGTTCACGCTTGATTGCTACGGTCATGGGCATGGGAACACCGCGCCAATTCCCTAACCAAACATTCCAACCTTGTGCTGTCTGCTCTAACAACGATTGCCAATATTTATCTGGCGACTGAGGGTGTGCATAATGAACACGCCGCACCTTGGCTGACACTAGCGGAGCGGTCACGAATTGCACACCGCAACGAATATCGCCCTGTAAGCTTGCTTGGTACCAACGCACTAAGGCAAACCGTCGTTCATCCTCATCTTCCACCTCAATCAAGGAAGTCACAGGGAAGGGATGCTCCTTGGCTGTGATTAACATGCCATGCTTGGATTCATCGATGGTTTGCCACGTTTTAAATTGCTCCTCTGGATCTAGCGAAAAAAGTCCGTCTGAACGAATAAAGGCAACACGCACACGCACTGTTCTGTGCGAAGTTTGGCGAGGCGATGCTTTTTTATGCTTAAGTGGTTTTAACGCGTTGACCACAATAGCCGCACACAATAAAAATGATGCGGCATCATTTTCGGCGTATGATTCAGCAACCTCAAACAGCAATTTTTCGGCAATGGACACGCCATGTACCATCTCGCCTAGTCGCTGAACCAACGTCGCCATAGGAATGACCAAGCGATCACCCGTGCTTAATGGTGTTACATCATGTGCTGAGATATGGGATTTTGCTTGTGGCTGGCGCATCATAGTAATCAAATACGGTGGCGGTGCATCGTCCGCTAAAGACTGCCCAGCCGCGACATATTCCACCTCGGCATAGCTGGCAAATTGCACCAAGCGTTTGCGCACCACCCGTTGCTGTTTGTCGGTCAAAGAAAACATATCAATGCAACGCAGCAGCTCATGGTGAACCAAAGCCTGTTTTAGACGTGTAGCATCAGTGTTTTGAGGGGGTAAGGTGCGCGTCAGCACTAAGCCCAAACGCGCCATCTCAAAGGTTTGCCGAATGTGCATTTCTGACGTTGGCAAGTGCAAAGCGTAGTCATCGTACAAGAGGCGCGTTGCCATGCTTACGCTCACGCTAATGAAATGCACCAAATCAGGAAACAGCGCAGGGTCATGCAGTGCCTTGTCACGCAGGTGAAGTATGCCTGACTTGAAGGCTCGCAAGGCAAGCAGACGCATATCTTGCGGCATCGAATCCCAATAGGGCTCAAGCTCTTTTAGCAGTTTCATATGCATAGCAAGCGGAAGCACCGACCGCTGGTTTAAAGCATTCAGCCACGTTTTAATATGCTGGGATAAATGCTCGGTGGTGTTGGCATCTTGGCTGGCGTGCAAGTCCTCCAGCTCCTGGTGAATGTCCATCACCAGCATGTGCAACAAGGTGCTAATCGGGTGATCCTGCTGCTCATTGGCATTCACGGTGGTGATAAATAGTGGCTTGTTTAGCTCAAATATCGCCGATGCCAGCAGTTCATCGCGTGCACGTTGTTCCAGTGCGTTCAAGGGAAAGCCTAATAGGCATGGCTTTTTGCCACGCAGCACAAAGAAATATTGTTGCTATAGCGTGTCAAAAAGTCATGCCTGTTCATTGTGTGAACCACACTACCATGTGAAAGGCTACACCATCTGCATGGAAATCAATCGGCGCAATAGTCGGCGTACACTGCCGTTACGCCTTGCTGTAGATCGATCTTCGCCTGCCAACCGAGTTGATTGATGCGCGAAACATCCATCAATTTGCGCGGTGTGCCATCAGGTTTGCTGGCATCCCAACACACCTCACCTTCAAAACCTACCACCGATTGCACCAACTGTGCGATGTCGCGAATGGTCGTATCATGACCCACGCCAACATTGACAATACCTTCGCCAGAATAATGCTGCATGAGGTAAACCGAAGCATCTGCCATATCGTCAACATGTAAAAACTCACGGTACGGTGTGCCACTTCCCCACAGGGTTACCCGTGGCGTGCTACCATTTTGACGTGCCAACATACCATCAGCTTGCCGCACCAGACCCAAGCTGGCGCATAGATCATCTGGAATACGACCGTAATGTTGCTCGTCGGCATGGACGGCAGACAAATCATTCGCTTGTACCAATTTAGCAAGGTGAAATTTTCGGATCAACGCTGGCAACACATGGGATTTTTGCAGGTCAAAATTATCATTCGGACCATACAGGTTGGTTGGCATAATGCTGATTGCATCAAAACCATATTGGCGACGATAGGCTTGGCACATTTTAATGCCTGCAATTTTAGCAATTGCATACCATTCATTGGTTGCCTCTAGCGGACCAGTAAGCAAGCAGTCTTCGACCATCGGTTGCGCAGCTAATTTAGGGTAAATGCAAGAAGAGCCAAGGAATACCAACTTTTTGACACCATGACGGTAAGCTGCATCGATCACATGTGTTTGAATGTGTAAATTATCACGAATAAAGTCAGCTGGGTAGCTGTTATTGGCATAAATACCGCCGACTTTAGCCGCTGCTAAAAAAACATAATCGGGTGTTTCATCGGCAAACAAGGTATCCACATCCGCCTGTTTGCGCAGATCAACATCTTTGGATGATTTGAGTAATAAATTGTCAAAACCCGCTTGCCGCAAATGACGGACAATCGCCGAGCCGACCAAACCACGATGACCCGCAATATAAATTTTATCGTTTTGATTCATAATCACGCTCTTTTATAAAAATATTTTGTCACTCGCGGGCGTGGCGTTTTACCATCCCGCGCTATGGAATATCGCCGCACAGCGTGTTAAAAAGCTATGTTCGGTCATTGTGTGGGTGTTAATCATAACGCCCCATCATAACAATCTAGCTGTTTAAGCAGAAGCGCGCAGCATAGCACTTTTATGCCGCTGATGCAGAACAACATGTTTGCCATTCCAATGTAGGGTGATTGTTTTGGGGCGCGGGAACTAAGGTATATACCGTGCTAAGGACGATATTTTGAGATAAATAGGCAATAAAAAAGCCCGCAGACACAAGGCTTGCGGGCTTTCTTGACACCTTCTTGGATGTCTATATGGTACCGAGAACTGGAGTCGAACCAGCACGACCGCAATGATCACTGGCACCTGAAGCCAGCGCGTCTACCAATTCCGCCATCTCGGCAAGAGGCGCGCAATAGTATAAAGGAGTTTCTTCGTGTCAACGAAAAAGCATGGCAAACGATCCGACCATAAGCGTCCTGATCGCCGTAGTATTAAACGGAGTAATCGTAAACGTGGGGAGTCATCGGAACATCCCCGCCGTAATCGTCATCAGGGCGGGCGTGAAAACCCTTGGGCGAATGCACCCGCACCCGAACGGCAGCAAGATGCAGCTGTCCATACTGGTGCATTATTGCGCTATTTGGATCGCCAGCAAGGTCATAGTTGTGAACGCAAAGAGCTGGCTCGCGCCTTGGGCATTCATAAAAGCCGCGATGTAACGGAGCTTCAGTCTCGTATTAAATATTTGATTCGTAAGGGTGAGTTGGTGGAACACGGCAATGTGTTGCGCAGTGGCGCACGGTATGTCTGTGGCTTGTTGGAAGTTCACCCTGATGGCTTCGGCTTTTTGCGTGTGGATGGACGCAGCGAAGATGTGTACATGCCGCAAAATGAAATTCGCGAACTGATCCATGGTGATCGTATTGAGGTCGCGCTGGAAAGCTTCCGTGGTCGTGACTCAGGTCGTTTTGTTCGCGTGCTTGAACCTGCGCCTAGCGAAATGGTGGCACGCATCGAACGCTCGGGCAGCATCGTTTTAGCAAATCCACGCTCGCGTCGTTTTCCGCGTAGTATTTTGGTAGATGCTAACAAGCTCAAAGATGCCAAACACGGCGATTGGGTGAAGTTGTCGTTTGACCGTCATAGCCAACCGCTGCGTGGTGCGGTGCTGGAAGTACTGGGGCAAAATATGGATGCCACATCGTTGATTGATATTGTTCAACAAGAACACCAGCTCCCCAATGACTTCCCCGACCCTGTATTGCGTGAATCACGGCAATGCCCACGTGAGGTCGATGCCAGCCAACACCAAGCGCGGCAAGATCTTACGCATATTCCTTTTGTGACCATTGATGGTGCCGATGCGCGGGATTTTGATGATGCTATTTGCGTGATGCCGCGTGGCGATGGTCATGAACTATGGGTGGCAATTGCCGACGTGGCGCATTACGTCCGTCAGGGCGGTGCTTTGGATGAAGAAGCGAAAGAACGCGGTAACTCTTTTTACTTCCCTGACCGTGTTATCCCTATGTTGCCAGAGGTGTTGTCTAACGGCTTATGTTCACTCAATCCTTACGTGGTGCGTTTGGCCATGGTGGTGCGTATGCGCATGGATGCCAATGGTCGCTGCCGCTCGGTTCGTATGTATGAGGCAATGATTCGTTCCCGCGCACGCTTAACCTACCAACAGGTTGCTCGCTGGCTGGAAGAACATGATGAAAAAGCCATTGATGAACCGCACGTGCGCGAGATGTTGCAACACGGTTTGACCCTTACCCGCAAGCTGTTGCTGCAACGCGAACAACGCGGCGCGCTTGAGCTTGACCTGCCTGAATCCACAATGGTGCTGGAGTATGGCAAGGTTGCGGCAATCAAGCGTAGCGAACGCAACATCGCCCACCGTTTAATTGAAGAGATGATGCTGGCAACCAACATCGCCGTTGCTGAAGAGCTAGAGAAGCATAAACAACCCTTCCTGTACCGCACCCACCCAGCCCCAGAAATGACGGCGATCAATCAACTGAATGAATTTCTCGCGCCGCTTGGTTTGCCTATTCCTATGCCAAGCAAGGGAGCCAAATTCCGTCCTGCTGATTTGCAGCGTGTATTGTTTTTGGCGGATCAACAACCGTGGGGGCATGTGTTGCATCGTTTGATGTTACGCAGCATGCAGCAAGCCAGCTACAGCACCACCAACCAAGGGCATTTCGGTTTGGCTTACCGCACGTATTGTCATTTCACCAGCCCTATTCGTCGTTATGCAGACCTTACGATTCATCGCCAAGTGAAGGCAATGCTGCGTCATAAAGCAGACCCTTACAGTGAACAGCGGAAAGGTTTAACGGCAATCGGTTCACATATTTCTGGTCGCGAACGGGTCGCACAACGCGCCGAGTGGGATGCGCGAGACATGCTTGCTGCACTGTACCATAGCCAACATACAGGGGAAGAAATGGTCGCTGTTGTATCAGGGATTACCAAACGCCGCGTCTTTTTCGAGTTGCTGGAAACCTGTGCTGAAGGTTCGATTGCCTTGGATAAACTCCCTGGTGATTTTGAATTGGACGAACATCGTCATTGTCTTCGTTCACCTCGAGGGGGATTACTGCTATCGTTAGGCGATACGGTTCGTGTGTGCATTGAGAGTTGCGACCCTACATTGGGGCAGATTAACCTTAGTTTGGTTGAGAAATAAGCTACTGGAGGCGAGTGTGAGTGCATCTGTGTTGAGTGAAATTCATGTCGATTTATCGCAACCTACCCTGTTATGTAATCAGGATGGGCATAAGGTCTATTGGCTGGGTATTAACCATCAAACGGCTTTTCGTTGCAATGCCTATTTGATACACTCAGGTGACCATTATGTGTTGGTTGACCCAGGTTCGCCATGCCATATGGCACAGATGCAACAGCGGGTGGCGCAAATTGTTGATCCAGCGTGCATTAGCGCTGTGACGCGACGGATGGTGTGAGATTAGTGGGATGGGATGGGATTAGGTTGGATTAGGTGGGATGGATGTTGGGGTTGTTGGGTTTTTGGGCGGTTGCTTTGGCGACTGCCTTTTTTTTTGTGCGATGGATGGTTTGCGGATTCCATGTGTCGCGTTTTTTGGATTGCGACACATGGTTTGCATTTTTATTTGCTGTTTGATTCCTTTATTTCTGGTTGAGCGATGACATCAACGATTGTTTGTGATTGTACTTTTTGTTGTTGGCTCATTTGACGGTATTTTAATACTAATGCCATTTCATCGTGCGTTAGGTCGTATGATATTGTTTCTTTTTCTTCTTCGGTTGGTTTTTCGCCTTTTACCTCTACTACGCTTAAAGGTGTTTTGTTTTGCGCCTTTAGGGCTTGTTGTGTTTCTTCTGGCAGGCTGGTGATGTGGTATTCCTTACCGCCACCCTGACCTTGACGCTCACGATATTGCCAGCCGTTCTTTTTAGCTCTCACTGTAACATTTTGAGTGGTTCCAGGCATGCCATTAACACCAGCAAGCTCTTTTGCTGAAAACCAAGACTTCATACTTTAGAACCTGAACGATCAAGTTTTCCCGGTGGAAGGGAAGTAGAATGATATTGAATGCACCATATGCAACATTCAACATTTAAACAAAAAGTTTTCATATCAACACCTTACAGGATTATTAACAAATAATAGAACATAATCATTCAACTTTTATGTTGAATAAACTTGAATGATTACATGAATGTTCTAATGTTCGCCGTATGGAAACGAAACGCCACCAAACACTACAGCCAAGCAAGCTTCTTTGGAAGAAAGCCCGCCACGGGTTTGATCTTGCGGGTACATCCATGAATGCATGGTGTAATGCCAATGGGGTCAACCGTCGCAATGCCTATCGCGCTGTGATCGGTGATCGTAATGGTGTGAAGTCTGTGGCGTTGCGTGAGCACGTATTAAAAGCTGCGGGGGTTATCAATGACTGATAGAAAACATCATAAAACAGGCGTTATTACGTTGGATATTATGAATTCCAAGCTTATGTCAGGTGACATAAGCTTGGAGGATTATGACCGCGCTATTGAATTTGCGTGTGCCATGTACCGCGATCAGTTCAACGTCATCGGTTATATCGCTATGGCTTTTGCGCGCTGTGATTTGAGCGAAGTCGAGCAAGCGTGTTCTTTGCCCGTAAAAACAGAAGATCATGATCTGAACGCGTCAGCTTTGATTGACCAGGCTAATTCACAAATGGGGAACGACCACCTAATGGCCAAAGACTTTCA
>CAZYAI010000055.1:0-15434 GCA_964645625.1 uncultured Zetaproteobacteria bacterium
CTTTGGGGAAGTTGACATGATAAACCAAACCAGGACGACCAGAAAAGTCCAATACCACCCGTGACAATGCCTCATCCAACGGCACATAAGCATGACCATAACGCGTAATCCCAGCCTTATTCCCTACCGCTTGATAGAGGCATTCACCAAGGCAGATGCCAATGTCTTCTACCGTATGATGATCGTCAATTTCGCGGTCGCCTTTGGCTTCCAAGATCAGGTCAATCAGGCCGTGGCGGGCAATTTGATCCATCATGTGATCCAAAAAAGGAATGGAGGAATTGAGTTCTGCTGTGCCGCAACCATCAAGGTTGATCTGTATGCTAATAGCAGTTTCCCGCGTTGTACGTTGAATGCTTGCCGTTCTTGGCTGTCTATCCGTCATAATAAATCCTTTATGCTTACGGGATAATAGTGAAGCATAGGGTGTCTTTTTACACACCATCATCGGCGTGTGGTTGTACATACTAGGCGTCTGTTTTGCCTTGGCAAGAAACAAAAATAGGAATATCAACCATTCACGCTGCTGCCATCTGCTGCCATAGTTCGTCTGTTGGGGAGGGTTTTTTATGTTATTACGAATGTTGGCTTGCTGCTTGCTGCTATGGCTAACAGCCTGTGCGCCACAGCATGCCGTGCAATCGTTCGGTGCTAGCCCTTCGGATGCCTACAAAGACTTTGTTTACCTGCTAGAAACATTAGATGACGGTAAATTAGCCGAGTGGCAAGATAGTCGCGGCAGTCGGCATGCGTTTGCGGTGTTTTCAACCTATGTATCAAACCAAGGCGTGTGTCGTGATTATTTCCACATCACGAATACAGGTGCGCATGCCAATCAACGTCGTTTTGGTACTTCGTGCCGCAGTGAAGCACAATCATGGTTGTATTTGCAAGGTAGTGAAGCTGAATCGCAACAACATTACCAACGCTTTTTGCAACTCGATGAAGGCTTTAAGCAACCACGGCAACAATACCCTATGCTAGCACCAACACGGCAAGACACAGCTTCACCGCGCAGTATTGCTTACCCTTCATCCTATACATTATCGCCATTTTTTACGGCGCAT
Organism: uncultured Zetaproteobacteria bacterium; assembly: GCA_964645625.1. Classification (GTDB taxonomy): domain Bacteria; phylum Pseudomonadota; class Zetaproteobacteria; order Mariprofundales; family Mariprofundaceae; genus AB-137-C09. The sequence goes on from CAZYAI010000055.1 coordinate 1,068, forward strand.
GCAAAAAAAGCAGAGCAAAAATACCAGCTTCCGCTGCGTCAGATGATTGATGATGTGGGTAAACAACAGAACTTTCACCCTTGTTTTATGCACGCTGTCGTTTTTTATGAGTCAGGCTATAACCCGCATGCTGCTACACCGTGTTGTGCTGGTTTGATGCAATTGGGCAAAGCAGCAGCCAAAGAAGCAGGCGTGACGAATCGTCATGATCCCCGTCAAAGTTTGCAGGGTGGTGCGCGTTACCTGCATTTAAAACTTAATGAACCTGGCATCAATAATAATGTTGGTTTGGCATTGGCATCGTATAACTGCGGCTATGGCACGATTAAAAATAACAACTTCAAAATCCCTCAACGTTGCTGGTCAAACAATCCTCAACAATATGTCGAAAAAATACTATCCAAATACAAACAATGCCAATAGTAAAACCAATCAAGGATTCTTGCCCTATGTTCTTATCACAGCGATTACTCATGTTATGCAGTTTACTGTTGCTACTTGGAGGGTGCGCCAATAACAACCAAGCCGTGCAAGGTGTTTCTTCGGCTGTGTTTGCAGCAGGCGGTGCATACGGTGGCTATCAGGCATGTAAAAAAAGCGATCGTTATACGCGTGCTGGTTGCGCTGCAATGGGTGGAATTGCTGGTGCGATTATTGGTAATTTCGTTGGTAGTAAAATCGTGCAGTATTACATGGATAACGCTGATAAACAACAGCTAAATCAAGCATTAAGCCAGCGTTCGCCACGTGATCGCCAATGGCGGAATCCGCAAACAGGCACAGTGTTCCGCGTCAGTGATATACGCGCCCAAGAAAATTGCCGCACCTTTACCTTACAAGCCACTGATTACCGCCAACAAAGTACAACCGAACGTCATCAAGCCTGCGGCAGAAATGGTGCGTACATCTAATCTTAACATATTGAACCTAAAAAAGACTGGCTGAAGCAGTCGGCATCCTTCACATTGTAGTTTGCACTTTCATTGTTTTCATGATTGCTGAAAGATGGTTTATTTACTACGAAAAGCACGAAAGGCAATGTTTCTTATTGTTCGCGTGTTTTCGTGCCTTTCGTGGTTCATGTTGTTTTTTTACCTCGTTATCTTTGGAATACTTCACGTATCGCTTTACCCTGTCGTGACAATATGACAGGGGCTTGCACACGTTTTTTATGACATGGCTTTGCTTTACGTTTCGCAGCCTTCGCAGGTCAGCAGTAGTTGGCGTTTACTTTTTTATTCAGGTATACCTATGCAAACATCGGATCTTATTTTTTGGTTATTGAGCGGTTTGGCTGCTATGTCGGCCGTGACTTTTTGGTTGAGTCGCAATAAAGCAACAAGCTTAATGCATGGTTCCATTCGTTTGCATTCGCAGCCAGGTTACTATGGCTGGTATGGTGCTTTGATGGTGTTGTTACCCGCACTGATCGTGGCGATTTTCTTTGGTTTAATGCATTTGTTTCATTGGTACACAGCACCGAGCAGCTTGTTTTTGGCATTATCGTTTTTGATTGCTGCCGCAGGTGGTGGTGTCGCGTTGTCACACATCAATGTGGAGTTTCGCGCTCGAGATTCCGTGGAGCGTATGGTGCGTGCGATGTTGTTTGGCGCGGCAACGGTGTCGATTTTAGTCACCATTGGTATTGTCTTTTCCGTGTTGTTTGAGTCGATTCAGTTCTTTAAAGTTATTTCGTTCTGGGAGTTTGTTACAGGCACACGTTGGGAGCCCGATACTGCATTTTTGATTGGTGCAGGAAGAGAAGATGAAGGTGGAGCAGTGCCGCACTTTGGCTCGGTACCGATTTTTGCTGGTACGTTTATGATTACTGCCATCGCAATGTTTGTTGCTGTACCCGTGGGACTATTTTCGGCGATTTATATGTCGGAATACGCCAGCAATGCGTGGCGCAACCGTCTAAAACCGATGTTGGAGATTTTGGCGGGTATTCCCACTGTTGTTTATGGCTTTTTCGCAGCGATTACCATCAGCCCCTTGGTTGTACAGTTTGCTGAGGCGATGGGCTATCACGCTGATTATACCAATGCGCTCGCCCCTGGTCTGATTATGGGGATTATGATTATTCCTTTCATGTCCTCGTTGTCTGACGATGTCATTCGTGCTGTGCCGCAATCCTTGCGTGATGGTTCTTTGGCGTTGGGTACGACCAAGGCGGAGACTATTCGCCATGTCGTCTTACCCGCTGCCATGCCTGGTATTGTGGCAGCATTTCTTATTGCTGTATCGCGTGCTATTGGTGAAACCATGATTGTGGTGATGGCAGCAGGTTTGCGTCCAAACTTAACCGCCAATCCGCTTGAAGGTATGACCACGGTAACCGTGAAAATTGTTGAAGCTTTAACGGGTGACCAAGAGTTTGACTCCGCCTTCACCTTGGCCGCGTTTGCCTTGGGTATGGTGTTACTGATTGTGACGTTGGTGTTGAATATTATTTCTTCGCTAGTGGTGCGTAAATTCCGACAGAGGTATGAATAAATGAATACGGCAAATAATCCCGCCTTGCAGCGACGCTATCGGGCAGACCGACGCTTTCGTCTGTATGGCTTATTGGCATTGGCCTTTGCTTTGAGTTTCTTGCTGTTCTTTTTCGTTGATATTATCAGCAAGGCGATGCCTGCATTGCAACAGACGGAAATAAAAGTGACGGTGAACTACACCGAAGCTACGATTAAGAACTATAACAAGGCGGTGAGTCGTTTGGATCGCCGTCTCGTTAGTAAATCATGGTTGCGTAGTTTGCCGCGTTTGCTAAAAGATAACCCCAGCATGATCGGTACCAGTGAAGAATTGTGGGTACTGGCAGAAAGTCGTGTTGACCAATACCTTAAAGGGCATGATGGTCATGGCTTAAAAGGGAAGTATCAAAAGCGTGTTGATGAACTTCGGCAGCAAGGTCATACGCGCATGGCATTCAATGTTGGCTTTTTTACCAATGGTGACTCTAAATTACCTGAGTATGCAGGTATTTTAGCTTCGGCGGTTGGTTCGGTGCTGGTGTTGTTGATTACCATGGCACTGGCTGTACCTGTGGGGATTATGACGGCGATTTACCTAGAGGAATTTGCCCCTGATAACCATTTTACGCAGGTGATTGAGGTAAACATCAATAACTTGGCTGCTATTCCATCTATTCTGTATGGTTTGTTGGGCCTGGCGATTTTTATCAACTTTGCTGGCGTGCCGCGATCCTCAGCTTTGGCTGGCGGTTTGACGTTGGCATTGATGACCTTGCCCATTATTATCATTAGTACCCGCGCAGCTCTGCGTACTGTGCCAGAATCAATCCGTGAAGCGGCGATGGGTGTGGGTGCTTCGCAGTTACAATCGGTGTGGCATCATGTGTTACCACTGGCGATGCCTGGTATTCTTACGGGTAGCATCATTGGTTTGGCGCAGGCGATGGGGGAGACCGCACCGCTACTGATTGTTGGTATGATGGCATATATTCCTGATGCACCTGAGAGTGCATTGCAGGCTGCTACGGTATTACCAGCACAAATTTACACATGGTCATCGGAATCCCTGCGCGCTTTTGAAGAGCGTACAGCAGCAGGTATTTTAGTATTACTGGTGGTCTTATTATCACTCAACGCTGTAGCCGTATGGTTGCGTAAACGTTCAGAAAAAACTTGGTGAGGACGAGATGAATACAGAAGTCAAAGCAGAGCAAAAAACCAAGATTCATATCGAGAATCTCAAGCTGTGGTATGGTCAAGCTGAAGCATTGCATGGTATTACCTTAGATATTCCAGAAAACAGTGTGACCGCTTTTATTGGTCCTTCAGGCTGTGGTAAATCTACCTTGTTGCGTACGCTTAACCGTATGAATGACCGCATCATTGGTTGCCGTATTGAAGGTGAAGTGTTGCTTGATGGTCACAATATTTATGATCCTGCGGTTGATGTTGTTCATCTTCGTACCCATGTTGGTATGGTGTTCCAGAAGCCTAACCCTTTCCCTAAAAGCATTTATGAGAATATTGCTTACGCACCGCGTATTCATGGGCTTGCCAGCGAAGGCACTGAAATGGATGTGTTGGTGGAAGAATCATTACACAAAGCCAGTTTGTGGGATGAGGTGAAGGACAAGCTCCATCAACCTGGTACCGCCTTGTCTGGCGGGCAACAACAACGCTTGTGTATTGCGCGCACGATTGCAGTACGCCCCAAAGTGATTTTGATGGATGAGCCATGTTCTGCCTTAGACCCGATTGCAACGGCAAAAATTGAAGCTTTGATTGAAGAACTTAAGGCTGAATACACGATTGCTATTGTAACGCATAGCATGCAACAGGCTGCGCGTGTGTCTGAGCAGACAGCATTTTTCTACCTTGGTGATTTAATTGAATATGGTAGTACCAGTGATATTTTCACTAAACCAAAAGAGCAACGTACTGATGATTATATCACAGGTCGTTTCGGTTAATAGAGACGGCGTTTGTTGTTCCGAATACACTACCATATTAGATGTAACGATTTGTAAGTAAAGGATTCCTATGCAAGCTCATACGCTGAAAAGTTTTGATGTCGCGTTGAATGATTTAAGCGCGCGCATCAATTTAATGTATAAATTAGTGCGGAAAAATGTTCGCCAATGCCAAAAAGCCTTCAAAGATCATGATGTTGAATTGGTTGAGAGTATTCTGCAACGTGAAGCAATGCTTAATGATTTGGAGGTGGCTATTGACGAAGCCGCACGGCAATTGATTGTGCACCATCAACCTGCTGCTTCAGATTTGCGCTTCGTTTTTGCGGCAACCAAAATTGTCACTGATTTGGAACGTATGGGTGATTTGACGATCAATGTTGCTAAAACGATTCAGCGTTTGAATGCATCAGAAGGCGATGTTCCTATGGTGTTTGGCACCTTGAGTGAATTGGTGATTGAACAAATCAAATTGGCGCGTCGTGCTTTTTTAAACCGCGATCCACAGCTGGCCGCGCAGGCGATTGAACATGATGATTTGATTGATGCACAGTTTGCTAACGATCAGCGTGCCTTGTTGACGTATATGGCAGAAAACCCTGCGTTAATTTCTCATTGTATGCAGTTATCGACCTGCTTAAAACAATTAGAGCGTGTTGGCGATCATGCGGTGAATACTGCTGAAATGGTGGTGTACATGGTTGTCGGTCGTGAGGCACGGCATATCAGTCAAGACGAATTGCTCGCATTGGTCGGTGAAGACGAAGACGAAGAGTAGTTTGTGATAGCAACGAAGCTGGATGCTGCACCTGATGCGGCATCCAGTTTTGGGCTTGCCTTTTAAGACGGGATAAAAGCAATATGGATATGCATGACATAACTTATGATGCTTTAAAGTTGGGTTTCGTACCTCAATCACAACCTTGTATGTTTCGCTTTGTAGGGTACATGCGTCCCGTCTTTAAACGAGAAGCTGTTTGTGGCAACAGAGTCTAAAAGGCACTGGAAATTTAACAAAACCAGCAAGAGCGCGTAGCCTCCTAGTCTGTGGGGAGGGCTTATGGATGAGTGGATGAAACGCCTCGTGCATGCACGTCATTGGCAGGGTGTGTTATGGCTGATTATTGCCTTGCTTTCTTTGGGTTGGTTTATCTTTTTATCCCATGTGAACGAACGTTTTGTTGCCGTTGATCGTGCTTGGTCGGATTATAACCAACAGTCGGCGCGTTATAACAGCGTGTTGGCTGAGCTGATACAGCACTTGGGTTATGGCGGCATGATTCATCATTTTAAGAATTATGTTTTGCGCCAAGAACCGCGCTATTTGTCTGCATTAAAAGAAGATTTTACTCAGATGGATGCCTTATTGTCGGATTTTGTTGCGCTGAACTTAACTACGGCAGAGCAACAGCAGGTTCTTTATTTGCGGCAGGTCGTCGCCGAATACCATCAACAACAACAATTAGCCGTGCGCCTTGTTGACCAAGGCTATAGTCCCGCAGCGATTGACCAGCAGGTTAAAGTGGATGATCGTCCCGCCCTTGCTGCTATTGCTTTTTTACGTGAACGAGCCTTGCAGCGTAGTCGCGATGCTGAGGTTTTAACGCAAGCAGCGATTGTGACTGCCCGTCATCGTTTGGCGTATGGTTATTTGATGATTGGTGTCTTTGTGGTGTTTGGCATGATGCTGCTGGTGTTGTTTCGTGTTCAAATGCAGGCACGGTTGGCTGCGCAGCAGGCTTTTCAGCGGGTAGATAATTTACTCGCAGCCGTGCCTGATGCGATGTTGATTGTCGATCAACATGGGCGGGTGATGCGTTGCAATAGCATGGCTTGTACATTGTTTGGTTACAGCGAGGCGGCATTGATAGGCTTGGCGGTGGAGGCCTTGATGCCCGCAGCGTTTCGCCACAAACATGAGCAATTACGCCGTTCATATATGGCACATCCACACAGCCGTTTGATGGGTGATGGCATGCTGTTGCATGCGACGCATTCTGATGGTCATGTGTTCCCCGTTGAAATCAGCTTGAGCTTCGATGACTCGGCCGATGCCTTGCTGATTACCTTGACTGTTCGTGATGTAAGCGAACGCGAGCAGCAACGCAAAGAGACGCAACAGGCACGAGAAAAAGCAGAATCAGCATTACACACCCTTAAACAAGCACAGACCGCCTTGGTTGAATCAGAAAAACTTGCCGCGCTGGGTAACTTGGTGGCAGGCGTAGCGCATGAAGTGAATACGCCTGTGGGCTTGTCACTCACAGCAGCAAGTTATTTGCGCGATAAAAGCATGAAAGTGTTACAGCACTACCATGATGATGCATTAACCATGGAGGGCTTGGAGCAATACCTTGTGCAAACAGAAGAGTCCACCCGCTTGATCGAAGGCAATGCGCGCCGTGCTGCGGAGTTGATTCAAAGCTTTAAGCAAATTGCTGTGGATCAAACCTTTGATATGTTGCGCACCTTTGATTTGGCTACCTACTTGCAAGAAATAGCCTTGAGTTTTCAGGCATCATTTAAGCGTACGCCGATTGTATTGGAGGTGCATTGCCCCGATGACATTGCGATGCATAGTTACCCAGGTGCTTTGGCACAGCTACTTTCTAACATCATTAATAATGCGTTGATGCATGCCTTCCCCGATGGTAAGGCTGGTACGGTAAGTATTACGGCGCGGCGTAATGAGGGTGACATCGTGGAAATAATTTGTCAGGATGATGGCTGTGGTATGGATGCATACACGACTGAACATCTGTTTGAGCCGTTTTTTACCACTAGGCGAGGGTTGGGTGGTAGTGGATTGGGTATGTATATCGTCCACAATTTGGTGCGGCAACAGTTGCAAGGGTACATTCATGTAACATCTTCTGATAAGCAAGGAAGCCGTTTTGAGGTTCATTTGCCTTGTTGCATTGTGAATGATTCACGTTAATGAGGATGGCTGTGCGATAGAAGCCCATCGCACAGCGCGTCAAAACCCCATGCTCGTTTATTGTGCGGGTTACACCACCATGTTAAGGAGTGAGGTAATATGGGAACGCCATTACGGTTAAAGCGTGCGGAAGATAAACCCGAATCATTGCCGCGAAAACAAAGACCGTGGTATATACTGATTGTTGATGATGATGCGGAAGTACATGCTGTAACGCGAATGATTTTGGCTGACCTGACGTTCCATCACCGCCCTATGAAGATGGAAAGTGCCTACTCCGCAACAGAAGCGCGAGCCATGCTGCAACAGCGTGGCGATTATGCGATGGTTTTGCTTGACGTGGTAATGGAGCATGAGTCTGCAGGTTTGGAGTTGGTGCAGTTTATCCGTCACGATTTGGATAATAAAGACGTTCGTATTGTTTTGCGTACAGGTCAACCTGGCCAAGCCCCTGAGCTTGATGTTATTATGGATTACGACATCAACGACTATAAGACCAAAACAGAACTTACAGCACAAACACTCATTACCACGGTGATTACCGCCTTGCGCTCATACCGAGATATTACAGCGATCCACCGTGTTAAGCAGGGCATACGCCAAGTGTTGGACAGTGCGGAGAATCTTTTTCATGCGCGTTCCATGCATCAATTTGCCTCTGGTGTATTGGAGCAGTTGGCAAGCTTTCTTGACTGCGAACCAGATGGTATTTTGTGCGTTAAACACAAGGGGGAAGCGTATGCTTGCCGTACGCCACAATGCACGCTTCGTGTCATGGCTGCGGTGGGGACGTATGCGCGATGTATTCATTGTCATTTAGGGGATGCCTGTCGTCATAGTGAAGAGGCTGCCTTATTGCGTCAAACGTTTGCGGGTGAAGATGATACCTTGGGTGATAAGCAGGTGTTGTATTTGGATGCAGGCGATGGTTTAGAGGCTGCTGTGTTGCTCAATACACCGTTTAAACCAGATGCTGGCGATCAACAATTGTTGCAGTTGTTTGTTTCTAAAATCGCTATTGGTTTGCGTAATGTGTATTTGTACGAAACGTTGGAGCAGAGGGTGGAAATCCGTACCCGAGAACTCGAAGCCAGTCAACATCGTTTGCAAGGTATTCTGAATCATATGCCTGCTATGTGTGCACGTTTATCGCCGACTTTACAGATCGTGTGGGCATCGCGAGCGGTTGAAAGTATTTTGGGCTACACTGAGTTGCAAATTCGTGACTATCATTTGAATGATTTGCTTATGCATAAGGATGATGAAGCTGTATTGATGCAAGCTTTGCGTGAGGGTAAGGTGCATGGGCTGCGTTGCCAAGTGCGGCGAGCGGATGGTCGTCCTATTTGGTTGAGTCTATCTTGGCATACGGTGAATGAGGATGGTTATGTCGAAGCGATGATTCACGATGTGACGCAAGAGGTCGTTTTTGAGCAGCAACAGCGTGAGATAGCACAACGCATGGCAGAGATGCAGCATTTGGATGCATTGGGGACGATGGCTGGCGGACTGGCGCATGATTTTAATAACATTCTTACCACGATTATTGGCAATGCCGAAGTGGCGCGGATGAAGGTAGAGCACCAGCCCGAGGTTGATGCCTTGATGGCTACAGTACTTCAATCGTCTGATAAGGCTTCGCAACTGTGCCAGCAAATGTTGGCTTATGCTGGCAAAGGACGGTATTGGGTGAGCGTGCTGAATATCAATCGTATGGTTACCAAGCAGGAAGCGATGTTTTGTCGTCTTGCAGGTGGTGCAGGTTTTTTGCATTATCAATTGGATCAGCATCTTCCTTGTATTCGTGGTGATAGAGCACAGTTGAATCAATTGTTGGTTAATCTTATCAGTAACGCCCATGAAGCTTATGGTGAACAAGCAGGGCCGATTTGCTTACGCACCATGCATGTAACGGCTTTGCCTAAGCAGCTTACACATAATTACTTTGCTACAGGAAGTGCCTCCTCTATCGTCGCTATCTGCATCAAGGACTGTGCTAAGGGGATGGAGCCTGAGGTGGTGAAACAGGTGTTTGAACCGTTCTTTTCTACCCATTTTGTTGGTCGCGGGCTTGGCTTAAGTGCTGTTTTAGGGATTGTGCGTAGTCATCATGGTGCGATTTATATCAACAGTGTGCAGGGCAAGGGCACAGAAGTGTGGGTGTACTTCCCCGAGGATGGAGTAGAGACCGCTAACGTCGGTTCTTGATTTGCTGCTTTGGTTTATTGTCGTTATCTTGCCGTCCGTTTTTAGAGTGTTTGGCATAAGCCATGCGGGAGTGAATCATGCAAATAAATTCCACGGCAATTCGTGCGGGAAATATCTTAGAGGTTGAAGGTGCTTTGTGGCGGGTGATGAAAACGCATCATGTGACACCAGGTAAAGGCGTTGCTTGCATGCAGATTGAAATGCGCAATATGGCCACAGGAAATAAAACCAATAAGCGTTTTAACTCGACCGAACGTGTTGAACGTGTGGTTTTAGAGCAAAAAGGCATGCAGTACCTGTATAACGATGGCGATACTTACCACTTTATGGATACCGAGACCTACGAACAAATTGCTTTGAACCGTGAGTTGTTGGAAGATGCTCTGCCTTATATGTTGCCAGAAACGAATGTGATTATTGAGTTTCATGGCGACCAAGCCTTGAATGTTAGCCTGCCACAGAGTGTTGAGTTGGTGGTGGTTGAATGTGATGCTTCCATTAAGGGGCAGACAGCAACAGGATCGTACAAGCCAGGCGTGTTGGAAACAGGTGCTTCGATTATGGTTCCACCTTACCTAGAAGCAGGTACTAAGGTGCGTGTTAATACCGAATCGGGTGAGTATATCGAACGAGCATGATGATGTTGCGTGCTGTTGTATTGGCGTTTGTTTTTTGTACCTCGGTCGTTAGTGCCCAGGCAGCGTCGCTTACGCTGGCTCAAGTGCTGCATCAGGTGTTGCAGGAGCAACCTTCTTTAGCACTGGCTACCCTGAATGAATCATTGCAAGGGGTGAACGAACAACAGCGCGCAGCTTTGCTCGATGGTCAGTGGGGCGTAGCATTGAATGGCTCGGATGAAAAGAAACCCAGTCCTAGTCCCTTTGGCTCTAATATTACTAATTTGGCTGTATTGTCGGCTAATATCACCCAACCCTTAGCTGACGGCTCTAGCGTCACTTCCACATTGAGTTACAGTCGTACGCGTTTACGTTACCCTGTGACGACGTCTGCTTTTTTTCAGGCATCGTTGAACCCTGTGTATGAAAGTAAAATCGATGTTATTTACCGCTACCCTTTGTTGCAAGGGCATGGCAATCCTGCTTATCAGCAGCAAGCACAGGTGAATGCCTTGGGGAAACAAGCAGCGCATTGGCAAGTTGCGGTGCAGCAAGAGCAACTGCTGGGGCAAGCTGCCGCGCTTTATTACCAATTAGCAGCCAATGAAATCAGCGTGCGTATTGCTGAAGATGCGGTTCACCGCGTGGCACAGTTGCTTCGTTACCAGCGTAAGCGTGAAGCCTTTGGTTTGGTGGAAACGGCTGATCGGCTGCAAACAGAGGCGTTATTGGTCACCCGTAAAGCCAGTGTGGTACAGGCCAAGGCTGCCGTTGACAGTGCGCGCACCGCTTTGAGTCGTTTGTTGCTGCAAACGGATGCATCGACATCATCATGGCATACTGATAGCAACGCGGATGCTGCTTGGTTGTCCCCCGTATTGCGTTCTGATCGCGCATTGTTGGACGATGCAAAACGGCAGCGTCCTATCTTCCATGTGTTACAAGCACAACTTGAAGCTGCTGATGCACAAGACCGGCTGTTGCAAGACCAATTGCGACCACAGTTGAATCTTATCGGGCAAATTGGTAGCCGCGCTTTGACGGGGCTAAGCATGCGTACCACCAATGATTCATTTGATTTACGCGACCGTTATGTCGGTGTTGGCATTGAGTTTAAAGACACCTTAGGCAAACATGCAACAAAGGCTGCTTTAGCGCGTAATGGCTTGCAACGTGAACAAGTCTTGTTGCAGCACTGGCAAACCTTGGAGCAAATACGTACCGATATTGCTACTGCTCGCACCGATTTGAACAATGCACGGCAGAATTATTTGGCGATGCAGCAGCGTGTGAAGGCGGAACGACGCAAATATGGTGCTGAATTACAACGCTACCGCGAAGGCCGTTCCGATACCTCAACCATTGTCCAGTTCTCTGGCGACTTACGCAATGCCGAACTGCAAGCTGCATTGCAACAGATCACCATTAACCTCGCGCGTTTGCGCTTGCATTTGGCAGCGGGTGATGTGCTGATGAAGCTCACGAGTAGCCCATGAAAGCATTGATCGCATTTTTTGTGCGGCGTGGCTTGGTGGTGAATTTATTGTCGGTCATGCTGCTGCTGGGTGGTGTGTATGCGGCAGAGAATATTCAGCGCGAAGCATTCCCTAGTGTAAACTTTGATGTCATTGTGATTGCTGGTGGCTACCCAGGCACAACACCAAAAGAGGTGGAGCAACTGCTGATTATGCCGATTGAACGGCAGCTCAAAGGGCTTGATGGTATTAAAGCGATTCGTAGTACCTCCTTCCCAGGAACCATGCAGATTACGATTGAGGTCGATCCTGACTTTAGTGACCGTTCGCGTTTGGTTGCCGATGTGCAACAAGCAGTGAATCAGGCAGGGCTACCTGTAGATATGCCTGCTGACCCTGTGATTTCAGAGATTAAGTCCGAACAAGCTCCAGTATTGACCTTTTCCATCTTTGGTGATTTTGACGATGTGGAACTGAAACACCTTGGTGATAGGATTGAAGATGATGTGTTGGGCATACAGGGCGTTTCCCGTGTGTTGGTGCAGGGTGATCGCAAAGAGGAAATTCGCATTACTTTGAACCCGAAAAAAATGCGTCGTCATCGGGTGGCTATTAACGATGTGATGCAGGTGATTAAGGGGTGGAATGTGAATGCCCCAGGTGGCACGCTCAAAAAAAACGATGGTCAGCATATGATTCGCATTGTTGGTGAGTTTCATTCTGCTGCTGATGCGGGTGACTTGGTGTTGCGGGCGAATGATCGTGGTCAAACACTGCGTTTGCGTGATGTTGCGGATGTGGAGCGTACCTTGGTGCAAGCGACGCGCTATGTCGGGGCGCAGGGTGATCCTGCGTTGAATATGATCGTTTTGAAGAAAGGTGATGCCGATATTATCACCTTGGTGGACAAGGTTCGGGCGTATTTGGCTACGATTCCTGCAAGCTATGGTGCTAAGGTGCAGGTGCGTACGTACCAAGACTTCTCCGAAATCACACGCTTACGTTTGCATGTATTGACCAGTAACGGGGCGATTGGTTTAGGTTTGGTGTTGCTGACTTTGATCCTGTTTTTACGCCCCTCGGTGGCTGTGACCACAGCGTGGGGGCTGCCGATTATCTTTTTCTCTGGTTTGTTGTTACTCTATTTGGCGGGCGTGACATTGAATCTGTTAACCATGTTTGGCTTTATCATGGTGCTGGGCTTGATGGTTGATGATGCGATTATTGTTGGTGAAAATGTAACCTGGCATATGGAGAAGGGTTTAACGCCTGAGCAAGCGGCGATTGTTGGTACGCATGAGCTGTTAGGGCCGGTGACGGCGACGGTGCTTACAACGGTGGTGGCATTTATTCCGCTGATGTACATGGAAGGCATCATTGGGAAGTTTATTTTTTCTATTCCTGTGGTGGTGGTGACGTTGTTGCTATTTTCTTGGTTGGAAGCGATTTTTATTTTGCCTAATCATATTCGTGATATTGCTAATCCACACAAGCATCCGAAAGAACGTTTGCTGTTTGTGTGGATCAGTGCTGTGTACAAACCCGTGTTATCGTTTGCCGTGCGCTGGCGGTATTTGACGTTATTGCTGACGGTAGCCTCCTTGCTGGCTACCGCTGTGCTGGCAAAAGAGATGAAGTTTCAATTGTTCCCTTCTGGTGCTGAGGCGGAATTTTACCTCCGTGTAACGTTGCCGCCTGGAACAACCTTGGAGCAAAGCTATGCGCAGATTAAGGCACTCGATGCCGCAGTGCGCGAGCGCATTGACCCTACAGTGCTGGAGACGACGACCTTGGTCGCAGGGGAAAACAGTGCTGACCAGCGTGAAGCATTAAAACAGATGGGCGATCGTTTTGGCTATGTTCGGGTGATTTTAACACCTTTTACCCAACGTGAGTTATCAGCTTTTACGGTGATGGATAAGTTGGAAGCGGAAATTCCAGCGTTGTTCCCCAGTATGGATATTAGTTTTGCTATGATGACGCCAGGTCCCCCTGTTGGACGGGCTTTGCAAGTAGAGTTGACGGGTGGGTCGCAAACAGAGATGGCGGCGATCAGCCAGCGTTTGATTGATTACCTTGCCACCATTAAAGGTGTATATGCTATCGAAAGTGAGTTGGAACCAGGTGATCCTGAATTGCATATTGAAGTGGATCGTACTTTGGCTTCTTATGCGGGGGTTAATTTAAGCACCGTTGCCAACCATGTTCGCGCCGCTTTTGATGGTTTGCGCATTTCAACGCTGAAGCAGGGGAAAGAGGAGGTGGATGTCACGATTCGTTACCCTGAGGCAGCGCGGCGGCAGATGGAAACATTGATGCAGTTGGAGATCCCTAATCAGCGTGGTGGCTTGGTTCCGCTGCATCGTATTGCCAAGGTGGTCGAAGCACCTGGTAGTAATAGCATCCGTCATAAAGATGGTGATCGGGTGATGAATGTATCCGCTGAAGTGGATCGTGCGCTGATTACATCCAAAGAAGTGAATGACTTGGTGCGTAGTCATCAGTCGCAGTGGATGGGCGATGCACAACGTACTGATGTGCATTTAGGCGGCGAACAGGAACGTAGTGATGAATCTGTGCGCGGCTTGATTTTTAGCTTTGGTTTTGCATTGGCAGCGATTTTTGTTATTTTAGCCATTCAATTTAATAGCGTGCGTTACCCCGTATTGGTGATGCTGGCGA
>CAZYAI010000056.1:0-15388 GCA_964645625.1 uncultured Zetaproteobacteria bacterium
ATCCCAGACATACTCCATGATCATCGTTTTGGAGACCACCCGACCAGCATTGCGCATCAGATACTCCAGTAACATATATTCCTTGGGCTGCAGATCAATTGAATGATCGCCACGGCGCACCTTATGGCGCGGCAAGTCCATCGACAGATCACCCACGCTCAAACAATCTGGCTCCGTTAAGCCAGTGACTCGGCGATGCAATGCCTCCAGACGCGCCACCAGTTCAGAAAACGCAAATGGCTTGACCAGATAATCATCACCACCAGCTTTCAATCCCTGCACCCGGTCATCCACCGAATTGCGCGCGCTTAATACCAGGATCGGAGCACTGATCCCTCTGCTGCGCAAGTCGTGAATTAGGGAAATTCCATCTTTCTTGGGAAGCATTAAATCGATAATAAAGATGTCATAATGGTTGCTTGTTGTACACTGGAGCCCCTCAAGACCATCTTTTGCGTGTTCCATGTGCAGCCCTTGTTGTTTTAGCCCCTGAATAATAAAAGAAGCCTGCCTGACATCATCCTCAACAAGTAAGATTCGCATTGCTCAATACCTTCGCCAAAATTGATAGGGTATCTATCGAACCCTAGTACCACGCCCTGGAAATTCGTGAAATTTGAGCTGGTCTATATTGTCGGTAGCTGCGTTGCAACACCTTGAAATAACCCCTGCTATTCCTACGGTGTTGCGCCTTGCTACCAAGAATCTATCCTCACCATATTCTTTCACGAACTTCCGGGGTTGTGGTGCTAGTCTTTATTTTTTTCAGAAAACGAAACGATAAAGCACGGTAGATACCCATGAACGAAATCATGCACGCCCTTTCTTCAGCGAGCAACCTTTTAGATGGAAAAACGTTCCGCCAACTCTCAGTTCTTGTCGAAGCAATACTTTCAATGACGCGATTTTTCGCCCTACCAGATATTCCATGGGAACGGATAAATTGGGCTGTTGTGCACAACTTTATGTTTCTCTTTGAGGAAGTGAACATTCTCTCAGGAGATGAATCGCCAGTGACTAAAAGTGGTAAAATGACGTTTGGTGTTGATCGCTTTTTCTCTTCGGTTCAGTGGCAAGTTGTACCAAGTCTGTGCTTTTTATGCATCAGTGTGGTTAGCGTAAAACACCATCGCTCATTCCCCATAGGGATATATCAATTGGTTAAAGATGACTTGCGTGGCTGCTCAAAATACCGTCAAGAAGAATAAAATCTTCAACCACAAACTGAATTGCTTGACCACCACGCCAATCATCTTTTTGCAAACTGCCTATCACACTTATGCTGGTTCCTTCGGCAGGTTCAGGGGCGAAACGACCACCACCAAACATAATCGCATCAATCGCTTCGCCGCCTTGTGTTAGGCGCAAGCGCACGACACCACCTTTAAGCTCGCGCCGCTGCGTTACTGTCACATCGCTGAGTAGCCAACAGCAGGCAGGATTGCCACGACCAATCGGCTCGAAACGTTGCAAGCGTTCCGCCAAACCATAATGCAGGGCAGATACCGTTAAAACGCCGTCAATAGCTTGCGTGGCTTGATAAGCTTGTTGCTTTTGGCTGCTGATCGCTTGACCAAATACTGCAACAAAACCATCCCAAGCTCCTTCCCGAATGCCTCCGCCACCTGCCCCAGCGTGACCACCAAAATGATTGAGGTAATCAGCACACTGCTGCAAAATATCACCAATATGATACCCCGCCACCCCGCGTAAAGAAACGCGAATGTGACCGCCAGGCTCAATAAAACCAATCGCTGCGGGTCGTCCATGCTGACGTGCTAAACGCCCTGCCACCAAACCGACCACCCCTGCATGCCAATCAGCATGGTAAGCTGCCAACACAGGAGAATCAGCGATAAGCAACTCCGCCGCCTTAAAAACAGTACTTTCCACCTTGCGCCGCGCTTGATTACAAGCATCCAAATCTGCGGCGCGTGCATGGGCATCATCCGCATCATCACTGAGCAATAATGCCAGCGCGTCATCACCATGTTGCATACGCCCAGCAGCATTGATGCGCGGCGCAAGATGAAAGCCAATATGTTCCACATTCACCTTGCGATTACCCAAGCGCGCCAAAGCCAGCAATGCTGCCACACCAGCGCAAGGTTGATGCTGCATCCTTTGCAAACCATAATAAACCAGAATACGATTAACGCCCTGCAAATTCATCACATCCGCCACTGTGGCGATAGCAACACGATCCAACAGGCAGCGGAGGTCATAATTCGGGATGCGCTGCACCGCTTTAAGTCGCTTCCACAATGCCATCAACAGGAAAAAAGCCACCCCTGTGCCACAGAGTTGCCGCTCGGCAAAACCACAGTCTTGGCGCGCAGGATTAAGCAAAGCAAAAGCCTCGGGCAAGGTATCGGCTGGCAGATGATGATCGGTGACGATTAAATCCAAACCTAAACGTTTTGCCGCGCTACAGGCTTCAAAACAAACGGTGCCTGTATCCACACTGACACCTAAAGTACAACCCTCGGCAACCGCAGCTTCCATCGGTTCGATGCCAATACCATGACCATCATCGCTACGATGGGGGATCGAAGCGGTAATATGCGCCCCAGCAGCGCGCAAAGCTTCGACCAACACCGCCGTACCACACACACCATCGGCATCAAAGTCGCCAAAAATATGAATATGCTCGCCTGCAACTATCGCCTGATACAGACGTTCGGCTGCCTTCGCCATATCCATCATGTTATCTGGGTCGGGTAAGTCAGCAAGGCGCGGGGTGAAAAATGCATCATGCTCATGCAGATTACGCGCTGCCAACAAGCCCTGCCATGCCTGCAAGGGGTTATCCGCCAATAATGGCGCATCACGCCACACCAATTGCGCGCCACCCATGGTTAGCTGTTGCGGTAAGCTTACGCTTGTATTCATGATATTAAGTAGGTGCGCGGAATTATTTTAATATTTATCACGCCGAACATTTCGCGATATTCAAGGCACAAAAACGGACGTATAGCCCCGCTATATAATGTTTTTTGTAACGCGGAAGATCGCGTGAATGAGCAAGTTAGAAATGTTAAAATGATTTTGTGTACCTACTTACCTTATGACTCAAGTGTTGCCGTAGCTGGCGATGCAATGCTGATTCTTCAGCGATCAGATCCGCCTGCCAATGCTGCTGTTGATGCTGTTTTGACCGCTGCGCCCACCATGCTGACCATGCAGGTTTACGCCTCAACCATACGGCCTTGCCATCACCAAGACACAGTACATGTTGCGGCCAATCTGCCATATGCGCACATTGCTGCGCGGTTAACACGCGCGCATCAGCTACTCCCTCCAGTGATTGGCTCAGCGTAAAGTCTGGGTTTGACGTAGGTGAACAAGGTACTGCTTCATCCGCCCAAAACCACAAACCATGAATCACAGGAGCAAGCTCCGCCCGTGGTAATGGTGTTTGGTACAACTGCGTTTGTAGATCGGCAACCAAGCGCATCAACCGCAAACCATCTTTGCCCTCAGGCGGACGATTAGGCAACACACCACCTTCGATACTGGCAAACGATACAGGCTTAGCCGATAAGGGTTCATCCAGCAATAACAATATCTGCGTGCTGTGAACCAACAACATCATGCCATCCTCTGCCAACACAGGATTGAGCAGCTCGCACAAACGTAGCCCATCATCAACACACCAATCCAAATCTGCTTCGGGTAAGATGTAAAAACGATCCCGCCGTAACTGTGCATGGTACGGTGCTGCCAACCAACACTGCTGTGCTTGATGTCCCTCTGGCAGTTGCGGTGCAAGGTAAGATATGGGTGAACAATCATGCAACCATGCAATGAACTCCAGCGGCAAACGCGGCGCGCAATCAAACCACTGTTGATGGTACGCTTGCCCCGCTATGGATAACGCTGGATGTAATGTATAATGCGCTTCGCCTTGCGCATCATCATGCGCAAACAAGGCATTGCTAACAATCAACATGGATGAGGCAAGTAGGTACGCGGAATTATTTCAACATGTATCGCGCCGAATATTTCGCGATATTCAAGGCACAAAAAAGGGCGCATATTATTAATATACAACCTTTTTTGTAACGCATAAAATCGCGTGAATAGGCAAGTGAGAAATGTTAAAATCATTTTGTGTGCCTACTCATATAATGAATCAAACCGACCATTAACGATTGTGCAACAGCAAACTGCTCATGCGAAACCTGCATTGCTTCAGGCTGTTGCACCCATGAACCAGCCACCAAGTCATCACGGCAATGATGGCATAATGCTGCAATCGTATCTGCGGTCATTTCTAAATGACATTGCAACGCCAACACTTGTGGATGCCAAATAAACGCTTGATGAGCGCAAGCTTCGCTGCGTAATAAACATTGTGCACCAGCTGGTAAACTAAAGCCCTCACCATGCCAATGAAAGGCAAGCATACTACTGGGCAACAACTGTGACCACGGTGCTTCATCTGTCACCCGAGTAACAGGGAACCAACCAATTTCTTTGTGTCGATTCGTCGTCACTGCGCCACCTAAGACTTCCGCCATCAACTGCGCACCCAAACACACACCAACAATACGACGACCATCTGCTACTGCTTGTTTCAACCATTGTTTTTCTTGTTTCAACCACGGGTATAACGCTTCGTCATGCACACTCATCGGTCCACCCATAAGCAAAATAAGACCCAAGTCATCACAGCGTTCTGGTAACGACTCCCCTGCATACAAATGGGTAAAGGTAAAACTAAAGTCTGGATGATCCGCTAACGCTGTCTCGATAGCCGCTGCACCCTCAAATGCTGCGTGCTGCACAACATGAATAGCAATCATTCTGAAACATGCCCTTGCAGGTCAGATGCTTCGTTAAAAGTACCAGAAAAGGAGCGTGTACCTTTTGCCGTCGCAATATCAAAACTTAAGGCTGATGTACGAGGATCATAGAGCACGTTGTTTCCGGCTACTGTAGATGCCACACAAGCCCCATCATAAAGCGCGACTTTAACATCCAATACAGCGTTAGGCTTGGTCAACCAAAGCTCCCAACCGTGGCATTGGCTACCATCCACCGAAACATATTTATGCATATAATGCCCTGTTGGCAAATCGGAGCTTGTGGCATCTTGTGCCGCATTCACCCTATACATATCCGAAAAAGAGCACGTATTATCATGGTAACTATTACAACTCACACCCTCTTCCGTCACTTGGATGACACCTTCATTAAAGGCAAACTTAAGCATGCAACCCTGTTCCTCATACATACCCAAATTATTATCTTGCAGCGATAACATGCCGCTGATCTGCGCAGCACAACGACCTTCGCCAGACATCTTGATGCTAAAACGAGACAGTTGCGAAGAGATTTGAATAATCTCTAAATCCCCGCTACTGGCAGAGTAATGACCTGAAACATCAGTCATCGGTACTGGTTCAGGGCGAGGAATGGCAGTCGATGCAGCAGTGGGAGCGGCAACAGGAACCGCTGTTTTAGCAGGTGCTTTATTGGCCACCTCTGTTTTCGTTGGCTCTTTATCGTCAGGTGTTTTTTCAGCATCGCCATCTTTTTTACACGCGCTCAAGGCTAACATGCCTGATACCAGCAATCCGACAACCCACAGTGATTTACGCATGATGCTCTCCCTTTTCCTGCGCTAATTCTTGAGAAAACGAATCCTGACAACTACGAATCAGGATAATCAATACCAAAGAATAGACAAAAGTAGAAAGCAACACCACCCCTAAAACAACAGCACTGAACATCTCTAGGTAAGGAAAGTCAGGCGGAATCATCATCAACATGACAATAGATAAGCCACCTTTAATGCCTGCAAACGTAAGTACGCCCCACCAACGGAAATTAATATTTACCATACCATCAACATGCTGTGTGAGTAGTGCAAACTTCGCCATCATCACAGCACGTATCAGCGTAGTTGCAATAAACATGGTCATAATTTCACGCCAGTAATGTTGCAACAGCGCAAAATCAACGATCTCAGCTAAAGCGATAAATAGCACCGTATTGGCAACCAATGCTAATAATTGCACATCTTCACGGGTACGAGCATGGCGTTGTTGTTCATCGCTGGTGGATTTTATTTTCGTCAATGCCCGATTGATTAAACGCATTGATGATTGTTTTAATGATGTTTCTTGGCGTAGCGCATCTTCTTCTTTATCCATGCGCAAACGTGCATAATCTTCTGATTTTGACATCACGAACTGCACCGTCAACATGGCACAAATACAACTAAGAATACCAGAAAAATGCGTGTGGCTATGAATCCCCAAGCTTAACAGAAGGGCGTAAAACTTTTCTGATAACTCAAAGCTTCCATAGCCCGTCATCAACAACAGCAACAGCTCTGCCATACGGTTACTGGTCGTCTTCATCAATAGCAGCCCCACATAACCAACCAAAACACCCACAAGCACCGAACCAGCAAGCACCACAAGACTGGTATTGATCACATATAAGGCATCAAGCTGACCGCCATCTAAGGCATATAAACCAATAAACACAAATACAATCAAAGCAGTAGCATCGTTAAATAGGCTTTCACCCTCACAAAGAATCTTTAGCCGATGCGGTAGTTCAAAGCGAGAGAAAACAGATACCACAGAAACAGGATCCGTCGCCAAGACCATCGCAAAGAGCAATATAATAGCGGCAAACGATAGGTCATAGGCTGCAAACAGCGTATCTGCTAGCCATAAAGCAACCAGCACCGATAAGGAAACAGCGACCACAGCAAGGAAGAACAGGCTCAGTGCATTTTCTTTTAAAGTGGATAACTTGAGCTGTAAAGAATCTGAAATCAATAACACAGGCAATAACAAAATCACCAACTCAGCAAAGTGTGGCATATCTATGGTAATCACAGGTAAAGCAGCAAATAAACCGTGAGCAACAAATGCTAACAACACCAAACCTAACGGTGTAGGAATGGAATATTTATCTTCCAACTGCAAGGCAAAATACAAAATACTGCAAACCATCAATAAGGTTACGATCATTTATGTCTCCAATGGTGGAATATACAACATCCCGCTTCAAGCGAGATATGAAAGATGCCTAAAACCCAACAAAAAACGGGCGATCCGAAGACCGCCCGTACTGCTACACACATGCAACATCAAACTCAAACAATAATTTAAGCTGTTTTACGCGCTTCTAACATACCATGAACAATAGGGGTTAAAATCAACTCCATCGCCAGCCCCATCTTCGATGATGGCATCACAATAGTATTACGACGCGACATGAAAGAACCATTCAACATCGCCATCAAATAAGGGAAATCAATCCCCCATTTTTCTGGGTTACGAATACGAACAACCATCATGCTTTCGTCAGGGGTTGGTACATCACGCGCCACAAATGGGTTAGAAGTATCAACCAAAGGAACGCGTTGGAAGTTAATATCGGTATAGGTAAACTGCGGTGTGATAAAATGAATATAATCATGCATACGTGCAAGAATATTATCCACAACAGCTTCGGTAGAATAACCACGCAAACCTGTATCACGGTGAATTTTTTGAATCCATTCAAGGTTCACTACAGGTACGATGCCAATTTTTAGGTCAGCAAAAGGACTGGCTACGTCTACATTACCGTGTAGCCCTTCATAAAACAAGAAGTCTGAACCTTCGCCCACATCCTTCCAATCAGTAAAGCGACCTGGTTCAACACCATAAATTTCAGCCTCAGCATCATCATGAACATACTGACGCGCTTTACCCACACCAGTTTCACCATAATCTTTAAACAGCGCAGCAATACGATCAAATAGGTTTGCTTCATCAGAAAAGTGACTTAAACGCTTGCCAGCAGCTTCAAATTCTTTTGATTTTTCACGAAACTCATAACGGTCAAAACGGTGAAAGCAATCACCTTCAACAATGGCAGCTTTTACTTTTTCACGACGAAAAATATGTTCCAATGCCACCTTAGCAGTACTGGTTCCTGCTCCGGATGAACCGGTAACAGAGATCACAGGATGTTTAACAGACATAAATCCTCCTTAACCATAGTCGCACGAGCGACCAAATGCATACAAACAGCGGACATTATGCCAATCAACGACAGCAAAAACAAGAAGTCCACTGTAAAAAAAAGGGAGGGCAAGCCCTCCCTTTTCCAAAAAACAAATTCTGTAAAACTACAAAATCAGTGTTTTTTCTTTTTACGCAACCATGCCAAACGCGCAGTTGCAACAGCCAGTTCAGCTTCAGCACGAGCCAGGTCTGTTTCACCTTGGCGGCTTTCAAGATACGCTTTTGCGTTCCTTTCCGCCTCAGCAACAGCAGCTTCGTCAAAATCTGACGCACGCTCAGCAGTATCAGCCAAAATGGTAATCATATCAGGTTGAACTTCCATAAAGCCACCAGAGACAAACACCTCATCGACTTCTTCACCATTCTGAATACGCACTTCACCTGATTTAAGCTTTGCCAGCAAAGGGCTATGTTTAGGCAATACACCCAACTCACCACCATCACTGGGCGCAGCAAGAAAATCAGCAGAGCCGCGATAGACTTCGCGTTCCACTGTGGCAACCAATACATCCATGGTAGCCATGACTTAAGCCTTAGCTGCCATTTTCTTGGCTTTTTCCAATGCACCCTCAACAGAACCAATCATATAGAAAGCTTTTTCAGGGATGTCGTCATATTCGCCAGCAAGAATGCCTTTGAAACCACGAATGGTGTCTTCTTTCTTGCAGTAGATACCAGGTGAACCAGTAAACACTTCAGCTACATGGAATGGCTGAGACAAGAAACGTTGAATTTTACGCGCACGGTACACCAACAATTTATCTTCATCAGACAATTCGTCCATACCCAAAATCGCAATAATATCCAACAACTCTTTGTAACGTTGCAACGTACGTTGTACGCCCTGTGCCACTTCGTAATGCTCCAAGCCAACCACTTTAGGGTCAAGCTGGCGTGAAGTAGAATCCAAAGGATCCACAGCAGGGTAAATACCCAGTTCTGCAATCTGACGAGACAATACGATGGTTGAATCCAAATGCGCAAACGTGGTCGCTGGCGCAGGGTCGGTCAAGTCATCGGCTGGTACATAAACGGCCTGAACAGAAGTAATAGAACCGACCTTAGTCGAAGCAATACGTTCTTGCAGTTTACCCATTTCTTCTGCCAAGTTAGGCTGATAACCCACAGCAGATGGCATACGACCCAACAATGCAGAAACTTCCACACCCGCCAAAGAATAACGGTAGATGTTATCAATAAAGATCAATACGTCTTTACCTTCATCACGGAAGAACTCCGCCATGGTCAAACCAGTTAAGGCAACACGCAAGCGGTTTCCTGGAGGTTCATTCATCTGACCATAAACAAGTGCAACCTTATCCAGAACGTTAGATTCCTTCATTTCGTAGTAGAAATCATTACCTTCACGGGTACGTTCACCAACACCAGCAAACACAGAGAAACCACCATGTGCTTTAGCGATGTTGTTGATCAACTCCATCATGTTTACGGTTTTACCAACACCAGCACCACCGAACAAGCCAACCTTACCACCCTTGGCGATAGGAGCCATCAAGTCGATAACTTTAATACCTGTTTCCAAGATTTCTTGGGCAGGAGCCAACTCTTCAAACGAAGGTGCAGCGCGATGAATAGAAGCGCGCTTTTCGGTTTTAACCTCAGCACCTTCAAAGTCAATGCCGTCGCCCAACACATTCATAATGCGTCCAAGCGTACCTTCACCAACGGGCACTTGAATACTGCCACCAGTATTCACTACTTCCATACCGCGTTTGAGTCCATCAGTTGAACCCATAGCGATAGCGCGAACGGTATTATTACCAATATGCTGCTGTGTTTCCAGTGTTAAACCAGCTTCTTCAATACGCAGGGCATTGTAGATAGCAGGTAAATCACCAGAAGAAAAGCGCACATCAACCACAGGACCGATCACCTGTACAATGTTTCCTGTACTCATAATTTCCTCTCTAACTTATATACAAACAAAAGGTCTTAGGCTGAAGCCGCAGCACCAGAACAAATCTCCGCAATTTCTTGCGTAATCGCTGCCTGACGCGCTTTATTGTAGGTAATCTGCAGATCACGAACAATGGACTTGGAGTTATCTGTCGCAGCTTTCATTGCTACCATACGGGCAGAATGTTCACATGCTTTGTTTTCCAACACGCCCTGAAACACAATAGATTCAATATAGCGTTGCAACAAACCTTCAAGAACAACGTTACTTTCAGGCTCATACAGATAATCCCAATAGCCAGGGTGAGATTGCTCTTCAGGCATCGGGCAAGGTAACAAACGAATACTGGTCGGTGTTTGCGTCATCGTATTCACAT
Organism: uncultured Zetaproteobacteria bacterium; assembly: GCA_964645625.1. Taxonomy (GTDB): domain Bacteria; phylum Pseudomonadota; class Zetaproteobacteria; order Mariprofundales; family Mariprofundaceae; genus AB-137-C09. Next base: position 10,334 of record CAZYAI010000056.1, read on the forward strand.
AGTGACTGTACACCAAATGAACCTCGTCCACTTTACCTTCCATATAGTGCTTCATTGCCACTTGAATCACACCAAGGATCTCGTCCATTGAAGGTTGATCATTGATATTTTCCACACTGCCAATAATGGGTGCATTGCAACGACGCATAAACATACCAGCACGACGACCAATGTTCATGACATCAGCATCACAACCAGCGGCTTTCATCACTTTGACAGCCTCTTTCATTGCATTACTGTTTAAACCACCACATAAGCCCTTGTCAGTACTGATCGCAATCAGACCAACACGCTTTACTTCATCACGCGGAGTGATAAAGGGATGGTGATACTCGGGATGGGCCTGCATTAAATTAGCGACGACCCGACGAATGCCTTCCGCATAGGAGCGTGCATCCAACACCTGCTGCTGCGCTTTACGCATTTTAGATGCAGCAACCATTTCCATAGCTTTGGTGATCTTGCCGGTATTCTGAATCGCCTTAATTTGGCCGCGAATTTCCTTTGCAGAAGCCACTGACTACTCCTTACCAGGTGCCGGTGGATTTGAAGTTAGCAATTGCCTTGTTCAAACGTTCAACGATTTGGTCTGTAAGAGCCATTTTTTCGTTCAACTCATCCATCAATGCACGCTCATCATGATTCAGGTAAGACATGAATGCTGCTTCAAATGCAACCACTGCTGTGTCTGCCACATCATCCAAATCGCCATTACCCAAAGCATACAAAATAGCCGTAATTTCTGCTACGGACATAGGATTGTTCTCATTCTGCTTGAGTGCTTCCATGCCACGTTTACCGCGTTCAATCTGCTTGCGTGTGCCTTCATCCAAATCAGAAGCAAACTGCGCAAAAGCAGCCAATTCGCGGTACTGAGCCAGATCCAAACGTAAGCCACCACCGACTTTCTTCACAGCTTTAGTTTGCGCCGCACCACCCACACGGGATACAGACAAGCCCACATTCACTGCTGGACGTTGACCTGCGTTAAACAGACCTGTTTCCAAGAAAATCTGACCATCGGTAATAGAAATCACATTGGTAGGTACGAATGCAGAAACGTCACCTTCCTGTGTTTCAATAATAGGCAACGCAGTTAAAGAACCCGTTTGACCTGTTACAGCACCATTGGTAAAGGCTTCAACATATTCAGCTGAAACACGTGAAGCACGCTCAAGCAAACGAGAGTGTAAGTAGAACACATCACCAGGGTAAGCTTCACGACCTGGAGGGCGACGCAAAATCAATGATACCTGACGGTAAGCCCAAGCTTGCTTGGTCAAATCATCATAGACAATCAATGCATCTTCACCACGATCACGGAAGTATTCACCCATGGTGCAACCTGTGTATGGTGCAATATACTGCAAAGCAGCAGATTCAGATGCAGATGCAGACACGATAATGGTGTTATCCAACGCATCATGCTCTTTTAAGGTGCGAACGACAGTTGCTACCGTTGCAGCTTTCTGCCCTACTGCAACATATACGCAGGTAATACCAGAGTCTTTCTGATTGATAATGGTATCAATCGCAATCGCTGTTTTACCTGTTTGACGGTCACCAATAATCAACTCACGCTGACCACGACCGACTGGAATCATAGCATCAATGGATTTGATACCCGTTGCCATAGGCTGATCAACGCTCTTACGTTCAATCACACCAGGTGCAACTTTTTCTACTACGTCGCTGGCGGATGCGTTAATAGCACCCAAACCATCAATGGGTTGCCCCAAGGCATTTACGACGCGACCTTTGAGTTCAGGACCAACTGGAACCTCAAAGATTTTACCTGTAGAACGGACTTCATCGCCTTCACGCAAATGAATGTATTCGCCGAAAATAACCGCACCGACAGAGTCTTCTTCAAGATTCAGTACCATACCAGTTGTTTCATTCGGGAATTCAAGCATTTCACCAGACATGGCTCCCGCCAATCCATGGATCAATGCCACACCATCTGCAACGGAGATGATCCGACCCACGTTCACATCAGCAGCCGCAGACTCAAAACCCTGAATCTGCTCTTTAATAATGGAACTGATTTCCGCTGTGTCGAGCTTCATTTTCAACCTCTGTTGTCTTTCAATCTATTTTTGTGCATATTCTGAAGGGCGCACCTGCAACCATCCCAGCACAAAGACCTGCCAAAGGCAGGTCGTTTACAATCAGCCAGCAATCGTGCGGCGCAAGCCTTCGAGCTTACCGCGCAATGAGCAATCAATCTTACGATCACCCATTTGAATGACTAAACCACCAAGAATCGCGTTGTCTTGAACGACGTTAAGCGTCACATCAGACCCCAGCAAAGCCTTCAAGCTCTTAGCCAAACTACTTTGCTCGCGTTTATCCAACGGGCTAGCAACAGTAACTTTAGCCTCAAGTGCACGACTGGCTTGTGCAATCAATTCATCAAGTTGAACCACGATCTCTGGCAATAGTGATAATTTATTACGTCCAGCAAGCAAATCAATCAAACGCGTTACCACGTTTGCATCTTCACCCTTTAATGCTCCCTTGACGAAGCTAGCTTTAACAGCTTCACTGTAAACAGGTGATTCAATCACCTGCACCGCATCTTCATGCGCTACAAGTAAAGCTGCATTCACCAACATATCACGGTCAAACGAAGCATCTTTTTCTTGATGCAGTTCAAACAGGGCTGATGCATAACGACGTGCAATCAACGCCGTACTCATGCTGTTGCCAATCCTGTTGCAATAGCCTCATCAATCAAGTTGGTATGACGCGCAGCATCAAGTTCCGCATTGATAATTTTCTCAGCCGCTGCAATAGCAATACTCGCCACCTCTTCACGCAACTCCTGACGGGCGCGCAAGACTTCTGCACTCAACTCTTCTTTACCTGCATCGACAATCGCCGCTGCTTCTTTACGCGCACGCAACACTGACTCTTCTTTCATCTCAGCGGCACGACGTTCTGCTGCTGCAACAATTTCTTGAGCCTGAGTTTTGGCAGCAGCAATTTCAGCTTCAGCTTCAGCCTCGGCCAAAGCCTTTGCTTCAACACCAGCATTTGCCGCTGCAAGACCATCTTCGATCTTCTTGGTCCGGCTTGTCATCGCGTCATTGATCGGGGTGTACAACAGGCTCTTAAGAACCCACACCATGGTCACGAATACGACAATCTGGCCAACAAATGTCAGATCAATATTCACCTATTCCTCCTAACGGGTATAACAATCATCATCCCATATTATGAAGCCTGTTACAGGGCAGGCGTACCTGCCCTAACTTCCTACAGTCACACTATCACTATCTAAAAGGGCCAAGAAGCCCAAACAATACTACAAACGCAGCTTAGATAAACGGATTAGCGAACAGGAACCACAGCGCGAACGCCATGATGATAAAAGGAAATGATTCCATTAAGCCAGCAAAGATAAACATATTGAACATCAACTGTGGGCGCATTTCTGGTTGACGAGAAATACCTTCTAAAGTCTTAGAACAAATAAGACCCCATCCAATAGCAGAACCCAGACCAGCAGCGGCGAGAATTACGCCAACTGAAATCGCTGATGCAGCTGTGATAATCGTTGTTGCTTCCATTTTTTATATACTCCTTTGAATTAAAATGAAACTTGAGATACGATAGCCGTAGCTATCAATGTTCTGCCGGTTGATGTGCAATAGACAAATACACCACCGACAAAATCATAAAGATAAAGGCCTGCAATAAACCAATAAACATATGAAACAGAGACCAGCCGACACCAACCAAAATACCGATCAATTCAGACACAATGCCACCAAAGGAAGCAAGTTGATCAGCACTATTAGCCAGCAACAACATGGCAATCAGCAGGAAGATCACTTCACCTGCAAACATATTACCAAACAAACGGAAAGAAAGGCTAAGCGGCTTGGCAATTTCTTCAATCAGCTTAAGCGTGAAATTAAGAGGAATAAGCAACACACCCAACAATTTCACGATGGGATTCTTAGAATCCAACAACAAGCTAGCGAAAGGCTGTAGCAGCAATTCTTTGACAAAGTGCCCTGGTTTAAGCTTAAACTCATAGTATAAAACCATAGCAAACACAGTCAAAGCCATCGCCACTGGCAAGTTCAAGTCGTTGGTAGGTACTGGACGGAAATGCTCAATACCAAATAAATGTGCTGTATGACCCAGCAGGTAGGCTGGTAAAATATCAATACAGTTACACAGGAAAATAAAGGTAAAAATCGTTAATGCAAGTGGTGCAATGATCGGGTTATGCACAGGGAAGTTATCCCGCACGGTATCATTCACAAAGCCGACCAAGCCTTCAACAGCGTTTTGCGCACCTGTTGGTGCACCCTCAACAATTTTGCCGCGTAGCCATAATGAAAAACCAATCATTAAGCCCGCCACCACCAAAGTAACCAACATGGTATCCAGGTGAATCTGCATAAACGCGCTATTTGAATCTACCGAATACGTCCAGTAGTCAAGATGTGCGCCGATTGCAGTTCCCTCAGCGTGTTCTTCCGTAGCCAATTCAATCCCCTTTGCGTATCATATTAAAATAAAACAATCACTGCGTATGTTGCTGTTGATAAAACATATGCAGAAAAAAACTGTAGGACACAAACTGCCCAATAAAAAAACCAGCGGCCAACCACAATAAATGCAAACCTAGACCATACGCTGCAAACAGCATAAGCAACACAAATAAAAAACGGGTCACTGCTGATTTCAGCAACGCTTTCTTACCCTGCTCCACATCCATAACGGTCGACTTTTCCAAGGCTTGGCGCGTGTGCCAACCGATTACCACCACCAGCAACACACCAAGGAGCACTGACCCTGCTACCAACATATCCCCTATCAACACAGCCAAAACTGCCGATGCAATAGCGGTAACAATTTGTATTTGGACTAAACGTTCAATGTGAAGGCTTGGCTCTGATTTCATGCTTGAAATCATAAAGTTACAGCACTCAAGAGCCTAAACCCCTCTCCCCGTCGCTTTTCAGCGGGGCGATTTTTAACAGATTCAATATGACATGACAAGTTTTTTATGTCATTCCGTGGAATTATTACCCA
>CAZYAI010000057.1:0-14976 GCA_964645625.1 uncultured Zetaproteobacteria bacterium
GAAGAATTGATCCAGCCACGGATGAAACACCACCCCATGCGGTATTAGCGGCAATAGGTAACGGCTCAATGTACCGTAACTATGCGCTGCCAAGGTTGTGGTCATGGCAACCAACACAAACGGCAAACTTAGCACAGGCAAATGATCCAAACGCCACAACATATCCACCAAGGCAACGGTCGCGAACACCGCCATGATAGCACCCAGCACAATCAATATAATCAAATAAAGATCCAACTGGTAATATGCACCCAACGACAAACCGACCAGCAAACTGTTATAGATGTGCAAGCCGCTCTCTAAATGCGGGAAGCGCAACAAGCGCGCCGTCACCATCGCCACAACCGCTGCCAACAAACCGCTTAAACCTGCATTCGGGAACCACAAGGTAGCGAGCAGGAATAAGCCGCCAATCCACGGTTTTTCGGCAAACAAGATTGCACCATAGGCACGCAACAATCCTGTAGGCATGGCAGCCAATAGCTGATTCTTCATATGCTTAGTTGCTCCTATTGTATTGACCAATGTTGGGTTTCGTTCCTCAACCCAACCTACAGGCTGGATTGCGAATCACGTCCGCAATGGCGGGGTAAAAAAACATAAACCACGAAAGACACGAAAACACACGAACAATAAAAAGTATCACCTTTCGTGCTTTTCGTGTGTTTCGTGGTAAATCAGACATCTTTCACCAACCATGAAAAGCCACGCAGAGGCATAAAGCTTGCGCCCGTTCACTGGATTGCGGATCACATCCGCAATGACGTACGTGTTTATTGATGGGCATTCGCGCTTACTTGATAACGATTACGCTCGAAATGGTTCTTCCAAATGGGCAGGCAGACGCTCCAGTGCTGTCACGATGGCAAGGTTTTCTGCCTCACGCACCACGCTGACCTGCTGTTCGGTGTCCACCCACAATACATTCGGACGGTATTCAATAAATTGCATCCATTGCGTGTTATTGTACGCCCCAACTGGACTGAACATCATCGCATCACCCACATTCATCGGCGGTAACATCACACTGGAACGCATGACATCAATATTCATACACAATGGGCCATAAACCACCGTGTCTTCGGCAATGCCCTCTTGTGGCTGCAATGGTGTCACCTTGTGGTTGTACCAAAAACCTGTGAACATCACATTGACCCCAGCATCAATCACCAGCGAACGGCGACCATCAGGCAGACGTTTATTAGCAACCACCGAAGTTAATAACACTTCAGCATCATCAACTACACCGCGCCCACTTTCCATAATCAAACGTGGTTTAGGTTTACCGCGCGCAGAACGTTCACGCACAGCGGCATTCAATGTACTGCAAATCACTTCCGCATATTGGTCGATGCTAGGCACGACCTGCTCTGGCGGTAAATACGTACCGTGCAAAGTATTCATCGAGGCAAAACCACCGCCAATATCAATACTATCAATCTCGCAAGCTGTTTCGGCTTCTGCCTGCGTCATAAAAGCACACATGATGTTGATTTGTGCTGCATAAGCGCGCGGATCAAGCACGAAGGTACCCAAATGACTGTGTAAACCACGCAGGTTTAACACCTCGCTATGACCAATAATACGCGCTGCATCCATCGCCTGCCCTGACTCAATATTAAAGCCAAAACGCGACCACGGTTCGGTGTAGCCCGTATCAAAATTCAAGCGCATGGTGACATCTACCTGCTGCCCCAAATCCTTCGCGACAGATTCCAGCAAATACAACTCATCCAAATGATCGATGTGAATCCGCGCACCATCGCGCACCACCCGCTCTAAGGTAGCGCGTTCTTTATGCGGTCCGTTAAAAAGAATCTTATTGCCTGGCACACCATTGCTACGCGCTTTTTCGTATTCAAAAGCGGACACCACCTCTGCCCACGCGCCCTCTTGATGCAAAGTGTTACACACCGCAGCGAGGTAATTGGTTTTGTATGACCAGCTATACACCACATCGCTGTAACGCGTTTCAAAGGCGCGCAACAAACGACGCACATTATCACGCAGCCGTTGTTCGGAGATCACAAACAGCGGCGAACCATATTGCTCCATCAAAGGCAGCAACGGAACGCCTGCAAAAGTTTCCACATGCTGTTGTGGCGAACTGTTGCCAAATTTATTAAGCGCGCCCATGCGATGCGCTGTTAATGTAGGTTTTTGCCACTTGGTTTTCGTTGTCGTCATCGCTCTACTCCTTATGTGCCAAATGCATGCCAGCTACGGCCATAGACTCAAATGTTGCCAAATCAATCACCGTTTCTTGGGCGTAACGAATCATCAAACGCCCCACTTCACCACGCGCCAATGTAGGTGTTTCACCACGGAGGATGCTCACCAACGCCGCTGGCAGGTTAACCCCAGATGCGGTAGCCAAATATACCCAAGCAGGGAAGCGCGGATTGATCTCAATCAGCAAATATTGACCACCTTCTTCTTTGAGTATTTCCACTTCCAATGGTCCTGACCAACGCAGGGCTTGCACCAGCTTACGTGCTGTTTCATACAAGTTAGGGTCTTCAATCGTAATCGCTGCCCATGCTTTGCCTTTGTCCGTCACCGCCTGTTTACGCATCATGACTGCGCCTAACATCTCACCCGTGCCATCACCCAAGGCGACCAAATTCACTTCATGCCCTTTGGCATAACGTTGCACCAACACTGGCAAACCCCAATCGGCGGCAATCCGCTGAAACGCCGCCACGCCCTGCTCGGCGTTATGCACCACTGCGGCATCATAAAACAAACCTTTCACCACCATCGGGTAACGCCAACCCTGTTCATGGCATTGGTAAAAGAATCCTGTGTTACTGATATTTTTACTTTCTGGGTAACGAATATCCGCCTGCTCGGCGAGTTCACCCAAACGGTCTTTATTCCGCCGCAACAATTGCTCACGGTCGGGCAATAGCATACGAATGCCAAGCTCTTCAAACGCCGTTTTCAAACGGGTAAAGCTCAACAATTCCGCATCAAGGCAAGGGATCATCATGTCCATCTGCTCGCGTTGCTGAATATAATGAATACGCTGCATCAATTGATCTTCGCCAGCCGAAGGGTAAGGCAATAAATACGCAGCATCGCAGTATTGCGGCAAGTACAAGCCAGCATCCAGCACGTCATAACTTAGACCAACAATACGCACGCTATCGCCCAATGCCTCACGCAGGCTGCGCGCTACTGCCAGCCCCGGACCAGGATTTTCTGGCTTAGCATTCAGCCCTGTAACACCAACGCACAAGCTTGCTTCGGCACTCATGCCAGCAGCTTCCGTAATTGCGCGGCAAACTCGGTAATATCGCGCTCAGCTGTCACGGCATCAACATCAAATTGCGCTGCCGCCTGATCCAACAAATCCTCCATATCCGCCCCATGTTGTAAGGCGCGCAATACAAACAGCCCTACCTCATTGGCAGTAAAACTGCGCCCATTGATAGGGTCAAACACGAAGCCGCTATCATTCAACGCCAACTGTTTCACATGCTCGCTATCGGGGAACAGTGCTGCGCTAGAGGCAGGTTTTTCCCAAGGTAATACGTCCATTAGTAACTCCTTTTGCTGTGCCCGCTGTGGATTTTCTGGGTTCCAAGCACGGTATAACGACAATAACAAATGATCGCGCAACGCCGACGGCAAATAGTCTTCACCATGCCCCTGCGTAGCCTGAATGCGTAACAACAACGACTGTGCCACCTGTTCACGCAAAGCTTCCATCTGCTGACGCAACGCGGCATCTTGCATCGGGTCAGCAAACAGCAGTGCCAGCAACACATCGTCACGCAACAAACATTGCACCAAATAATGCAAGCCATAATTGCCATCAGGCATCGCCGTAAGCAGCCCTTGCAAAGTTTCCGCCCGCGACGCTAACCACGCACCAAGCATGGCATCTTTGTTGGCAAAGTGACGAAACAACACGCCATCACTCACACCCGATGCCCGTGCCACACGCTGCGTCGTCAAAAAAGGTAAAGCATTTGCCACAGCGATGCGATCAATCGCCCGCAACACCTGTTTACACCGTTCTTTCGCTATTGCTGTCTTTGCCGTCATGAGCGCAAACCAAAATGAAAGTAATTACTTTCACAAGCACTTTTTAACATCGGATGTAAAAAGTGCCTGAAATCCGAACCATTAAGCTGACGTTTACACATACTATCGCACCCTAACTTGTCCTTTTATCGGCAATGAATACCTTGACTGTTTTGAACAATCTTCCAAGCATCAATCTCTGGCATGGCTTCTCTTTTTCACCAATCCGTTTCAAGCTCTAGGTTTGGAACGCTAAGAGATCATGAAGTTTTATTTTTTAGGGTATTGCAATAAACACACTTGGAAGACTGCAAAAAATCAATCTACGTAAGCACTGGGAACGTGAAGATACCCATTTCACCCCTTGGCTGGCTGAAGAAGAAAATATCACTTTGCTTGGCGAAACCATCAGCATGGAATTGGAAGTTCAGGATCGGGAAGTTAATGTCGGATCGTTCAAGGCCGATATTCTCTGTAAGAGTGTCGCCGACAACTCGCTGGTGCTTATCGAAAATCAGCTAGAGAAGACCGACCATTCACACCTTGGTCAATTGCTAACCTATGCGGCAGGATTGAATGCAGTCACTCTTGTTTGGATCGTTGAATCATTCACCGAAGAACACCGCGCAGCACTCGACTGGCTTAACCGAATCACAGACGAAGATATTCACTTCTTTGGTCTAGAAATAGAACTGTGGAAAATCGGGGATTCACTGCCAGCACCAAAGTTCAATATTGTTGTAAAACCCAATGACTGGTCCAAGTCAGTTAAAGAAGCAGCTGAGGCATCGCGCGCAAAGCTAACCGTTAGCAAACAATTGCGGGTTGACTACTGGCGTTCATTCGCAGAATTTATCTCAAAAAGGGAAACGCGAATCAAACCACCTCGACCATCCCATTCAAACTGGATGGGTTATGGAATTGGCAGATCTGGAGCCAACCTCATTGCTATTTTCAATCGTAATGAAGCGACTATTACCATTGAAACGAACAACTATGATCATCCAGCATGGTTTCACCTTCTAAAGGCCGACTGTGAAGCCATTGAGTCCAAACTGGGTTTTTCTTTATCATGGGAAGAACGTCCAGAAAACAAATATGCTTTCATCCGAGTAAGCCAAGAGATTGATGCAGCCAATGAAGATGAATGGCCAAAGATTCACCAATGGATGCTGGAAAAGATGGAATCTATGCGACGCGTATTTAGCCCAAGAGTGAAAAAGCTCAATGACTGACAGGCAGAAGCCAATCATATGCCAACCATGACACCACAAAGCTGACGGGACAAAAGCAATATAGATATGCGTGACACCGTAGGTTGGGTTGAGGCACGAAACCCAACCTACGTGATGGTCTTGTAGTGTACGTGCGTCCCGTCTTAAAAGGGAAGTCTGTAGATCACACTGCGATGTTAAACCTTGGCATGGGGTAGGTGTACATCTTCGGTGGAATCCGCATCTGGATTATTAAACACGTCCATATTGATGCTGTTCTCACTACGCGCCACAATGGTGGTGATGGTCGCGTCACCCGTGACGTTGACTGCTGTACGGATCATATCGAGCAGGCGGTCAACACCGATGATTAAGGCGATACCTTCAACGGGCAAGCCCACCTGATTAAAGACCATTGCCAACATAATCAGCCCAACACCTGGCACACCTGCCGTTCCAATGGATGCCAAAACAGACATCGCAATCACCGTAAGGTAACCACCCAAACCAAGGTCGATGCCATAAACATTGGCAATAAACACCGTGGCGACACCTTGCATGATCGCCGTACCGTCCATATTGATGGTCGCACCAAAAGGGACGATGAAAGAAGCTGTGGCGTTATCAACACCCAACTTTTTCTCGGCAACCGTTAGGGTGACAGGAATGGTGGCATTCGAGCTTGAGGTACTAAAGGCAAAAATCTGCGCGGTGCGCATCTTACGCAAAAACATCAGTGGATTTACCCGCCCTAAAAGCTTGAGTAAAAGCATCAGCGTACCCGTCAAATGCAGCAGCAGCGCAAAAACCAATACCGCAAAGTAGCCCATCATCGGGATAATCATATCAATCCCCTGTTGCGCAAACGTTTTAGCCATCAAAGCAAACACACCGATGGGGGCAACATGCATCACCACATTCACCACCTGCATCATGACCTCGTTTAAGCGTTCCACCAGATCAATAATCGCTTGCCCTTTCTCACCAATCATCAAAATACACACAGCAAATACAATGGTGAAAAAGATGATTTGCAACATATTGCCTTCAGCATAGGCGGCGACAGGATTGCTCGGAATCAGATCAATAAACACCTGCGTCAACGGAGGCGCAACAGGAGCAGAAAACGCCTCTTGGCTTGCAGTGGCAAGTTCAAACCCTGCACCAGGTGCAAAAATCGTAGCGACCGTAATGGCCAGCGTAATGGCTAGCGCAGTGGTCAACATGAACAACGCAAACGCTTTACCGCCAACACGACCAAGTTTACCCACATCACCAATGCCACACACACCACAAATAAGCGAAAATGTCACCAATGGCACGACCAACATTTTCAGCGCGCTGATAAACATCGCCCCCACCATGTGGAATAAACCATTGACCAAGTAATCTTGCACCCAAGCAACATCTGCGGCGAAGCGATTGATGGCACTGCCAACGATCAGTCCTATAAGCATATACACCAGAATCTTGCTGGTCATACTCATTTTTTTATTTGCGGTATCGTTCATCTTTCATCCTTTTCTTTTCTTACATAAAATATTATCTGACGTTACGCAAGGCGTGGGAACTTTTTTCATACAGCATCGCAATCTAAAAAACGTCATGCTTCGCTTGATTCCATAGCCAGTCTTGCGTCTGTTCACTCCGTCATGCCTCACTTGATGCAGTATCCAGTCTTGCGTCTGTTCACTGAATTGCGGATCAAGTCCGCAATGACGTGGTTTCTTTGCGTCATACCGCACTTGATGCTGTATCCAGTCTTGCATCCATTCGTTGAATTGTAGATCAAGTCTGCAATGACGCATTCTTACTCAAGAAAAATCACGTATATAACCATGCGTGCGTAACATCAGGTATGATGTCTTAATGGAAGCGATCAAAGCTACCCCTTGGTTACTTCCACAAATCATGAGTGAACGATGATAATGATGCCCTCAAATTGCAAATGCCAATGTTCGCAAATCTATATGATCTGCGTGTGGCGTTGCTTTTTACGGCATGGCAGCCTTGCGCCATGACACGCCCTATTCCATACCTCACACTGCTGCTGGCATTTGTCTGCGGCAGCCTTATGCAATATGCCTTTTCTCCGTTTGACCTGTGGTGGTTAGGCATTGTGCTACCTGCGGTGGTGCTATGGCTAGCGCAACAAAAAAGTCCATTTTTACATGGTTACGCCTTTGGCATCGGCTGGTTTGGTGTGGGGGCTTGGTGGTTGGTGGAGACGATTCATCATTATGGTGGACTCCCCTACCCTGTGGCAATCGCGATGATTGCATTGATCGGGGTAGTGATGGGGCTGTTCCCTGCTTTATGGTTTAGCATTAGCCACCGCTTAGCGCATTCTACGCTGCATTTACTGTATATTTTCCCTGCTGTGGCAGTGCTGCTGGAATGGTTGCGCGGTCATCTGTTCACAGGATTACCGTGGACAGCATGGGGCAATACCATGATCGACACCCATGCAGCATCGTGGGCGGCTTACGTTGGTGTCTATGGTTTAGCCGCCTTGCCTGCATGCTGGGCAGTGATCCTCCTATTGCTTGTGCAACGACAAACACGCCCTGCCTTATTGGCCGCCCTGTTTGGCTTAACGCTGTGGTGGCTTGCGCCCACAGTGCCTACAGATGACCAGCCAGTGCAACACGCAGCGTTGATTCAAGGCAACATCCAGCAAGATCAAAAGTGGGACAGCACATTTTTACGCCAAACACTGGAAACCTATGTTGACCTCTCGGCGCGGCAAGCAGGCAAGGTGGATGTCATCATCTGGCCTGAATCTGCTGTTCCTTTTTTCCCCTCGCGCATGCCTGAATGGGATCAATGGTTACAGCAACAAATGGCATTCTGGCACACACCTGTGTTATACGGAGGCGATCGCCTGCTGACAGGGGACCAAGCACAATCAGGCATCTACGCTTGGCAACAGGGCGAACGTACCTTTGTTGGCAAACACCATTTGGTGCCTTTTGGCGAGTATGTACCCGCATGGCTGCCTTTTGTTCATGCTATTATCCCCGCTATTGCTGACTTTAAACCTGCCGATGACGATGGTGTATTGCATACAAGCAACACCCGCTTTGGCTCGCTGGTGTGTTACGAATCTATCTTCCCTGAGGAAGCGCGTTCTCGCGTCTTGCACGGTGCGCAAGCCCTGATTGTTGCCAGCAATGATGCTTGGTATGGTCGCTCGCCTGCCGTTTGGCAACACACCCAAGCTGCACGCATGCGCGCAGTGGAGACAGGGCGTTGGTTGTTGCGCGTCGGTAGCACAGGGATCACCACAGTCATCGCCCCCGACGGCACCATGAAGGCGCAATTACCGTGGTGGCAAGCCGATGCCTTACTTGCGCCGTTTCACAATCGCGACCACATAACGCGCTATGTGCAATGGGGCGATTGGCCCGCGCTGATCTTCGCGATGTTGTTATTATTCGTGCCGTTATGGCGGCAAGTACGGAGCAATAGAAGCGATGCATAACGATCAATACTGGATGAAACGGGCAATCACCTTGGCGCGGCGTGGCATTGGACGCACGCACCCTAACCCGCGTGTTGGCGCGGTGGTGGTACGCGATGGCGTAAAGGTCGGTGAAGGGTGGCATCAACGGGCTGGTGAAGCTCATGCCGAAGTACACGCGCTTCACGCTGCTGGCGAAGCGGCGCAAGGGGCAACGATTTATGTAAGCCTTGAACCCTGCGCGGCTCATGGACGTACACCACCCTGTACCGAAGGCATCTTACGCAGCGGTATTGCCCGCGTGGTGTATGCTTCCAGTGACCCGAACCCTGCGATGGAAGGTGGTGGCGCATACCTGATGCAACAAGGGGTGAAGGTGCAGGCTGGCGTGTCAAAAGACGAAGCTGATGCCATCAACCGTCCCTTTTTCCATTACTTAGCGTCAGGCATGCCTTACGTCATTGCCAAGGCTGCGATTTCACTTGATGGTAAATTGGCAACACGCACTGGCCATTGCCGTTGGATCACGGGGGCAGCGGCGCGCCGACACAGCCACCGCGTGCGCGCGCAATCAGATGCGGTGATGATCGGCAGTGGCACGCTGTTGGCCGATAATCCTTCGCTCAATGTGCGTGATGTGCCACTCTCGGGCGAGCCGCCGTTGCGCGTGGTGATCGGACGCAAAGTTCCGCCTTTTCGCAAAGATTGGAAGTTACTGGGCGATAACGACCCACGCGCTGGCAAGGTTCGCCTTTACATACAGCAAGCCTACGACGACACCTGCGCCCGTTGGCAAGATCATGGCGTGGATGTGGTGATGGTGGACAGTCTGCAAGCTGTGTTGAAGCATTTGGCAACAGAAGGACGTTTGCAACTGATGCTAGAGGGTGGTGGTCGTATGCATGCCGCTTTTTTTGAGCAGCAACTGGCGCAGGAACTGTTACTCTACCAAGCACCATGCCTGATTGGTGGCAGCAATAGTCTAAATCTATGGCAGGGTATGGGCATCGCCACCATGGACGAAGCACCACGTTTAACCGCTATAAAAACACAATTACTGGGTGAAGACCGCATGATTCGCGGGCAAATTCAATGGTCAAATTTCTGAGGCGAGGAAGAGTATAATGGATGATTTATGGGCAGCAGTAGGTTTAATGCTGGTACTAGAAGGGGCAATGTATGCCCTGTTCCCCAACGTGATGATCGAAGCGACACGACGCTTACCCGAAATGCCGCAATCACTCCTGCGCTTTGCTGGCATAAGTGCCATATTATGTGGCTGGTTGATCGTCAAATGGGTACGTGGGTGAGTAGCAGACACATTACAAGCAACAACAGCATGCAAAGCACTTGGCGGCTTCCTTACTGTGTGTATGGTTCGCCTATGAATAACCTACCAGTTCCCAATGGTATTGACCTTGGCTCTGTACCCACCACATTTATAAGGGACCTATTTTTATGAACATTTTTAACATGGAACATGTGATCGGCACAATAAACGGGCATGGCGTTTTGACGCGCTGTGTGACAATGTTTCATAGCATGGGGTGGCAAAACGCCATGCCCGTTAACATACACGTCAGTGCGCATCTTTTAACCGCTATGGTATTAACAGCGAACAAGAAGGCTTCCGATGCGTGAAGCTATGCAACAACGGCGCGGTGTGTACATCCTGCCCTGCCTGTTTACTACCATGGGGCTATTCGCTGGTTTTTATTCCTTAATTGCCTCCGTTCAAGGGCGATTTGAGTTAGCCGCTTGGACGATTATTGCAGCCGCTATTTTTGACATGTTAGATGGTCGCGTCGCACGTCTGCTCAATGCCGAAACATCGTTTGGTGCCGAATATGATTCACTGTGTGATATGTTATCGTTCGGTATTGCACCTGCGGTATTGGTGTATTTATGGGCATTAGTGCCACTGGGTAAACCTGGTTGGCTGGCGGCATTCCTGATTGTTGCAGGTGCTGCACTGCGCTTAGCGCGTTTTAATGTGCAACACGATGTGCAAGACAAACGCTATTTCTGTGGTTTACCCACACCAGCCACAGCATTACTCATTGCCTCAGCGGTACTCTTTTACCACGACATTGAAAGCCAACCATGGGCATGGTTATGGTGGACTGTTTCTGTAGCCTTAGCGTGGTTGATGGTCAGCAACACCCGCTTTATTTCTGGTAAAGACATTGATTTACGCAAAGGGCGGCAATTCACCGTTGTATTAGCGATGGTGGTGATGGTCACTGTCGTCATGGTTGCGCCATACCGCATTTTGTTTGCAATCTTTATGGCATATTGCCTGCATGGTCCAATGATGAGTCTATGGCAACACCACAAAATCAAAGAATTACGCGCACTTCGCCGTCAACGACGAGCCGAACGCAAACAACACAAGCAACCGCCAAGCACTGAAACCATCGACCATGAGGAAAAGGATTAACCATGCCCCAACCCGAAACCCATAACTCTTTCGTTTTTGAGCGTAGTACACGCATTGAAACACTGAATATTGAGCTACAGGAATTCCGCCACACAGCCACGGGCGCAGTGCATATTCACATCCAAGCAGATGACCAACAAAATGCCTTTTTGGTTGCTTTCCGCACCGTGCCAGAGGACTCCACAGGCGTTGCCCATGTGCTCGAGCACACCGCACTGTGTGGTAGTCGCCGTTACCCCGTGCGCGATCCTTTTTTTATGATGACGCGCCGCTCGTTGAATACGTTTATGAATGCCTTTACCTCCAGCGATTGGACGGCTTACCCCTTTGCCAGTTGTAACCGTAAAGATTTTTATAATCTGCTGGATGTGTATTTAGATGCGGCATTCTTCCCTAATTTGAACGAAATGGACTTCTTGCAAGAAGGGCATCGTTTTGAATTTGCCACGATGGATGATCCCAGCAGTGAGTTAACCTATAAAGGGGTGGTGTTTAACGAAATGAAAGGAGCCATGAGTTCGCCGACCAGCACCTTGTGGCAGACCATGACCGAGCATTTATTCCCCACACAGACCTACCACTACAACTCTGGTGGTGACCCAGCACATATTCCTGAGCTTACCCATGCACAACTGCAAGCATTCCACGCCACCCACTACCACCCCAGCAACGCGGTATTCATCACCTATGGCAATATGCCAGCGGTGGATCACCAAGCGGTATTTGAAGCCCGCGCACTAAAAGACTTCACGCTGCTGGATCAACGCATTCGCGTCGGTTTAGAGCAACGCTTTGATGCACCCAAACGCGTATCAGCCAGCTATGCTGTAGAGCCAGGGCAAGCCACTGCACGCAAAACCCATATCGTCTTAGGCTGGGTGTTGGATGAAAACAGCGATGCCGAAACCATGCTCACCAACCATCTGCTATCGGGTGTGTTGTTGGACAATAGTGCCTCACCATTACGCCACGCACTGGAAACCAGCGAACTAGGCGAAGCTCCATCGCCCTTATCTGGCTTATCGGATTCGACACGGCAAATGATCTTTTGCTGTGGTTTTGAAGGCTCCGAAGCCGCCGATGCTGATGCCGCTGAACAGTATATTTTAGACACCCTGCGCCATATTGCCGAGCAAGGTATTGACCAAGCGCAAGTAGAAGCAGAACTACACCAACTGGAGCTATCACAACGCGAAGTCAATGGTGATCGCTTCCCTTATGGCTTAAACATGATGCTGGCAGCACTAACACCCGCACTGTACGATGCCGCTATCGCGCCCGTGTTGGATATTGACCCTATACTATGCCGTTTGCGCGAACGCATTCAAGACCCTGAGTTTATCAAAGGCTTGGTTCGTCAATTGGTGGATAACCCTCACCGTGTCTGTCTGGTCATGGAACCTGATGCGACCTTAGCTGAGCGCGAACAAGCAGCCGAGAAAGCAAAGCTGGCAAGCATCAAAGCAGGTCTCAACGACACTGAAATTGCACACATTATTGCCCAAGCCCAAACACTCAAAGCGCGCCAAGAATCACAAGATGATCCTGATATACTTCCTCAAGTGACCCGCGCAGATATTCCCACCGAGTTTGACCTTACCGTTCCTAGCTCTAGCACCATTGCATCCATGTCTGCTGCCAGTGCCGCCTGTGCCACCAATGGTCTTGTGTATGCCGAGCTCATTGTTGATCTGCCCGAACTGAATGACGAACAACAAGCGATGTTGCCGTTGTTCTCTCAGGTCATTGATGAACTGGGCAGTGGCGGACGTGATTATTTAACCACCCAAGCGTTGCAAGCATCGGTAACTGGTGGAATTTATGCCCACAGCAGCATTCACGCCGCCGTCGATCAGCCTGACCATTACCACGCCCACTACATGCTTTCAGGCAAGGCATTGCAGCGCAACAGTGAGCCATTACTGAACCTGATGATGGAAACTTTAGAGCAGCCACGTTTTGATGAACACGAACGCTTACGTGAACTGGTCTCTCAAACACGTTTACGCAGTGAGCGCGGCGTCGTGAATCAAGGGCATACGCTGGCGATGCGTGCAGCTTCAGCTTCGCTATCCCCCATCGCTGCCATGCAACATCGACGTGCTGGTCTAGCGGGCATTCAATGGATTAAGAAACTGGATCAATCGCTCGCCGATGAGGCTGGCATGGCAGCAATGGAGCAAACCCTATCTTCCATTCAGCATGGTATTGCCTCATCAACGCGACAAATGTTACTCATTGCAGAAGAACGCAAACTTGCCGACGTACAACAGCAAGCGGCGAGCCTTTGGCATGCACCCCATGCAGCTACGACTTCCCGCTTCACACTGCCACAAGCCCCAGCCTCACAGATTCGACAAGCTTGGGTCACGGCTACACAAGTAAACTTCTGCGCCCGTGCCTACCCAGCAGTCAATATTGAGCACCCTGACGCGCCAGCATTGAATGTATTGGGTGCATTTTTGCGCAACAACTTTTTGCATCGTAACATCCGTGAACAAGGCGGAGCTTATGGCGGCGGTGCAGGCTTTGATGCCGCTGCTGGCGCTTTCCGTTTCTTCTCCTACCGTGACCCTCGTTTGCAAGAAACCTTGGATGACTTTGACCGTTCGATTGATTGGTTGCTATCAACCCAACATCAACAACGACTGCTAGATGAGGCTGTGTTGGGCGTTATTTCTGGCATTGATGCGCCTGGTTCGCCTGCTGGTGAAATCAAGGCAACATTCCACCGCATATTACGCCAGCGCACACCCGAGCAACGGCGCGCTTACCGTGCAAGTATTCTTGCAGTGACGCTGGACGATTTGGTTGATGTTACCCGCCGTTACCTGCAACCAGCGCAAGCGAACACTGCTGTCATCACCCATCAAGCAGGCGCAGAAGCCTTGCGTGACAGCTTAGAAATCATTGCCCTGTAAACGACCACCTTCGGTGCGGTGCTATGTGTACCATACGCCGCACCAGCCCATTGCCGTGCGCCTTTCGACGCACGGCATATTATATGCATTAGATTTCACACCACCGCCCGCAAACTCCCCGACCCTCATCAGCGGGCCATTAAGCAATTGGCTCGATGCCTATTTCAACCATCAGGCACTACCGAATATGCCTGCATTATGTCCACCACGTCACGCCTTGGATGCTGCCATGCGAGCCTTTTTACTCGCCATTCCCGCAGGTGAAACACGCACCTATAGCGAACTGGCAACTGCCATTGGCACATCGCCACGCGCAGCAGGCAGCATACTCGGAGCCAACCCCGCAGCGATCATCATTCCGTGCCATCGCATCGTCAGCAAAAGCGGCCTAGGCGGCTTCCACGGCGGTGAGTCATGGAAACGTTTTTTATTACAACACGAACAAGCCTAACGCACCAAGCTTAATCGCTTGCTACATCCCCTGTTTGATCATGATTTGATGGTGTATGCTCGCCAAGAAAAACAGCATGCCCATTTTCCCACACTACAGCGTATTCACCAAGACGCCGTTTCCGTTCCAACGCCTTGGTGACAGCATTTTTTAAACAATGAAGCATTTGCAAACTTTCTTCTGATGGTTCTTCTTCAAATAATACGTTCATGATTGTGCCTTAGTCTGTAAATGTTGATAGTAGGATGTCCCGTCTTAAAAGGGAAGCTAACTTATCCTAATACCGATCTGATCCCCCTCCATACTGCATAAGAGCAAAGAACAAGAAGAATCACCCTGCGACATATTGTCGCGCGACAATATGTCGCAGAAATAACTTGACTTTAAAATACCAGTTTATACCTTCTCGCCATATTAAGTATTTTTAATGCAAGTTTAGTGAGGGGGAAGTTATG
>CAZYAI010000058.1:0-14926 GCA_964645625.1 uncultured Zetaproteobacteria bacterium
GGCATCCAGTCTTGCGTCCGTTCTCTGGACTGCGGATCAAGTCCACAATGACGTGCTTTTCCTCCGTCATACTGCACTTGATGCGGCATCCAGTCTTGCGTCTGTTCTCTGGATTGCGGATCAAGTCCGTAACAACCTCGGTGTTTTTAGCGTTAGTTTTCATCCTTTTGGTTAAAGCGGTGACCAAATTCAAACCATGCCAAACCCGCCAGTACAAATAGAGCACCGAGAACAATGTCTTGGGTAATGATTTCGCTATTCAAATAGACACCGAGCATCATGGCGGTGATGGGTGTCATGAAAGAAATTAACGCTGTTCGTGTCGCATCAAGTCGCTGTAACACAAAGTAATACAACGAGAAACCAAATACCGAGCCAAATAATGCCAGGTAGGCAATCGATAGCAGGCTGTGCCATGAGGCGTGCTGCATCAATAACCAGGTTGTTGCTACACCAGGTTGCGTCATCCACCACGTTAAGCAAAACAATGGTGTCGCGACCAGTAGGCTTCCTGCATTCATTGTGGTGGCTGGGATGTCGGCATTTACACGTTTTACGCCTACTGCTGAGAGGGAGTAGAGCAGCCCCGATAGTACAACACCCAGCACGCCATAAATAGCAGATTCATGCCATGCCAGACTGCTGTTTACGACCAGTGACAGTCCTAACAAAGCAATCAGCATGCCAATCATACGGTTGCGGGTGATGGGTTCGCCTTCTAGCCACCATGAAGCCATCAGCGCGGAAAAAATCGGGGTTAAACCAAAGAGTAGGGCAATCCAGCCTGAAGGTATATATTGCGCTGCCCAATACACAGCGGTCATACTGCAATACAAACCAATACCTGCGCACAGGTATGTCTGGACAGCGCGGCGATGCCATACCAGACCCGCACCCAAAAGAAGGGTGAATGCTATGGCTAACACCACCCCTATGACCATGCGGGAGCTGACACCAAACATAAAGCCTGCCACCTGACCGCTCCAGGCAATCGCCAGCGGGGTTGTACTCCAAATCAATACTACGCCGATGTAGGCAGCAATGACAGAGACGTTGTTGTGACGCGCCAGGCGTTTACTTGATACGATAAATACCATCCACATCCGCAACCGAAGAGCGGCTAACGTTTAAGTCACGCAGTAAACCATCTTCCACATGGTAGATCCAACCATGCAAACTTAATGGCTGTTGGCGCGCCCAAGCATTTTGAACGATGCGGGTATGGCTAAGGTTTTCCACTTGGCGCATGACGTTAAGCTCGCACAGTCGATCAAATTTTTCGTGCTCTGTTTTTCCTTCCATTGTTTCATGGTTGTGCATCCAAAGGTCGCGAACACCACGAATCCAATTATCAACCATACCAAAATGCTGACATTCCATCGCGGCATGCACACCACCACAATCATAATGCCCTGTAACAATAATATGCTTTACCTGCAATACATCCACAGCGTATTGAATAGCAGCCAGTGCGTTCATGTCGATATGCTGCACTTGGTTGGCAACGTTACGGTGGACGAACACATGGCCTGGCTCAACGCCAATCATCTCGTTAGCTGGCACACGCGAATCTGAGCACCCGATCCACATAAAATCGGGCTTCTTTTGCATCGATAAATGGGTGAAGTATTCAGGGTTTTCACGTTGTTTCTTAGCTGCCCAAGCAGCATTCGCCTGTAAAAAATGTTCGGGTTCATGTTCTTTAAACATTATAAAAAAGTCTCCAATAAAAACAGGGGGAGGTTAAGCTGAATGATTCACTAAGTATTAGCCCCACGAACTTTGTAGGTGAGTCCATCACTAAGCAGCCACATGCAAGCGTCAACACCCTCTTGTTGCCATGGGCAGTGCTGAACAGCTGCTTCAAGTACTTGCATGGCTTGTTGCGGTTTGCCTTGCCATTTCAGCCGCGAAGCTAGCGAGCTATGGGCATCAATACACGCCTCAGGTGCATCACGAAGGCAACTGCGCAGCAATGCTTCACCGCGCAGAGGGTTAATTTCTGGCATTAAATAGGTTCCCATGGCGCAACGAATAAACCAATGCTCGGGCATGGCATCAAGCAATGGTGTTAATATATCAACGGCAGCTTGTTGATCGCTAGGATCCAAGGCCTCTAGCCGTTGAAATTCAGGCATGCTGAATACCGCGTCAGATTGCCAAGAAGGACGTGGCGCATGGCTCATGATCTGTTGCCATTGTTGTTGGCAACGACTGCCCCAGTCTTCGGGAGGGGATGTGTCATCTTGATCTTCAAGCAGCCACTGTGCCGCTTCCATCGCTGCTGTGGCAGCCGCGTGGTCGGGGGCTGATAATGCCTGTTGATAAATATAGGTGTCTTCAAGCGTGCGAGGTGCAATACCCAAGACCAGCAGGGTTCGTGCTGCCAAAAAACGTATGGTTGCCATTTGGCAACGCAGCAATGCTTGCAAGTAGGCGATACCATCGGCTGCGGGCAGTGTCGGGTGTACGGCTATTTGATCAACCAAGGTCATCATATTATAGCGTTGGCCTTCGTTCATATCTGCGCCATAAGGAGGGAACACCAGCCACCACGACAAAGCGCGCAATGTGGCATCATCTGGTGCTAAACCTGCGTCCCTGTGTAGATCATCCACCAAGAGGTGACGGGACGCAGTAAGATCTTCATCAAGCCCGCCCAATTGCTGTCCATGCGGCCAGTTTCCTTCCGCCCGTGGTGATTGCATCAGGTATACACCGTACAAATACAGGTATTCCACAGTTGGCATATTAAGGGTTTCTAAGGGGTATAACGCGCCATGCAAGGCGGGGAAATAGTGTGGTGGGCGTAGCAATAGCTCATAAACATCGCTAAGTAGGTGCTGGGTGTAAGATTCTTCCTGTCCATCACGCACACGATGCGCGCTGATGGAAAGTTCTAATGGTTCCGCGTCAAGTTGAATGTGGCTGCGCATGGCAATACCACGTTTTTTCATGCTGCCGTAGCTCAACCATGCCAAGTACGCAGCTGCGCCTTGTACAAAGAGGTGACCTTGTTCGGTGAGTTCTGCGCCATCGAGCATATCTAAACGAATGCGTTGCAGGGCAGTGTTTACCACTTGGGCAGAAAAAAAAGTACCATTGGCACGCGCTAAACATCCTTGCCGCCCTTGAAGCTGGGCGAGAAAGTTTTGAACCAGCGACTTCATGGCGTAGGCCTAGGCGTTTGCCCGACGTTGGCGTACGGCTTCAAACAAGGTGATGCCCGTTGCTACTGAGACATTGAGTGATTCCACCTTGCCAGGCATGGGGATGTGGATGAGGCGATCGCAATGTTTACGCACCAAAGGGCGCAAGCCTGTATCTTCTGCCCCCATAACGATGGCGCAACGTCCTGTGAACGCCACGTCATAGAGGCAATCAGCACCTTCACCAGCCAAACCGAATGACCAAAAGCCATGGTCTTGTAAGCGTTCTAATGCACGGCATAAGTTATTTTCTTGGAACACAGGCAAACGTGCTGCCGCACCACAGGCAGTCTTGGTGGCAATGGGCGAGTTGAGGTCGGCCGCATGGTGGCGCGGAATAATCACGGCGGCGCAACCTGCTGCTTCAGCCGAGCGTAAACAGGCACCAAGGTTGTGTGGATCGGTAACTTGATCCAGCAACAGCACCATTGGCATATCGCTGTCGTTAAGCGTATCTAGCCACGCTTTTAATGACTGTTGTTGCTTGGAACCTGCGGGCATGATTTTTGCCAATGCGCCTTGATGATTGGCAGGGCCAGCCAGCCGCGCTAAGGCTTCTTGCGGTACAATACGAACTGGGATGCTGCGTTTTTTTGCCAAGTGAATCAGCTCATTGATGCGCGGATGTGACTTGCCTTTTTCAATCAGTAATTCGCTGATGGCTTGTTCGCTTTGTAGCAGATGGCGTACCGCATGAATGCCAACGGTATAACGATTGTGTTCACTCATAACAATTCCCAAAGGCTGTAATAAAGTCATCTAATTGTTCACGTGGCAGTGCGTTAATACCAGCCGCTCCTTTACGTCCGCCACCAGTGGGGAACTGCATGCATAAGGTGTCAGCATGGTTTTTATTGCTCAGCGGAGCGCGTACACTGACGCGGTATATATCACCTTCGAGTGCCGTTAATAGGGCATGAGCACGATCAGGGTGAGCGCAGGCAAGTTGATTGCCTAACACGCCAGATACACGTCGCGCCCATGGTTCATCAGGCAGCACAAAAGCAGCAGTATGCGTTGTCTCACACAGTGTCTCTAGCTGGTTACTGTGTGCTATATCTTCATGGTAGCCTTCATCGAGCAGACGGTAAGCAGGCGATTGGGTAATAAAATCAAAGGGGTTGGCATAAGCCGAAACGGCACGGTACAAATCAGCAGGATGCAGCCATAGGTCATCTTCGGTGACACCATAACCATTGTAGTTAAGCAACATGCCTAAATGTTCCAACTGATTCAGGGCAGCATCATCCAAGGCTAAGGGTGCGGCAGCAAGACGCGCTGCTGCATGAAGATTGTCGCCAAAAGCACCCACCACGGCCCACGGCACATGCGCACCGCCGAGATGTTGATTGACCAATAGGCTGGTGCACACCTCAGCAGAGGGATCAATACAAGCGAAAAGATGTTCCGATAGTGGAATATCACCCGCAAAATGGTGGTCAAAGTATTGCACATCGATAGCTTGAGCCAAGTGTTGCTGCAATGCTTCGCGGTTGCTGTTCAAGGAAATATCCAACACCGTAAGCTGATCCCCTGATGTTGCGGGCGTACGAGATAGCAGTGAAATGTCTCGTTTTACACCAGTAATAAGGGTTGCTGAACGTGGTTCATGCAAACGTAATTGATGCAAAGCACAAATGCCATCTGCATCACCATTAAAAATATCAAAATATGTCATCGCCACAAGCTACGTACTCGGCAAAAAAAAGCGAAATCTAGAGGGTGATAAAAGAAAAGCGCGGTGGTTTAACTAGCACTGATGTAGGTAGCCTGTGGCACTAATCTTGCCATTCTCGACCAGCCTTCTAGCATAGCCTGTTATATTGTTATTTTTACACTGTAGGGCACGATGCTGTCATACGATGTTGAGTTGGAGAGATCATGGAAGAAAACCTGAACCCTGTTGTTCCGGTGCTTGTCGAAGATGAAATGAAACGCTCATACCTTGATTATGCGATGAGTGTAATTATCGGACGTGCCTTGCCCGATGCGCGGGATGGCTTGAAGCCTGTACATCGACGCATTCTATTTGCCATGCAGGATCTTGGATCTACCCACGACAAACCTTTTAAAAAATCGGCGCGTGTAGTCGGTGATGTTATTGGTAAATACCACCCTCATGGTGACTCCGCTGTTTATGATGCTTTGGTTCGCATGGCGCAACCTTGGAGCATGCGTCATGTGTTGGTTGATGGTCAAGGTAACTTTGGCTCTGTCGATGGTGATTCCCCTGCTGCGATGCGTTATACCGAAGCGCGCATGAGTCGTTTGGCAGCAGAATTGCTTGCTGATATTGATAAAGATACCGTTGATTTTGGCGACAACTACGATGGTTCTTTGCATGAACCTAAGGTGTTGCCTGCCAAGTTCCCCAATCTGTTGGTTAATGGTTCACAGGGTATCGCTGTGGGCATGGCAACCAATATTCCACCACACAATCTTAGTGAAGCTATCAAGGCTACCATCGCTTTGATTGAAAACCCTGCGATTGAAGACATCGACCTGATGCAAATTATGCCAGCTCCTGACTTTCCTACAGGTGGCTTTATTTATGGTCGGGAAGGCATGCGTAATGCTTTTAGCACGGGGCGTGGCTCGGTCACCATGCGTGCTAAAGCAGCGGTGGAGGTCGATAAGCACAGTAAACGCGCTGCGCTGATCATCAATGAACTTCCTTACCAGGTGAATAAAGCACGTCTGATTGAAAATATCGCTGCACTGGTACATGACAAAAAGCTAGAAGGCATTTCTGATCTGCGCGATGAATCTGATCGTGATGGCATGCGCATTGTGATTGAACTCAAACGCAATGAAATCCCTGAAGTAATTCTTAATAATTTGTATAAACAGACGCAGTTACAATGTAACTTTAGTTGTAATTATTTGGCGTTGTTAGACGGTCAACCCAAGCTGTGCGGTGTTCGCGAACTGTTGCTGCATTTTGTTGACCATCGTCGTCAAGTGGTTACGCGTCGTTGCTTATTTGAGTTGAATAAGGCCGAGGCGCGGGCGCATATCTTAGAAGGTCTGTTGATGGCCTTGGATCAAATTGATGCGGTCATCGCTTTGATTCGTGGCAGTCAAACAGCGGTAGAAGCCAAACAAGGCTTGATGCGTTCCTTTGGTCTGTCCGATCGTCAGGCGCAAGCGATTTTGGAAATGCGCTTACAACGTTTGACGGGGCTAGAGCGTGATAAAATTCAAGCTGAATACGATCAAATCATGGAGACGGTGGCACGTTTGAAGGCGATTCTTAGCGATGAAACCTTGTTGATGAAGGTGATTGTTAGTGAGCTTGATGACATTGATACGCGTTTTGGTGAACCACGTCGTTCCCACATCATGGATGAAGCAGCGGATATTACCGTTGAAGATATGATTACCGAAGAGGATATGGTGGTTACCATCTCCAGCGAAGGTTATATCAAACGCAACCCGACAACGCTATACCGCGCGCAACGCCGTGGCGGTAAGGGTAAAACGGCAATGACCACCAAAGAAGAGGATTTTGTTACGCAGCTGATGGTTGCTTCCACCCACGATTACTTGTTGTTCTTTTCTGATCATGGTCGTGTGTTCCGCAAGAAGGTGTACGAAGTCCCACAGGCAGGGCGCACCGCCAAAGGTAAGGCGTTGGTAAATCTGCTCCCTGTTGAAAAGGACGAGAAAATATCCAACACCTTGGCGATTCGCACATTTGATTCGAATCATTTTATCATCATGGCAACCCGTGCTGGGGTGGTTAAAAAGACTGATCTTGCTTCCTACGCCAATATTCGTGCCAATGGTCTCATTGCCATCAACTTGGATGAAGGCGATGAATTGATTGGTGCAGCGGTATCTGACGGTAAGCAAGAGATTATGTTGGGCTCCAATAGTGGCAAAACGATTCGCTTCCATGAATCGGATGTGCGCGCCACAGGGCGTAGTACACGTGGCGTTACAGGCATGCGCATGCCTAAGGATGATTATGTGATTGCCATGAATGTGGTTGCCGCAGAGGCAACGATGTTGGCTGTATCCGAACGCGGTTATGGTAAACGTACGCAAATGGCAGAATATAACCTGCAAAAACGTGGTGGTCAGGGCGTATTTACGCTTAAAACTGGCGATCGTAATGGTGCGATGATTTCCATTTTGCAGGTTACTGATGATGACCAAGTGATGTTAATGACCGATAGTGGTCGTTTGGTACGTATTCGTATGGATTCCGTTTCAGTCATTGGGCGTAATACTCAGGGTGTAACGTTGATTGGTTGCGATGATGATGAACGGGTGATCGGTGCGGTACGCGCTATTGAAAAACAGGAAGATGAATCGGACGCTGCGTTCGGTGCTGAAGATGACAATGTTAAGGATGAATCATGATTGATCGGCGAGCGTTTCGCAAAGATTTTGACAGCATGGGGGCAGCCTTAGCGCGCCGAAGCCCTGACTTGGTAGCGGCTGATTCTTCATGGCAGCAAGCGCGTGTACTCGATGAGCGACAACGTGAGTTAAAGTTGGAGCTTGAAGCTTTACAGGCAGAGCGTAACAGCGTATCTAAATCGATTGGCATAAAAAAATCCAAGGGCGAAGATGCCAGCGCGGAAATGAAGCGCATGGGTGAGGTCGCCGCTACGGTTAAAGCCTTGGATAGCGAAGCGAAAGCAGCAGAAGAAGCTTTTGCTCAGGCGTTATTAGAAATCCCCAATATTCCCCATGCTTCCACCCCTGATGGTAGCGATGAGTCGGCCAATGTAGAACGTTACCGTTGTGGTGAAACGCGCCATGATGCTGTGCCGCCGCATTGGGAAATTGGCGAACAACTGGGCATCCTTGATTTTGAGGCGGGTGCGCGTTTGGCTGGTAGCCGCTTTTCCGTCTTGCGTGGTGCTGGTGCTCGCCTTGAACGTGCTTTGATGCAGTTCATGTTGGATACGCATACTGAGCGTCATGGTTATGAAGAGGTATGGGTTCCTGCTATTGCCAACAGTAAAGCCTTAACGGGTACGGGGCAGTTGCCCAAGTTTGCTGATGACTTGTACCGTTTAGAGGGGGAGGATGCCTACCTTATTCCTACTGCGGAAGTGCCGATTACCAATTTATACCAAGATCAAATCATTGCTGCTGAAGACTTGCCTATTCGTCATTGTGGTTACACGCCCTGTTTCCGTCGTGAAGCAGGTTCTGCTGGACGCGACACTCGTGGCATGATTCGTCAGCATCAGTTTGATAAGGTGGAGTTGGTGTGGTTGCTAACCCCTGAACAGGCACTGGAAAAACTAGAAGTATTACTCAGCCATGCCGAATATATTCTTCGTGCGCTGGAATTGCCTTTCCGTACGATGGACTTATGCACAGGTGATATTGGCTTTTCGGCTGAAAAAACCGTTGATATTGAGGTGTGGCTTCCCTCACAGCAATGTTACCGAGAAATCTCATCATGTTCCTCATTCGCTCAGTTTCAAGGGCGGCGTGCGGGCATTCGCTACCGTGACGAACAGGGTAAGCCACAGCCTGTTGCAACACTCAATGGCTCAGGTTTAGCGATTGGGCGCACCTTAGTGGCGTTGTTAGAAAATGGTTGGCAAGCCGACGGTCGGGTTCGTTTACCTGCTGTTTTGCAGCCCTATATGGGGCGTGAATATGTCTAGGAGGCTCTCCATTCTCGGACAGTTTCTTAGGCTACGCGCTTAAGCAGGAGAGTAAGTGATGATGGATGATGATGACTTCTTGGATATTTCTGGCGTTCATATTGACACAGGGAAAGGCCCTATATTGGATGAAAGAACCTTCCCTATTTTAAACGGCCTATCGGCGGTTAATATGCGCATTCTTAACTCTTCTAGTCGCGAAATGCATGTTTCTAAAGGGGTGGAGGTGCTGCACGAAGGCAGTGCCTCTTATGACCTTCATTTTATTCGCAAAGGTAGTGTCTCCATTACGCGGCGTACCAGTAAAGGGATGAAGATTCTCGCTCAAATTCATGCGGGTGGTTTGTATGGTGAATTTGGTATTTTGCGCAAGAAGTTTCGCTATACTTCTGTTTTTGCTAATGAACCCAGCGATATTGTACGCACATCTTCATCTTCCGTGCAACGTGTATTAGAAGCTGATGCTGCATTTCGTGACCGTCTAAGTAAATTGTTATCCAGTCGTTTGCTCGACAGCTTTTTTTCCACGCATCCTGTGTTTCAACCCTTGGAGCCACATTTGCGTGAGCAATTGGCACGTACGCTAAAGGTGCATTATTTGCCACCGTACAGCAAGGTGTTTGGGCGGGGTGATAAGCCTTCGGGTGTGCATTTGATTTTATCCGGTGAAGTGGAGGTTAGCTTACCGGGTCGCAATGGTGAAGATACCCTACTCGAGATTCGTCGTGACAACGATATGATCGGTGAGCTTGCCACCCGTGATGGTGGCTTGGCCTATGCTGCATCGGCAACCGAAGCATTGGATTCTTTGCTACTCAATGCGCAAAGCATGCAATTGATTCAATCTGCAAATGCTACGGTATTTGCCAATTTGCAAAAGTACATCAACGCCCGCGCACAGCGCACAGCACAACACTTAAAACAACAATTGATGCAGAGTTAATGTGTTTAAATATATTTTATTTTTATTTGTAACAGTTCCACTGTTAGAGCTTTATGTGTTGATTGAAGTCGGGCGTGGCATTGGTGGTATATGGACGATTGCCTTGTGTTTGTTTACGGCTGCTTTGGGTGGTTTCATTATTCGGATTCAGGGTTTGTTGACGTTGTTGGATGCACAAAAGCATTTAGCACAAGGTGAAGTCCCTACCGCTCATGTGTTATACGGTTTGATGTTGGCAGTGGCAGGCTTATTACTGTTTACCCCAGGTTTGGTGACGGATACTTTAGGTTTTTTATTGCTGGTTCCTGCTGTGCGTAAGCTTATCGCCCATTGGTTTATGGCGCGTGCTGATAACAGACCGCATCGTCATCGTGAAGGTGATGTGATTGATGCAGAAGTCGTGGTTGATCAACAACCAACGACAGAGAAACGTATTGAGGTCAATCGTCATGATTAAACACGTTGTCATGTGGTCGTTGCATGATGCAACACAAGCCGAGCAAGTAAAAGAAGCCTTATTGGCATTGCGTGGTCGCATCCCAGGGTTGATTGATTTAGAGGTTGGCATTGACTTCCTTCGCTCGCCACAGTCCGCTGATGTGGTATTGATTACCACGTTGGAAAGCCCTGAAGCATTAGAGGCGTACCAGCAGCACCCAGAACATCAGGCGGTTATTCCTTTGATGAAATCTGTAGCGCGTTCCCGTACCGTGGTTGATTATCATATTTAATTGATGTTACGCATGGCATGGGAGTTTTTTTATACAGCATCGTAATTTAAAAATTCGTCATACCGCACCTGATGCGGTATCCAGTTTTGCGTCCGTTCTCTGGATTGCGGATCAAGTCCGCAATGACGTGGTTTCCTTTGGTCATACCGCATCTGATGCGGTATCCAGTCTTGCGTCCGTTCACTGGATTGCGGATCAAGTCCGCAATGACGTGGTTTTCCCTAGTCATACCGCACTTGATGCGGTATCCAGTTTTGCGTCTGTTCTCTGGGTTACGGATCAAGTCCGCAATGACGTAGTGAAAAAACATAAACCACAAAAGACACGAAAATACACGAACAATAAGAAGTATTACCTTTCGTGCTGTTCGTGTGTTTCGTGGTAAATAAGGCATCCTTCACCAACTATGAAAAGCTACATGATGAAATCCAACATAGGCATGAAGCTTGCGTCAGTTCTCTGGATTGCAGATCAAGTCCGCAATGACGCATTGCTACTTAAAATAATTGTGATTCAGGTTCACACACCATAAACGGGTATGGCTTCGTTATCTCCACACTTTAAAACACAAGCCCTAAAAGGCACGCGCAGGCTACGCCAAGGCGCGTTGATGTTGCATAACACAGCAACCGTAGCAGGCGTTACTGCTAGGCTAGATAGTACCAAGGGTTTGCATCGTTTGCGGCAGTTTAAGCAGCGTCAAGGACCTTTTTTATTGCTTGCTTCATCTGCTAAGCAAGCATTGTCTTTGGCGCGCCTCCCAACCACAGCTTTACGCAAACTTGCCCGTTGCCATTGGCCTGGTGCAGTTACTTTGGTATTCCCCGCACGGTCAGGCTTACCTGCCTTGTGTTACCAAGGTTCTTATGTTGCTGTTCGTGTTGATGCTTCTATCGCTGTGCGCCAATTGGCGGCATATAATCAAGGTATGATTGTTTCCAGCAGTTTTAATCGACGTGGACGACGCAATGGTATTGCAAATAGGCAAGCTCGTTTTCGTATGGGGGCGTGGATTGATGGTTTGATTGATAGCGGGACTGTTGCTTCTGGTTCTCCGTCCTCTCTCTACCGTATCCATGGGCAACGTATTCAACAGTTGCGATAGCTGAGCCAGCTAAAAATAAAAAAAGCCTGCCATAACATTGTTATGGCAGGCTTTTTGTTTTATCAACGTATAGATCTCAGTTAAATAACTCAGCCTAAAAGCTAGCTGTTAGCGAGGCAGGATATTATCACCTTTACCAGCATCAGCAGGAGCATCCTTGCTGTTGATCAATACGGTAATAGCACCACGCAATGCTGCACTCATGGTATGATCCACAATAGCATTGGCTGTGGTTTTACCCGCAGGGGAAACAATATCCATCGCCGCAGCAGAAGCTACAGGAAGACCATAGGTTTGCATGTCATACAATACATTCTTAGGGCTACCGTTGGGGTAAACACGATCCCAAATACCAGCAATCGGGTGCGCAGCAATCGGCATGTTGATGTTAGCATTGACGTAATAGATGCGTACGCGTTCGCCAGGTTTGGATTGTAACACGGTACCAGAAGCTTTGGGGTCATGTACAGGATCGTAATTAAAAGGTTTACCGTTAATCAACGCATTCGTCCAACCCTTGTTTTCCAAGTACTCAGCCACTTTTGTTCCAGCAGGGAACAACTGTGATTGAATCAACACATATTCACGGTCAGCTTTCGGGAACTCTTTGGTGTATTTCTTAGGGTCAACCAAAATAATACCGTACATACCGCGAGCAATATGCTCAACCATCGCGCTTGCACCACAATGGTACATGTAAGCACCAGCACGACGCGCTTCAAACTTAAAGTGTTTAGACTCACCTGGTTTAACAGGCGCAAATTCTTCCAATACATGAACTTCAGCAGCATGGAAATCCATAGAGTGAGAGTTCTTGTTGGTCTTAGGGTTAATCAATGTGAAATCAACAATATCACCTTCGGTAACGCGCACAACTTTACCAGGAATTGCACCGTCGAAAGTCCATGCAGGGTATTTGTCCCCGGCATTATTGATGACAATCTCTTTTTCCATAGCGGTCATGGTGACTTCTACCGTTTTTGCCATCGCTTGTGATGCAGCACCTGCGACCAACGCTACTGCAGTGGCTGCTAACAGCCCTTTTTTTGCCAGTTTCATAGGCTCTCTCCTTTATGGGTTGCATAGCAAAAACTATGCAACGGTGGTGAGTGTGGCATTTCAGCCTTACTCTGCTAAGACTTGCGTCTCAGCCTTCTGCTCGCTTGCATTGGCAAAGCTTGCGAAGATGTTTGACCAGTTCATGAATCTCTTGATCGGTGAACGTGTCGCTCCAAGGGGGCATCAGTGAGGATTTGTTGATCGCCACACCACCCTCCTTGATGACTTTAAAAAGCTCCTCATCACTGCGAGCGGACATTGATTTGGCATCACTGTGATCGCGTGGCTGCACTGACATATCGCGGATATTCAACCCCATGCCATTGCCCTTCATACCATGGCATTGCATGCAATAGACACGATAATTATCTTTCGCCGTCTCTTCGGCCATGGCTGCCCACGGCAGTAACAAGGCAAGCATCAAAGCACATGAAGCAAGTATTTTACTCATCAAAATTCTCCTTCGAGAGTTTTACGATGTAATTCACCAGCTTGAGATCGTTTGGGTCAGGAATATGTTTGTTCGGCATCCAAATTTTAGGGTTCCAGGCTTGCGGATTGCGAATATAACTAAGCATATACGCAGCCTGTAAACGTGAACCTGCGGTATAAACCTCAGGGCCAGAAAGTCCGCCAAAATCAGGCTCAATTTGATGGCAGCCCATGCAGCCATAAATTTTATCAAACAACATTTCGCCCATTGGTCCTGCCGAGACGCTTGCATCGTAAGATGTCGCCGCGATCAAATCGTTATGCGGTGTGAAGGTCATCAAGGTCTTGGTCACAGCCTCTGCATCAGCCTGGTTCAGGCTCATGTGTGGCTTAAGCGTGGATTCATCAATCATATCCCGTTTCACACCAGGCTTGATGTGGTCGAGGTACACCATACCCGCAGGGCGAATCCGTTTTGGCTTTTGCAACCATGAAGCCAACCAAGTCGCTTGGTATTTATTCCCCGCATAAAAAAGATCAGATCCTTTGCGTGACAATAAATCTTTCAACGTTGTTGCGGCTGTACCTTCGATAGCATGGCAAGATGCACACTGCTGTTTCAGTATCGCCTGACCATCTGCACCAGCATAAGCGGATGTACTCGCCAGCAACAGCCATGCAAGGATGAGCTTGCGCATCTTTATTCAGCCTTGTGATGACGACGACGGCGTTCGCGTTTTACAGGTGTGCCTTCAAACTCAGCGTGATTAAACAGACCGTAACCTTTTTTCATGGATTCGGTGAAGAAGAAGTCAGGGTCAAACTTCACATCTTTAAACACATACCAGTCATCGACAGGTGTACCTTCATATTCCATCACGGTAATAGGACCACCAGGGAACTTACCACGAGCAGTCACGTGTTTGTCCACATGATCGTGGAAGATAAAACGACCTTCATCGTGATCGGCTGTATAGATCACATCGTAACGTTCACCAGGTCCCACCAACACGGTATCAACGCTGTAAGGGGATTTTAATGCCATGCCATCTTTGTGCGTGACGACCATATCATGCCCATGGGAATGCATGGCGTGAATAGCTCCACCAGCACCAAAGAAACGAACCCGCACGACATCACCCTTTTTGAGGCGTATTGGCTGTGTGTTGGGGAATGAACGACCATTCACACCGAAATAGTCTTCTACATCATACGGTGTTGAACCAGTGCCATATTTTCCTGCGTTCTTACTTTCCCACGTCGAAAGCATCATGATGACTTCACGGTTTACTTTTTTCTCCAAAGCAGTGGGGTTGGCAGGGTCAATCACAATCGGCCCCCACATACCACGAATACCAACGTGCTCATTCACATTCACATGGCAGTGATACCATAAAGAGCCCGCCCGCTCTGCTTTCATCTTGTAGGTGAACGTCGTTCCGGGTTTGATAGGCTCCTGGGTAACGCCTGGTACGCCATCCATGCGCCAGCTATCATGCTGGAAAAAACCATGCCAGTGAATGGTGTGAGAAAGGGATGTATTATTGGTTACATGAATAATCAGGTCATCGTCCTGTTTGGCATGGATCAGGGGACCAGGAACCTGACGGTTAAAGGCAAATACTTTGTACTTAAGGTCAGGTGCAACCTGAATTTCCACCTCATCAATACTCATATTCATCTCTAACGTAGCCGCCCATGCTGCATTTGAACAACACAGTGCGACGATAAAAGATAAAGCCAACAATGCTCGTGTCATAACTTCCCCCTCACTAAACTTGCATTAAAAATACTTAATATGGCGAGAAGGT
>CAZYAI010000059.1:0-14924 GCA_964645625.1 uncultured Zetaproteobacteria bacterium
GAAGGAAGAACTGGGCCATGAGCTACAATGAAAAAGTTTTGTCGTGTACAGAGGCACACATCAAACTAATACTTTCCGTTAATGTCATATGCGCTTGAATAAAAACGTACGCCGTCAACAAATAGGGGATAATCCCTAACAATGCCAAAACCAAATGAATTTTTTGTTTAATAGACATGGCTTCCCGTCATCTTGTGCGATGAAACAGCGTTGTTGTTACGGCACATTACCAGCATGCGTGGGTGTTATCTCCTACAAGCCTGTACGAGCATAGAAGCGTAGCGAGGAGCTCCCATTTTTAAGGCGTGAATTTCGGCTGTTTGAGGGGCATAAGTAAGTAGATACGCCTACTTAGACATTCTGTTCTCAGGCAATACCATGCCGCAAGGGCTAGTGTAAAGCCTTCAACTTAGCTGGCAAGTACAAGTATGTACCTTATGCACCTCAAACTTTCATCTGCACACCCTGACTGGATGCAGAAACAGGCTTAGGAGCAGGGCTATCATGATCGCGCTTCAACCA
Source organism: uncultured Zetaproteobacteria bacterium (assembly GCA_964645625.1). Lineage (GTDB taxonomy): Bacteria > Pseudomonadota > Zetaproteobacteria > Mariprofundales > Mariprofundaceae > AB-137-C09. The sequence goes on from CAZYAI010000059.1 coordinate 523, forward strand.
AACAATAAGGATCAACGTTACCGCAAATACAATCACCTGTAGCGCACTGGGGCGTTCATCATAACCCATCAACACATGCAGCAGCTCACCCAACACACTTTCTTGCGACAGCAATGCCGAAGTATCCCACAACGGCTCAATCAAAGGTGGCACCCATTCAATCAGCACCAAGTTCCAACAGGCTTGCGATGCCATACCAGCGGCAATCAAGGTCAATAGCCAACCAATAACATGGAACACACGGTGCAACGGAATCTTTAACAATCCGCGATAGAGCACATAACCCAAACCTGCGCCCAACAGCATCCCTAACACCGCACCAAGAATCATTTCTTGACTGTTTTTTTCGCCCATCTGCCATGCGCTAAACAAAAAGAACACCGCTTCAGAGCCTTCGCGCACCACTGCGCTAAAGGCAATCAGCAGCAATGCTACACCAGACAATTCACCCGCAGAAAACTGCTGGCCAGCCTGCTTCATTTTCATCGCCATCTCTCTACCTTGACGGCTCATCCATACCACCGTCCATGCCAGCAACACCGCTGCCAACAACAACACCACGGCATTGAAGATAAACTCACCCGAGCCGTCAAACGAGCCTTCCATCTCGTCCATGAACACAGCGAGGAACACAGCACCGCTAAGCCCCAGCCCCATACCACCAAAAATCCATTGGCGACTTTGCGCTACTCCGCGTGTCGCAGCCATTAAAATACCAATAATCATCGCCATTTCGAGCATCTCTCGAAACACAATCGTTAATGATGCAATCATCTCAACCTCTCGCTCAACTACTTTACGACTGACAAGCACGGCACAAGCCGCGAATAATCAGCGAATGACTGTGTGCAACAAAACCATGCGCTTGCGCCATTTCACTTTGTAACACTGCAATATCTGGATGAAAAAATTCTTCGATACAGCCACACTGCGTACATAGCAAATGATCGTGTTGCTGCTTATCTATGCGTTCATAACGTTTACGCTCGCCAATAAACACCGAGCCAATCAAACCTGCCTCTTCTAAAGCAGCCAAGGCGCGGTACACCGTGGCAACCCCGACACGCTGCCCTGATTGCTGCAATGCCAGCAAGACGGCTTCGGCATCCCAATGTTGGGATGATTCGTTAATCATGGTAAGAATCGCTGTACGTTGCGGCGTTAATCGAATAGTCATCATGGCGAACGATACTGATAATGATTATCAATATCAAGCAAGCGGGCTACCACCACGCTGCCACGGTAATACGCCGCGCGCTTCAATACTCACGCGAGCAACCACACCCAATGCTGCCAACATGCTGACCAGTGCCGAACCACCATAACTCACAAAAGGAAGCGGCACGCCCACAACAGGCAAAATACCCGAGACCATACCAATATTCACAAAAATATAGAGCATAAAAATACTGGCGATACCAATGGTTAATAACGATGCGAAACGAGTATGTGCTATGGAGGCTATATACAACATGCGATGAATCAAAGCTGCCAACAGCAACAATAATACCGCTACGCCTATCATCCCGACTTCTTCTGCCAACACAGAGAAAATAAAATCCGTGTGTTGCTCTGGCAAAAAGTTTAACCGTGACTGCGTACCATGCAGATAACCTTTACCCCACACCCCTCCAGAACCAATAGAAATCATGGATTGGATCACGTGATAACCAGCCCCCAAAGGATCCGCTTGCGGATCGAGAAAGGTTAACACCCGCTGGCGTTGATAATCATGAATATGCTGCCACATATACCAACCTAACAAAGGTAATACCGCGACAATCGAAAAAAAGTAACGCCAAGGAAATCCCGCTGCCATCAACACCGCTGCGGCAGCCATTAACAGCACCAAACTGGTACCTAAATCAGGTTGAATCACAATCAAGCCTGCGGGCATAGCGGCCAGCAAGCAAGCCATGGCAATCGACGACCAACGGTCGGCATCGCGATTAGCAAACCAATGTGCCAACACCAACATTAACGCCCACTTCATCACCTCGGAAGGCTGTAGATGCACAGGACCTAGATTCAACCAACGCCGTGCGCCCATTTGCACATCACCAATAATCGGTACCAAAGCCAAGCAGATCAGGGCAACCATAAACACAGGCCATGCCAACAACCCCATCACCCGCAAAGGAATCATCGCGATGACTAGGAAGCCCGCAAAACCCAACAACCAATACAAGGCTTGGCGATACCAAAGCTGCACGACACCAAGGTGAACAGCCGAGTACAGGGTCAACAAGCCCACCACAGCCAGCAGTAACAGAACCAATAACAACCAACGATCCATCAACAACCAACACTTGCAATAGTGCATCATGGCGCGGCCTCGCTTGCTGCCACGGCATCAACAATAGCCTTCGCAACGGGTGCTGCACCACTGCTACCATGACCGCCATGCTCAACAAAAATGGCAAAGGCAATACGCGGTTTATCATAAGGTGCGAAACCCATAAACCAGGCATGATCCTTATGTTCTTCCTTCACCCCTTTGCTTTTATAAAACTTATCTTTTTGTGACATCCCTACCACTTGCGCAGTCCCTGTTTTGCCTGCTATCGGCCACGCCGCATCATGCACATAACTGTACGCTGTCCCGCCAGGTTTGTTTGCCACATCAGTCATGGCGTGACGAACCCTATCTAAGGCTGCTGCTGGTAAGTCCACATGGCGCACCACTTCAGGAGCCAAGCCATGCAGCAAATGAGGTTTGAGTACATCGCCGCCATTCGCCAAAGCTGCGGCAAAACGTGCGACCTGTAAGGGCGTAGCCGTCACCATACCTTGACCAATAGCCGTAATCATGGTTTCCCCAGGGAACCAAGCCCGCACCCGTCCACGCCGCACAAAGCCTCGCGCTGCGGGCAAGTGTCCACGCGCCTCAGGCGACAAGGATATGCCCGTATATTCACCAAACCCCCAACGCTGCGCTTCCTCCACAATCGGTCGCATACCCAGTTGGTCACCCATAGCGTAAAAATAGATGTCACAGGAATGCATCAAAGCATCGTGCATATCTACATGCCCATGCCCTGTGCGCTTCCAACAGCGCAAACGGCGGTCATGCAACTGCACAAAGCCCAAACATTGAATGTCATGATTCGCTAAGGGGACACCCTGACGCAAACCAGCCATCGCCGTCACCATTTTCCATGTCGAACCAGGGGGGTACGTCGCTTGCACAGCGCGATTAAGCAGCGGCTTTTGATCGTCATTCAGCCATGACGACCATTGCGCCTGACTCAAACCACCAGTAAATGCATTGGTGTCATAACCTGGCGTACTGAGCAAGGTCAACACTTCACCACTGTGAACATCCATCACCACCACCGCGCCCGTTCGCCCCGCCAAGGCGGTGGCAGCAGCCTGCTGCACCTTCACGTCGAGTGATAAACGCAAGGTTTCACCCATCACGGGCGGCGTTTCAGCCAGTACCGCAACCCTACGCCCATAGGCGTTCACCTCTTCTTGCTGACTACCAAGCTTACCATGCAGGCGATCTTCAAAAGTACGCTCCAAACCACTGCGCCCAACATATTCACCCGACAAAAAGCCGCGTTCCAAATCAGCGTCCTTCACGCGAGATAAATAGCCCACCACATGCCCTGTTAATGCCCCAAAAGGGTATTCTCGGTGCGTGCCAGCCTCAATGTTTAGTCCTGAATGGTGATGTAAACGAGGCAACAGCCATGCAATGTCTCGCCACTGAAGTTGGTCTTGCAACAATACAGGGCGATCCTTACGAGCATGCTTAATTTGTTTTTTTATACGTTTGAGGTCACGCGCAGTCCACGGCAAGTTCGCATACAGCATGGCCAGCGTCTCTTCCACATCAGCACTGCGCTCAGGGATCAACATCACACGATAAGAAATATGATTCATCGCCAAGCCTTGCCCATGACGATCAACCATCTCGCCACGCACAGGGAGTACAGGCAGAATATTTAGACGGTTATTTTCAGCCTGTAAACTCAGCCCCTCATGCTGCAACCATTGCAGGTTAAACATGCGCAACAAAAGCACGCCAAACAACACGATAGCCAATAAGTGAAAAACAATAACGCGATAATCAAAACGATTCCGCTGCAACTTTAAATTGAACCCTGTCATGACTGCCATTGACGCTGGTAACGCAAATGATGGCCAAAGACCGTCCATGCATACCAGCAAACCACACTCAACAACGCCGTCAACACCAGCGATGATGAAGACCAACCCAGCCCCAACAACACGCTATGTGCCAATAACAAGAGCAAGATGCGTTGTGGTAAACCCGCACCTGCCAAGGCATCTAACCAAATAAGTAATAAAGGAAGGGACAGCCAGATCAAGACACTCGGCCACAGCGTCCAATACAACACAAGATCATGCACGCAAGCCAGAGGTAACACCCACCAGATATAACGCCATTGTGCCAACAGCGCACCGACCAACACGGCAAATGCCCAGTCAGGCTGGTGAACCGCTACAGGAACGAGCCAATTCAGACATAGACCCACAAATAGCAATAAACAAGCAACATAGGCATGAAAGTTCATGGCAAAGCAGAAGCATGAGCGGGGGACGTGGTATTGGTTGCAATAGCCAGCCAGTGATCACGCTGCCAATGCGCAACGGGTACAGCCTCAACGTGTGCAAAGGGACTACCAGGCAGGGCTGCAACCCGCACAACCCGTGCGACTGCAATCCCAGGAGGGTACAATCCACCAGCACCAGAGGTATAGAGCATATCACCAGCATGAAGCGCAAAAACAGCAGGAACAAAATCCAACAACAGCTTTTGACCATCACCACGCGCCAAAGCGGCAAGGTCACTGCCTTTAAGCGTCACGGGCACTGTGATCGAAGCATCCAAAATAGTCCGCACCACAGCAAAGCCAGCCTCAGAGCGGTCAACCAAGCCTACCAAACCTTCACTAGAAACCACCACATCATCACTGGCAACAGGCGGTGTTTGTACCATCAAGCGTTGGCTTTTTACATCAGGACTTCGTCCCATCACTGTCACCGCATGCCATTGGTAGCCCTGAATATTTTGCACATGCAATAAACGGCGCAAACGAATGTTTTCTTCACGCAAGCTTTGTGTTTGCTGCAAAAGCACGGTTTGCTGCCCCAAACGCTGCTCCATCGCGGTTAAACGCTGTTGTAATACAGCACGCTGCTCAAACCAAAGACTTCCCTCATGCATCCATACCACGGGCTGTTTCGTCCAAGACAGCACCGGACCAGACCACAATAATAAACGTTGCCCCAACGAAAAAAACTGCAACGCCAGCAGGGCACTAAGTAGCAATACTACAATACCCGACCAGCGAAACAGTAAGCGATGGCGCATCATGCGCCACCGCCATCGTTAGCGAACATGGTGCGAACCATCGTCATTCTTGGGACAAAACACCCCGCATACGATCCAACTCTTCCAACACGCGACCGCTACCCAGCACCACGCAATTCAAGGCATCTTCAGCAATCGTCACAGGCAAGCCAGTCTCGTCGCGCAATAACTGATCCAAGCCGCGTAATAGGCCGCCACCACCCGTGAGAACAATGCCTTTATCCACAATATCCGCAGCCAGTTCAGGCGGCGTGCGTTCAAGGCAGACCTTCACCCCTTCAACAATGGCATTCACAGATTCGGTCAAAGCATCTAACACCTCAACATCATCCAACGACAATGTTTTTGGCACACCATTAATCAAATCTCGCCCTTTCACATCCATCGAACGAGCATCGTTAGGTTGTGGGTAAGCCGCACCCAAATACATTTTAATACGCTCTGCCGTAGGCGCACCCACCAGCAAGCTGTATTTACGGCGCAAATGATTGATGATTGCCTCATCCATTTTATCACCACCGACCCGCACAGAACGCGAATAGACGATACCGCCATAACTGATTACAGCAATTTCTGAAGTACCACCGCCAATATCAACCACCATCGAACCCGATGCTTCGGTCACAGGCAGACCTGCACCGATGGCTGCTGCCATAGGCTCTTCGATGAGGTACACTTCACGCGCACCAGCAGCCAAACCAGAATCGCGAATAGCTCGCCGCTCTACGGGAGTAGAGCCATAAGGCACACAGATCACAATGCGCGGCGATGCTCCCCAAGCGCGTTTATGCACCTTACGGATGAACTGACGCAACATCTCTTCGGTAACCAAAAAGTCGGCAATCACACCATCTTTTAATGGTCGAATCGCAGAAATCGAGTCTGGCGTGCGTCCCAACATACGTTTGGCATCTTCACCCACAGCCAGCACTTTACGGTTACTGCGTCCGCCCCCCTCGTACACGGCAACCACCGAGGGTTCATTCAGCACAATGCCTTCACCGCGCACATAAATCAGTGTGTTGGCTGTGCCCAAGTCAATCGAAATATCACGAGAGAACAGACCGAATAATTTTTTTCCAAACATAACAAACCTTTAAATATGGTTAGGTAACGTAGCACGCTTTAGCCTGATGGCGTTAAACAGTTACGTTGTGTAATCTAATCCTCTCGTCAAACAGCAAAACGAGCGTGTTAACTCGCAGGGAAGATGTGATCATCTGGCTTGTCAGCAAACGTTTTCAACTTTTGCGAACGCGAAGGGTGGCGCAATTTACGCAGTGCTTTTGCCTCAATTTGACGAATACGCTCACGAGTTACGCCAAACTGCTTGCCAACCTCTTCCAGTGTATGATCGGTATTCATACCAATGCCAAAACGCATACGTAACACTTTTTCTTCACGTGGTGTTAAATTATCTAACACCTCCAACGTTACACCAGCCAGCGCTTCACTTACCGTACTATCCAGTGGATTTTCCGCATGCTCATCACCCACAAAATCGCCCAGTTGCGAGTCATCATCATCACCCACGGGTGTTTCCAAAGACACAGGTTCTTTGGCAACTTCCAAAATCTGCTCGACCTTTTCAATCGGCATTTCCAACTTCTCTGCCAGCTCTTCTGGTGTCGGTTCGCGACCAATTTCCTGCGCAATCTGGCGTGATACACGGGTAATCTTATTAATCGTTTCAATCATATGCACAGGAATACGAATGGTTCGTGCCTGATCGGCAATCGAACGGGTGATCGCCTGACGAATCCACCATGTTGCATAGGTAGAAAACTTGTAACCACGCCGCCACTCAAATTTATCGACCGCTTTCATCAGACCAATATTGCCTTCCTGAATCAAATCCAAGAAACCTAAGCCGCGATTGGTATATTTTTTAGCAATCGAAATCACCAAACGTAAGTTCGCTTCAATCATTTCGCGCTTGGCTTGGCGCATTTTCGCCTCACCCATGGTCAGCTTGCGCGCTACCTCTTTGAGCTCTTCAATCGGCATTTCGCTATCTTGCTCAACACGGCGCAAACGACGCTGATTTTCACGAATCTTAGGCGCAGCCTTCTCTAAGGCATCAATCCAACGTGCACCAGCATGTTCTTTCATCAATTGATCCAACCAACGCTCGTTGGTTTCGTTGGGCACAAACGATTCAATAAACAGCTTGCGTGGCATTTTAGCTGCCAACGCCATATCACGAATTTCGCGTTCAAAACGGCGCACACGATCAACAGCATTTTTAAAACGTTGAACCAAAGCGGCAATTTGACGTACCGAAAATGGAATCGCCACCAACTCAATCAGCATCGACTCCATAGCACTCGTTAATTTCGTTGCTAATTTTAAATCATCGGGCTTACGATCAAAAGCCGCCTTGAGCTTCAAATACTCATCATGATGTTGCTTGGCAGCTTCAAAGTGCAATAACGCTTCTTCAAGCTGCTCTTCCATCGTAATGACGGTTTCATCCATCGGCGTACCATCGGGCGTTGCCGTACGTGCTTTAATCGCCTCTGATAATGCCTCAGGATCCATTTTTTCTGGTTCAACAGGCTCATCTTCTTCATCATCATCCGTACTGTTAAGACGACGTTCGTATTCAGCAATAGCGGCGGCATTGACTACTTTTTGGTCAATATCAAGAATATCTCGGAACACAGGCGGTTCGTCTGAGTCTTCGGCTTCATCGCGAATTTCAATCACTCGCTCACCCAGCATCATGATCTCTCGGAAGGTTGCAGGGCAGAGGCAAATAGCCTCGTGAATCTGCATGCGCCCTTCTTCAATACGTCGAGCGATCTCAATTTCACCTTCACGGGTAAGCAATTCCACTGTACCCATTTCACGCAAATACATACGCACAGGGTCATCAATACGAATCACCGTACCCAAGGTCGTGGTGTCAGCACGCAGCGCAGAATCCTCTTTGCGCAAGCGGTCTTTACGCACAGCATACGCACCAGTAGGCGCACGCTCAGGGTCAACCACTTCAATACCCAACTCGGTAAAGACATTAATCACCTGTTCAATACGATCTGCCGACACCAAGCCCTCAGGCAGATGTTTATTCAGATCCTCATAGGTAATGTAGCCAATCTCTTTACCCTTGGACATTAAACTGCCTAGTTCACGAATACGAATTTTATCGGGTGTCATGGGCTACCTCTGCGCTCAGCTTCTAATTTTTCAGACAATAACTTCTGTTCCGCCTGAACCTGTGACAGGCGTTGTCGAATGCGCATTTTTTCGCCGACATCATTGGTGTGATGACAGGCGTAATCCAAATAAGCACGCAACATATCAAACGTGATGCTGGCAAATTCCACATCACTTACGGCATCCTGATTGATCCAACGGGGGATATGATTATCCTCAGGGAACATCCGTTGCAAATATGCGGCACAGGCATCACCCGCATATTTTTCAAAATCCTGTAATGAAAGGGCGCGATTGTATAGCAAACGCACCCCCTCATCGTCAAGAGGGAAATTGCACGCATCTTCTGGCAGGTCACGAAAGCGCAAAGGCTTTTGCAACAAACCCGCCATAAAACGCTCTTGCACCTGATTACTCAAAGGACGTGCCTCAGCAGGTGCTTGCTGCGCCGCTGCTTTGCGCGCAGGGCGACGGTGTGTAACGACGTGCTGCAACTGCAAACCCGTGCGCTCTTGCACGCCTTGTTGCCAAGCCTGGCGCAAATAGCTGTCGCTCATGCCTTCCAGCATCTGCTCAGCCTTTTTCACCATGCGCGCTTTGCCTTCGATGCCTTCCCCAGCTTCTTTGCGCAAACCAGCCAACCAAGCATCAAGGGCAGGGGTTGCCTCTGCAACACGCTTCATCCATGCCTCGCCACCTTCGCGTTGCAGCAAAGAATCGGGGTCTTCACCTTCAGGAAGATACAAAAAACGTGGTGTCCATTCCGTTCGCAAGATGGGCAACATCCGCTCTAAGGCACGCCACGCTGCTTGGTAACCCGCACGGTCACCATCAAAACAAAACACAGGCGTATCACATAAACGAAACACCATTTGCAATTGCTGCTCACTGATTGCAGTACCTAGCGGTGCGACGGCAATCGGCAGTTCATGCGCCGCCAATGCCAGCACATCCATATAACCTTCAACAATCAACAACTGCTTGCGTTGGCGAATGCTATCGCGATGCTCAAACATGCCATACAGCAGCGATGATTTATGAAACAACGACGTTTCAGGTGAGTTCAAATACTTGGGCTCACCATCACCCAAGATCCGACCGCCAAAACCAACCACCGTACCGCGCTGGTCATGAATAGGGAACATCAAACGATCACGGAAGCGATCAACATACCCCCGCTCACCAGCAAACAGCATGCCTTGCGCTTCCAGCTCTTGATGCTCCGCAGCGGCAAAACTGCGTGCCATAAAACCATAACCCGCTGGCGCATAACCCAATTGATAGTGCGCAATCAACGCCTGCGGCAAGCCGCGCTGGCGTATATATTGCAAGGCTTTACTACCATGGGCTTGATGCAGTTGTTGCACAAAGCTGTCTGTCACACGTTGCAATAAAGCACCCGCCTCCTTGCGTTGGCGCGCCTGCTGCTGCGATTGTTGTTGCTGTTGCGGGCTAACTTCAGGCAATGGCGTACCTGTTTTTTCGGCCAAATACTCCACCGCTTCAGGGAAGCTGTAACCATCGTGATCCATCAAAAACTGAAACGCGCTACCGCCCTTACCACAGCCAAAGCAATAAAACATTTGCTTGTCAGCCGATACAGAAAACGATGGCGATTTTTCGTTATGAAAGGGACAAAGCCCAAACATATTATTACCCGAACGCTTCAATTCCACATGACGCGCCACCAAATCAACCAAATCAACCCGCGTCAGCAGTTGTTCAAGGAACTCTGGAGGGTAGTAAGCCATAACCGTTTAGGCTTGCAACAACGCCTTAACCTGCGCTGAAACCAGCCCCATATCCGCCTTACCTTGCAAAGCTTTGAGCTGACCCATCACCTTACCCATGTCCTTCATGCCACTGGCTCCGCTGGCGGCAATTGCATTGCTCACTGCTTGGGTAATCGCCGCTTCGTCCATTTGCTCTGGCATGTACACGTTTAACACGTCAATTTCTGCCAACTCTTTATCTGCCAAATCTTGTCGATTCGCTTCGCCGTATTGCGCCGCCGAATCTTTACGTTGTTTAATCAACCGTCCTACAACGGCAATCACATCCTCAGCAGACAGGGGTTGACCTGAGGCTATTTCTTTATCTTTCAATGCCGCACGCAACATACGAATCACATTCAGCCGTGATTTATCACCAGCTTTCATCGCATCTTTCATATCAGCAGTAATTTGATTCAGCATAACAAACATCCTTTGCTTTCACGCGCATGCACATTCATCTGGCTGCGTGTTAAAGCACACACCAAACAAGTGGCGATTCATAACACAAAATGCCGAGCGCAAAGGCTCGGCATTCAATCGCAATAACGATGGCGGTGGTTAATACTTACGTACTAACACCTGCGAGCACGCTTAGTATTCGCGATTTTCCCGCATTCTAACACGACGAAGGCGTTTCATCAGACGCTTGCGCGCTGCTGCTTCCTTACGTTTTTTCGCAATAGAAGGTTTCTCATACGCTTCGCGACGGCGGCATTCAGTTACAACACCTGCACGTTCCACTTGTTTGCGAAAACGTTTGATTGCCATTTCTACGGGTTCATCGATACCCACTCTAATTCCTGGCATAGTAAACATCACCTCCTTCGTCGCTGGACACTTGATTCCTTGCATCGCAACAGCAGCATCCGCCATTATTCATAACGGACATGGTGCATATCGCCCATGCAAAAGGGTCGCGCACCATAATGACTTCAGCAAAAAAGTCAACATCGCCATTGTTGCGAGCATTAGCAAAAGTCGCCAGTTGGACCATGCTTTCACGCATATTGGGCTTCGTTCGGGACATTCTCATCGCACGTTTATTAGGCGCAGGACCATTAGCTGATGCGTTTTTTGTTGCCTTAAAGCTGCCCAACTTCTTCCGCCGTCTGTTCGCCGAAGGCACATTAACCGTTGCCTTGGTTCCCGTGCTCGCCGAAGAGCGAAAAAAAGGTGAAGCCGATGCCCACGCCTACCTCAACGCCTTAGCAGGCTTATTACTTCTCGCCCTGTTGCTGTTTACCGTAGCTGGCATCATTGGTATGCCGTGGCTGTTATTACTGTTTGCGCCTGGCTTCCATGACGAACCCGACCGCTGGCAGCAATCGTTGCATTTAGCGCGATGGATGTTCCCTTATTTGGCTTGTATTTCGCTGGCGGCAATGTCTTGGGCGGTACTCAACAGCTACCGCCAATTCTCGGTCGCGGCGGCCAGCCCAGCCCTGTTGAATGTCGCCTTAATCCTCGCCGCCATTGTACTGGCACCACAGATGGACAACCCTGCCGAAGCTTTAGCTATCGGCGTTATGCTTGGCGGCATATTGCAGTTAGCGATTCAATTCCCCACCCTAAAACGCATCGGTTGGATCCCCGCCCCCACTTGGCGACCACGCCTACCCGCTATTTGGCAAACATTGTTACTCTTTGGACCTGCCGTATTGTCGATTGCCGCCGTGCAAATCAACATCTTGGTCGGCACGATTTTAGCTACCTTGCAACCCGTCGGTGCTGTTTCTTACCTTTATTACGCTGACCGCTTGGTGCAATTACCCTTGGGTGTATTTGGTATTGCAATGGGTACGGCACTACTTCCCGCACTCTCCGAACACATGGCAAACCGCCGCTTTGACGAGGCACGGCGCGAACTGGGGCAAGGGCTGGCGTGGCTAACATGGATCACCTTACCCGCTGTTGTTGGGCTATTATTATTGGCTGAACCTGTGGTGCGCACCTTGTTCGAGCAAGGTCGCTTCACCGCCAGTGATGCCCATGCCACAGCGATAACCTTACAAGCATACACCCTAGGGTTGATGGCATTTTGCTGGGCGCGAGTACTTTCCACCGCCTGCTACGCCGAAAAAGATGCAAAAGCTCCCATGCGTTATGCCATCATCAGCGTTGTCACCAACATCGTCCTTGCGCTTATCTTGCTGCAACCACTGGGTTATGTTGGTTTAGCACTGGCAACATCATTGGCTTCGTGGCTCAATGTCATACTGCTATGGCGACGCTTCACCCGCACCCAAGCGCAACACATCCTTGATCGCAGCAACATGCTCCACATCTTACGCGCCTTACTCGCCAGCCTTGGCATGGCAGTGTTTTTATACGCGCTAAATCAATGGTGGGCATTCCCCGAACAACAAAAACTCTGGCAATGCCTATGGCTTGGCTGCGCCGTAGCAGGTGGTGGTGCAATCTTCTTCGCTCTTTCTAAAGTCTTGAGCACGTGTATAAAATCAAGAACAGAGTAAAAGGCAGCCCTGCTTCATGACTCAATAACAAGGCTGGTGAGTGTTTCTACATATAACACTGTAAAACTTAACAGTACCCTCAAGGAGCTGACAGCACAAAACCATCGCGGCGAAATAACTCAACACAGGCATCAACCACATCAGCATTATACAACGTGCTGCGCCCGCGCTCCACTTCTGCTAATGCCTTATCAATACCCAAACCAGGGCGATACGGACGGTGCGAACTCATCGATTCTACGACATCGGCTACAGCAATAACCTGTGCTTCAAGGCAAATCTCATCCTGCGTTAAACCTTGCGGGTAGCCAGAACCATCCAAGCGTTCGTGATGCTGATGCGCAATGGCTGCAACAGGCCATGGGAAGTGAATATCGCGCAGGATTTGATGCCCAACATCAGGATGTTCTTGCACCAGCGCGTATTGCAAAGCACTTAAACGCCCAGGCCATGCCAAAATCTCTGCGGGGACGTGGATTTTACCAATATCATGAATAATACCACCGAAGTAAATGCCTTCGAGCATCCCAACCTCAAACTTCATTTTGCTACCAATCGCTCGCCCCAACCGCCCCACACGCCGCTGATGCCCTGCTGTATAAGGGTCGCGCATTTCCACCGCTGAGGCAATAGCGCGAACACTACCCTCAAGTGCCTGACGCAATTCGTCACCACGTTCTTCTAGCTGCCGATGACTACGCTGCTGCGCCGTCACATCTTGAATCACATGCACGCCATAATGCGCATGATTAAAAGCATCGTGAACACGGTAACTACGGGATAAAAAACTACAACCTGATGTGATGTCCTCAAACGCAATCACCACATCGCCGGCATCCCCCTTAGTGGTCAAGCAGCAACCTGGTAACGGACCATCACGCAGCGGAAAGCATTGCCAATAGAACTTACCCACCACTTCTTGCAAGGGTATCTTGGCAATCAATGCATAAGCGCGATTAGCACGTACGATGCGGCCTTTATCATCGTGTAAAAACACGGGATCACTGATAGCATCAAAGGTTGCTTCCCAGTGTTGCTTGGCTGACTCCAAATCAGCCTGCAATTGGTTCACATCCTCCAGCATCAACAACATCGCCTGACTCGCTTCGTCTTGTGCCTTAAGTTTGCGTTTTGCATATTTCAATTTGTTTTGTAAGTTGCGATTCTCATGCTTAAGTTGAGTGAACCGAGGGTGCTCATCAGGTTCAATGTCCATCATCGGGCTTACCCCTCCTTTGCTTCAACTGTTGTACCTGCATGCGAAGCTCCTTCATGCGGAACTCGCGTTGCACTGTAGCACGCTGAAAACGCTCCAAGGTTTGCGTGTAATAAGCGCGCTCCGTCTCTTCTTCCTTACGCTTAGAAATATCAACAAACGTCAACACTGCCCGATGGTTTACACCCTCCACATCCGTCGGGTGAATCCAGCATTCCACAGGGAAACAACGTCCATCACGGTGATGAAACAACAGATCATCAGCATGCCACTTCAGCAAATGCTCCAACGCCGCACACAATGGCGAAGTCGTCATATCTTGCTCGCTCTGGCAACGCAACAAAACATCACACACTTTATGCCCTAACAGATCTTCATCATGCTCATAACCCAAAAGGTTCAACGCGCTATGATTAACAAAGCAACAGCAG
>CAZYAI010000060.1:0-14401 GCA_964645625.1 uncultured Zetaproteobacteria bacterium
TCAAGTCCGCAATGACATAGTTACCTTCGGTCATACTGCACTTGATGCAGTATCCAGTTCTTGCGTTCGTTCTCTGGATTGCGGATCAAGCCTGCAATGACATGGTTTCCTTCGGTCATACTGCACTTGATGCAGTATCCAGTCTTGCGTTTGTTCACTCCGTCATGCCGCACTTGATGCGGTATTGCGTTCGTTCTCTGAATTGCGGATCAAGTCCGCAATGACATAGTTACCTTCGGTCATACTGCACTTGATGCAGTATCCAGTCTTGCGTCCCGTTCTCTGGATTGCGGATCAAGCCCGCAATGACGTGATAAAAAACATAAACCACGAAAGACACGAACAATAAAAAGTATCACCTTTCGTGTTTTTCGTGGTAAATCAGATTCCCTTCGCCAACGCTTGAAAAACCACGTAGAGCCATGAAGGTTGTGGTTGAGGTACGATGTCACGCATACCTATATTGCTTTTTTCCCGTCTTAAACGGGAAGCTAAAAATCTTAGTCCTCTTGACGGAAATAAGGACTGCGCCAGCGATCCGAGAAAACCAAAGAACTCATAGGACGACGGCTACGCGGAGCTGTTTCGGTTTCACGCAACGTATCGTTCAATACCGAAGCATCACCCAAGTAACCCAAAGCAATCATGCTCATGGGTTCGACCTCTTTGGGAATACCCCAATGACCACGTGCCATCGCCTCATCAAAACCGCCCATTTGATGGGTCACCAAACCCAATGAAGTCGCCTGTACACACAACGCAAAAGCAGCTTGCCCCGTATCAAATTCAGCCCAACGGTTGGGTTTATCATTTTGACGAAAATGGGTGCTGGCACACGCCATAATGAGCACGGGAGCGTGTTGCGCCCAAGCCCGATTCTTCGGTGTCAAACAATCCAACAGGTTTTTCCAGTTATCCAATTCGTGCTCGGAGAATCGATCCGCAACGATAAAACGCCACGGTTCATCACCAAAGCAACTCGGAGCCCAACGTGCAGCCTCGATGCAAGAAAGCAAACGTTCACGCTCTACAGGGCGGCGGGGGTCAAAAGCGCGAGGACTCCAACGGTTGGCAAGATGATCATCAATCTCAGCATTGGGATTGGTTTGGGAACGACTCATATCAGCCTCCTGACTGCGGAATAGGTGGGGAAATAGGTGAGCGCACATCAGGCAAACGGTAAGCTGGATTGAGAATCTCAATCTGCGCTTCTTGCTTCACTTGCGCTACCCAATCACGAAAATATTGCTGTTGCAACTGGGTTGTCAACTGTGCTTTCATCTCTTCAAAAGGACGAATGCCTGCTGGTTGCGCATCTAACCAGCGGATAATATGAAAACCAAAACGGGTTTTCACCACACCAGAAAGTGGGTGATCGGCACTAAGCTTTTCTACTGCCTGTTCAATTTCTGGACCCATTTGCCCACGATTAAACGGCGTTAATTCACCGCCGCGTTGGCGACTGGCAGGGTCTTGCGAGACTTTAGCTGCCAAGGTTGCAAAGTCTTCCCCTTGCTGTAGCTGCTTTAATACGCTTTGTGCCGTAGCTTCATCTTTGAGTAAAATATGACTGATATGCCAACGTGCAGGCACTTGGAACTGTGCTTGATGTTGTTCATAGTAATGGCGGACATCATCCTCTTTGGGGTTTAATGTCGCACGCATTTTTTCATTCAATGCTTGAATCAACATGCTGGACACGGCACTTTCAATACGCGCTTTAATCACAGGGTCATCAGCAACCCCTTGCTGTTTCGCTTGCTCCACCAAGGTGTAGCGCGTAATGATGTTTTGCAGCATATTTTTACGCATCGATGCTTGTTGGCTTAATCCCTGCACTTGGTCTGGCATACGTAGGAATTCGGCATCGATGTCTGCTTCGGTGAACACATGCTTACCAACTTTCGCCACAGCACCAGCTACAACGGCTTCGCTTGCTGCTGGCGGCTCGGCTACTTGGTTTGATGCAGGAGCAGTGGTTTTTTCGGCTGCTTGGTTACAGGCTGCTAAGAGCAATAAAGCGAGTGTTAATCCGTGTCGTAGCTTCATCATCACCTCATCCGTTGGCAAAACATCGCATCGCCATAAGAGAAAAATCGATACTGCTGCGCGATAGCATGCGCATAAGCACGGCGAATGGTATCACGACCGCTTAAGGCTGACACCAACATCAACAGCGTTGAACGCGGCAGATGGAAATTAGTCAATAAAGCATCGACAATCTGAAATTGATACCCTGGGTAAATAAACAAACGACTGCGACCATCACCCGCACTAACTTGACCATCAACCGCTGCTGATTCTAAACAACGTAAACTGGTTGTACCAACAGCAACCACGCGCCGCCCTTCCTGCCGTGCCAAGTTAATCGCAGCAGCAGCTTCCGCTTCGATGCTGTAAGCTTCTTCGTGCATCTGATGATCCAGAATATTATCCACCTGCACGGGTTGAAAAGTACCAGGTCCTACATGCAAGGTGACTTCAACAAATCGCGCACCTGCTTGCGCCATCGCTTGCATGAGCGGCTTGGTTAAATGCAAACCTGCCGTTGGTGCAGCAACTGCGCCATCATGACGGGCAAACACGGTTTGATACCGCTCCTGATCCGCCGCTTCATCAGGACGACGAATATAGGGCGGCAACGGCATATGACCATGGGCTGCAATGGCGGCGGTTGCATCCTCAGCCTGTAATTGGACAATCAATTCACGTCCGCGTTTTTCCACCACTTGAATGCTAAAACCTTCGGCAATATGAATCTCGGTGGCGACTTGCAGCGGCTTATTCGCCTTGCCCCAAGCCAGCCAACGATCTTCGCCTAAGGACTCCAACAATAGAATTTCGACCTGACCTCCGCTACTTTTATGCCCCAGTAAACGCGCAGGAATAACACGGGTATTATTAATCACCCACACATCACCTGCTTGCACCTGCTGCACAATATCTCGCATGCTGCCATCATGCAGCGTATCGCCATCTAAAAGCAATAAACGCGAAGCGTCGCGCTCAGCCAGTGGATGATCGGCGATCAAAGACTCTGGCAAAGTAAAGTCAAAATCGGCAAGTTCCATGTTAGCGTTCAATCACCTCAACACCCTCAGGTGTACCCATCAGTACCACATCACCCTTACGGCTAAAGCGGGAGAAAATACCGCATGTCACCACACCAGGCACATGGTTCAAACGCTCTTCTAAAGCGGGTGCATCAGTAATCACCATATCATGCACATCCAAAATAATATTACCGTTATCAGTAACAAAACCTTCACGCTTTACAGGACGACCACCCAAGCTGCGGGCAATCGAAGCGACATAACTTTCAGCCATGGGAATCACTTCAATCGGCAAGGGGAACGCGCCCAAATGTTCGACTTGTTTGCTTTTATCCACAATGCAAATAAAACGCGCTGAAGCACAGGCAACGATTTTTTCACGCGTTAATGCACCACCACCACCTTTGGTGAGGTTATTATCGTGATCAAACTCATCAGCACCATCAATATAAACAGATAATTGATCCACCTGCTTCAAAGCATCGTTAAGATCCAACACCGCAATACCGTGACTACGCAATCGTTCCGCCGTCGCTTCGGAGCTGGCAACCGTACCAATAATATCGTCCTTGCGTGCTGCCAGCGCATCAATAAACTTATTGGCAGTAGAACCTGTACCAACGCCTACAATCGTACCATTTTCGACATAGGATAGCGCGGCTTCGGCCACTTTTTCTTTCATTTCGTCTTGTGTCATATGATTCCCTTTCCTTTTATGATCTGCACAATGAACGGGCATAGCGCGACCTGCGTCAATGCGGTAGCAAGCAAATAATTGCTGCGTGTTAGCATCATGAAAAAGATGCTGCAATTGCATAGACACTGGCCAGCCTTGTGAACCAGCGGTGATGGAGTTAAAAGCATCCTGACCAATCAAACTATGGCGCAGGGTTAAGAATAAATAATCCAGCACACCATCATCAAGCAACGTACTATGAACCTTCGGTCCTGCCAACATACAGGCGATACTGTAACACTGTTGGCGGACATAATCGCGCACATCCTTCCCCGTCACCTGCAAACTGGCGCAGCAGACTACGGATATACCGTGTTGAAGCAAAACCCCTTGCTGAGCCGTGGATGATTGACAACCACAAAGCACCGTCACACGACGCTGCTGCGCCAAGAGCTGCAATAACGGCTCCAACGGTATATCCAGCGACTGACTGATAATCATCACATCAGGTTGCGGCTTCATCCCTTGCTGTGCTCGCCATGCACGAATATCGGCAAAATCATCATCAAGACCAATGGCGACACTGCCCTGCTGCTGATTCATTGCCCATTGGCGATAATAACGCGCCGAGGTAATCAAGACATCCGACTGTGCCGCCAGCTCTTGCAGCAATCGCCAATCGCGTGGGTTGGCAATGCTATCAGGTATCGTATCGCTGTTATCATCGGCACGAACAGCGATACGCCCATCCAAAGAGCTGACAAAATTACTCACCATCATCGTGCCACCCAACTGCTCTGCCCATTGACGCAGTGGCAGTGCCAAATAAGCACCACGCAATGGCACAGACGAAGCGGGGGGGTACAGTCGTTCAATCACAATTGCTTGGCCGCAGGTGCTAAAATCATCGATTGTCCTTCTTTTAAATGGTCAAAGCGGAACAAGAATAGTATCTCATCACCTGCTTCTAACACCAAATGGTCATAAGGAACCAAGGTCTCATCGTTGCGAATCACAGCCATCGGTTGTACCCCGTGGGTGATACGTGCATGAGCCAGTTCACAGCCCACCAAACCAGACTCCAAGGTAATCGTAACCGAATCATGAATCAAACGTTTACGCATCGCCTGATCCATCCAATACGTCGCGGTATAAGGCTTAGCAAACAAACGGCGCGCCTGTAATTGATGGATCAGACGCGCATGTTTACCTTCATCCCCTTCTTGCAGGGCAACGTAAATTTCTGGCACATGGAACTGCTCTTTTGCCATTGAGGCAATCAATAAGTTATGGTCAGAAGAACCCGTCATCACCAATACTGCACTGACTTCTTCGGCATGAATCACCTCCATAAACAATGGATCTAAGGCATTACCTTGCACGGCGGCAAAGCCAGCCCGCTTCATGTGACCAATCGCCTCACCATTAAGGTCAAGGAAGCGTACTTCACGGTCGCTACACAACACGCGCCCCATCTCTGCTGCCATTTGACCACCGCCAATCAGCAAGACCGTGCGATCACTGCTACCATTAACTTGCAGTTTTTGACTAAGGAAGCGCGCCATCGATCCATAAATAAACACCGACAGCAAAATAATGGTAAACACCAACGACACCATCACATCACTGTTGGTAAAACCATGATCTTGCAGTGACAAAGCAAACAGCGAGGTGATAGCAGCAGCAACCACGCCACGTGGCGCCATCAGACCTAAGAACTGCATTTGCTTGGGTTCCAACGCCGAACCAACGCAAGACAGCCATGCAACCAAAGGACGTACAAACACCGCCAACAAGATAAAAATCAACACCCCTTGCCACAGATAGCGCATCAAAATATCCAAGTTCAATTGTGCCGCGAGCAGTACAAACAACACCGAAATCAACAACACTGCAAGACTGGCTTTAAAATGGCGCAAGCGTTGGATGTCTGGCAGATCCATCTTCTGCAGGCTGGCACCAAGCACCAATACAGCCATCAACCCTGCTTGTGAACTGACGGAATCAGCAATCAAGAATACCGCCCACACCACAGCCAAGGTGAAAATGGTACGCACTTCAACATTATGCGTAATTTCACGTTTAAGTGCCTGCCCCAACAACCAGCCACCAATCAAGCCAATCACAGCACCAACAACAATCGTATACAGCACCGTTTGCGCCGTCATCCAAGCCCCCATATCAGGGGTCAAAGTCAGTTGTAACATCACAATAGCAAGAATAGCACCAACCGCATCGACCAGCATCGCCTCACTGCTCAAAATGCAACTGATTGCACGGTCTAGGCGCACCTGTTGAATAATCGGCATAATCACCGTCGGACCACCAACCGATACAATCGCACCAAACAACAATGACATCGGCCACGACATATCAGTAAGCATATGCGCCAAAGAGCCACCAATAAGCATGGTTAACAATGGGCCAAGAATCACCAAGCGACTGACCACAGCACCGTGTTCACGCAAGGTTTTGAGGTTGAGGTTAAGCCCACCCTCAAAAAGAATGATTGCCAAGCCCAATTCAATCAAGGTATGCATCGCGGGTTCAAGTAACTCAGCGTGCAACACATGCAAACCAAAAGGACCTAAAATCATACCACCAAGCAACCACAACAAAATCGGTGGCATACGCATACGCTCCGATACCAAGTGGGAGAACACAGCCATCAACACAGCAATCACAAAGACTGCTGTTGGGTATTCAGTTCCATGCATAATCGTTTATTCCTTGTAATGAAATGATATTATTGAACAGGACAGGTTAACACATCTGGTATGCGACCTGTACGCAATGCGGCTGATTCGATAACAGCACCAGAAGGAATCATGATAGCATCTTTAAAGCTACGCACCTCGAGGTGATTCATCGTCGTAGCACGATCATCACCACTAATATCCATCACTTTACGCCCATGATCCAGCATCCACGTAATGGTTGACGTAGATGGCAATAACACACTCACACCGTCAGGACCTAAGTTTTTGAGTTCCAACGAGACATTAGCAGCGTCTGGTGCTGTTGCATCCACATGAACCACACAACGCAAATAATCCTCGGGAGCCAGTTCAACTTTATCCAAACTTTGACCGCCGCCGCACGCTGCTAGCGTACTGACAAGCAATAATAATACACTGAATCTCAACATCGACCATCTCCATTGGTTTTAATAACGTGCGACGATTGCACTTTTACACAAAAATGGCAATGCTAAGGCATTGTAAACAAATAGTTCTATCGGATATTTTCCTACCAGCCGCATCTATTATTCGAGCATCCACACAAGGATACCCCTACGAACGTTCGCAAGACCCTAACCATGCATCGTTCAACATTGCCTCACGACTGCGCCAATGCGGTAGAAACTGATCCATAAACGCCTGAAAACGATGGTTATGACTACGCTCCAACAAATGCACCAACTCATGCACCAGCACATACTCCAAACATTCGGGCGGTTTTTTCGCCAATTCCAGATTCAACCAAATCCGTCGCCGTTGTGTATTACAACTTCCCCAGCGTGTCTTCATCTGCTTAATGCCCCAAAAATCGACATCTTTACCAATAATCGCTTGCCATTTCTCTAGCAATTCAGGAACCACTTGCTTTAACGCCTGGCGATACCATGCATGCAACAACTTCTCTTTAGCCGCCACAGAAGCACCAGGCTTAACAAACATCGTCAACACACCAGATGCAAGCCGCTCTACTTCGCCCTTCCCTACACGTTCCACCACGATCAAGCGATGGCGTTGCCCAAAAAAATAATGGTACTCGCCCGACACATACAAACACGTCGATTGCCGTGGTTGATTCAAACACACCTGCTGCTTATGTTTAATCCAAGCCAATTTAGATGCAATCACCAAACGCACATCATCATCACTGGTCTGTTTCGGCACTGACACCCGCACATGCCCCAGTGGCGGGTGAATTGCCAAGCGTATATGCTTCATTGATTTTCTCACCACCAGTACTTCAATACCGCTGACCATCATCAATGATTGACTCCACACTTTAGCAGCCATCAGCTACGCCCCCTTTATTTGGATCACACGACCATATTGAAAGCGCAAATAGTAGCGACAAGAACCGCCCTACAACGGACGGTCCAACTCCACAGGACTACTGCAAAAATGCTCATCTGCTAAAAATTCAGGTGCAAAGCAGCGCACATCCAAATGCACCCATGTAGGAGCGATATTAGCTGGTTCTAATGATTTTTTATTAGCAAATGACCAAGCCATTTGTGCATTACACTGACGCACAATATCGTCACGCAAACGATTCGCTTGCCGCTTCTTATCTTGCTGATGTCCAGCGATGGCAATATCAATCGCCTTGCCGTGATGGTTGGTACTGGTGCGCTTATGCACCCTATTATTGACACTACAACGGTAACCCGAACTGATCTGTAACGGCAGACGAGGATGGTAAAACATAATCGCGCGCAAAGCCCACAATAAACTACGATGAATGCCAGGGTATTCGTATTGATGGTACGCTTCGACTGATGGTTTACCAGCACGGTACTCACCTTTCCCCAAGCTCTGACCAAAACCGCCACATTTACCACAAGGGCAGGCCAACTGTTCCCAAGGCAAAGGGTATTGCCCAGCAAAAACCTCTAAAGCCTCCAACGTTGCCATATCTGCTTCGCCATTGGGCTGTGACAGCCCCATAAAATCACGCTGAAAGACCATCACTTGGCGTTCCGTACCTGGGCCAAAATCGCCATCTGGTACGCCACCCTGGAAACCAGACAGCCTAATTTGAAGTTCTTGAACATCCCGACCTTTGCACCCTCGATTGATACAACGCATACCATACCGCATAACCACCTCCGCACCTAAATATGTAAGCCAGTCGCTATCGTAGCAGTACAATTAGGAACAACAAGATCGAAGAAACACCTATTTCGCCGCGTTTTCTTATTTTAAGGTACGGGTTAAGAAGCGATCCAGAGCATTGGCAAACGCCATACGGTCGCTGGCTGCAAATGCTGGTGGACCACCTGTTACAATGCCAGAACCGCGCAAATCATCCATGAAGTTACGCATCGCCAAGGATTGTCGCACATTCTCTTGACTGTAAAATGTACCCCGTGGATTGAGTGCATGACCGCCTTGAGCAATCACATCGGCTGCCAAGGGAATATCAGCGGTGATAACCAAGTCATTCGCTTTCATGTGCGCAACAATCGTTTGATCCGCCACGTCAAAGCCTTTAGCGACGACCATGCTATTAATCAATGGCGACGATGGAATCGACAAGGGACTATTCGCCACCAAGGTGAGCGGAACTTGTAGTCGTGCACTGGCGCGATAAAGAATCTCTTTAACTACCTTGGGGCAAGCGTCAGCATCAATCCAAATATGCACGTTGAAGCATCCACCTGCGTGTGAGCAACTTCCTGAATCGGATGGGCTAAATGATTTACCACAACCGCAGGTAGAAGCAGCATTAGGGTTACGGATTACAAACGATTCGCCCTGTAATGAGGTTTGATAATCAATTTCAGCACCCTTGAGCAGGTCTAAACTCATGGGATCAACCAATAAGCCAACACCAAAATTTTCCACCAATTCATCGGTTTCACGGACTTCATCATCAAAGGTAAAACCGTATTGAAAGCCCGAACAACCGCCACCAGAAACAAACACACGTAGCTTCATGCCTGGTGTTTCTTGATCTTGCAATAGGCTTTGAACCTTTTCAGCCGCTGCTTGCGTCAAAACTACACTCATCTGATTACTCCTCTGTAACTGTTCTAAACATGGTATGATAGGCAGCGTAGGATAACGGCACGAATGATTTATACACCCAATCATCAGTGCGTGTATCAATCATTGTACAATTGACAGTGCCATGATTCGGTGCAGCTTACCCCTTATGCCTTACCTTATGTTACTTTTTTTATGTCTGTTTTCTGCTTGCGCCAGTCATCCGCCCGTACAAGCAATGGCAGAAGCGCGCTTGGCAATTGAAACTGCAAAAAACATCGCTGTTCACACACCCAACGCAGGTGAAAAGCACATTCAACAAGCAGAACAAGCATTAAAGCAGGCATCTGCGGCAGTGAATGCACATCAATTTGAGTTAGCACATAGCCAAGCCCGACAAGCAAAACATTATGCCCAAGCTGCTGCCAGGGAGCGCAACAAAGCTCAAAAAGGTAACAGTTTCAGTCGTGTACATGAAGATTAAAACACCGATGCAGCAAAAAAAACGCGTGGTGTAGCGGCCTCACTACTGTTAGTCATGAGTATTATCCTGCTGCTGTGTTCGATGCAGGATGATAAAACGTTTAATCAAACCATACGGAGAACAATATGTCTTTTGATAAAATCACAATCCCCACTGAGGGCGAAGCCATTACGATGGGAGCGGACGGTAAACTTTGCGTGCCAGATCAGCCGATCATCACCTTTATTGAGGGGGATGGTACAGGCCCTGATATTTGGCGCGCTGCCCAGCGTGTTTTGGATGCAGCGGTAGAAAAAGCCTATGATGGTTCACGTAAAATTGCCTGGATGGAAGTCTTCGCGGGTGAAAAAGCGTGGAATATGTATGGTCAAACCGATGATGCTTGGCTACCCACTGAAACACTTGATGCCTTCCGTCAGTACCTTATTGGTCTTAAAGGACCCTTAACCACACCTATTGGCGGTGGTATTACCTCGTTAAATGTGGCTTTGCGTCAAAAATTAGACCTCTACACCTGCTTGCGCCCTGTAAAATACTTCACAGGTGTTCCTTCCCCAGTGAAGAAACCTGAAGATGTTGATATGGTCATCTTCCGCGAAAACTCAGAAGATATTTATGCAGGCATTGAATGGCCAAGCGGCTCCGATGAAGTGAAAAAGGTTATTCGCTTCTTACAGGAAGAAATGGGGGTTAGCAAAATCCGCTTCCCTGAGACATCTGGCATTGGTATTAAACCTGTCTCTGAAGAGGGTACTAAACGCTTAGTGCGTGCGGCGATTCAATACGCTTTGGATAATGATCGTGCTTCGGTCACCTTGGTTCACAAAGGTAATATCATGAAGTACACCGAAGGCGCGTTTATGCGTTGGGGTTACGAACTTGCCAAAGAAGAGTTTGGCGCGGTCGAAATTGATGGTGGTCCATGGTGCAAACTGCCTGGTGGTTTGATTATTAAAGATTCCATTGCGGATATTGCCTTGCAACAGGTGCTAACACGTGCGCCTGAATTTGATGTCATTGCAACATTAAACCTCAATGGCGATTACATCTCTGATGCATTGGCAGCGCAGGTTGGTGGTATCGGTATCGCCCCTGGTGCGAACATCAATTACACCAGTGGTCATGCTATTTTTGAAGCAACCCACGGCACTGCTCCTAAATACACCAACAAAGACATGGTTAACCCTTCATCGGTTGTGCTTTCTGGCGAAATGATGCTTCGTTTTATGGGCTGGACGGAAGCTGCTGACCTCATCCTTAAAGGTACAAACGGTGCGATTCAAGCTAAAACCGTAACCTATGATTTCCACCGTTTGATGGACAATGCTGTAAAACTATCAACTTCAGCCTTTGGTGATGCAGTCATTGACCACATGGATGACGACGCGGTAGAAGATGATGCCAGCGACCAATACGATCAATTGGCAGAACGCGCCCGTGAGATCTTTGAATCAGGTGCAGAAAAAAGCAATGAGTTTGCACAATCAGCCATTGAAACAGCACGGGAACAATTAACTGCTGCGGGAACGTTCACCGAAGAGCAAGGTTTGCGTTTAAAATCCTTTTTACAAGACGATGTAGCACGCGTAGCCGAATCAATGCGCGATGAAGCCAAAGCACGCCTTAACCCAACCCGTTTGGGCATTGGTGCGATGGCATCCATATTGGGCGTACTTAAATCAGCAGGTTCAACTATAGTTGAGCTGGCTGATAAGGCAGATCAAAATTTACATTGCCGAGCGGGTGAAATCACCAGTGCGGGAACCTTGACCTGTACCGAATGTGGGCACGAGATGCATTTTAAAAAGACAGGTCGTATCCCTCCTTGTTCTTCATGCCATAACTCAGAGTTCCGCAAATCTTATTGAGCGATGCGTAACCTATCGCTACCCCATCATGATGGTTAATGAATCATTCAGGTTTAAGCTGAGTTATTTATAAATCGTCATGATGATTGCGTAAAGCCTTTGTTTGCAACGGATACCTTGTCGGGAACAGTGTACCAGTGGACACACTCGAACGACAAGGTGTTTGTTGCTGCTTACATACCAATCATTTGTATAGACTAGCAAAACCATTGCTATCGGGGTAATGTGCCGCCACCATGAAAAAGCAAACTCGATTTATATTTGTGACTGGCGGCGTTGTTTCTTCGCTTGGCAAAGGCATTGCCGCAGCATCGCTGGCAGCTCTATTTGAAGCGCGCGGTTTGACCGTCGCTATGCAGAAGCTCGACCCCTATATTAACGTTGACCCAGGTACGATGAGCCCTTACCAACACGGTGAAGTATTCGTAACCGATGATGGCGCAGAGACCGATTTGGATCTTGGGCATTACGAACGGTTTTCTCACGCCACCATGACCCGTAAATCCAATATAACAACGGGACGCATTTATGAGAGTGTGATTCGGCGTGAACGTCGCGGTGACTACTTGGGCGCAACGGTGCAAGTGGTTCCGCATATTACCGATGCCATTCAATCCAGTGTACTGGCTCTTGCCTCAGACGATACTGACATCGCGCTGATAGAAATTGGTGGTACGGTGGGGGATATTGAGTCGCTACCGTTCCTAGAAGCGATTCGCCAGCTACGTTTCCGACTTGGTCGCAGTCATACGGCCTTTGTTCACCTTACGTTATTACCCTACATCAGTTCCGCAGGTGAGTTAAAATCAAAACCCACCCAACATTCGGTTCAAAAGCTGCGTGAAATCGGCATTCAGCCTGATGTATTATTATGTCGTTCAGAACACCCTATTCCACAATCGCAGAAAGATAAAATTGCCATGTTCTGCCATGTCGAGAAACAGGGTGTGATCGAAGTGCTTGATTGCGATACCATTTATGGTGTACCGCTGGCTTTGCGGGAAGGCGGCTTAGGTACAGTACTACTCAATCAATTTGGCATGGATGACAAACTCCCTGACTTACATCAGTGGGAAATGATTTGTGAACGTATTCGCAAGCCTAAGGCAGAAGTGCAAATCGCCATGGTTGGTAAATATGTGGTGCTGCAAGATGCCTACAAATCGGTCATTGAGTCATTGATTCATGGCGGTATTGCCAATGATGTAAAGGTCAATATTCATTACATTGATGCTGAAGCATTGGAAAAAACGGGCGTGGATGCGCTACAAACAATGGATGCTATTTTGGTGCCTGGTGGCTTTGGTCAGCGCGGTACAGAGGGTAAAATTGCAGCCATTCGTTTAGCGCGTGAACAAAACATTCCTTTCTTTGGCATCTGCCTTGGTATGCAATTGGCCGTTATTGAGTTTGCACGCCATGTTGCAGGCTTAAACGACGCTTGCAGTAGCGAGTTTGAAGAACGCGCAGACCATCCTGTGATCGCGTTGATGACCGAATGGGAACAGCAAGGACGACGTATTCAACGTGATTTGGACAGTGATTTGGGCGGAACCATGCGCGTTGGTGGTTACCCTTGTCGCTTGACCCCTAATACGCTGGCAGCCAAAGCTTATGGTCAAGAAGAAGTGCGCGAACGCCATCGCCATCGTTATGAATTTAATGATGATTACCGTGAGTCACTGGTTGCCGCAGGTTTGGTTGTCTCTGGCACTTTACCTGATGATTCCTTGGTCGAAATCATCGAAGTAGCAAATCACCCGTGGTTCCTAGCATGCCAGTTCCACCCTGAGTTTTTATCTCGCCCCTATAAACCCCACCCATTGTTTGTGGACTTTGTAGCGGCTGCTAAAGAACGCATGCAGGCAGCCCAAGCTGAGTCTGTTGAATCATAAGACAGTCAGCGAGGTGGGCTGGTTGCTCGCCTCGCTGATCTACTGCGGTCTTATTTTTTATGCTTCCAGTCGTTCAACGCTGCCCACCCCCAACCTGTTTTCAGGTCAAGACAAACTCATTCACGCCACCGCCTATGCCATCATGGCAACGCTTTTTTGGCATGCCGCCATGCAACGCTGCCACATTCATTTGTTACCGTGGTTGGTCGTGGCTGCTTGCGCTTGCTATGGTATCAGCGATGAATTTCACCAATCATTTGTGCCTGGGCGTGATGCCAGTGTTTGGGATTGGTTAGCCGATATAAGCGGCGCCACGGTAGCAAGCATGTTACTGTTTCGTTACTACAGCACTAGGATCTGCTGACATTTTATTCCATGTAGCTGTTAAGTCACAAATCGCGACCTCCCGTTTAAGACAGAACAAAAGCAATATGGGCTGTCCGTTTAAGACGGGACAAAAAAGAACTACGACTTGTTTTTTACGCTATTGAACTCACCATTTTCCTTGCTTAACAACGAAGCTGGTGAACGTTCCTAAGTTTAAATATTTATCCGCAGATGAACGCAGATGAACGCAGATAAACACAGATTATGGAGGAACTTTTGTGCCGACAATCCGTATAGTAGCTTATCGTTTCCATCATAAGAATGCCTCGATCATGAGGTGAACTGCAACTATTCACTCTTATCTGTGTGCATCTG
>CAZYAI010000061.1:0-13450 GCA_964645625.1 uncultured Zetaproteobacteria bacterium
ATTGCCGCTAATACCGCATGGGGTGGTGTTTCATCCGTGGCTGGATCAATTCTTCACTGCCTTGGGTTCATCGTTTTTTACGCCGCACCCTGTGCCTGGGCTGCTGATGTTTATTGGCATACTGCTGACGTCGCGTTATATCGCGCTGTTGGCCGTGTGTGGTTTTGCTCTTGGTTTTAGCACTTATGCCTTGCTTGCTGGCAGCGCGCACCCTGCTTTGGCAAGTTGGAATGGTTTTAATTTCATCCTTACAGCGATTGCCTTGGGGGCGATTTTTACCGTGCCAGACAAGCAAAGTTTCGCCCTCGCCATGATTGGTGCGGTATTGGCCGCGCTGGTCACGGCAGCAACAGAAAACTTGATGTTGGTCTATGGTTTGCCTGTGATGACCTTACCCTTCCTTACCACCACGTTGATCTTATTACTGGCTTTGCGTAAACGCGAAGCCGCGCCGTCGATGCAGCTATTATTGGAGCGACCAGGCTTGCCCGAACAGAGTTATGAGCGTGTGCGTTTGGCGCAGGCGCGTCATGGTAGCTATGGCAGCGTACCGTTGTCGTTACCCTTTTATGGTCGCTGGACGGTGTACCAAGGCTTTAATGGTCCGCACACCCACCGCCCACCGTGGCACTATGCTTTGGATTTTTACATCACCGACCAAGGCACGAGCTTTCGCGGCGATGGTGCGCAATTAGAGGATTATTATTGCTTTGGTTTGCCATTGATTGCCCCTGCGCCGGCTTACGTTGTCGCGGTGGAAAACAGCTTGCCTGATAATCCGCCTGGGCATGTAGATACCCTGCATAACTGGGGTAATCACATTGTTTTAGCACTCAATAATGGCTTGTATGTGTTGATTGCCCACCTCAAGCAGCACAGCGTGGAAGTCGCCGTTGGTGCTTATGTTAATATGGGGCAAAAGTTGGCGGCGTGTGGCAGTTCAGGGCGTTCACCACAGCCGCATATTCATTTGCATGTGCAAACAACAGCGGCATTGGGCGCGCCGACTGTACCCTTTCACCTTGCGGCGGTGTTGCATACGCCTGCCCATGGTCATGAGCGTTATTGCTTGCACACCAGCCCCGATGCTGAAGATCAGCTTGCCATGCCGCGCTTGGATGTTCGCTTGCAAGGCAGTATTGATTTGCGTGTGGGACGAACGTTTGTGTATCGTGTCGATGACGGGCGCGATCAATCCCGTGTGACCTTGACGGTAGTGTTATCGTTAACGGGTGAATTTCGCTTGCAGTCGGACAGTGGCGCAAGTGCTGCCTTTGTCTATCATGGTGATGTGCTGGCGTTTTATGATCGTCAAGGTGGGCGTGATGCGTTGCTGGATGCCTTGGTGTTGAGCTTGGGGGTTACGCCGTTCCATGAAGGTTTGGTGCAGTGGCAAGATGCGCCAGCGATGCGATTGCTGCCGATGTCGCCCTTGCGTCGTCTTGCTGCGGCTATTTATTACCCATTGGGGGAAGGTTTAAACAGCCATTATCAGCGGCAATGGTATTACGATCATTGGCAACAAAGCGGGACTCACCGTTTGCCCATGCCGTGGCAAGAAGATTGGCAGGCTCACACCACAGTGAGCATTGTTGCCAACGTAGGATGCACCAAGGTGGAGATGAATGCTGATGATGGATTCCACCTTAGCGCGGTATTAGAGCAATACGGTCAACAAGGTGACGGTGGGATTCCTGCGTGGACTGTGATGAATGACGAATGAGGAATGGTGAATTAGGAGGATGTGATGAGTATGATGTGTAAAACTGGCTTGGTAGTGGCATGCTGTTTGGCGATGCCAATATTGGTTGCCGCCAATGACGATTGGCAAATAAGCAGCGATGTGCAAGCGCAATACGGCAGTTACAGTAAGTCTTTGTTGCGTGACAATGTTAGTAGTGTGGGCGCGATTATTGCCGCTGATTACCTTGAGCAAGCAGGCTTTACCGTGGCAGGTAGTAGCACGCGGGTGAAGTTTAAAACGACACCGACGATTCAGCAGCAATCGTGGTTTTTAAGTGGGCGTTATCATTTCTTTTTTGATGCCTTACCTGGTATTTTAACCCTGCGTTTGGATGGTCATGCCATCAATAATAACGATGCCACGGGCAATACCGATGGCGTGCGGGTGATTGCGCCGCAATTATCGTTCACTAACTTTGATAAAACGTGGTATGTAGATGTGGGTTATGCGCGCTCCAGTTATAAAAATAATTTGACGCTGAATCAATACACCCCGACCTTGGGTTTTGGTTTTAATGAGCAAGCCGATTGGCTTCAGCTGCGTGGTTACCTCATTGACGCATCCAACCCTTTGCGGGCGCAGAATAAAAAGAATACAGCAGCAGGCGAAGTGAAATGGTCGCACTGGTTTGCGCCTGGTAATATGTTAGCCGTTCACCAGATGCAACTGGGGGTATTGGCTGGCGAACGGGTGTTTGCCGTCGATGGTGATGCCGCTGCGGTGTATAATTTGGCGGATGTACAACGTGGTTCTGCCACTTTGGGCTTGACGTGGAAGACTTCGGATAACAGCCATATCATGCTGCTCGGTGGTCAGGAGCGTTATTTGGATAATACGATTGCTAACAGCTACACCAGCCGTTTCGGCTACGTTGATGCCTCTGTGCAGTGGTGAAGAAGGAGGAAACCGTGAAAAAACACTATTGTTTGAGTGCCTGCTTGCTGGCAATGATGTGCGTGACTACAGCATCTGCAGCAGAACCAGAAAACCGTTGGGCAACGTCCTACGCCTTAGAAGCCAATGGTCAATATGAGCAAGCTGCAGCGTTAATGGTGCCAGAAATGGAACACGGCAATGCGGCTGAATTTGCGCTACTGCGCTATGGTTGGCTTAATTATTTGCAAGGGAATTATAACGATGCGATTCGTGCCTACACCCGCGCTATGGAGCGTAATCACGCATCCATTGATGCCAAATTAGGCATCGCGCTGCCGTTGATGGCACAAAAACGCTGGCGTGAAGCACGCCGTTACCTGAATCAAGTCTTAGCGCAATCACCATACAACTATACGGCGCACGTGCGGTTATTGGTTTGCGAAGAAGGTTTGCGGCAATGGGATGCATTGCAACACCATGCCGATAATCTCACCGCTTATTACCCCACAGATGCGACGATTTTGATCTACCTTGCGCGAGCGTATGCATGGCAAGGCAAAAAGGAGAAAGCCAAAGCAGCCTATCAACAGGTACTCATCCGCAACACCCTCAACGTTGAGGCAAGTCGTTTCATCAACGGCGGTTGATGGCA
The DNA here is from genome assembly GCA_964645625.1 of uncultured Zetaproteobacteria bacterium. Classification (GTDB taxonomy): domain Bacteria; phylum Pseudomonadota; class Zetaproteobacteria; order Mariprofundales; family Mariprofundaceae; genus AB-137-C09. Next base: position 3,273 of record CAZYAI010000061.1, read on the forward strand.
GGTTGGGTTGAGGCACAAAACCCAACAAAGGAGCAGCACGGATTGTCGGCGCAAAAGCTCTTTCCACCAGATTACACGCGCATTTCTTCGCTTAACGCCATCCTTATCTAATAAGGTTTGCCCATCAGGCATTACAGCACGATGCTCTAGCGTTTGTTCTCTGCTTATATCAAATACCTTCACCATAGCTTACACGGTCGTTCGCAAAGACTGCTGTGCTGAGGTATTTTTCTCCGCCATCGGGGAAAATTGCGACGATACAGCCTGCTTGTTGCTGTGCCGCTAATTGCTCACCCAAGCGAACAGCTGCGACCATCGCGCAGCCACAGGATTGCCCACACAAAATCCCTTCTTCAAGGGCGAGGCGTTGCGTCATATCATAGGCTTCATCGGTAGCGATGCCGAATTTTTGGTCGTGAACGCTGGCATCATAAATGCCTGGTACAATGCTGGATTCAATATGCTTCAAGCCTTCGATGCCGTGGAAAGGGGAATCAGGCTCAGCGGCAATGATTTGCACCGCAGGGTTTACTCGCTTGAGGTAACGCCCTGTACCAACCAACGTGCCTGATGTGCCCAACGAAGCGATAAAGTGGCTGACTTTACCCTCGGTTTGTTGCCAAATTTCAGGCCCTGTGGTTTGTTCATGAGCGGCTGGGTTGGCAGGGTTATTGTATTGGTCGGGCTTGAAATAACGATTCGGGTCGGCTTGGTGAATTTCCCGCGCTTTAAGAATCGCGCCATCGGAACCTTCCAACGGGTCAGAGAAAATAAGATCAGCACCAAAGGCACGGCAAATACGTTTGCGTTCATCAGAAACATTACCTGGCATCACCAAGCGCACGCGGTAACCCATCGCCGCACCAATCATAGCCAAGGCAATGCCTGTGTTACCTGAGGTGGAGTCCAAAATCGTTTTATCCGTCGTTAACAAACCACGTTCAATACCATCTTGAATCATCCGTAAAGCAGGGCGATCCTTCACCGAGCCACCAGGGTTAAAACGTTCCAGTTTTGCATAAATATGAATATTATCAGGCAGGTGTGCTGCAATGCGAGAGAGACGAACAATCGGCGTATTGCCAATAAGATCAATAATGGTAGACAAAATAATTCCTTTGCGATGATGGCGTTAGAAGCGCGAATTATGCGAAATATGATTAACAATAGCTAAACTTCTAAGTCCCTGTGTAAATAATGCAAGTCGGCGATAGAGTGCGCGACGATTTGTATTTATAACAGGGATGTCAAACATTATGCGAGGAACAACGATTTGCTGTGTGCGCAAAGATCAATGCGTCAGTATTGCAGGTGATGGTCAAGTCACACTGGGCGACACAGTGGTTAAACATGGAGCGCGTAAAGTGCGCAGCATCCGCAATAACCGTATTTTAAGCGGTTTTGCTGGCTCAACTGCTGATGCGATGAATCTATTTGAACGCTTTGAAACTAAGCTGGATGAACATGGTAACAACCTCACCCGCGCTGCCGTGGCACTGGCAAAGGATTGGCGTACCGACCGTTATTTGCGCAAGCTTGAAGCGATGATGATTGTCGCCGACCATGAGCGCACGCTGATTATATCGGGTAATGGTGATGTGTTAGAGCCTGACGAAGACGTGGCAGCCATTGGTTCAGGTGGTGCTTATGCGCGTGCTGCGGCGACGGCTTTGGTGCGCTATTCGAGCTTATCAAGCCACGAAATCGCCGAACAAAGCATGCAAATTGCTGCTGATATTTGCATCTATACCAACACCCATATTCGCGTGGAAACGCTGGAGTATCGTCGTGACAACTGAATTAACCCCTCGTCATATTGTTCAAGAACTGGATCGTTATATCGTCGGTCAACATGATGCTAAACGCGCCGTCGCGATTGCCTTGCGTAATCGCTGGCGTAGGCAGCAGGTGGCTTCGCCCTTGCACGAAGAGATTACCCCGAAAAACATCCTTATGATGGGGCCTACAGGCGTTGGTAAAACGGAAATTGCACGCCGTTTAGCGCGCCTTGCTAACGCGCCTTTTATTAAAGTAGAAGCCACCAAATACACCGAAGTGGGTTACGTCGGACGTGATGTCGAATCGATCATCCGTGATCTGCTGGATGCTGCCATTACCATTGTGCATGAAGAACATGTGCAACGGGTGAAATCCAAAGCCGCTGCGGCTGCCGAGGATCGCCTGCTTGATATTTTGATCCCTCACGCGGTGGAATCACCATCGACGATTGCCACTGCCGAAACCATCGACAACCGTAATAACACCCGTGAAAAAATGCGGCATAAACTAAAGCTTGGCGAACTTGATAACCGCCAAGTGGAAATTGAAGTCCATGAAACGCCACAAATGCCGATGATGCAGATGTTCCCTAACCAAGGCGGCGGTGAAGAGATCGACATCAAGGGCATGTTTGGCAATATTTTAGGTGGTAATAAGGCGAAGAATAAACGCATGAGCGTGAGTGATGCGCGGCGTATTTTGGAGCAACAAGAGGCGGATCGCCTGATCGACAATGATCGCATTCACGAAGAGGCACGCGACCGCGCCGAAAACAGCGGCATCGTATTTATTGATGAGATTGACAAAGTAACCCACCGTGCTGGCAATAACGGTGATGTCTCCCGCGAGGGTGTGCAACGCGATTTGTTACCGCTGGTGGAAGGTACGGCGGTGAGTACGCGCCACGGTACGATTAACACTGACCACATTTTATTTATTGCCTCGGGTGCATTCCATGTTGCCAAGCCGTCGGATCTTATCCCTGAACTGCAAGGTCGCTTCCCTATTCGGGTGAATTTGTTGGCGTTGTTGGAAGATGACTTCCGCCGTATTCTTATCGAGCCTGAAGCATCATTGACGCGCCAATACACGGCACTGTTGCATACCGAAGGTGTGGAATTGGATTTCACCGAAGAGGGCATCGCAGAAATTGCCCGCTTGGCGGTACAGATTAACGAAAAGACCGAAAACATCGGCGCACGCCGTTTGCATACATTGTTGGAGCGGGTACTCGAAGACATCAGCTTCAACGCTTCTGATTGCAATGGCATTGCCTTGGCTGTCGATGCCGCTTATGTGCAGCAGCAATTGGGTGAAATCGCCGAAGATGAAGATTTATCGCGCTATATTTTGTAGTGCTTGGAGTTGACTATGTCAGAAAAACCTTGGGGTGGACGTTTTAGCGCGTCCACCGATGCTTTTGTGGAAGCGTTTAATGCCTCCACCCATATTGATGCGCGTATGTACCGTGAGGACATTGCTGGTTCACGCGCCCATGCACGTATGCTCGAAGCACAAAACATTCTTAGTTCCGACGATGTACAAAAAATTTTAGCAGGCTTGGATCAGGTCGAGCAAGAGATTGAAAGTGGCGCGTTCACCTTCCGTATTGAGCTGGAAGATGTACATATGAACATTGAATCCCGCTTGACTGAGATTATTGGCGATGCGGGTAAACGCCTACATACAGGGCGTTCGCGCAACGACCAAGTAGCAACTGATACCCGTTTGTATTTGCGCCAACGCGTTGATGCTATGACGGCTCGTATTCATACCTTGCAACTTGCTTTGCTGCACTTGGCGGAACAGCACGCTGATACGGTGATGCCTGGCTTCACTCACTTGCAAAGTGCGCAGCCTGTCACCTTGGGGCATCATTTGCTGGCGTACATGGAGATGCTTGCCCGTGACCGTGCGCGCTTTGATGATGCGCGCAGGCGTATGAATGAATGCCCTTTGGGCGCGGCGGCATTGGCAGGCAGTACCTTCCCCATTAATCGCGAGCAAACAGCCAAGGAACTGGGCTTTGATCGTCCTACGGCGAACTCCTTGGATTCGGTGTCCGACCGTGATTTTATTATGGAACTGTTGGCGGCTTCGTCTATTTGCGCGGTTCATCTGTCGCGTTTTTCTGAAGAGTTGATTAGTTGGATGAGTGCGCAGTTTGCCTTTATTGATCTGCCTGATGCTTTTTGCACTGGTTCGTCGATTATGCCGCAAAAGAAAAACCCCGACATGCCAGAGTTAGTGCGCGGTAAGTCAGGGCGGATTATCGGTGCGTTGGTGTCTATTTTGGTCACCATGAAGTCTTTGCCACTGGCGTACAATAAAGACATGCAGGAAGATAAAGAGGCGATTTTTGATGCCTTGGATAACCTTGAAGGTTGCTTGCGCGTTTATGCTGATATGCTGCCAGGCATGGTGGTGAAGGAAGCGCGTTTGCGTCACGCTGCGGCTTCAGGTTTTGCCACAGCAACCGATTTGGCCGACGCGCTGGTACGTGCGGATGTGCCATTCCGCGAAGCCCATGCCATTGTCGGGAAGTCGGTGGCGTGGTGCATCGACAACGATTGCGAACTTGATGCCATGCCTGAAGCGGCATGCCTTGCTATTGACCCACGTTTGGCAGTATCGATGGTGCGTGCATTGTCGGTGGATCAATGCGTTGCGGCGCGTAATCACATTGGCGGCACGGCACCAGCACAGGTACGCCAGCAATGCCAAATGTGGCGAGAAACATTATCTCAGGGTGTGAAAGATGAATAAAACATTGTGTCGTAGCCTGCTGCTGATCGCGGGCGTAACTGTGCTGCTCACCGCCTGCGGACGCAAAGAAATGCCGCAGGTGATTGCTAGCGATGGTCCACCAGCAATTGAACAACTCCATGTAGAAAGCACGTTTAAGGTGGTGCGGGTGAATGTGCGCCTTAAAGGTGGTCATGGTGGTGTCGGTTATCAAATCGACCGTGCGGAACTCGACCCTTATTGTAAATGCCCTGATCGCTGGCAGCGTTATTTTGAGCAAGCACCCAGCCCTTTGAATGCCGATAAAGAGATCGTCAAAGTCTTTCGTACCGAGCAAGGTGATCACCAGTTTCTTTACCGCCTTCGCGCTGTGGATGGTGAAGGGCGTTTAGGTGCTTGGAGTAAAGTGATTCATACCGAGGCTCAGCCCAAGGATGAGTAATTCGCGTTTGCAGCAGTTGGATGATTACCCCTTTGCGCGACTGAATGCCTTGTTGGCTGAGGTACAGCCACCAGCGGGCAAAGAAGTGATACTCGCCAGCGTCGGTGAACCACGGCTTCCCCTGCCTGATTTTGTTGCGCCATTATTGGCAGAACAGTGTGCAGGGTTTAGCAAATACCCACCCAGCACAGGTACGTTACCCCTACGTCAAGCGGTAGCCGATTGGCTGCAACGCCGTTACCATATCCCAGCCTTAGATGCTGCAACACAGGTGCTCAGTGCCAATGGCACGCGGGAGGCGTTATTTGGTATCGCCCATGCTTTGGTTGATCCAGAAGCAAGCAGTCGCCCGTGGGTGTTGATGCCTAACCCCATGTACCAAATTTATAATGGTGCGGCGATTACCGCTGGTGCGCGTGCCTACCCATTACCCTGCACGGCAGCCTCAGGTTTTGCGCCAGACCTTGATGCCGTGCCTGTAACGGTATGGCGTAACACCGCGCTTATATACCTGTGTTCGCCAGGCAATCCCACAGGTTGGGTTGCTGATGCGGCGTATTACCAACGTTTATTGGCACTCGCCGATGAATATGATTTTTGTATTGTATCCGATGAATGTTATTCGGAAATTTATGCCGATCAGCCACCTGTAGGGCTATTGCAAGTGGCAGCAGCACAAGGGCGCACCGACTACCGCCATTGCATTGTGATGAACTCCTTATCCAAACGCTCAGCCCTGCCAGGGCTACGCTCAGGTTTTATTGCTGGTGATGCTTCGGTGATAGCGACCTACCTCAAGCTACGCAGCTACAGTGGTCCTGCTACGCCGCTACCATTGCAAGCCGTTGCGACGCACGCATGGCAAGATGAAGCCCATGTGCAACAGAATCTAGCGATCTACCAACAAAGCCTACGCGCTTTTGCTGATGCTTATGGGCAGGATGATCTACCAGCAGGTTCGTTTTTTATATGGTTGCCCGTCAGCGATGGCGAAGCCTTTGCCAAACGTGCATGGAGCGAGCAAGCCGTACGTCTATTGCCTGGTGCTTACCTCGCAGTCCATGGCATGGATGGTAGCAACCCAGGTCAAAGCTACGTGCGCATTGCCTTGGTAGATGGAGCAGCAAAAGCCGCAGAACTAGGGCAACGCCTACGATTGATTAGCGAGTAACCGAATCTGAATGACTCAAATGATCTTGCACCGATTACAATGACGGTTAATAGTTGCAGCTTCAAGGGGTAGCCTATGAAATACTACAATGATGAATGGGTATTATCGGATGAATATGGTCTGGGTGGTGCTGGCGATGTTTTAGCGCGCATTGCGCTAGAAGCGCAGGCTCCTTTCACAATAGCCGTCACGGGTAAGTGGGGCTCAGGCAAAACCAGCGTCTTACGCCGAGCATTTGCAACGCTGGGTGGTCAGCCAATCAGCCAGGCTATTCCACTACTTGAACAAGACTTACAAGAACGAAACAGTGAAGACTGGGATAAACTTTCTTGTAAAATTAGAGTTGAAGATCTGGCTTGGAACCGTGATCTTTTAGATGCTGCCAATGAAAGCCTTTGTGTTTGGTTTTCTCCTTGGCAACACCAAAGCGAACAAAACCCTCTTATTCCCTTGTTACTAGAGATCCAACAACAGTTCAGCACAAAGTATAAAGTCATAAGCAAAGGTAAATCTATCGCTCGACAAGGGGCACTAGCCACATTAACACTGTTTGAGCGTGTCGTTGATGGCGCATTATCCATTCAGGCTGGGAAATCGGTAAAAATTGCGACTGGAGCCACTGAGGCAATACAAAAATCATGGCGAGATACTGGGGGAGACTTAAGCAAACTCAGTGATGGACAACGCTTACACCTTTTATTTGAAGATGCTGTGAAAAACATTCTAACCAGCCTGTCGAACAAAAGCGATGAAGATAATACGAAGAATGCCCGCTTGATCGTCTTTATTGACGATTTGGATCGTTGCGAGGAACAGGCCGTTGTCTCTTTGCTAGAAGCCATTAAGCTCTACCTTGGCACACAACGCTGCATCTTTGTGCTCGGCATTGATGATACTGCCCTGCTTGGTGCATTGAGCAGAGTATGGAAAGAACGCAGTGAAGATGACAACCGCGAATACCTAGAAAAGTTATTACAAACCACCTTACCTGTTCCACTGCCGCGCCCTGACAAGGTTACCGCAAGCATTGCCAAACAGCTTCAGGCACATGACTTCCCCGCTGTTGATGCATGTGCCAAAATAATTGAGCTACTTTTAGAGCCCAACCCACGCAAAATCAAAAACTTCACCAATAGCCTCTGTTCCTGTTGGAGCCTGTTCCAACCACAAAATAATCCTGATGAAGAAGTCACCGCCCATTTCATCATGTTTCACTACCTACGTCTCTACCACCGCCCGATTTGGCGTTTGTTGGAGCGGCAACCCATTGCGCAGCGCCTGCTCTACGCAGTACTCAGTAATAAGGTCACCTTTACTGAGACCATCGATGGCATTAGTGACCTAGAAGAGCAACGCATGATGATCTCCTTTATGCAGCAAGCGTTTGCCCATGTACTCAAACAAGATGGTGGTGAATTGAGAGAGAAGACGCATCACGGTGAAAGCTTGGCTGATGCCATCTGTCGCTTTCAACAGCGCCAAGACCGCAAACGCTCCGATGAATATTTCGCCAACTGGTTTCGCAGCCATGAAGACAATGATGCAGCCTTAGATCACTCCTACCTCTACCTCCCCGATATTCAAATAACGGATGAACCGACGTGAATGTAAACTTCAGCCCTGTACAATTAAAAAATGCTCGTGTGGACTATTACCGGTGGCTGCTACGCCGCTTTGCAGGCAGCGATTTACGAGAAATGGTGGATAGCCCCGACCCCATAAGCCTGCGTCAACTTTATATTCCGCTGCGTTTATCCGAAGAGAATATTGAAGAAGAAGATATGGCCAGTCCAGGGGAAGTTGAACAAAAAGAAACATCATCCAACTTATTGGGTGAGGATGCTGGTGAGGTCATAGCTAAATCTCCTTTTCTTCTGATCTCTGGCAAACCAGGTAGTGGCAAAAGCACCTTGGTAAAGTGGATTATTGGTGAACTATGTGGCGATCATGCTAGTTCACTACGGAAAAAACTATTGGAAAACAAACGAGGTATTGCCCCAATACCGTTAATTCTGCGAGAAATACCCAACATCGAAAAGATTGACTCACTCAATAAGTTACTTAAAGCTTGGTTAAAAACCATCAAGCAACAATCTTCAGTCAGTTCAATAGATCTTGATATTGAAAAGTTGGAACACAGCTTCAAACAACCTGAATACCGAAATGACTCTAACTTCCCCTGTTTGCTTTTATTGGATGGTATTGATGAAGTAGGAGGGCAAAAGGTTCGACAGCAACTGTTTGAAATAGCACATGATGCAATCATGAGTGGTTACAGAGTTATTATAACTGGTAGGCCAGATGGCTTGCATGATCTTGATTCAAATAAAGCATTCAGCCGTTTAGGGTCAGTGGCACTGTCTCAGCCTGATTTGGTCATTTCTTATAAATTCCTCACGCCTCTACCTTGGCCATTAATTCAAAGCTTTATACATGATTGGTACAGGCTACGCAGTGAATGGCAACATGCTATGCAAGAGGGGATTCCTAACTTTTTGAATGCATTGCAAGATCCAAAGCGCGGTTATCTGCTTATGCTGGCTCGCCGACCTATTTTTATCACGCTCATGGCATTAATTCACTGCACACGCAATGAGATGCCACATGGTCGCGCCGACCTTTATGATGGTATTATTGATATTTATCTCAATCGACAAGAACGCCATCGGCAACGTAGATACTCTATTGATGGCAATCCTTTGCCGCATTGGCCACATCAAGAGACGCGCTTGGCTCTCTCTTACCTGGCGTGGTGTAGCCAACAAAAGGCTATGGAGTCGGACAACGATGATCGACGAATTGTATGGAAACGTAATGATCTGTTGCATACATTGAAAAATGTACTCTCTGGCAAGGAGGGTGTTCGTTTTGCTGAACTGCAAGATGCGGATGCAGAGCCACTGCTTCGCTACTTCCTTCACCCAGCGGGATTACTGGTGGAGCCTACCTATGGCGAGATTCAATTTGCCCACCTCAGCTTTCAGGAGTTTCTGTGTGCTGAATACATTGAGGGGCGTTTGCGTCCGCGCAGCTTTGATGCCGACCTCAAAGGACTTCTTTTTTCTCACCTTGGTAAAGCAGGGTGGATAGAGGTTGCGATGTTGATGCTCTGCATCCATACCCGTAAAAACCAAAATCTGGGGCATTTCGATGCCCTTGCCCTGCTTGATATCAGTGAAGAGGATCAAGCTAGGCTTCTCATCGAAGCAGTATGTGGGCAGGAGCTTCCATTCACCGACGATGAGCGAGTGCAATGGCTGCCATTGTTGATGATAGCTGCACTTCTTCACCCTGAACAACAATTTAGCACAAGCTTCAAGAATTTCCCCTTGCTGGAGGAGGAAGGGTTGGTAATCATCAAGCAAATGCTTGACCAGCATACTCACTCAGAGAACAGTGGTGATTCATGGCATGTTTTGTGCACATGCATTAACAACAATCAACCAACAGGGTATGATAAAGAACTTATCGACTCAATGGTTAAAATCAGTCGAGAGCGCTGGGCTAACCCTAATGTAGATCAGATGGGAGCAGTCAATGCAACCGATGCACAGATGGCGGCACTATTGGCGTTGTTGGTGGATTCAAACTGGGGATGTACACAGGATGTTTTATCCCCTTTGAGCGATCAGCGATTGCAAGAGCAATTAACCGCATGGCTGAAACATACAGGTGAATCCGCTTTGTGGCAGCGTGACACTGATAACCTACCCATGCCAACATTGGCAGCTTTGAACTTGGATGCTCTGCTACCACAAGAAGGTAGCCTCTGGTCTGCGGCGACGCAGCTCACACCATTGGATGGATGGCTGTTGCAAGGGGAGTGCCTAGAAGATTGGTCTGCTTTTTATAGTCATCCTGTCATTCTCTTTTCGATGTATCCAGCATCCCCCCCCCCCCACGTTACGCAATTATCATTACTGCTGTACCAATTAACAATCATGGCAGAAGCGATGGCGGGACATGACCGTTTTTCAGATTATTCGCGGTCGCGGTCGCGGTCGCTGTCGCGGTCGCTGTCGCTGTCGCGGTCGCTGTCGC
>CAZYAI010000062.1:0-13028 GCA_964645625.1 uncultured Zetaproteobacteria bacterium
GCCAAAAGTTAGGAAATTAATAGGTGTGAGGAACGGGTGAATTTCGACACCCTAGACCAGAACCGTCAAAGTTTCTTCTGATATTGACTGGTTGAGGCAACGGCATCCGCAATGGGCAGGCCTGAAAAGCGTGGTTTCTGTGACATCGAAGCGCGAGATTGGAACTATCGAGTCAGAGGAAACACGTTATTTTATCAGTAGTTTACACGCTGACGATCCATCTATGTCTGGTCGGGTGGCGCGATCCCACTGGGGAGTAGAAAACAGGCTTCACTGGGTGTTGGATTGTGCCTTTGATGAAGATAATAATAGAACCAGAAAGGGGCACAGCGCGGCTAATCTCGCAGTCGTTCGTCACATGGCACTGAATATGCTGAAGGCAGATAAATCCATCAAACTTGGAATAAAGAACAAGCGACTACGGGCAGGGTGGGATCACAATTACATGCTCAAGGTCATCGGCGGGTGAGATTTTAATGCGATTGCCCTGGGTGGTGGATGGTTTGAATCATCATGCTTACAGGCTTGTTTATTGTTCACACCTGAATTCAGCTAGTGTTTGGGCTGTTCGCACTACGAAATAATCGAACATCAAACTAGGAATGGTAAACAGTGCGGGCTTCAGAGGTGTATCTTCTGGTCGCCAAAAGCTATGCTTCGCGATTCTGGCGTGCTGCAAGCAGCATGGCGGTGGATGTTAAGCTTGTTGGAGTCTTTGAGTGGATCAGATTTATATTCAGGGTGGCGTAGCACTGCATGGTACGGTGGAAAGTAGCGGCGCGAAAAATGCTGCTTTGCCGTTATTAGCCGCATCAATTTTGGCAGATGGCCCTGTGGTGTACCATCGTATTCCGCATTTGCTTGATGTAACAACCATGATGACCCTGCTTTCTTGGCAGGGTGCTGATGTAACGTATGACGATCAACATCGTTTGCATATTGATACGCGACCCGCTGATAAGCCAGAAGCACCGTATGAGTTGGTCAAAACCATGCGTGCATCATCGTTGGTATTAGGGCCTTTGGTGGCACGTTTTGGTCATGCCAAGGTCAGCTTGCCTGGTGGTTGTGCTATTGGTGCGCGTCCCATTGATTTGCATTTGCGCGGCTTAGAAGCGATGGGTGCTACGGTGCGCATGGATCACGGTGATGTGGTGGTTGACGCTGTGGGCGGACTTCATGGGGCGCAAATTGACTTTCCGCAGGTGACGGTGACAGGAACTGAGAATTTAATGATGGCGGCGGTGTTGGCCAAAGGTACTACCGTGCTGGAAAATGCTGCGCGTGAACCTGAAGTGGTCAACCTTGCCGATGCGCTGCGCAGTTTGGGCGCAGACATTGAAGGTGATGGTACCAGTCGTGTGGTGATTCGTGGTGTGGCGCGCATTGCTGGTGGTGAAATTCATACCATTGCTGATCGTATTGAAACGGCGACCTATCTTGCAGCAGGAATGATTACTGGTGGCGATGTTACGGTGACGCATACCGACCCGCAGTTGTTGACGGCGTTCTTAGAAAAGGTAGAAGAGGCGGGTGCAGTGGTGGAGTGCGGCGAGCATACGATTCGTTGCCGTGTCGATGGTCGGTTACGTGCTTGTGATATTCAAACCATGCCGCACCCTGGCTTTCCGACCGATTTGCAGGCGCAGTTTATGGCGTTGATGTGCGTGGCGGAAGGTCACAGCATGATTGCAGAAACGATTTTTGAAAACCGTTTTATGCACGTGCAAGAGTTGTTACGTATGGGTGCAAAAGTGCATTTGGATGGTCACTTGGCAACGGTTCATGGTGTTGCGCAGTTGGCAGGTGCGCCGGTGATGGCAACTGATTTGCGTGCCTCGGCATCGTTGGTGTTGGCAGGCTTGGCGGCGCAGGGTGAAACAATCGTCTCCCGCGTGTACCATATTGACCGTGGTTATGAACGTATCGAAGAAAAATTAGGCCGCTTGGGCGCGCGCATTGAACGCCGTAGCGAAGCAGGTCATGGAGATCGGGGAGTGATGTTGTATGCCTAAACAGGGAATTACATTCGCGTTGGCAAAAGGGCGTATTTTGCAACAAACCATGCCATTGCTGGAGCAAGCGGGCTTGGTGCCAAGCGAGGATGTGTTGACAACGCGCAAGCTGATGGTTGATGGTCCTGTTGTTGATGGTTACCCCATACGTTTTTTAATTATTCGTGCTGCGGATGTTTGCACTTATGTGACGCAAGGCGCGGCTGATATGGGGATTGTCGGGCGTGATATTTTATTGGAATCACGTCCTGATGTGTTTTCGCCATTGGATTTAGAAATCGGGCGTTGTCGTTTGTGTGTGGCAGGGCCAGAAGCCTTGGTGCGCCAAGGGGCACCAACGCGAGGTAGTCGCATTCGAGTGGCAACCAAGTATGATTATTTAACCGAACAGTATTACCGCAGTCAGGGCTTGCAGAGCGAAGTGATTCATCTGTATGGTTCTATGGAACTGGCACCTTTGGTGGGTATGGCGGAACGTATTGTTGATGTGGTGGAAACAGGCAGTACGCTTAAAGCCAATGGGCTGGTTGAAGAAGTCACCTTGTTTGATATTTCCAGTCGTTTGATCGTTAACCCTGCCAGTTCTGTCACACGTAGTGCTATCGTTAAACCTTTGATTGCACGACTGCGTGAAGCAGTGATCAGTCGACGGACGAAATGTTCGGCGTGATCCATCTCAAAATTCCGCGCACCTATTTATTTAGCGCAACATACACACAGGAGTGAAAAATGAGTGCTATTCGTCGTTACCATGCCGCTGATGCGGATTTCCCTGAACAGTTAAAAGAACTGCTGTCGCGGGAGACTGATACGGGAGCGGATGTTCAAGATCTGGTTGCCGATATTTTACGTCAGGTTCGCAGTGAAGGCGATGAGGCATTATGTCGTTTTACCAGTCGCTTTGATGGGTGGGACTGTACGGCTGAAACCATGCTGATTGATCGTGCTCGCATGGAAGCGGCATGGAATGCTGTTTCGGATGAAGATCGTAACGCGCTAGAGCTGGCAACACGCCGTATTCGTGACTATCACCAGCATCAGATGCAACAAGACTGGGATATTACTGATGCCCAAGGGTTTACCTTAGGTCAGCGTATTACGCCGTTGGATCGTGTTGGTCTGTATGTGCCTGGTGGCAAAGCGGCTTACCCTTCGTCGGTGTTGATGAATGCCGTTCCTGCGATGGTTGCTGGCGTTAAAGATGTCACGATGGTCGTGCCTACACCAGGTGGCGAAGTGAACGAATTGGTGTTGGCAGCGGCTTATACCGCTGGCGTACAGCGTGGTTATGCCGTCGGTGGCGCGCAAGCGGTGGCGGCGTTGGCATATGGTACTGAAAGTATTGCGCCAGTGGATAAAATTGTAGGTCCGGGCAATAAATTTGTTGCCGCTGCGAAGCGTCAGGTGTTTGGTCATTGCGGTATTGATATGATTGCTGGCCCTTCGGAGATTGTGGTGGTGGCTGATGGTGGTCACCCTGATTGGTTGGCGGCTGACTTCCTTTCTCAAGCGGAACATGATGAAGCGGCGCAGAGTATTTTTATTTCAACGGATGCTGCCTTGTTGGATCGGGTGGAAGCCGCTGTTGCACGTCATCTTGAGCATTTGCCCCGTGCCGAGATTGCAAGAGCATCTGTGCGTGAGCATGGTGCGTTTGTGCTGGTGGACAGTTTAGAGCAGGCTGCTGAGGTCGTGAACGAAATCGCACCTGAGCATTTAGAACTGGCTTTGGATGACCCTGATGCAATCATGCCGATGATTCGTCATGCAGGCGCGATTTTTGTTGGGCATTATGTGCCAGAGGCATTGGGTGATTATTTGGCAGGCCCCAACCATGTGTTGCCGACCAATCGTACGGCGCGTTTTTCTTCACCGTTGGGTGTGTATGACTTCCAGAAGCGCAGCAGTGTTATTCGTTGCGACCGTGATGCTTTGCGTCATGTTGCCAACGAAGCGATTCACTTGGCGCATCGCGAAGGTTTGCATGCGCATGCCTTAACCTTGGAACTGCGTATGAATGATTTGCCTGATGAGGGTTTGTAAGGAATGAAATCTTTCACCTCTACGCAAGTGAGTACAGCGAATATGATTCGTAAAGACATCCGCGCTTTGTCCTCTTACCACGTGGCGAATGCCCGTGGGATGATTAAGCTTGATGCTATGGAAAATCCTTTTGTACTGCCTATGCCCTTGCGTAAAGCGTGGGCGAAGCAGTTGTTTCAGACGGATATTAACCGCTATCCAGACAGTGAAATGCATGAACTGCGTAGCCAAATTGCAGAACACGATGGTGTATTGCCCGAGCAGGTGTTGTTGGGTAATGGTTCTGATGAGATCATTCAAATGCTCTTGCTGGCAACAGGTAATGGCACTGTTATGGCACCTGCGCCCAGTTTTGTGATGTATGGTTTGGTGGCAAAATGGTTGCAACGAGACTTTTTTACATTACCACTGGGTAAAGATTTCAGCTTGGATGCAGAGCAGTTTCTGCGTGCCTGTGCGCGAGAAAAGGTGTCGATGGTGTTCCTTGCCTGCCCTAATAATCCTACAGGTAATATGTGGTCGTTGGATACCCTGCAAACCATTTGCCAGCAGTTCAATGGCTTGGTGGTGATTGATGAAGCGTACGCGCCGTTTGCCTCACGTAATCATACCGAGTTATTAGAGCCTAATGTACTTATTTTGCGTACGTTTTCTAAATACGGATGGGCTGGTTTGCGTTTGGGTTATTTGCTTGGCAGTGTGTCCTTTATTCATGAACTGAATAAGGTTCGCATGCCTTATAATATTAACACCTTAACGCAGGCTTCTGCAAAGTTTTTATTGCAGCATGATGGGGTGTTTACAGCGCAAGCGCAGGTGATCTGTAAGCAACGTGATGTACTGGCTACTGCTTTGGCAGCCTTGCCAGATGTTCATGTGTACCCTTCTGAAGCGAATTTTATATTGATTCGTGTGGCTGATGCGGATGCAGTATTCAATGCTTTGAAGGCGCAAGGGATTTTGATTAAAAATATGCATGGTGCAGATGCTTCGCTGGCGCAGTGTTTACGCATTACCGTTGGTACAGAAAAAGAAAATCAACAATTGATTGCAGCACTTCAATCTATTTTGACTGTTTAACGGACATGGCTTTCGCCAGTCTGTGCTATGGAAGGCTTCCCGTTTAAGACGGGACGCACCGTACACGACAAGACCATCATGTAGGTTGGGTTGAGGTACAAAACTCAACAAAAGAGCATCGCCTAAATAACGTATTGTTGTTTTAAAGTTGGGTTTCGTGCCTCAACCACAACCTACGATGTCACGCATATCCATATTGCTTTTGTCCCGTCTTAAAAGGAAAGCACCATGGAACATCATGGGTGAAAGCCATGTTCGTAAAGGCACCCTGATTAAATTAGAGCCCTAAAATGGAAGCGACTTTCCACCCATGATGTGGATGTGTAGATGGAATACGACTTGTCCGCCACCTTCGCGCACATTGATGATAACACGATAACCTGCATCCAGATGTAATACATCATCAGCAATGTGTTGCACCCGCTGCATGAGCAGTGCTAATAAGGCGGGATCATCCGCATCTGCCAGTGTTGCTATATGCTGTTTGGGGATTAATAACACATGGGTGGGAGCTTTGGGATTAATGTCTTTAAACGCCAAAACATCCTTATCTTCGTAGACAACCGAAGCGGGTATGTCACCAGCAATAATTTTACAAAATAGACAATCTGACATGGTTTTATTCCTCCTGATCTGTGGTTTTTTTGTTGTGTATATCTGATACGGCATGATTCAAGGGTTTTAGTCCCTTGTCGTCGCTGCGACCGAGGTTGTTGCGTCTGATTTTTATCACGCCATGGATCTCTCGCAATAAACGAATGATTTCATTCAGTTGAGTGCGGTCTTGCACTTCCACCAAAAAGGAAAGTATGGTCAGACTTCCTGATAGTTGGTGCATGCGTAGGTCTTCAATATCCGCGTTGGCACCAGCGATGACGGCGGATAATTTCGCCAGCATACCGCGTTGGTTCTCTGTCTCTAACTCGAGGCTGGTTTGGTATAAATGACCATCGTGTGCTTCCCATTCAAAGGGTTTCCAATCGCGATGAGGCTTATTTAACACCTGTTTGCAGCGATGGTAATGCAGTTCAAAACCACGGTTTTTTACCAGTGAACCAACAATGTTATCACCAGGAATAGGGCGGCAGCAGCTTGCGGGGTAGAGAAGGTTTTGCTGAATACCATTCAAGTTCATACTCTGTTGCTCGCCATAGACAGCGCGGAATAGGCGGTCGACGGTTAATTCACCCCGTCCTAAACGCTCTTTTACTTCGTCGATATGGTTGCAACCAAGTTGATTGATGATGCTTTCTGGTAACGCAGCTTGTGATACATCATGTATAATTTTTTCACCCAAGAGGATGCTTGCCTGTTTGTCTTGCTTTTTGAAGTGCTGACGAATGGCATGTTGTGCTCGTGAGGTTTTAACCAGTTTCTTCCAAGATAAGGATGGTGATTGCTCGGGGTTGGTGATGATCTCGATGCGGTCGCCATTGCGTAAACGTTGATCTAAAGGCGCATTTTTACCATTGATTCTTACACCTTGGCATTGATTGCCGACATCGCTGTGAATGGCATAGGCAAAATCCAAGGGTGTTGCTGTGCGTGGCAGTGAATACAAATCACCATCACGGCTAAACACAATCACTTCTTGGATAAAAAGATCCATTTGAACGCTATGTAAAAACTCTTGCGCGTTGGGTGTGTTGACCGATATATCCGCTAAACTTTTAAGCCATGCCATGGACTGTTGGCTGTGAGGGTCGAGTTTGTCTTTGTATATCCAATGTGCTGCTAGGCCATTTTCTGCGTGGGCGTGCATTTCCTCTGAGCGGATTTGAACTTCGATCAACGAGCCGCCAGGTCCATACACCGAGGTATGCAGGGATTCGTAGCCATTGTTCTTGGGCGTTCCGATATAATCCTTAAACGTGTTAACTTGGTATTGATACAGCTCGTGGATTAAACCCAGAGTAAGGTAGCAAGTAGCGCGGTCTTTGACGACGATGCGGAAGGCTAAGAGATCACGGATTTGACTGAATGGGATGTTTTTTTCATGAATCTTAAAGTAGAGGCTGTGTATGTGTTTAGCTCGCCATGTTACTTCTGCTTGTACGTCTCGCTGAGCGAGTGCTGTTTTAATGACGTTTGCAATAGCATCAGGGCTGTATGTCAAAGCATTGATCGCCTCGTCACGCAGTTGCGAGAGTGTGGAAAACGTTTCTTTGTCGTTAATGAAAAGGGCAAGATCCTGTAGGGCTTGTTTGATCCAATAAACACCTAAACGACTAGCCAAGGGTGCGTAAATCTCCAAGCATTCATCGGCTTTTTGCTTGGCTACCGCATGAGGCATTGATCCCATTGTGGACATATTATGAAGCCGGTCAGCCAGCTTTACAAAAATAACGCGAATATCTTGCGACATCGAAAGGATCATTTTGCGTAGGTTTTCAGCTTGCTTGATTTGCTTGGTAGCAATAGGGATTTGTTCGATTTTGGTGACACCATCGACCATATGCGCGACTGTAGAGCCAAAGTGATGGGCAATGTCATCTAAGCTTACATCTGTATCTTCTACGGTGTCGTGCAATAAACCTGTGATTACGGTTTCTACATCCATGCCCATTTGAGCCAATAGACCAGCTACAGCCAATGGATGGGTGATGAACAGTTCGCCTGATTTGCGCTTTTGGGGACCATGGGCTTGTGCGGCAAACACGTAAGCGCGATTGATTAGGTCAAAATCAGCCTCTGGGTCATATTGTTTTACCCGCTCAGTGATTTCATAAATGCGCGTAGCATAGGAAACGGATGAGCGGAATACATCTTGGTAGTCCAACAAGCTAATACCTCATAAAATCATGTTGATTGGGGGGGATGGCGTGGTATTTTGACACGCGGTGCGACGATGTTCCATTGCGTGGGGTAGCAAAACGCCATGCCCTTTAATGTAACGCGCATGATTGATTTCTGTGTAAAAAAAGCCTTATAGGCAGAGGTTTGTAGGCATGGCTTTCTGTCACGTTGTGTGTGAAAGGTCATCGTTGCAGCGTGTTATCAAGCCATGCCTAATGGTAGGTGTGAGCACACAGCCACACCATTGCTAGATTAAAAGTCTTCTTCTGCTTGTCGGCGTAATTTTTCACTTTCATTGATGCTATCTAGGGTTTCCCAAGTCATGACGCCGCTGGCAATTTCACGCAAGGCTTGAACAGATGCTTTATCATCGAGGTCATCTTGTTCGGTTAAGGGTTCTAATCCATCCACGAGCTGACGCGCTCGGCGTGCCGCCAATAAAACCATTTCAAAACGGTTAGGGTAGTAGGTGATACAGTCTTCAATGGTAACACGAGCCATGTTTTACTCCATAACAAGCAGATATGATAGCTTGTTGTTTAATTTCGTTGCTGCCAATGATAACCAATCGCTGATGAAATAAAAGTTGTATCATCACAAGAGGCAATGGTGCCGTTGTATGTGAGGTGTTTTATCCTTATCCATGGTATGCTCACATCAAGCTTTACTTCAAGAGGAGAAACTAAGTGTTTATTTTAGCGGTGGAAAACAAAAAACTTTTCAACCCTTGAGCACTCAGGTAAGTTTGCGGCGCGCTGTGCTGTCGGGTAGGCGTGCAATTCTAGTGGTTTCGTGGTTCGGGAGGCTCATCAGCGCATGAAAAGCTCAATACTCAAAGCGGGTTGGATTCCAGGCTTGTTGCTGACATTGATGTTTGCCGTGTTCATTCTAGTGCCTTCTAAGCCGTTGCAAAAACTTGAGTTTAAAGCGTATGATTTAGCTGCGCGTCAATCAACATTGGCTGCTGATAGTAATATTGTGATTGTCGGTGTGGATCATGCCTCTGTTCGCGATTTTGGCCGTTGGCCCTTTCCACGTTCTGTTGTGGCGCGGGCGATTGATAAATTGACAGCGGCGAATGCTCAATTGGTGGTGGCTGATTTTCAGTTTGAGAATGCTACCTATTCACCTGAACTTTCACGTTTGGCCGATTTGCAAGTGAGCTCGATGGAAGGGCGTGAAATTGTTCAACAATTACGCTCGCTTAATCAAGATCAGCAATTGATTAACGCCATGCAAGGCAATGGTCAGGTGTTGATGCCATTGTCTTTGCGTATCGATAAAAAGTTTTCTTCTGACAATGGTGATTTGCTCCCAGAGTCGTTGCGCCAACTGCGTGTGAATGGTTTGATGGATGATCACATGCATCTGTTATCATCGGGGATGTTGGGTTATCCCTTTGACGGTTTGACGAAAGTGGTGGCTGGTTTGGGGTTTGACACCCTAGAGCCAGATCGTGACGGTGTGTTGCGGGGAAGCCCTGTGTTGGTGCGCTATGCAGATGCAGTTTTACCATCATTGGCCTTGATTGCAGCGGCTAAGCTTAATCATTTATCTGTTCGTGATATTCACCAAGATCAAGTGGCAGCTATTGGTCTTGGTGCTTTGTCTTTAAAAGTGGATGAAGAGGCACGCTTTTACCCTGTTTTTCATCGTGGTGAGTCGGATGTAGGTTACCGTTATATTTCTTTTAAAAGCTTGCTGGCTGATGATTTCCCACTGCAATCGCTTAATAACAAGATTGTGTTGGTTGGTTTGAACGATGGTAAAACAGAGCCAAGCTATGCTACACCAGTGTCGGCTGCTGTTGCTCCTATTGTGTTTCATGCAAATGTGCTGCAAAGCATTGCCGAAGAAACCTATGTTAGTCGTCCATCATGGTTTAAATGGTTGGAACTAGGGCTGTTGTTATTGTGTGGCGCATTCCTGATGTTTGGCTTCCCACGTTTGCATATACTGTGGGGGGGTGTTGTCGCAGCGGTTGTGGCAGTTTTGTTGGTCGTTGCCACTGTGGTCTTGTTGATGTTTAAGATGATATGGTTGCAGCTGATTACCATTGCCTTATTTGTATTCTTGGGTGCTGTGTTGTTGATGGTGTGGCGTTTGATTACTGATATGCCAGCAGGTGGTTCTGCTGAATCTGCAGAGCAAAACAAAATGTTGGCTTTATCGTTTCAAAGCCAAGGTATGTTAGACATGGCTTTTGATAAGCTTCGTCTATGCCCCGTTAACGATGATATTTTACTGCATCTGTATAATTTAGCGATGGATTTTGAGCGTAAACGGCAGTTGGATAAGGCAGGTAGCGTTTACGAGTACATCCTTGGGCATAATAAAGACTATAAAGATGCGAGTGTTCGGATTGAACGACTCAATAGCCTTATGGCGGGCTCTTCCTCTGCAACAGGTTCTATGGGTTCTTCAGGTATTGATACCTTATTGGTTGCAGGTGGCACTAAGCCTACGTTAGGGCGTTATGAAATTGTCAAAGAATTGGGTAAGGGGGCGATGGGTATTGTGTACTTGGGTCGTGACCCGAAGATCAATCGTTATGTGGCAATTAAAACCATGTCTTTGACGCAAGAGTTTGAAGCCGATGATGTGGATGAGGTGAAATCCCGCTTCTTCCGTGAGGCTAAAACAGCGGGCATGCTCAGTCATCCTAATATTGTGACCATGTTCGACGTGGGGGAAGAACACGACTTGGCTTATATCGCGATGGAATACTTAGATGGTAGCGACCTTGCGCCTTACACTAAAAAAGGTAAATTGTTTCCGCCTCAGGCAACGCTGAAAATTTGTGGTAAGGTGGCGGAGGCATTGCATGTGGCGCATGCCCAAAGTGTGATTCATCGTGATATTAAACCCGCTAATATCATGCTGCTGAAAGATAAGACGGTGAAAGTAACAGATTTTGGCATCGCCAGAATTAGTGCCGCGAGTAAAACAAAGAGTGGGGTAGTGCTGGGGACACCGTCGTATATGTCCCCTGAGCAGTTGTCGGGTAAGCACATTGATGGGCGTTCGGATTTGTTTTCTCTGGGCGTGATGATGTATGAAATGCTCAGTGGCGTTCGTCCATTCCGTGGTGATTCGATGGCAACCCTAATGTTTCAGATTGCCAATGAGCCGCATCCTGATGTGAGAGAACATTGCGAAGCTGCAACTGAAAGCACGGCAAAACTCATTGATCGTATGCTAGCCAAAGACCCAGAAGCACGAATTCCTAATGGGGCTGAAGTCATTCGAGGCATTATTGAGTGCTTACGTGATATGAACAGGTGACAATATGAGTAAACTCGAGATGGTCGGTCTCACCGATGTCGGCATGCGCCGTGATCATAATGAAGATGCAATTGGTTTAACCCCTGAGCTTGGCTTTGCGGTGCTTGCAGATGGTATGGGCGGTCATAATGCTGGTGAAGTAGCCAGTGCTATGGCAATTGAGATTGTAACCCGTTATTTTAAAGAACGTTTGCCTAAATTACCGATGGCGAAACTGGATGATAGTACGGGTTTTACAGGCGAGTCCATGCTGGCACAACATGTGATTGGACGTGCCAATAATGCGATTTTTGAGACGTCGCAGCGTAAAGAAGAGTGCGCTGGCATGGGATCCACCATTGTGGTTGCGATGGTGTATGGTAATCGTTTGACGGCTGCGCATATTGGTGATTCGCGCATGTACCGCTTGCGTCATGATGTTTTGAGTCACATCACCGAGGATCATTCTTTGATTCAAGAACAGGTGCGTCGCGGTTTGTTAACGCAGGCTGATGCGCGTAATTCTTCGATTAAAAACTTGGTCACGCGGGCATTGGGTATTGAGCCTGATGTTGAGCCTGATGTCGTAGAAGAGATTATCCAGCCGGGTGACATCTATATGATGTGTTCGGATGGTTTGACCGATGTTGTGCCTGATGAGGCTATTCGTTTGTCAATTATTGAAAATAGAAAAAACTTAAATCGAGCAACAGAGCAACTGATTCAATTTGCTAACGATGCAGGTGGACCGGACAATATATCCGTCATTATTTTTCGTACACCTAAGAAATTCAACCGTAAGCAGGGTTGGTTTCAAAACGTGCTTGCACGCTTGTTTAATCGTCGGTAGTTTTTGCTCTGGGAGTAGTTGAGGAATCATTGCACAGCATGTTTTTTCACCACCTGCTCCCCGATTTGTGGAGGACACATCAAAATGGCCTATAAACTCATGCTGAAATTTAATGGTGAAGTGGTTTCTGAATACACATTGGAAAATGTGGAAACGACCATTGGACGAAAATCTGAAAACACCATTCATATTGACAATATGGCTGTTAGCAGTCATCACGCTCGTGTGGTTTTGGTTGGTAATAAAGCGATTTTTGAAGATATGGGTAGCACCAATGGCAGTGTTATCAATGGTCGGCAAGTAACCAAACATGTATTACGTCATGGTGACCAAATCATCATGGGTAAACATGAACTTATTTTTGTCGATACCTCCATGGGTGAACTTCCAACACAAGCTGAGCCTGAACCTGAGGCCGAAGGTGATATGGAAAAAACCATGGTGTTGACTGCCCAAGGTCGTATGAATGCATTTGGCTCCGCTGAGCCAGTGAGTAATAAACCCTCCCTTCCTATGGCATCTGTGCAAATTCTTTCTGGCCCTCAAGCTGGTAAAACCATCGATTTAACCAGTTCTATCACCAGTATTGGTAAAGGCGAAGGCTGTAAAATTGTGGTTAAAGGTTTAACGGTTGGTAAACAGGCCTCGGTGATTACACGCCGTCCTACAGGCTATCATATTACGCATTTAGAAGGCTTATCTCGCACTAAAGTGAATAATGATAGTATTTCTGATGAACCACGCATTTTGAAAGATGGCGATATTATCACCCTCAGTGATATGAAGATGGAGTTCTTTAACAAGCTGCCTTAGTAGCTCTATTCTTAGGCTCTGTTATATAGACTTCCTCTTAAGGTGGACATGCTTTAATAATAGACGGGATAGGGTTTGAATTAAGGGTAGGTAGCTGGGCTTGCGCATAAAAACATATGCTACAATGCTTATTGCTAGTTCATTTACCCTATCTTTGTATGAGTTTT
>CAZYAI010000063.1:0-12538 GCA_964645625.1 uncultured Zetaproteobacteria bacterium
CGCAAGACTGGATACCGCATCGAGTGCGGTATGACGCAAAGAAACCACGTCATTGTGGACTTGATCCGCAATCCAGAGAACGGACGCAAGACTGGATACCGCATCGAGTGCGGTATGACGCAAAGAAACCACGTCATTGTGGACTTGATCCGCAATCCAGAGAACGGACGCAAGACTGGATACCGCATCGAGTGCGGTATGACCGAGGGAAACCACGCCATTGTGGACTTGATCCGCAATACCGCATCAAGTGAGGCATGACGGCGTGAACAGACGCAAGACTGGATATCGCATCACAACGGCATGACCGAGGGAAACCACGTCATTGCGTACCTGACCCTCAAAAGACCTTATTCCAACCAAACATGGTAACGGGTTTGACCATCATCAAGACTAAAAAGATCTCTTGGCGTTAATCCTTGCGCAATAATCTCTTGTTGTAGTTCAGCAACGCGAACCCCACGCTGTTGCAAGAGTTGCTGGGATTCTTGCGGTATCAATGTGTCCAAATGGCACGCCTCACTGGCGGGCATTGCCATGCGAATATCTTGCTCACCTGGGCGAATAATCTCCACCTTGAGGTGACGCGCCTGCATTTCGTCATGGGATGTATGATGATCCGATTGGTGAGCGGGCTGCCAATCCATGGCTTGCTGTCGCATGGATTCAGGCACAGCCAGCGTGAGTATCGGCCACCATGGCAACTTCACGTCCAACAGACTTAACTGGGCGGTCAAACCTTGGAATATACGCATCAATAAAAACAAATCAGCAGGGCCCGCCGAACGAAACCACCAACGCGCTTCGCCCAATAACGCTTCCGCCTCTTGCCCGGGGTGCCATTGCTTCATATCCAGCGGCTGATCCTGCAACAAAGGGCGGAACAATATACGGTTCAACTGCGGCAACCGCTCGGCAATATAATCCAATTTATGACGATAAAAACCCAATGCGGCATACGCATCAAGCGTGTTCACCGCGCATGCACCGCGACCACTGAGTATCAACTTCAACAATGCCAAGCGTCGATTTTCGGCAATCGAAACAGTGCAACCAAAATCCAGCAAACTTAGCTCGACACCATCATCATGACGCACCAGCAGGTTACCAGGGTGCGGGTCGCCATGTGCCACACCATGAACAAACACACTTTGGAACAAGGTCATCATCAAGGTGCGCGCAACATACAAACGCTCTGGCAATGACCACGTCGCGGCAGTCGCAAGGCGTTTACCATCGCACCAAGCTTGCACCAACACGTTGCGGCGACACCATGTTTCAAACACTGGCGGAACACACAAGCCAGGCACGCGAACAGCAGCAGCAAACGCTTGTTGGGCGCGCATCTCATGACCATAATCGAGTTCATGATCCATATTATCCGCCAATGTCTGACGGTAGGCATCCAGATCAAACTGCCACCGTTTTACTGGCCCTAAACCTGGCATTAAACCTGAAAGGCGCATCTCGGCGGCAATGGCATCGGCAATATCGGGGTACTGCACCTTGATCGCAACCACCTGCCCGTTGTGCAAACGCGCCCTATGTACCTGCCCCAAGGAAGCAGCGGCAGTGCTTTCTTCGATGTCCGCCAACACCTCGTGTATAGGGCAAGCCCAAGCTGCCTCTAGCACGGGAATGATTTTTTCCAACGGCCATGGCTCAACACTGCTAATCAGCGTTACAAAATCCGAATCATCATCCATTCCAGCCAACACTTGACCGATCTTCATCGGTAAACCACGGGCATCTGCCATTTGTAACGACAAAGCGCGGCGGGCTGCTTGCCTCGTCTCTTCGCTATCGGCGCGGCGCAACAACCACGCCGAACGCGCCATGCCCAACCAATACTTTAATCGTCGCCACATGGCTCTGGCTCGCTGCTAAAATAATGGCTGACGGTGACACCCTCATCGCGCAAGGCTTCATATAAACTGCGTTGCTGAAAATCCAAGGTTATATCTTGCAAGGCTCGCACTGCTGCGGCTTCATCAACCAATAGCGCGCCCTGCTCTAAGGTGAGGTATTCTGCGCGTTCCGTCACCCGTTGCCGCGCCTTGGTACGAAAATCCACAGGCACGATGCGCAACACCCGCCGCACCATAGCATCGACCGCATCATCCCAAGGAATATTGGCAGGGAGCGGCAGCAGCTCGCCCATTTCATCTTCGTTCAAGGCGCGACAAAGGTACAAGCATAAGCCGCAATCGGTATCCAAGGACTGCCATAACAAGTTGCCACATTGCTGCAATGGATGTTTACCCTCGCGGACGGAGGGGTTCGCCAACAAACGCGCTGCATCGGCAGCTACATCGGTACACTGTAGGTATAACTTAGCAGGGCCCTCGCCAGGTTGCAGCAGCGCCGCCATAGAATCGTTACTCGCCCACCAATAATCGCCGCGCTTATCACCATTGAAATGCAATACATCGGTTAAAAATTTCATCGCCCGTTCAGGGTCGGGTACTGTTACGCACACGGCAGTCGCATAAAACATGGTTATATCCTTAGTCTGGTTTTCTTAACTGATGTCACGCAAGGTATAGGAAATTTTGTACCGACAATCCGTATGGCTAGGTAGCGTTTCCATCATAATACCTTGGGGGACGGAGGGTTGAGGGTGTTCGCGAATCAGAAGTAGAGGGTTCTTCGACGTTAGGTGGCTGCGCTGCGCTTATCCACCCTACGGCAGGACATTCCATTCCGCACATGAAATGCTGAAGAAAAGTGGCAACTACTTTTCAGAGAATATGAAGGATGCCGCTATTCACTCTTATCTGTGTTTATCTGTGGACAATCATTTCAGTTAATCTACTTATTTCCTATTCGCTAACGCAATGGTGGTAGGGCGGCGGTCGTTTCTTCTTGGTGATGCTTGGGGTTGAACTGCTGTAATAACTGGCTCAACACCGTGCCATCCCACGCTTGCGTGCTGGGGCTGTAGCGATGACGATCTAAATCTTGCAAGGCTGTTAGCCATGATGCTTGGTCGTGCTGCATAAACTGGGCTAGTTGATTGATATTATTGGCTTGCTGCGGATTTATACAGGCTGCCCATGCCAGCAAGGCGCGATAGGCAGCTTCGGCATCGTTGCGAAGGCACGCTTGCAATGCTTGTTTGCGTGCTGTTTTCTCGCGCTGTAGCTGTTCGGTTTTGGTTGCTTGCTGTGCGCGACTTTGCTTGTAATGACGGTATGCCAACCACAACAGCGTCAATAGCCAGCCCGCGCTGGTGAATAACGCCAGCCATCGCCAACCGTCCCATGATGATGGCGTGGCAACGTCACGCACAGGTGTTGGCGTGACTGTTGTGCTCTGCGTTGACTGTACTGGCACGCTTGCAGCGGCAGGCGGTGGTGTTGCCGCGCTGTTGGTTGCAGGCAGTATGGTGATGGTGCGAGCGGGAATGGAGGCATACTGAATCTGCCCTGTGTTCGTATTCCACCACGGTAATTTGATAGCTGGCAGGGTGAATGTACCGCTTTGGCTTGCCATCAAAGCTGTTTTCTCTTGCCGTGTGCCCACCATGCCTGTGGCTTGTTGGCTATCGCTAAGCACGGGTTTGTCGGGGTAGGCGCGAAATGCTGCTGGTATGTCGCCTGTAGCAATCGGTGGTAACTGGGCGCCGGTCAGCCCTACGGCTTGCAGTTGTAATTGCCGCGTCATGGCATCACCCACATGGACGTTACTACCTGTCACGCCTTCTTCTGTTAGCTGCATGTCACTGGCTGGCAACCACGCATAAGCAGCGGGCCAAGTGGCGGGAATAGCGTGAACATGTAGTGCAATGGGGGCGGAGCTTTTGCGTAACATACGCCCAGGCTGCATGAATAAACCAACGGCACTGCCAGCGCGTCCGCTGAATTGCAGGGCAGGAATCGTTAGCTCGCCATGCTTTTGCGGGAAGATGGCATAACGACGTTCGGTCACCACATAAGTGCGCCCTTGGTGTTGCGTTTTGTAGGTAGCATCTTGCCCCAAGCGTTCGACTGTTGCTTGTTGAACATCTGGCTCGGTCAACTGCGCTTGCGCCAAATCGACGGCGCGAAACAGGCGCACGGTACACAATACCTGTTGCTGCACATACACATCTTGCGGCACGGCGGAAACATCCAAAAAAACATCGGGCGCAACACCGTTTGGCGTTTGCTGGCTGGCTTCGGGTAACACCTCAATATGTTGCCGCGCACTCACCAGTGCTCCTGCATGAATCGGAGGAATGGATAAATGCCCTGTTTGGCGCGGCATCAAGGTAATCAGCCATTGCGTAGAACGCTTCATGCTGCCGTTGATGATCTGAATATTACTGCTTTGCGATTGCCCAACGATCTCAAAATCACGTTTTAATGGCGTGAGGTCAGGGTCGCTATCGGCACTGCCGTCCAAGGTTAAGGTTAATTGCACCGATTCGCCGATATGCATTTGCGGACGATCGACGCTCGCGCTCAAACTGTCGGCATGCACCCATGTGGGCAATAACAGCAGGCAACAGAGGAATCCGAGGATGGATAGGCTACGGCTCACCATGTTTTTTGCTCCTGTGGTGTCGAAGGTGAAGGGTTTTGTTGCTGGTATTGGTAAAGGAACTTGCGCCGCAACAGACCGCCTGGATCATCGGGGACGCGGCGTAAGAACTGTTCATAAGCTTGCTGCGTCTCCAATTTTTGCAACGATTCAGCATCGGATGGTTTGGCTTGTTGCTGCATCATGGCGGGGGATTCTTTGGCTGCTTGTTGCGGTTGTTCTGCGCTAGCGGCTTGTTGCTTCTGCTGTTGCTTGGCTTCTTCGCCCTGCTTACCTTGCTGTGATGGTTGCTTCTTACCAGCATCAGATGACCCTTGACCTTGTTTGCCATCTTGTTGCTGCCCTTGTTTACCATCCTTAGAATCCTGCTTCTGATCTTTGGATTGTTGCTGCTGCTTTTTTTGTTCTTCTAATAATTTTTTATTGTAAGCGGCATCGGCATGATCTGCTTGCAAGGCAAGGCAGGCATCATAAGCGGCAATGGCTTCGTCCAACTTGCCCATTTTGGCTAAGGCATTACCGCGATTATAATGGGATTCCGCCGTGTTCATCCCCTGCAACAGCTTACTTGCCTGTGCGTAATCGCCCGCTTTATAGGCGGCCGCTGCCTGCCATTGCGGATCGTCGAAGGTTTGAGCGGCATCGGCATAGCGATCTTGCTGCAACAGGCGTTGCCCTTGCTGGTCATGGTTAAGCCATAAACTCGTCCAATCCATTGCCTGCACAGGGTGCGGCACACACAGCAAAGTAAGCACCACCACCAACCAACCGCGACGAAATGCCAACGCGACAAACGGCAGTAACAATAGCAATAACAAAGGACCATCTTCGCGCCATTGGTCGTGGCTGAAGGTCGCTGTTTCGGCTTGCTGGTAATGCGTTTGCGCTTGTTGATGCCAGACGCGCTGTAACTGTTGCAGATCGCCATCATCAAGACTCATGTTTGCAGCAACACCGCCGCCTGCCTGCGCCCAGGTTTGGAATGGGGTGAGATCAAGGTGTGGAATCACAATATTGCCCCGTTGATCTTTGACGAAACCACCGTTTTCCAACGGAATCGGCGCGCCTTGCGTTGTACCCACTGCCAACGTAGAAAAACGATGCCCCGCTTGCTGCAACTGCGTAATCGCCTGCTTCATCGCACCATCGTTGGAGGCTGGCAACTCATCGCCTATCAGCAGCACATGCCCTTGCTGTATATGTGCTTGGTGCAATAGGGCGATGGCTTTTTGCACGGCTTTGTCGGGCGCGCTGCCTTGCACGGGCATCATATCACTGCTGATGCTTTGTAGTTGTGCGGCAATGGTGGCAACATCATCGGTCAAGGGCGTAACCACAAACGCTTCACCAGCAAAGGCAATCAACGCCGTTTGTCCTTCTTTACGGCTGCTTAACAGATCTTGCAGCTTTTGCTTGGCACGTTGCAAACGACTGGGTTTGACATCTTGGGCATCCATCGAGCGCGATACATCCAACAGCACCACTACAGCAGAGGATTGACGGTACACAGGTTGCGCCAACTCCTTCCATGTTGGCCCTGCCATCGCTACGACAAATAAACTACCGACCACTGCCAGCAGCCACCACCAAGCAGCCTGCCGTTGCGCTTCTTGCCCAACCTTGAGGAATGCAAACAACTCAGGGTCACACACCCGCTGCCAAGCCGCAGCACTGCCGCCTTGACGGTAAAGATAGACCACAAACAGCCACCACAGTGGCAACAAGCCCAACCATGCTGGACGCAACAAATGCAGTGTTTGCCAAGAAAAATCAGCCAACGGGTTCATCGTTGCCTCTGCCATAATATCAAAAGTGCGATGAGCAAGGCAAAGCCCAACGGCCACACATACAGGGCGTGGACAGGGCGAAACACTCGCTTGTCGCGCTCATGGGGTTCTAATGCGTCAATCTGCTGGTAAATCTGCTGCAAGCCTTGGGTGTCGCGGGCGCGGAAATATTGCCCGCCTGTGGCGGTGGCAATGGCGGTTAATGTTTTCTCATCCAAATCTGCCGAGGGATTGACGCGGCGACTACCAAACAGCGAAGGCACGAGCATGGAGTCCGCGCCCACGCCAATGGTATAAATGCGAATGCCACGATCTGCCGCCAAGCTAGCGGTATCTTCGGGCTTGAGTGCGCCTGCGGTGTTGACACCATCGGTGAGTAAAATCAACACCTTTTGACCGTCGCCTTGCGCTTCCAGTCGCTTTACTGCCAGCCCAATGGCATCGCCAATGGCCGTTTCTTTACCCGCCAACCCAATGGCTGATTCTTGCAATAAACGCGCTACGGTCTGGGTGTCAAAGGTTAATGGTGCTTGCACATAAGCTTGTGAACCAAACAAGATGAGACCAATACGATCCCCTTCGCGCTGACGGATAAAAGCATCCGCTACCGCCTTGGTTGCGGTTAAACGGTCAACCGCTTGCCCTTGCAGCTGGAAGTCTTGAATCTGCATACTGCCTGACAAGTCCACCGCCATCATCAGGTCACGACCGCTAAGCGGCAGGTTCACAGGCTCACCGACCCATTCAGGGCGCGCTGTTGCCAACAATAGCAAACACCACGCAACACTTGCCCACAACAAGGCAGCGGAGGGTTTGTGGCTGGTGTTTGTACGGCTACTTGCCCCCTCATCATGCACGCGGTAATCATCGGCAAAGGGAATAAACAGGGCGGCACTGTTGGAACTGGCAGAAGCCCGCAAGAAACGGCGCAACAACCACGGCAGAGGCAGTGCCAACAACACCCACCACCATTGTACATGAAGCATGGATAGATCAATCATGCTGCGCCATCACAGCTACCATCCAATCCTCGGCATCGCGCAACAAGCGGCGCACATCGTCGGCTGAGGCCGTGCCTTTGGGTTGATAAGGAAGCTCCAGCAATAATGCTTGCCGTGCCTGCGGCCACGCTTGTTGCTGGCGCAAATAGGCAAGCCACGCCTCACCATGAAGAGCGGCAAAGTCCTCACGCGGGAAGCGACTTAAGCACACGCGGCGCAATAATTGTGAAACTGCACGGCAAGCCGCTGCCGCATCATTGCTTTGATTAAACTGTTGCCCTATGGCGTGGATGTCATCACGGATGGCTTGTTGGCATTGCGCTACGCTGCGCTGCTGCCGTTGCAGACGGCGATAACGCAGCAAGCGCGATACGGCAAAAACAACCAGCACAAGCAACAGCAATACGAGCAGCCACCACAACGGCGCAGGCGGAAACCACGCCACGCCATCAGGCAGGTGAATATCGCGCAACGGTAATGCAGTTGCGTTCATTTACGCTTGCCACCAGCCACTGTTTTTTAGCGCGGTTAAAGGGTCATCGCGGGTTTCTAGCGACAGCAAATGCAACCGTTCATGACGGCATAATGCCGTTAATTGCTCGCTCAGAGTGCTAAAATGCTGATTGACCTGTTGCCGCAAGCGGTCGTCACTGCCATCCATGACAAAGGCATCATGACCATCATGAACGCGGTATTGTCGCTGGTCAGGAAGTTGCCGCTCCAAGGGGTCAAACACATGGCAAAGCAAGCATTCGCAATGGCGTGCCAATAACTGAAGTTGTTGTTGGCAGCGACGATCTAAGGCGCGAAAGTCGCTGATGATCGCCACGGTTGTGCCAGGATGCGCCAAACGACGCAGGCGCAATAAGCTAAGGAATAGTTTATCATCCTGCTCGCCCATGGTTTGCCGTGCTTGCGACCATACATCGGCTTCACAGCAACGGTAAAGCCATTGTAACACAGCTTTTTTACCACGTGCTGGGCGTAGTTCCTGATGCCCGTTGCGAGAGAAAATCAAACCACCCAAACGGTCGCCACGGGCAATGCCAGCCCATGCAATTAAGGCCGCCAAATAACTCGCTTGCACAGCCTTTAAACGCCCACGGGTGGCAAACATCATGCTGGGGCGGTAATCAAGGCAGAGTAATAAAGGGCGTTCGCGTTCTTCACGAAACAGTTTGATATGGGGCGAGCCTTTACGCGCTGTTACCTTCCAATCAAGCGTGCTGATGTCGTCACCGACTTGGTAGTGACGTACTTCGTCGAACTCCATGCCACGCCCACGCACCCGCGAACGGTGCGCCCCACTAAACGCTGCCGCTTGCCGAGTTGGACGCAGGCGTAACATGCGTGCTTGCTGTTGCAAGGCGACAAGTTCGGGCAAATGAAGCGAAACAGCAGAAAGCATGGGCTTATTTATTGCCCAGCAACAGCGCGAATGGTGATGCTTTGACTCCCTAGCGTACCAAGATTGTGCATCACCAGCGTAAAGGGATGTGATTCCCCACCAGATACCGTGTTGTGATCGGTCCACGCCTCATCAACAGCGATAGGGCTGGCGGCCACTTTGGTGATATAATCAGGCAAAATAGAAGGCAAGACGATGGGCTTCGTGTTCGCCCCATCGAACATCACCTCAAACATGGGAATAGGTAATGCTAAGGTGAGTTTATTTTCGATTTTTCCATCAATAATCAGCACAGGTTTACCCTGATCGTCCTTGGACCAACGCGGTTGAATGCTTGTGGGGCTGATCCACCAATCACTACCGCTGGCTGTTTTACTCAACCCTGTTTTTAACAGCACGCTACGCACCATCGGATGATGCGTCCAAGCATCGCGCTTGACCCATAAGCCGGCGGCGATCAATGCGATAAGAATAAGGCTCACCCATGGCCAAATACGGTGCTTCTTTTGCTTGGGTGCTTGAATGGTTGAAAGTGCTTCTTCAAACTGAGTATCGGTACTTTTTTCGCCAATATCATCTTGCTTGGCTTGTTTACCGAACCCTGCATCACGTTCTTTTGCGGGATTGATGGGCTCTTGCTCAATTTCTTTTTCGTCAGCATCGGGTAACACGATGTCGTCATCATCCAGCCCTTCAACCGATAATAATGGTTCATCATCCGTTTTGAAATCGAGCCTATCATCATCGCTAAACACCAACTGATCTTTATCTTGGTCAAAGTTTAGCGTGTCGCCTTCGTCCAAAGAGAATGCATCATCTTTAGCCTGCTTGGCTGCTGCGGGTATGGTGTCAACTGGTGCTTGTTCAGGTTCAGCTTTAGGCTCAACCTTTGGCTCAGGTGCTGGCGGCTGTGTTGTGTTTTTTTCTGCCACTTGAAGTACTTGACCATGCATATTAACATAAAATTCATGTTTGCAATTACAGCACGTGCAAAGCGCACCAGCACTGGCAAGGGGAACGTTGTATTCTGTATGACAAGAAGGACAGCTAATAATCATTGCGCAGGATCATAATGTGCATAAACCAAGGTGCAAGTTACGGTGTAGGTATGCATAAGTTTTGTATCCACCACGCCCATTACTGCGGGGTGATACTTAGCATCTGACGGATGATTTTGCTCAACTCACCAATACGCAGCGGCTTAAGTACAAGGTGGGTGCAATCATCTTCTTCTACTTGCTCCTCAAAATACTCTTGATCATAACCTGTAATGAACACAACAGGCAAGGACTCACGGATGCGCCGCATGCGCGCTACCGCTTCAATGCCGCTGAGTTCTGGCATAATGATGTCGCTAACCACCAAATCAACACTGTCACTATGATCTTCGTAATAGCGCACAGCCTCTAAACCATTGTTGGATTCAATCACGTTGTAACCCAATGAACGTAAAATTTTCGCGGTGATCGCCAAAACTTCAGCTTCATCGTCCACCAGTAAAATCACAGGTTTTTCTTGCTCTACGTGTGGCGGAGCAGTGGTCTTAGTCGTTTCGGTGGTGTGATGCGCCGCATGTTGCGCAATAATAGGGATGTAGATAAGGAAACGTGTATCGCCTGGTCGGCTTTCCACTTCAATACTGCCACCTAAACGCTCGACCACACCAAACACCGCAGCCAGACCCAAGCCTGTACCTTCGCCAGTATCTTTGCTGGTGTAAAAAGGCTCAAAGATATGAGGCTTGTCTTTATCTCGGATGCCGATGCCGTTGTCTTGCACGGTAATCAGTGCGTAATGGCGCACGCCAGCGTTGGAGCTTTGGGTAATAAAGCCCGTCGTAGCAACCCAAGGTTGTAGGCGAATGCTGACTTTGCCGTGGTTGGCATGCTGTAGGGCATCATGGGCATTCTGCACCAGATGCAATAACATTTGTTGCACTTGACCAGCATCGGCACGTATGACCAAGCTTTGTTCACAAATATCGACAGAAAAAGCAATATTTTCAGGGATCGACAAACGCCCTAAGGTACAAGTTTCCTTAATCAGAGCATTGAGTTCCAGCTCTTTTTCTTCCACCCAGTCTTTACGCGCAAATACCATCAGCATTTGAATCATCTCAGCGGCTTTAAAACCTTGTTGCTCGGCACTGTTGAGGTATTTCTCCATCTCCTCATCGTTGGGGTAGAGCATTTTCGCTAGGTATAAATTGCCGGTCATACCCGCCAAGATATTATTAAATTCATGAGAGATACCGCCAACCAAGGTGCTTACCGCTTCCATTTTTTGCGATTGCAGCACTTGTTTGGACATATACTCCTGCTGTGTTAAATCGCGGTATAAACCAATAAAGTTCACCACCTCATGTTGGCGATCCAGCACTGGGGAAATGGACAAACTAACGGTTTTAAGCTGACCATCATGGCAGCGATTAACCAAACGCCCTTCCCAGACCTCGCCTGCCATAATTTGTTGCCACATAGCCTCATAGAACGACTCATCTTGTTGATCGCTTTTTAATAACGCCGTTGTTTTCCCGATTACTTCAGAGGCTGTATAGCCCCACATATTGCAGTAAGCAGGGTTGACGTACTCGATGGTGCCTGCAACCGTGGATATAACGACAGGTTCCATCGCTGCATCAAGTGCCTGAGAAAGCTTAAGCAAAAGGCTGGCGCGATTGGCAATGCCTTGTTCTAGCTCTTTTCGTTCGCTTTGATCACGCTCGCGCTCCTCAAGTTGTCGGCTAATATCTTGCACCGATAACAACAATAATTTTTTGCCTGCCACAACAATCGCGATCAACGATAACGATGCAGTAAGCTCCGTGCCATCACGGCGCAACATGCGTGCTTCATCTTGGCGGAAGATTAAATTGCTGCTTGCCCGTTGGCGACGATCATACAACTCATGCATCAGCTGTGGGTAGGCAGGGAAAATAGCTTCAACCGTTGATGGTAGAGCCTCTTCGTCGTAATCAAAAATATGATGCGCCTCAGGGTTCATGCTTTGAATTTCACCATCGGTGTCGGCAACGATCATGCCGTTGGTGGCATGCTCAAACAGTGCCAAGAAACGATCCCTACTCTCTTTTAGCGAACCTTGAGCCGTGCGCAGTTGCTCGCTTGCTTGCTGCCATTGTGCTTGCAGACGATTGGCTTGTTTTAAAGCACTTTCAAGTATCGCAACGCGATCCTTGAGCCTGTCGATTTGCTCTTGTTCGTTCATGATAGCTCGGGGTACAAAATATCAGTCCCACATTGCAAGTGCTTTAAGTAATGCAAAGCATCGGCCACCATGTCAGCGGGAATGATCGAGCCATGTTGTGGTAAAATCGCCTTAATCGGCAGATGTTCCACTTTATGCACAAAACCACGCGCCGCGATATTGGATGCCATATAGTCCATGTGAAACATATTCATATTGAGGCTATGACTGGCAAAATCTTGGCAAACCAAGGTCCAATCCAAACTCACTGCCGCCCAAATATCGCCCGAAAAAAGGAAGCCTGAGCCAGCATCCCAGGTGGTGAATGCCGCTGGTGAATGCAAATGCGGCGCAGTGATAAACTGCAAGGTATGACCATTACCGCAGTCAAACGTAGGCTGTTCCTCAATGTCGTGATAGCGGTAATCGGTGCAACCATAATGGGGGAGCAACACCTGTGCGCGGGGTGAAGTGATAACCAACAGGTCAGGGTTCAATGCCAGCCATTGTGGTAATGAGGCCGCAACATCAGGGTCTTGATGACACAACACCAGCGCGCTTGTAACGCGCCGCTTGGTTTGTTGTAACGCGCCGCTTGGTTTGAATCCGCAAAC
>CAZYAI010000064.1:0-12394 GCA_964645625.1 uncultured Zetaproteobacteria bacterium
GTGTACAGAGGATATTTACAGCAATACCAGGTTGAGCTGCCGATTGTGAGAGTCTATTAAAATCAGCAATTCGTATTGCTTCACCCAGCCAAGTTACATTTTCATTTTTTAAAGGGTATACGACAATCGCATGCTCGGAGGCAAAAAATTGACCATCGGCATAATTTACATTCCCACACAAAGCCCCTTGCCTACCAATTAACACATACGTTCCATCATTCGTAAAGCTATCAGTATAACCTCTAAAGCCATTACCGCCAAAGACAGGAAATCCTTCTTCCGTAAAATTTTCTGGTGCTATAGTACTGCCGCTTTCCATGTAGGCGATATATTTTAATGCTTTAAGCTCCCATCCCTTCGGTATCTCCCCCAACCATTCCACGCATGAATCTTTGTAGGCTTCATATTTTGGATACTGTTTCAAATCAGACATCAGACAACAACGCTTGCATGCAATCATTTAAGCTAGGCAAATGTTCCTGAATAACAGCATGAATGGTCATAGGGTCAATATCGCCAAGGTAATTATGCACCAGAATATTACGAAAGCCGCTGATTTCACGCCAAGGTATGTTTGGATACATTGCTTGGTATTCACTTGGGATGGATTGCGTCGCTTCCGCCAAAGTTTGCAGGTTTCTTATGGCTGCGTCATAGAGAATATCATCCTCTAAAATATTCCCGCGCTGTTCAATACGTTTTATTTTTTCGATGGCATCAAGAATGTGCCGCGCATAAAGTTTCCAGTGCTTCTTCATAGCTCTATTGCCTCGGTAAGGATTTGATCGCGCAGATGTTTGTTAAGTTCATGTTCGGGAATCACATCGACAGGGCGGTTGAGTAATGCTTGCAGTTGCTCTGCCAACGGTAAGCGTTGTTTAAACAAGTCATAACCACGCGGAAAATCGACAAGAAAATCAATATCACTGGTTTCCTGTTCCTCACCACGCGCCACAGAACCAAACACGCGAATGCGCAATGCGCCGTAATGCGTAGCTAACTTTTCTATTAAGTGCTTTTTCGTATGTAAGTCATCCATTAACATGTTTTACCCCTCCTGCCTTCCACATCTGAATCTTTGTAGGCTTCATATTTGGGATATTGTTGTAATTCACTCATGGTCATTCAACCTTTTTGCATCTGCTTGCTTCAATCGCCATTGCACCTGTTGCCTTTCGCGTTCCAGTTCGCATTTTAATGCTTCTTCGCTGGGTAAATAGGGTAGGTATTTGGCAGCAAAAAGCTGGGGGTTATCGGTCAGCACAGAGTATTTCACCACGGCTTCACTTTTTTGGCTGCATAAAATCAAGCCTACGGTGGGATGATCGTCAGGGCTGCGTTGTTGCTCGTCGTAGATGCGAACATAGGTGTCCATTTGCCCGACATCTTGATGGGTGAGTTTACCCAATTTGAGGTCAATCAACACAAAACACTTGAGTTTGAAATGGTAAAACACCAAATCAATGTAAAAATCTTGGTCGTCGGTTTGGATGCGTTGCTGCCGTCCGACAAAGGCAAAACCCTTGCCGAGTTCCAGCAAAAAATCATGCAAATGGTCAAGTAAGGATTGCTCAATATCCGATTCATGCAAATGTGCATCGGGTAAATTGAGAAAATCAAACACATAAGGATCGCGCAATACATGCTTGGGATTGATTGCCTGACTTTCGCTGCCAATGGCATGTGCTGTTGTCTCGCCACTGGCAAGCAGGCGTTCAAAATAGAGCTTGCTTATTTGCTTCTCTAGGGTGCGAACGCTCCAGCACTGGGCGATGGCTTCTTGTGCATACCATGTTCGCGCTTGTTCGTCCTTAATGCGGATTAGGATGCGATAATGTGTCCAACTCAATTCGGAACGCACTGCGTCCCGAATTGGGAATGTTTGATAAAAAGCACGCATATTTCTCAGATTTCGCACATCAAAACCCTTGCCAAAATCATCAGTGAGTTGTTGCGAAAGCTGCTGTAATTGTCGCTTGCCATAAGCGGCGCGTGTTTGCCCCTGCTGCTCATGCTCGACAATCAAACGCCCCACTTGCCAATAACATTGCACCATGGTGCTGTTGACGGATTGCTGAACCTGTTGGCGCGCCTGCGCTATGACGTGAGAAACCGCCTCAAATAGCGGGGTGAGTGTTGAAGGGGTGATAGCACTGTTCTTTTTAGTCATGGTTGAGCCTTTTTATATCCGCTTCAAGGGCTTGCAGGCTTTGCTCATATTCCACTTCTTTTTGTTGCTTGCGGTAGCTGTCTAATACTTGTGCTGATTTATCTTTGGCTTGTTGATGGCTGATGCTGCCTGCATGGGTGAGCAACTCGCGCCCATTGAGTTGCAGAATCACATCAAGGCGTTGAATCCAATCATCCATGTGCATCGGTATGTGTTGTTGCGCCATCGTTTCGGCAAAGGCAAGGTATTGCTCCACCAACAAGCCGAGCAGTTTCATTTCATCTTCGTTGAGGTAATTCTTGGCAATGCTGGCTTGTTGCTTGGTGATGGTGGTTTTATCGCCCTGATCCAACGATAGCATTCCCATCAGCGGCAGGCTTGCATCCGCTCTGCGATAAACCAACTCCGCCGCTGTTTTTTGACTGATTGCCCACAGCAATTTGTTTTGAACGGTTTTGAAAAAAAGCTGTGTTTTTTCATCTTGGGGATTGTAATCAATGCTGGTGGTGTAGATGTCTTTAATCTTTTGGTAAAACAGCTTTTCGGACAGTCGAATATCACGAATACGCTGTTGAAGCTCATCAAAATAATGCATCGACTTGCCAGTTTTAAAGCGTTCATCATCAAGCACAAAGCCTTTGACGATATACTCTTTAAGCCGCTGAGTCGCCCAAATGCGAAACTGCGTTCCTTGCTGAGATTTAACACGGTAACCCACAGAAATAATCACATCGAGGTTGTAGTATTTAACGTTTTTATCTTGCGATTTCCCTTTGATTGCACCGTGTTTTGTGGTGTGTCGGAAATCCCGACATACCAGTGATTCAATCAATTCCCCTTCTTGGAAAATATGCGCGATATGTTCACTGATGGTGTTTCTGGCTTTACCGAAAAGCTGAGCCATTTGTTTTTGGTTAAGCCACACCGTTTCATCTTCCAAGCGCACATCCAGCTTTATTTTCCCTTGCTGATTTTGATAAATAAGCATTTCACCGTTGTTCATGGTGTCTCCCCCAATATCTCTTTAATCAAGCCTTCTGCCTGTGTTTCCAGTGCTAAAATATCGGCGGCGACTGCTTCCATGCTGCGTAGCGGTTTGTGCTTGTAGAAATACTTGTTGAAGCTGATTTCATAGCCGATTTTCACCGAATCAAGGTTGATCCATGCCTCGCTCACATGTGGTTTTACTTCGGCGAGGAAGTAACGGTGAATGGCATCCTTGAGCGGCACAGATTCACTGTCGCGCAAATCAGCACAGGGCTCATAGCAGATATATTCACCCGTTTTGCCTGTGGGGTAGTAGCCAAAATCCGCCAAATCATCGGCGGTGCAATCCAGATGTTGCAGCAATGCATCCAGCTTATTGTCTGTAAGTTTGATGGTTTTCTTGATGACTTTTTCTGCCGATTCATCGTACCAACTCACCGCATCCAAGATGGCTTTTTTATCGCTGGTAGCGATTTTCAGCCCTTGTGCTTTTAATGCACCATCCACATCGCGTTTGAATTGGTTGAAATCGCGGCTCTCACCTTGCCCCAACGCATCCATCAAGGTTTGCGCCGAGAATAGTTGCGCTTGCTGCTTGTTCCACAGTTCAAGGCTTAACAGTTTTTTGCGGTTTTTTGCATTGAGGTTTAATTCGTTATCTTCACACCATTTGAGGATGTCTTTTTCATGCGCCTTGAGTGTGTCCGCTTCATACACCGCATCGCCGTATTGTTCATAGATCCATTGCATGGGTTCGTTGAGTGATTTATCAAAGCGAAGGGTGGCAATGCGCTCGGCTGTAAACTGCGCTTTGCGGCGGTCGGGACGTTCGATATTGACTTTGTAATAACCAAAATCGCTATTTTCAAACACCTGGGCAGCCAGCCCCACTTCATCGGCCTCGCGCTCCATGCTTTGAAGCTGCAAATAAGCATCCACAATCTGCGCGATATGTTCAGGCGAAAATTCACAATTTTTATTGCCCAAATTCTTGCGCAATTTACGAAACATCAAGCTGGCATCGATGAGTTGAACCTTGCCTTGCCGCTTCGCCGCTTTGTTGTTGGACAGCAACCAGATGTAGGTGGTAATACCCGTGTTGTAAAAAAGATTGTTGGGCATTTGAATGATGGCTTCAAGCAAATCGTTTTCAATCATATAACGGCGGATATTGCTTTCACCGCCACCTGCATCACCTGTAAACAGGCTTGAGCCATTGTGTACCGATGCAATGCGCGAACCATTGCTTTGATGCTCGGGGCTATTGCCCAAACCTTTCATCTTGCTGACCATTTCCATCAAGAACAACAACTGACCATCACTGGAACGCGGTGTCGCAGCAACGGTCTCTTCATGACCCCAATAGTTTTTCAACGTGACCCGAAAGCGCGGATCAAGCACGTCCTTAGCGTCTTTGATGTATTTTTGGTCGCTTGACCAGCTTTTGCCATAGGGTGGATTGGATAGCATGAAATCAAAGCGCGTACCTGCAAATTCATCGGTGGCAAGCGTCGAGCCGACACGGATATTGGCTGGGTCTTCGCCTTTAATCATCATATCCGATTTGCAAATGGCATAGGTCTCATCATTGATTTCTTTGCCATAAAGATAGACATCACCACGGGCGCGAATCGCACCATCTTCGTCTTTGATGAACTTTTGGGATTCGGTCAGCATACCACCTGAACCACATGCAGGGTCATAAATCGTCATCACAGGTGGCAAGGCATCTTTGATCGGGTCAAAAACCAGATGCGTCATCAACTGAATCACTTCACGCGGGGTAAAATGCTCGCCTGCTTCTTCGTTGTTTTCTTCGTTGAACTTGCGGATTAACTCTTCAAACACATAGCCCATACCAAGGTTGCTGAGTGCGGGCATGCGATTGCCATCAGGGTCTTCTTTTTCTTGCGGGGTGAGGTTGATATAGGGCGAAGTGAACTTCTCCAGCACATCAAGCAACACATCTTTGCTCGCCATGTGACGGGTCTGTGGGATGAGGTTGAACTTGCCGATAATCTCTTTGACGTTATCGCTAAAGCCACCCAGATATTCTTCCATATTGGCAAGCAAGATTTGCTGATTGTTGGTGGCGGTGGCGTAAAGCTGGCGCAACGTCCATTTGCTGGTGTTGTAAAACACATAACCCGACGCATCTTTTAGCCCTGCATCGTCAAGCTCGACAAGGTTCATTTCATGCTTTTGGAACGCTACCTCTTCCAACACCGTGTCTTTACTCGACTCAAGCAAGGCATCCAAGCGGCGCAACACCACCATCGGCAAAATCACATCACGGTATTTACCGCGAACATAGACATCGCGAAGGCAATCATCGGCAATCGACCAGATGAAAGAGATGAGTTTATTATGAGCGGCATGGTTCATGTGGTTTCCTAGCGATTGAATTTTTCGGCTTTCCGTTTAAGGCGCGACAAAGTTAGTGGCTAACCGCCTGCACAAGTGGATGATCTATTCATGACCAAAAAACAGAACAACAGACAGCATACGAACGGCTAGCAGAGCAATGCTAGCCATCACCTCTGAGGTGTGCCAACAAAGCATTGCTAAAAAGTCGCGTCAGGTAGTTGCGGCGATGGGCGAGACGTTCTTTGGGGGAGTTTATGAAGTGTTTGAGGAAAAGACTGGGGTTCGGATGAAGTCAGTGTTCGAGATTGCACTTATGGGCATCCCGTTTAAGGCGGGACAAAAGCAATATAGATATGGTGTGACATCGTAGGTTGGGTTGAGGCACGAAACCCAACAAAGGAGCATCGCCTAAATAACTTATGATGCTTTAAAGTTGGGTTTCGTACTTCAACCTACATGATGGTCTTGTAGGATACATGCGTCCCGTCTTAAACGGGAAGCCCACTTATGACCTAAATTCAGGACTGATGAATACTCACAATCTTTGCTACGCATGCTTGTTGTTGGTGGTCAGCACGCCAGATCCAGCCATACGTGAGTACCACGCCTGAGAGTGCGGCTAGTGCGGCATACAGATCAATATGCGTAAGATTAAACACATGAGCGAACTGCCAACCACACCAACCAGCCAGCAAAAAAGCAATCATCGGCAAACCATACAAACGAAAGCTTGCTTTGAGAATGAGGTGGTCGGCAACTTCAATATCCACGCAATCACCGACCTGTGCATGCAGACTATTATTCACCCGCATCGTCGTAGGTCGAGATTGCCATGAGCCTAAGGTGCTGCATGAGCTTTTACCCGCGCAGGAGCTGCACGAAGACTGGCGTTCACCACTGACGATAGCATCACCAGCAATTAACTCGGTCACATAAACCTGCTGCCTCATAGGCTTGGGTTATCTAGGTCTTTAACATCCAATAACTGCCCTCGTAATTCAGCCGTTTCTGGACTTAACAGCTTCAAATACGCTGGTACAACGGATTCAGGCAGCGGAATAGTCGAAGGTAATAAGCCTTTGAAGGCGCGATCAAACAAAGGCGTACGCATCTTGCCTGGATTTAAGCAATTGAAGCGATAAGGCTTATCGGGATGTTCACCTTGCCACATCGCCGCAGCATACGGCAAAGCTCGCTTAGCAAGACCATAACCATGCCAATTGTTTTGATCTTCACTGGACATATCACAAGCGGTAAAAATAACCGATGCTGCTTCAGCACGCTTAATCAACGGTAGCAGGCTACGGGTCAACAAATTCGGCACACTCAAATGTATATCTAGCATGGTGCGGAAATCTTCACTTTCCACGTATTGCATCGGCGTACAACGCTTGAACTGCGAAGCACAATGCACCACGCCATCTAAATGTGGTACTTGATCCTTCAAGGCAAGAAACAACGCGTCATATTGCTCAAATTGCAATAGATCAAACGGCACACCGAGTACACGCCCACCCTTCGCTTCAATTGCATCACAACATGCTGATAAAGCCTTGTGGTCTTGATCTAAAGGCAGCACACTCACACCACGCTCAGCCAGCGCGTAGGTGAGTGCTTCGCCCAAACCTGATGCCGCACCCGTCACCAAGACGATGCGACCAGCAAACCAGTCTGCCATTATGCAGGGGTCACTTGAATCAGGCATTCATCAGGGTTGACGTTATCACCCTCGGTAACGAATAAGGCTTCAACGATACCAGAAACAGGCGCATGAACAGGGTTTTCCATCTTCATTGCCTCAACGACAAGCACGGTATCACCAGCGGTGACCTGCTGCCCCACGGTCACATTCACAGCCACAATACGACCAGGCATTGGACTGGTTACATCACTGTCCTGACGAGCCTTAGGACGTTTCGAGCCACGCGATGCTTTGACGGTATCAATATTGCCATCACGTGTGGGGACAACCTCGGTGAGTGTTTCCACATAGACTTCTTCCAATACATTATCGACCTTAACATAAAAAGGACGCAACTCTTCGGAATGGTGACCTGAGCCTTCAATTTTAATGTGGTACTCTTCGCCATGAATGGTGATATTAAACTCAGTAGGTGCCAATGATGGTGCATTCGATGCAGCAGGCGTAGCCACCTCATCCACCGTTACTTCTTCCAATGATTCAGGGTTCAAGCGATTGTTATCGCGCTCATCGAAGTACTCTAGGGCAATCGCAGGGAACATGGCATAAGATAACACATCTTCCATTGATTTGGCGCGATCACCCACTTCACGGGTTAAAGCATCCATCTCTGGCGGCAACAAATCAGCGGGACGAATATCCACCACTTCGCCATCTTCACCCAGTGCCTTACGACGCACACCTTCATTAACCTCACCCAAGGGCTTACCATACTTGCCTTGCAAGTAATCCTTGGTTTCATTGGTTAGGATTTTATATTTCTTACCAGCGATCACATTCAGCACTGCTTGCGTACCGACAATTTGGCTGGTCGGTGTCACCAAAGGCGGGAAGCCAAAGTCTTCACGCACACAAGGGATTTCAGCCAACACCTCATCCATACGATCCAAGGCGT
The DNA here is from genome assembly GCA_964645625.1 of uncultured Zetaproteobacteria bacterium. GTDB lineage: Bacteria > Pseudomonadota > Zetaproteobacteria > Mariprofundales > Mariprofundaceae > AB-137-C09. Next base: position 8,122 of record CAZYAI010000064.1, read on the forward strand.
TTTGATCGCGCAGCTGATTGGCAAGGTTAGAGATCATGCCACCAGGAATTTGGTTCACCAACACACGTGGATCAACCCCTGTAACATCCGATTCGTAACGGCTGTATTTCTTACGCACATCACGGAAGTAAGCTGCAATCTCTTGCAATAAATCAAGGTCTAAGCCTGTGTCGAATTCAGTATTCGCCATCGCAGCGACCATGGACTCAGTCGCAGGGTGGGATGTACCACCAGATAAGGGAGAAATTGCCGTATCAATAATATCACAGCCTGCTCGTGCTGCTTCCCACTGCACCATCTCCGCCACACCAGCGGTGGCATGACAATGTAAATGCAACGGCAAATTAATGGACGCTTTCAAACGCGTGACCAACTCACGGGCAACAGTAGGGGTTAGCAAGCCAGCCATATCTTTAATCGCGACGGTGTCACAGCCCATATCTTCAAACTGTTTACCAAGGTCAACAAAATAATCCAAGGTGTGCACAGGACTAACCGTGTAACTGATCGCACCTTCAGCATGCTTGTCATTGGCCTTTACCTGCTGAATGGCGACACGTACATTGCGCAAATCGTTCATCGCATCAAAAACACGGAACACATCCACGCCATTCACTGCTGCTGTATCAACAAACTTTTGTACCACATCATCGGCATAATGACGATAACCCAACAAGTTTTGACCGCGCAACAACATTTGCAATGGCGTATTAGGCATTGCCTCTTTCAAGGTGCGCAAACGCACCCATGGACCTTCTTTCAGATAGCGCAAACAGGTATCAAAGGTTGCACCGCCCCATGCTTCAACGGACCAAAAGCCCACCTGATCCAACTTTTCGCAAATCGGCAGCATATCATCCAACCGCATGCGCGTTGCCAACAGTGACTGATGTCCGTCACGCAACGCCAATTCAGTAATGGCTAATTTTCGCTGATTCGTCATATTCATCATCCTTGTCTAGTGCTATTAATGGGCGTGGCTTTGCCCTTCCGTACGATAAAACATCGTTGCCTAAAGCCACACCCGTCGATTCTTTAGATCACACTACCATTATTACACGAGCTTTATTGCGTGCTAGCAGCTTACCCAAGAGCTATTTAATCGAAGGTCAAAGTCCTGCGTAACTGGCAATGGCAAGCGCAACAGCAGCGGCAATATTTTCAGGCCGTTTTTCGGCCGCAAATTCAAGCATCTCAGGGTTTTCTAATAAGAACCCTGTATTGAACTCGCCACCAAGAAATGCATCCGAAGCCGCTACATGGCGATAAAAAGGCAGCGTCGTCGGCACGCCTCGAATATCATACTCACCCAGCGCGCGCTTGGCTCGCGCCACTGCATGCCGCCAATCAGGTCCCCACACCGTCAACTTGGCACACATAGAGTCATAGTGCGGTGGAATTTCATAGCCAGCATAAACGCAACCATCCACACGCACGCCAGGCCCACCCGCTGAATGGTAACGCGTAATGCGTCCAGGAATGGGTAAGAAGTTATTTTTAGGGTCTTCTGCATTGATGCGGAACTCAATAGCAAAACCTTTATGATCCAAATCATCTTGCGTAAATGGCAATGGTAAACCTGCGGCAATAGCAATTTGCTGCGCCACAATATCAACACCTGTAATGGCTTCGGTGATGGTGTGCTCTACCTGCAAACGCGTGTTCATTTCCATAAAGTAAAATTGATGGTCTTTATCAACCAAAAACTCGACGGTTCCTGCATTTACATAATCCACAGCCTTGGCAGCTTTAATAGCAATTTCACCCATAGACTGACGTAACTCAGGCGTTAAATAAGAAGAGGGAGCAATCTCAATCAGTTTTTGATTGCGTCGTTGTATCGAACAATCACGCTCAAACAAATGCACACAATGCCCATGCTTATCGGCAAGAATTTGGAACTCAATATGATGTGGTTCAACGATGCATTTTTCCATGAACAGCTCATCACTGCCAAAAGCAGCCATCGCCTCACGACGCGTAATCACATAGTTCTCGCGCAGTTCATCATCATTATCACAACGGCGAATGCCACGACCACCACCGCCAGCAGCAGCCTTAAGCATGACAGGGTAGCCCATCGTTTGCGCTTGCGTTAACGCATCTTGTTCATCAACCAACGGTGCTTCTGAACCTGGAATAACAGGCACACCAGCGGCAATCATGCTTGCCCGCGCCCGGGTTTTCAGCCCCATGTCTTCAATCGCACGAGGAGAGGGACCAATATAACACAGACCAGCACGTTCAACCTCACGCGCAAAGTCTGGATTTTCCGATAAGAAGCCATAACCTGGGTGAACAGCATCACACTCAGCCTTTAAGGCAATATCAATCAAACGATGAATATTTAAATAGCTTTTAACAGGATCAGGGCCAATCAATACTGCTTGATCGGCTTTTTTCACATGCAGCGCATGGGTATCTGCCTCGGAAAAAATAGCCACAGCCTCAATACCCAACTCTTTGCAGGCACGAATAATCCGAATGGCACATTCACCACGGTTGGCAACCAAAATTCTATTAAACAAGATGTCAGACCTCCTTGCGAGCGAGGCAACACTAGAAGGCTATAGGGTGAATAGCAAACCCACAAAAAAAAGCCCGCCTATGAAGGCGGGCTTTGAAAGTATCACATATAATCAGAATTGGGCAATTCTGTTATATACATCAAACATTCCAATGTTGGAACGGGCAATCTTGATTGATGCTTCCCTTATGCATACAGCGATAAAACTGTCGATGGATGGTTAAACCACCGCATCGCGCATGATTCTTAGTAACGGTTAGGGCGAGGGCGCGCTTCGTTCACTGTCAAGTCACGACCCAAGTGGTCACGACCATTCAATGAAGCAATGGCGTTAGCACCAGCGTCATCATTAGACATTTCAACAAATGCAAAACCACGACTACGTCCTGTTTCACGATCAGTAATAATTTTTACAGATTCTACTTCACCGAATTCTGAAAACACGTCACGAAGATCATCTTCCGAAGAACGGAAAGAAAGATTGCCAACATAAATATTCATCTAAACAAAGTCCTTAAACCAGCTGCGTAAAAGCAGCATCCATTAACAATAAGCTACAGCTATAAAAAACTGCAAGCAAGCTCGCCTACACTGCAAAAGCTTCGACAAAACTTGGCGCAACTATCCATGCTTCCCGTGTCATATCAATAACTTTCCTCAACAGTGTATCAAAACAGACCACAATGAAAAATAGTTCTACTTGAATGAAAGCGACATACGGTCACTACCGTCAATGTTCGTATGTTGATGAAACGCATGTGCCTTTTTTGCTGTGACTACGTAGCACTCAACGGCTTCTTCCCTGTTTTTGACACGAATACAACCCTTAGCACGAGCGTGAAAATAACTTTTACTGTTATTGTAAGTGGTGGCACTAATCAACACCTCATCGGGTGCTGCATTGTCGACCATGCGTGATGCCACATTTACCGCATCGCCAATCACGGTGTAATCCATACGATCACGCGAACCAATATTCCCTGCCACGACCTCGCCTGTGTTAATGCCGATGCGAATGTGAAACGCTTTACGTCCCTCACGCTGCCATTTTTTCATCAGGTGGTACGTTGCAGTCTGCAAGTCCAGTGCTGTACTCACCGCGTCAACGGACACTTGGTACAAAGGCGCAGACAAACCAAACACCGCCATCACCGCATCGCCAATAAATTTATCAACCACGCCATTGTGACGATAAATAATCTGTACCGCGACATCAAAAAACTCGTTTAATAATGCCACCACCGCTTCTGGCGACATCCGCTCTGACCTTTGAGTGAATGAGCATATATCGACAAAAAGCACGGCTACACGGCGATGCTCACCGCGCAAACCATGGCTATGGGCAGTACTATTATTCATAATTTTATTGACAATTTTGGGGTCAACATAAGGGCTAAGTTCGGCCAAGCGACGTTCGTACTCAATAAAGCCTTTTCGCGATTCACGCAATAACTCCACCGTCACGGTGTCAAACTTTTTACGACCTTCATCTAGTTCGTTAAGTAATGCATTAAAGTTATTGCGAATATCAAACACTTCTGCGGTATGACGCTCGTCCACAGCTAAAGCAGGGTAACGACCACCTGGACGTTGAGTAAACGCACTACTGCGTGCCAAATCTAACAAGTCATCAGCAAAGGTTTGAAGAATATGAAAGCCCGCTAAGTGAAACACCAACACCATAGCACACATCCTCTGTACACGACAAAAGCAGTATTTAACTGTGGATAAAGCTCTATAAGTTAT
>CAZYAI010000065.1:0-11972 GCA_964645625.1 uncultured Zetaproteobacteria bacterium
CGCAAGCTCCTGCCCCGCAAGCTCCTGCCCCGCAAGCTCCAGCCCCGCAAGCTCCAGCTCCACAAGCTCCAGCTCCGCAAGCTCCAGCTCCGCAAGCTCCTGCCCCGCAAGCTCCTGCCATCACCCCATTAGAAGATGTGAGCGATGCATTACGTCAAGCCTTGCCTGATATGCATGTCGATGCCCATTGGTTCAGCGAAGAGCCACACAAAAGCATGGTAATTATCAATGGTCACACCTTACACCAAGGCGCGTCGTTTGCTGCAGGCCAAGTCGTGATCGAACAAATTACGGCACACGGCATGGTGATTCGCTTCCGCCAACAACGTATAGAACTAAAGACCTTTCATTAACTAAGGAGTATGCTTATGAAGCAAAATACAACGTCCAACCCCAACCTGATGTATATCATCATCGGACTAATCATTGTCATCAATGTACTTGCCTCATGTAGTAAACATGATGTTCCGCGTGAAATATCCGATAGCTACGCATCTTTGGACGCGCCCAAAATTCTTTACGGCTGTACCAGCGAGTACCCCTATGTCTTAGCTTGCGCCTTAAAAGGTGAAATGACCGCCGAAGCTTGTATGGATGACGCTGTGCGCAATGATCGCTTAGAAGAAGAAGTAAGCTATACCCGTTATGGCACAGACTCCACCCAAGGTAACCTTTACAACTTCCAAGAGATGCTAGCCTTAGCTGAAGCGAAATGTATGGGAACGTTTGAAGTGATAAAAAAAGAGCAGTAATGTGTAATTTAACATTCACAAAACATGGCTTTACATCGTTTATTCATCTTGTGTTGTTTAGCGTTTTGCCCGCATGCCTGCAAAGGTGATTTTGATCCATAATCGTTTACGGTATGGTTTACAATTAACGTTATGCTTTTGATTATTATTGGAGTATCTTTTGTCTGAAAACATCCGTGAAATCCCCTATAATTACACATCGTATTCGGATCGTGAAATTATCATCCGTTTTTTAGGTGAAGAAACTTGGGATGATCTCAATGTGTTGCGTTCACAACGTCGAACAGGGCGTTCTGCACGCATGTTGTTTGAAATCCTCGGTGATTTATGGATGGTTGAGCGTAATATTTACCTCAAAAACGAATTGCTGCAACGTCATGGCAAACGCAAACGCATGCAGCAACGCCACGCCTTACGCTTGCAACGTATTATAGCAGGGGCGACAGATAATCCACGCGCTCGCAAAGTTGCCGCACGGGTGGAACACGCCTTGGAGCAGTTCAACCGCTGGTTCAGCGATGAACCAGAACGACGTAAAAAAGTAACGCGAGCCTTCGCCCGCCACACTCACCGCAATAATATTCATTTTGATGCGTTCACCTTAACCCATCATGCCACTGATGCCACCGACTGGCGTTCTCATTTACCCTTTTGTGTGCTAACCCCCGATACTGCCGAAGAAGTACCTGGCTTAGTGCGGGTCGCGCAAGAGCAAGGTTTAATCATTATTCCGCGTGGCGGTGGCACAGGATTATGTGGCGGCTCTGTACCGCTGCACGATCAAACCGTCATGTTTAACATGGAAAAACTGGATCACATCGGCAACGTGGAAGTCCGCGATGTATGCCGCATGCCAGAACAAGCAGCGCGTGAAGAAGCAACCATTCGCGTTGGTGCTGGCGCAGTCACAGGGCGGGTGATGGAAGCTTCCTTACCGCATGTATTTGCGACCGACCCCACCAGTTTATGGGCCTGCACCATTGGTGGTAATGTTGCTTCTAATGCGGGTGGTAAACACGCGGTTATCTGGGGAACATGCTTAGATAATCTCTTGGCATGGAAAATGGTTGATGCTGAAGGGCATTGGTTAGAAATCGAACGTCTGGATCATCATATGGATAAAATCCATATCCTTGATCAAGCAATCTTCCGCATTCGTCGCATCCACAGCGAAACTTCAACCGTTTTGAGTGAAGAAACCATGCATATTCCGGGGCATGTATTCCGCACCGAAGGACTGGGTAAAGATGTCACCCGCAAAGCGATGCATGGCCTGCCAGGGATTCAAAAAGAAGGCTGCGATGGTTTAGTCGTGGAAGCAACCTTTGTGCTTCACCGCTCGTATGCACATACGCGCACCGTTTGTTGTGAGTTTTTCGGCCAAGATTTAGGCGAAGCAACGGCGGCAATGGTGGGCATCAAACACCAACTCGACGCGCTCGACGGAGCCTATATCGAAGGCTTTGAACACTTTGATGAAAAGTATGTCAAAGCGATTGACTACATTTCTAAAAGCTCTAGGCCAGACCGCCCCAAAATGGTCTTGTTGATCGATATTTCGGGTGATGATGAGCAAGCCGTAGCCGAAGGTGCAGCTTTAGCAGCGCGTCTGACCTCTCAAGGTAATGGTGAAGGTTTTATCGCGGTGCAAGCTGCTGACCGTCATGCTTTCTGGGCAGATCGCACCCGCATGGCAGCGATTGCTCGCCACACCAAAGCGTTTAAATTAAATGAAGATGTCGTCATTCCGCTGGATCGTTTGGATGAATACAACGACTGTGTCGAACGCCTAAACATTGAAAACTCCATTGATAATAAAATGGAAATGATTACCGAAATTGAGACCTTCATTGAAGATCTACGCCAAAAATCACAATCGGACAACGCCTATGTTCGTGAGGCATTGGGCATTAGTGATGGCACATACCTTAATGAAAAGCTCAATGAATGTGAGTTATTACTGAGTTCGGCACGCATGGGCTGGCAATGTTTGCGCAAGGGTTTGGATTTACCCGCCGAAGAAATGGGGCTGCTACTACATGATGTAAAAGAATACGACCCTAACGAATCGTTATTCCGTATCATTCAACGCGGAGCCAAGCGTATTTCCTTCCGCAAAGAGGTCGAACGTCCACTGCTAGAGCGTTTGCGCGGCTATGATGTGTTGTGTAAAAAAATCACAGCCATTCATCAACGCGTATTGTCTGGACGCATTGTCGTTGCTACCCATATGCATGCTGGCGATGGCAATGTGCATACCAACATTCCCGTTAACTCCAATAATTATGTCATGATGAAGCAGGCACATCACACGGTAGAAATCATCATGCGTAAGGCAGAGGAACTCGGTGGTGTCATCTCTGGCGAACACGGCATCGGCATTACCAAGCTGCCTTATTTGAATGAGAAATCTTTGGCAGAGGTCGCTGATTATTTGCGTCAAGCTGATCCCAGCCATTTGTTTAACCGTGCCAAACTGATGCCCGACACCAAGCTGGATCTTGCCTACACCCCCAGTTTTAATTTGTTAGAACATGAAGCGGTGATCCTAGAAGCTGCCGATATTACCGAATTGGCAGATGTCATATCCCCTTGTTTGCGCTGCGGTAAGTGTAAACCTGTATGTAACACCCATTTTCCGCGCAGTAATTTACTGTATTCACCACGCAACAAAATTCAGGCCAGTGGCGCGATCATCGAAGCCTTTTTGTACGAATCGCAAACAGGTGAAGAAATCGCTTTTGAGCAATTCAACGCAATGGGCGAAATCGCCGATCATTGCACCATCTGCCACAAGTGTGAAAAGCCCTGCCCTGTCAACATCGATTTTGGCGAAGTCAGTGAACGCATGCGTGCTTTACTCAGCAACCGTAATCAAAAACCACGTAATATCGGCACACGTTTAGCGATGACATTCCTTGCCCTGCGCCAACCCGATGCCGTCAAGGTGATGCGTAAAGGCTTGGTAGAATGGGGTGGTGGCGTACAACGCAAACTACACGGGCTCGCCAAACGCGCAGGTTTATTACGCCAAGGAACGATTGAACGGCGTAACCTCGAAGGCATACAAGCGCAGGTGATTAGCTTTGTCGAACGTCCCTTAAAGCAACCACCAGCGCAAACTGCACGGCGCATGCTGGGTATTGAATCACGCGATAAAAATATGATTCCTATTTTGCGCTCTCCGAGTATCAAAAGTAGCCGAGCCGTGTTTTACTTCCCTGGTTGTGGTTCGGAGCGGCTGTACTCGCAAGTCGGTTTAGCCACTCAGTCGATGTTGTACGACTTAGGCATTCATGTGGTGCTGCCACCTTCTTATGTTTGTTGTGGCTACCCTGCAACTGCAGGGGGCGATGTCGAAAGTGGTCAACGTATGGTGTATGACAACCGCATCATGCTGCACCGCTTAAAGAATGCACTTTCTTACCTTGATTTTGAGGCTGTGATTGTCTCTTGTGGCACCTGTTACGACCAGCTAGAAGATTACCATTTAGAGCAAGTATTCCCTGACGCGCCATTGGTTGATATTCACGAGTATTTACTTCAGCAAAACATTGATGTTTCTGGTCTCAGTGGTCAGTCCTATGTTTACCATGAACCCTGCCACACGCCCCTGAAACAATATGGCAGCGCAGCAGTGGTGGAACGCTTGTTTAATGGCGAAGCGATTGAATCAGCATCGTGCTGTGGCGAGGCAGGCACGATGGCTGTATCATCACCCGATATTGCAGCGCGTATCCGCATGCGCAAAGAGGAAGAATTACAACGCAATGCCGCGCAACTTCAAGCAGATAGCGAGGCGACAACAGAGGCGAAAATCCTCACATCCTGCCCATCATGCCTACAAGGTTTAGGGCGCTTAGAGGAAGAAAGTGGGCTAACCGCTGATTATATGGTGGTGGAGCTGGCAAGGCGTTTGCACGGTGAAGACTGGCAAGAAACCTTTATTCGGCGCGTCAAACAAGGCGGCATTGAGCGGGTGCTGATGTAAGGAAAACACATGCTTTATGCGAGTAAATTCGACCTATAAGGAGGCTTTTATCCCATCTATATCGCTATTCCCCGATCCCAGCGAAGCCAACGATGATGGTTTGCTATGCTACGGTGGGAGCTTAGAGCCAGAAATATTACTCGCAGCATACCAGTCGGGGATCTTCCCCTTTTATTGCGAGGGTCAACCTGTATTGTGGTGGAGTCCTGATCCACGCATGGTGCTATTCCCCCATGACTTTTATTGCTCCAAACGGTTGGCGCGCCGCCTTGCACAAGCGCGCTACCGTTTGACCCATAACGAAGATTTTTCAGCCGTGATTCACGCCTGTGCAGCACCGCGCCATGATGACGACGATCAACACAACGCATGGCTACTGCCCGAAATGATTACCGCCTACACCCGCCTGCATCAACTGGGTCATGCCCATTCATTTGAAGTCTGGTGTAATGATACCTTAATCGGCGGCTTATACGGCGTATTACAATGCGGTATCTTTTTTGCCGAATCAATGTTCCACACACAGCGTGACGGTTCCAAAATGGCAATGGCAAGTATGGTTGATACAGCCAAGGCACAGGGCTGGAAGCTGATTGATTGCCAATTCCACACCGAACACTTAGCCAGCATGGGCGCAAAAACCATCCCCCGCGAACAATTCTTGCATTATGTTCGCGGTGAGTGAAGAAAATAGCATCACCTTCTAAAAAGCAATAATTTAGAAAGAAGAGCAATATCTATTACACCGACACTTGCGCTTTAATGTGGGGGTGGGCTTGGTAATTGCAGATGGTGAAATCTTCAAAACGGTAAGAAAATAAATCTTCAGGCTTTCGCTCAATGTGCAATTGTGGCAACACATAGGGCGTGCGTTGTAATTGCAAACGCGCTTGCTCTAAATGGTTGCTGTATAAATGGGTGTCTCCCCCCGTCCAAATAAATTCATCGGCTGGCAGCTCACATTGCTGTGCCACCATCGCCAACAGCAAGGCATAACTGGCGATATTGAACGGCAAACCAAGGAAAACATCACAACTGCGCTGGTAGAGTTGCAGCGACAAACCACGTTCTGACACAAAAAATTGAAACAATAAATGGCAGGGAGGCAATGCCATATGGGGTACGTCAGCAACATTCCACGCTGACACAATCATACGGCGACTGTGGGGGTTATGGCGAATCTGCTCCACGACTTGGCTGATTTGGTCAATCGCGCCGCCATCAGGTGTCGGCCAAGAACGCCATTGATGACCATATACAGGTCCTAAATTGCCATGCTCGTCTGCCCACTCATCCCAAATACGCACTTTATTTTCCTTCAAATACGCAATATTGGTATCACCGTTAAGAAACCACAGCAGCTCATGAATAATCGAACGCAGATGCAACGCTTTGGTGGTGAGCAGAGGGAATCCTTGGCGCATATCAAAACGCATTTGATGCCCAAAAATAGCGCGTGTTCCCGTGCCAGTACGATCCTGACGGTCTTCGCCGTGATCCAAAATATGTTGCATAAGATCAAGATATACTTGCATAAAAAACGCCTCGTTTGCTGTTGGTGTATGTGCCGTACTAGCGGGCAAGCTAGGTTACAAGAACATAATGGCAATTCATGGTGTAGCATGCGCCACATCTTTGCGAGGTGATCACCATGAACACAGCTTTAGCCACCACATTACTGCCCACATGGTTGCGGCAACGATGGGCAGACGATGCAACACGTTGTTTTAAGGATGTAGAAGCACGGGCGGCATGGGTGATTGCATTGTCACAATTCAATGTAGCACAAGGAACAGGCGGGCCATTCGCAGCGGCAGTGTTCGATGCTGAGCAAAACACCTTGATTGCCGTGGGCGTAAACCGTGTAGTGCCGCTCAATGCTTCTGCTGCCCATGCCGAGATGGTCGCTATCACGCTGGCGCAACACCGCCTGCAAAGCTTCGACCTTGGTGCTGCTAACATGCCTGTATGCGAGTTAGTCACCAGTACCGAGCCATGCGCCATGTGCTTTGGTGCGCTGCCGTGGTCGGGAATCCGTCAACTGGTATGCTGCGCCCATGCCGAAGATGCCACTGCCATCGGCTTTGACGAAGGTCCACGTCACCCCGATTGGATTACACAGCTTGAACAACGTGGCATGCAAGTCACAACCAGCATCTGCCGCGACCAAGCCGCGCACGTATTGCAACATTACCAGCAACAACAAGGAACCATCTACAACGCCCGCCAAGCTTAACATAGCACATGGCGTTCATTTCATCTTAGCGAGGCTTGTGGCAGCGTGTGGCGATGTTGATTCGCATGTTTACCCCTTACCATTTACAGCCCGATATGGACTGCCCCCTAGATGCAGACATGGTGCATTATCTGCGTAGCGTGATGCGTCAAGGCGTTGGCGCGCAAATCACCTTGTTTGATGGTCATGGTGGCGAATATGTCGCCGATATTGTATCGCTAGAACGTGATGCTGCGCGTTGTCACACCGTACAGTTTCACGATGTATGCCGTGAATTACCCTTGCATGTGCATATCATCCAAGCGGCTAACCGCAGCGAAAAAATTGAACATGTATTGCAAAAAGGCACCGAACTGGGCGCGGCTGCCTTCACCGTGTGCGTCAGCGAACGGATGCAATTACGCTTGCAAGGCAACAAGCTGGATAAACGTTTAGAACGCTGGCAAAAAATCATCATCGAAGCAGCAGAACAAAGTGGTCGCACGCGCATTCCAACGCTGCAATGGCTGCCCCGTATCACCAGCTTAGCAAGCAATGAGCAAGCCGCTTACTACCTGCACCCTGAGGGCAATCACAGCTTAAGCGAATACCGCCCCGCCATTGCGCAACATCAAGCCGTCACCCTTGCCGTAGGACCAGAAGGCGGTTGGAGTCCTCGCGATATTGCAGAACTTCAACAACGCGATTTTGAACCGCTGTGCTTTGGTCCTCGCATCATGCGTACAGAAACCGCAGCACCCGCCCTGTTAGCCGCCCTGCAAGCCACCTCTGATTTATATCGGCTGGAATAATTATCCACGGATAAACACAGATGCACACAGATAAGAGAGAATCATTGTAGTTCACCTCATCGTTGAGGTTCTTTCTTTATTCCGCTTTAAACCAACATCCAGTTTTGCGTCTGTTCACTGGATTGCGGATCAAGTCCGCAATGAGGTGTTGTTACTCAAAAAAACAGGTCTATAACCGTGCGTAACATCTGCCTGCCTTCATTTAAAAACCATCGCCGTTAGCATGCCGCCATGTTTGCATCTATTCGTGAAGATATCAGTTGTGCTTTTAAGCGAGATCCTGCCACCCGCTCATTGTGGGAAGTAATCACCTGTTACCCTGGCTTGCATGCTATTTGGGGTTATCGTATTGCTCATTGGTTTTGGCTTCGCCAATGGTTTTGGTTGGGGCGTTGGATTTCTCATTGGGCGCGTTGGCTCACAGGTATTGAAATCCACCCTGGGGCACGCATTGGTAAACGCTTTTTTATTGACCACGGCATGGGCGTAGTGATTGGCGAAACCACCGAAATTGGCGATGATGTAACGCTCTACCACGGCGTAACCCTTGGCGGTACAACATGGCAGCGCAAAAAACGACATCCAACACTGGAAGATGGCGTTATTGTTGGCACAGGTGCAAAGGTGCTGGGTGCAATCACCATCGGAGCGCATTCTCGCATCGGTGCGAATTCGGTCATCCTCAAAGACGTACCGCAACAATCCACGGTGATTGGCATCCCCGGGCGCGTGGTGGTCGATAGTGGCCCTGTGGTTCAAGATGGCAAAATCAACCTTGACCATCACCAAATGCCCGACCCCGTATCCGAAGTATTACGCCACATGTTACAAATGATGGATGACATCAACAGTCGCATCGATCAATTACACCCTACTTCCGAACGGGCAGCGCAGGATCATGAATGTGATCAGGCGTTAAAAACATTGCGCGAAGAAATGGCGCGTGAACACAAAAAAGTCGAACGTTTTTTAGACGGCAATGGAATATAGCGCATGAACAGCATTCAACACGCACCACTGGCAGCCAACAAGGCACTGGGGCAACATTTTTTACGCAACGAATCGGCGATTGCGCGCATCGTCCATAGCATTCCTGAAGCAGCTTCGGTGCTAGAAATTGGTCCTGGTCCTGGTGCTATCACCGTCCCATTGCTGGCGCGTGCTGGTGCAACCACGCTGATTGAAAAGGACGACCGTTTCGCCAGCCATTGGCAGCAATACTGCGATCAACGTACAGGTTTGACGGTGGTGCATGACGATGTGCTACAATGCTTGGAAGCCACCGTTGCGGCACAACAACCGCAATGGATTGCGGGCAACTTACCTTACAACATCAGTGGTCCATTGACTGCATTACTGTCCTCATTATCGCTATCCGGCGGCATGGTGTTGATGTACCAACGCGAGGTTGGCGAGCGCATCATGGCGGAGCCAGGCAGTAAGGTTTATGGTGGTTTAAGCGTATTGGTGCGCCATCACTACCATGTTTCCCGCCTGTTGACGCTGCCACCAGGGGCATTTTCGCCACCACCGAAGGTACATTCTGTGGTTCTAAAACTGCTCCCGCATGGGCAAACGCCACCGTGTTCGTGGGCAGCTTTGCAACGCTGTGTCCGAACGGGTTTTGCCCATCGCCGCAAAACCTTGCGCAACAACTTCCGCCAACACATCAGCCCTGAACAGATGCAAGCAGTAGGCATTGACCCAGGTTTACGCCCAGAACAGTTGGATTACAGTTCTTGGACAAAACTCGCACTTCTTTTCAAGGGTGATTGATAGCCACTGCCACTTGGCGGATGCCCGCTTCGATGCTGATCGCGCTGCGGTATTAACAAGGGCGCAACAAGCTGGCGTAGCGCACATCGTTGCCGTCACTGCCAAACCGTCGGAATGGCAGATGACGTTACACGAACCTTGGCTTCATCCTGCTTACGGCATTCACCCGTGGTACTGCGAACCATACAGCAACGCGGTGTGGGACGCGCTCTTGCTTCATAATCAGCAAGCCGTAGCCGTGGGCGAATGCGGCTTAGACTTCGGGCAAGGTCGCCCTGCGCAGTCATGGCAAAGGCATTGCTTTGCGCAACAACTGGACATGGCACAACAGCTTCAACTTCCCGTCATCATCCATAGCCACAAAAGCCTCGATGCCATCATCGCCATGTTAGCCCCCTACCCCAGCCTACGGCTGGTGTTGCACGGATTCTGCGGCAGTAAACAACAGGCGCGACGTTTATTGGCATGGGATTGTTATTTCGGTATCGGCAGCCGTATTACCCGCCCACAAAGTGCGCGCATGCTGGAACTGCTGCATTACCTCCCCACTGCATCTATGTTGTTGGAAAGTGATGCCCCCGACCAGCCGCCCCAGCAACTGCGCGGCACACGCAATGAACCTGCCAACCTGCCACTGATTGCGGCAGCCTATGCCCAACTTACGGGTCATAGCTTTGAAGCCATTGCCCAACAAACCGCAGCAAACACCCAGCGTTGCTTTGGATGGTAACGTGGATATGGAAAGTTGATGCAACTCGCCCTAAGCTAGCGCACCATCACGCAGTAAAACCGCATTGCGTAGAACAGACTGATAACACAAAAGGAAACAAGCATTATGACAAGACCATTTAATTTCAGCGCAGGCCCAGCCATGCTACCAACGGCCGTTATGGAACGCGCCCAGCAAGAGCTGCTGGAGTGGAACGGTTCTGGCATGTCAGTGATGGAAATGAGCCATCGCGGCAAAGAATTTATGTCCATCGCTGCCAAAGCGGAGCAGGATTTACGCGATGTCATGGCAATCCCTGACAATTATAAAGTGCTGTTTCTACAAGGCGGTGCTTCCTCACAGTTTGCGATGGTTCCACTGAATCTACTGGGTGATAAAAGCAGTGCTGATTATATCAACACAGGTATGTGGTCAAAAAAAGCCATCGCCGAAGCTAAGCGTTATTGCACCGTGAACATTGTTGCCGACACATCAGACAATGGTTTCACCACCGTGCCTAGCCAAGAGGAACTCACACTCAACCCTGATGCTGCTTACGTTCACTACACCCCGAACGAAACCATCGGCGGTGTCGAATTTGATTATGTGCCAGAAACCCACGGCGTACCGTTGGTGGCAGATATGTCTTCTACGATTCTCTCTCGCCCCATTGACGTGAGTAAATTTGCTATGATTTATGCAGGAGCACAAAAAAACATCGGTCCTGCTGGTCTAACCATCGTCATCATCCGCGATGACCTCTTAGGCAAAGCATCTGCTCAAACACCAGCGATGTTTAACTACAGCACCCATGCCGATAATGATTCGATGTACAATACGCCAGCGACCTACAGTTGGTATATTGCAGGTTTGGTCTTTGCATGGATTAAAGATCAGGGCGGACTAACGGCAATCGCCGACGTTAATAAACGCAAAGCCGATAAGCTCTATGCAGCGATCGACAGCAGCGACTTCTATGGCAGTCCTGTCGCCAAAAATGGTCGCTCTTGGATGAATGTACCCTTCACGCTAGCCAATGCTGATTTGGATGGCGACTTCCTTAAAGGTGCTGCTGAACATGGTTTAGTGACGCTAAAAGGACACCGTTCAGTAGGCGGCATGCGTGCCAGCATCTACAACGCGATGCCCGAAGCTGGCGTTGATGCACTGGTTGCTTACATGCATGAGTTTGCACAAAGCCACAGCTAAACGGTAATGCAGGGGCAGGTTTCGATGATCTTTTTCATCCAAGAAACCTGCCTCTACTTATGTTTCGATGATTTTACCGTAGGTAACAGGCGGTTGCGACGCTGCTACTACGCGGTTGCGACCTGTATTTTTTGCCTGATACAAAGCCTCGTCAGCCAATTTGAGTGTGCGTTGAAAATCAGGATGTCCATCATGCAACGCTGCACCTAAACTAACAGTGATATCCAAGGTTCGATGGTCAGACAGTCTAAACGGTGTATTACTAACGGTCATGCGAACTTTTTCAGCAACGTTATGTAAAACTTTATCCGTCACATCACCCAAAACGATTAAAAATTCTTCGCCCCCTAAACGGAAGACAAAGTCACCAGCACGCACCTCGGTCGTCAATATCTCTGCTAACTGCATCAAGACCCTATCACCTTCATCATGACCATAGGTGTCATTAATTTTTTTCTCTGTACACGACAAAACTTTTTCATTGTAGCTCATGGCCCAGTTCTTCCTT
>CAZYAI010000066.1:0-11627 GCA_964645625.1 uncultured Zetaproteobacteria bacterium
GCACTTGATGCAGTATCCAGTCTTGCGTCCGTTCTCTGGATTGCAGATCAAGTCCGCAATGACGTGGTTTCCTTCGGTCATACTGCACTTGATGCAGTATCCAGTCTTGCGTCCGTTCTCTGGATTGCGGATCAAGTCCGCAATGACGTGGTTTCCTTCGGTCATACTGCACTCGATGCGGTATCCAGCCCTCCTTCAATCATTGCTTAAACCATTGGCGCATGGATTCAATGGAGTAAAACAGCAATGGCACAGCCAATAAATTCAACACCATACCTGCGATTAAACCACCAATAGCAACAAAAGCTAATGGCGATAAGCGTTCAATACCGACAGCCCACTCCATCGCAATAGGGATCATACCAACAGCAGAGGACATAGCGGTCATAAGAATTGGGCGGGTACGTTTTGACACTGACTCCAACACAGCTTCACGCAAAGCAAGCCCTCGCTGCAACGATTGCTTGGCAAAATCCACCAACAAAATGCCATTATTCACCACAACACCCATCAACAAAATCAAGCCCATTTGCCCTGGCATAGAAAGAAACTTACCGCCCAGAATAACACCAAATGCGGCTCCGATAATAGCCAAGGGTAAGCATACCATGATCGCAACAGGGTCAAGAAAAGAGCGAAATGTCACCACCAACATCAAGTAGAGCAAAATCATACTCAACACAATCGCTTTTAGTAACCGCTCTGCTGATTCTGACAGTTGTTTGTATTCACCTTCGTAATGAATACTGTAACCATGCGGTAAGGCGAGGTCTGCTAGCGCGAGTTTTACTTCGTCGTGCAATGCTGTGATTGCTACGTTCTTACGCCACGCCAAAACATCAATCGTGGGTTCAAGGTATTGGTGTGTTTGTGCTGTCGGGGCAGAAATAACGCTCGGCTCTGCCACAGACAACAAGGGAACAAAGCCGCCTGTTTTTGTTTGAATGTTAATGGCACGAATATTCTCCAAATCAGCGCGTTGGTTCTGCTTTAAGCGCACCCAAACAGGAATCGCATTTTCACTGGGCACGCGCATCATGCCCGCAGGAGCACCACCAACAGCCATCGCCACTTGTGTGGCAATATCGCTGGCACTAAGCCCATACAAACGCGCCTTGGCAGGGTCAACATGCAGCGCAATGCGCTCGGAGTAAGCCTGCCATGAACGTTCCATTCCCGTCAAACCATGTACCGATTGCAACCGTTGCATCACCGTATCGGCTAGACTGCTTAGCACCATCGGGTCAGGCCCTTTGAGCATCACATCCACCGATGCACGAATGGAAGAAAGCGGCGTTGAACCAAACGCCATCACATTGGCTGAAATAATGTTCGGCATGCGCTGCAACCGTTGTTGAATGGCTGTGTTAATATCCTCCAGTGTGCGATCCCGATGGAAGCGATCGACAATATTGAGGGTGATTTCTCCCTGCTGTAACAGGCGCGCTGCACCAAATGACTTTACGCCAGGCTCTGCGCCTACCACACTGGACATGGAGATAAGCCAACCATCCTTCAGTTCGGCTTTGGCTGCTGATTCAACCTGCGTCAGTAATGCTTCCATGCGTTCGGCATCGGTATCTGGGGCTGCTTCAAAACGAATTTGGGTAATACCAGTATCCATCAACGGCATCAACTCACGCCCTTGAAAGCGTAACTGCGATGCTGAAGCAACAAACAACCCGATAAACACCAACAAAATCAACAACCGATGCCCGATTCCCCACGCAACCAAACGAACGTAAGTGTGCCTTACAGGGTTCATCACGTAATGGGTAAACGGATTGAGCAACCAGCCCAGAGGGTCACGTGCGCCTGGCTTCAAAACCTTAGGGGCAAACAGTGGAATCATCGTCACTGACACCACCAGGGATGCAAACAGCGCAACCGATAGCGTAACCGTCAAGGGTCGTAACACTGTTTGCACATAACCACCAATAAACATGATCGGCAGCAGCACTAAAATCACACTAACCGTACCAGAGGTATCTGCCATAATGATTTCATCCAGCCCCCGAATAGCAGCCTTTTTTCCCTCCTCGCCCAATTCGCGCATACGCCGCTCGATATTTTCCATCACCACGACCACATCATCTGCTAACAAACCGACGGCAACAATGATGGCGGATAATGTAACCATATTAAATTCAAAGCCTATCCACCACAGTATGGCAAAGGTCAGCAAATAAGAGAGCGGAAGTGATAAGGCTACAACCAAGGCTGCGCGTGAATTCCCCAAGAACAAAAGGATGACAATCAGCGTCATAATGACGGCATCACGCAAGGAATCGAGCATATTACTGACGGTTAAACCAATAATACGCCCTTGTGTATCAGCAATGCGAATATCAAGATTAGGAAACTTCGCTTGCACTTCGCTCAAATGTTTTTCTACCGCATCAATCACAGGTTTGGTGAAGCCCTTTTCCGAACGCAACAATGAGATAGCCACCGCTGGTTCGCCATTGCCGTGGTACAATGATGAGGTATCGGCTGCCCCCCATGCGACATCACCCAGTTCGCCAACTCGCACATAGCTACCATTGGCTAAGGGCACTAAAATAGCAGCAATATCTTCAGGCGTGGCAGCCAAAGCCTGTGCACTCAATAAAAAGCGACTACCGCGTTGATAGACCAATCCCACAGGCTGTGAGATATTTGAACCCACCAATGCTGCCATCACCTGTGCAATGGCTAAATGATGCGATTGCAGGTGATTGCGGTCTAAATCAACCGTAACTTGGCGAACAGAGCCACCAAACACTTCAGCATCTGCCACGCCAGGCAAGTTGGTGAGGGTATCCCGCAATTGATTCTCGGCAATACGGCGCACTTGCGCCATGTCCAACCCTGAATCCTTGCCTGGGCGCACCGCTAAGATCATTGCCGCATGAGCAGCATCGGTAATTTTGAATACCAAGGGATCATGAATCCCCTTAGGCAACAAGCCACGAACCCGCGATAGCTCCGTAGTCACCGCATTGGCCGCGGTATTGATGTCGTTGTCGTACTCAAACTCCACCTGCACGGCCGAAACTTCGTCACGCGAGGTCGATGTGACACGGCGTACGCCATCAATCGAAGACAAGCGCACCTCTAACGGATGAGTGACTTCGTTGGCAATATCGCTGGTCATCGCCCCAGGCCATTGCACGACTACCGATACGGATGGACGATTGGTTTCAGGGAACAAATTCGTGGGAATCGAGCGGAAGCCAATAATCCCTAAAAGAACAAATGCCAGCGTTGCTGCTAAAATCGCCTGCGGGCGAGAGAGTATCTTCTCGGCAAAACTCATGGCTGCACCGATGCCCGATCATGCCAAAGCACAGCATCACCATCATGCAGTTGCAGCAACACACTGCCGTGTGCTGTCACCACATGGTCGCCCGCCTGTAGAGCACCTTGGATAACGCAACGCGCTTTGCCACATAAAGTAACATGCACCTCCATTTTTTGCAGGTGAGGCGTAGGTTGTTTCACCACCTTAAAAATCGTTCGTTCCGCTGTCGTAGCAGCAGGACGTAAAGACTCGAGCGGCACGGTAAGCCCCGTGCTATTGGCTGTTACAACGTATGCTGCAACAGGTGCACCGTCAGGCAAATTGAAAGGGCGTTCCGTTAAATCAATTTCAAGACTGCCCATCGCCAGCGCGTCCAACGAAGGGTTGATGCGGGTGATATGCGCTTTAAACTGCTGTTGCCCCTGTGTAAGGATCACCGTGCCATCGGCATGAATCCGCGTCATGGTATCTAACGGTACAGGTACAACCACCCGCCCGCCCTGCTCGGCGGTAATGGTATAGATCACCTTGCCAGGAAAGACAGTATCACCCTGCTCTGCCAAACGCTTCGCAATACGACCGCTGATCGGGGCATAAATATGACCGTAAGAGATTTTAACAGCCAATGATTCCAACTGTTTTTTTAAGGCTCGCACATTAGCCTTATCAGAGTTTAAGCGCGTTTTCAGTTGATCCACAGCCGAAGCAGATGAACCGCCCTGTTCAAACAAACGCTGTTCACGTTTTAATTCTTTATCGTTATTCTTTTCTACCGCGACCGCACTGGCAAGCTTGGCCTGAAGTGCGCCTTGGTCAGCCTCGATACTGCGTGTGTCCAGATGAACAATAAGATCACCTTTTTTCACCATTCCACCTTGGCGCGGTCCCATTTTCAACACCGTACCGCTAATTTGCGGAACAATGCGCACCTCAGAAGAACTCTGTACATGCCCCAATGCAGGGAACCCTTGCTCCACGCGACCTTGAACGACGACATCACTAGCCAATGCCCACGGAGCAGGCTGTATGCTGGGGCTATCCTCGATATGTTTGACATTATTGTGTAACAAGGCGGCAGTACCACCAATCAAAATTGGAATAATGAGCAGTAACAATTTACCTTTATGATTTGCCATGATTATTGATCCTTTGTGGTATAGGCCGTAGGCAAATCGCCATGTGCCAAATGAAGTTGATCGTCTGCAAGCCACCAATGCGCCAAGGCACTGGTATGATCTGCTTTAGAGCGTGCTAAGGCGGCTTCGCTGTCAATCAAATCAACGGCGGAGATACGACCACTGGCAAAGCGATCTGATTGAATGCGCTCTGTTTCGCGTGAAGCCTTTAAACCAGCAGTAGTGGCGGCGTACTGCAAGGCTGCGGCTTTAAAATCTGCCTGTGCCGCCTGAACCTCAGCTTGGGCTCGATTCAAGGTGTCTTGGTATGTTGCTTTAGCGATTGCTTGCTTGGCTTGTGCCTGATCGGTATGAGCAGAACGCCGTCCACCATCCCAAAACTGCCATGCTAATTGCCCACTGATACTCCAACTGTTCAATGCTGGTGCAGTAAAGCCTTGATTATGCAATGTCTCTGCTTGCAATGAGAAACTGGGCAACCACTCACGCTTCGCACCTTTCACCCCTTCCGCTTCGGCATCCTGTATGCTGCTTGCAGCTTGCAGGTCAGGACGATTGCTCAATGTCGAGTCAGAAGGGTATGCACTGGCGGTGTCAGGTGGCAGTTCTGTTAATATGGTAACGGCATCGTCGAACACTGGCTTATTGAGCAATGCTGCCAAATTAGCACGAAGACGTGATTCATTACCCCTCAAACCTGCCAACTGACCTTCAACAGATTTTATTTCTGCTTCAATACGGTACAACTCAACCTTTGCCACGCGCCCCACACGGACGGCAGTTTGGGTGATTTTTTGATGCTTTTGCAACGCCTTTCGTTGCTCATTCAATGCCTTTTTCACACCCGCTAGCTGCTGCAAGCCTCGGTAAAGGTTCACCGTTTGGCTAAACAATGCCAAGCGCGTTTGGGCAATACGTTGCTGCGCGGCAGATTGCTGGTGTTTTTGTACCCGAACACGGCTGCCAATAACGCCATTTACATCCACAGGCAAGGTGAACGATGCACCATAAAGGTAAGAGTTTTTATCAAACAAATTCCGTTTCAATACAGGGGGATAAGCAAGGGGATTCACCAATCGGTCTTGATTATAATGGGTGCTTTTGCCAAATAACTCAGCATGCCCCCAATACTGGCTTTTGGCGATGCTCACACCTGAACGGGCAGCCTCAGCCTGCGCATCAGCTCCCCGTAATTGCGGCGACTGCTGTTCAACTTGATGCAACAGCTCCCCCAAACCTTGCGCACCTGCCAGATAAGGGAAACATAGAAACAACACCCCTAATGCATAACGCCTATAATCATCGTATAACTTCATAATGAATATCCCTTTTTATTTAACCTGAATAATTCACACATACTGTCGCACCCTTGCTTGCCCCTTTGCCCGCAACGAACACCTTATCAGTCGAGCGTATCCACTGGTACGCTGCTCCCGACAAGACATCCGTTACAAACAAAGGTTCTACGCAATCATCACAACGATTTATGAATAATTCAGGGTAACTGTAATCTGCACCACGCCCTTAGCTTGACCTACTTACCATGATAGATCGTTAGTGGACAGACTCACTGAGCAAGCCACTGATGCACCTTCGCTTTCGATGGCATACCTCCAGCATGTACAACATTTCCATCAATCACCACGCCAGGTGTGGACATCACGCCATAGCCCATAATAGCAGCAATATCTTCAACCTTTTCCAGTTCAATAGGCACGCCTAATGCCGCCGCTTCGTTTTTAATCAATGCTTCGGTAGCTTTGCAACTCGCACAGCCTGTGCCTAATACTTTAATGTTTTTCATCGTCATCTCCTATCCAATAATATTAAATCCCCAACCAACCAGCGTAAATGCCGTCGCCAGTACGCCTGCATAAATCGCCAGCGCAGGCCAGCGGATGACCTTCCTCAAGATCAACATTTCAGGCAAAGAGAGCGCGGCAATACTCATCATCAACGCCAGCACCGTACCCAAAGCCACCCCTTTACCCAGCATCGCTTCAGCAATTGGAATCACCCCCGTTGCATTGGAATAAAGCGGTATGCCAAGCAATACCGCCGCTGGCACAGACCACATATTGTCACCACTCAAATGAGCCTGAATCCATGCTGTAGGGGCATAACCATGGAACAACGCACCAACGGCAACACCAATAATCACCCATTTCCAGATGCGCCCCACAATGTCGCGCACTTCACCTGTGGCAAAATCATGGCGACCACGTAGCGATGTATCCGCTGCTTCAACATGGGTGGTTCCCATACGGATCTTCCACACATAATCTTCCACCCAACGTTCAGGCTTGAACCATTCCATCACCATGCCGCCAATAAATGCCACCACCAAGCCTGCAAGCACATACAGTGCTGCGACCTTAAATCCTACAATACCGACCAATAAAACCACTGCCACTTCGTTAATCATGGGACTGGCAATAAGAAAGGAGAAGGTTACGCCAAGTGGAATACCCGCCTCTACAAAACCAATAAATAATGGCACGGATGAGCAAGAACAAAACGGCGTAATCGCGCCCAAACATATTGCCATCGTCCGCGCTAACCACTTGGGTTGGTCGCTGACAAACTCACGCACGCGCTCAGGACTCAACATGGCACGTAACAGCCCCATGATGTAAATAATCAAAATCAGCATGACAAAGATTTTGGTTGTATCCATAATAAAAAAGTGAAGTGCCTGCCCTGCATGCGTATCAGCAGACAATCCTCCCATCGTATAAACCAGCCACGAAGCCAATGCTTCAAACATCATGATCTCCTTTACGTTAGCATGGCGTTTTGACTAGCTGTGCGATGAAACATCGTTGCCACAGTACATCCATGTTCGTTATAGAAGACGAAGAAGAGCGGCAAAAGATGCAAATAATTTTCACTCAGTATTTTTTCAACATTTCTAGCGATCGATATTTCGCGGTATTCAAGGCACAAAAAAAGGAGGCCGAAGCCTCCCTTTTAACACGGTAGTATAACCCGAACAATCAACGCCATAGCCGTTACTGTTGTGCTATTTCTCGCCCTTCCTGTTGCCAACCACCAAAGCCACATGCCATCGACTTCACATTGGTAAAGCCCATTGCTTGCAATGTTTTACCAGCCAATAAACTGCGCCCGCCACTGGCACAATAGATGATGATCTCTTGATCGCGGTCAGCAAGACGCGCTTCCCGCATGGGGAATTCTAGGTCAGCTTTTAACTCCAACAAACCACGCGGAATATTCAATGCACCGGGCAAAAACCCAGTTTGTAACTCACCAGGCTCGCGCACATCCAGCAACAAAGCCGATGTACCCACTTTAGCCTGCACATCGGCAGTAGAAATTTCTGTCACGCTGGCTTTTGCTTCGGCGATAAAATCTTTTAATCCTTGGGGCATAATCGTTTCTCCTTCTTTATACAATGAACCCAAAGCCTAACACATTAAGCCAAAAACGTTTCAATGCGTGCCTTGATCTCATCCCTTACGCGACAAAACTCTGCCATGATGGCTGCTTCATCCCCTGATGCTTTGGCTGGGTCATCAAATGGCCAATGTTGTTTCTCACACACTGCTGGAACAACAGGGCATGATTCATCGGCGTTGGCACACACCGTCACCAACAAATCTATCTCTTGCAACAATGCAGGATCCAATTGCTCTGATTCTTGCTTGCTGATGTCCACGCCTGCTTGTTGCATGACTTCAATGGCGCGAGGGTTTTTGCCATGCGCGACAATCCCTGCGGAATAAACTTCAAATCGATCACCACCCAAAAAACGCAACCAGCCTTCTGCCATTTGCGAGCGGCAAGCATTACCTGTGCATAGAAACAATACTTTTTTCTTCATGAGATACCCTTTTCATACCACGATTTACTTCGATTCACGATGCCAACAACCGTCAACATCACAGGTACTTCAACCAGCACCCCTACCACCGTAGCCAGTGCTGCACCTGATTCAAAACCGAACATGACAATGGCCGTAGCCACTGCCAGCTCAAAAAAGTTAGATGCGCCAATCAGTGCCGATGGACCCGCTACGCAGTGCGCAACGCCCAACTTACGGTTAAACCAATAGGCCAACATCGAATTAAAATAGACTTGAATAATGATAGGAATCGACAACAACAAAATCACCAAAGGTTGATGAATGATTTGCTGACCTTGGAAACCAAACAACAACACCACGGTTAATAATAAGGCCGCCATCGAAACGGGATCCATGACGTGCAAGATCTGATCCAACTTGCCCTGTTTTAATAACAATGAGCGACCAACATAAGCGATAGCAACAGGAATAACGATGTACAACAATACCGACACAAACAACGTTGCCCACGGTACAATAATGGCAGCCACACCCATCAATAAACCGACAATGGGGGCAAAGGCAAAGATCATCACCACATCATTTAATGCCACCTGAGATAGCGTAAATTGTGGGTGACCATCGACCAAACGCGACCAGACAAACACCATCGCGGTGCAAGGGGCAGCAGCCAACAAAATGAGCCCTGCAATATATTCAGGGATTTTATCCGCCTCAAGGTAAGGCGCAAAAAGATACTGCAAAAAGAACCAGCCAAGCAAGGCCATAGAAAAAGGTTTAACCAGCCAATTGATTCCTAAGGTAACAGCCACGCCCTTACGGTGCTGCCATACTTCGTGCAAAGCACTGTAATCAATTTTCAGTAACATCGGCAAAATCATTGCCCAAACCAAAACAGCAACAGGAAGGTTAACATGGGCAACTTCCATTGAACCCAAGGCGTGAAACCATGAAGGGAAAAACGTTCCCAGCGCAACACCTAAAATAATACACAACAAGACCCAAAGGCTGAGAAAACGGGCAAACAATCCCATAGATTTAGTTTTGATCGACATAGCAACTCCTATAATGGCGGAGAACGCTATATCCTGTTATGCGGATATGTCAATTAATACTCTGGGTTACGGTGCATGGCTATGCGCGTAACTTTTTTGGGTAGCAAAGCGTCATTGCGGGCTTGATCCGCAATACCGCATCAAGTGCGGCATGACGGAGTGAACGAACGCAAGACTGGATACTGCATCAAGTGCAGTATGACCGAGGGAAACCACGATAGGGGTCGGGAAGTGGTACCTCCCCGCCCTCCGAACCGTACGTGCGGTTCTCCCGCATACGGCTCTCCAGTTGGTGGTTTCAACATCGTGATTGACAAGCCATAACGTGAGCTGCTTTCATGGTGTACAGCCCTCGCGTAGCGAAGAAGGCGTTTACTTACCTCCTTTGATGCCGTTACCCAGCACCGTCAACATACGCTCCATCCAAATCGAACCTTCCACTCACGACCAATTTTGACCGTCGGCTTCTGCACCTTACTTAGCCCTAAAGGACACTCACGATGCTTCACTTATTTCTGATTCTCTCTGTCTTTTGCATATCCACCTTCCTGCCTCGCTTCCCTATGAATGGGTTTGGTCACCATTCGTTACCATTGGCTTCACCACATTAAACGCTAGCCCTGCCTCCCGCGCGGTTCGCTTGCCGTTCATAACAGCGACTATCATCTTCATGTGGTTCACCAACTTACAGTACTATCAAGGCTCTGACTTCTACCCAACCACACCACTGGCGGGCAGCTCTCCTCGCTTATTCACTACCACCTTCCATACATTCCACTCCCAACCACCCCATAGCGTCTGAAGATCGTTTGATTCGCTATGCTCAACGTCTCCAGCAGGATCGGGCTTCACCACCAATGAGAAGGTTCGCCACACTATGAAACCGAAACGGATTCGCTTTACTGCGGACTGTATGTTCACCTAAGGTTGCTCCCCACCCCACCTCGCGATGACGCAGTTACCTTCGGCTACGAGGTCTATAGCTAACCTCGGCATGGACTTTCACCATGCTGATTGTAGTGCGTCACGAGCGCACTCATTGCGGACTTGATCCGCAATCCAGCGAACAGACGCAAGACTAGATACTGCATCAAGTGCAGTATGACCGAGGGAAACCACGTCATTGCGGACTTGATCTGCAATACCGCATCAAGTGCGGCATGACGGAGAGAACAGACTCAAGACTGGATATTAAATCCGCGAAATTATCATGCCTTGCGCAACATCAATTAACAGGTTCTTACATCCAAATTTTCAAGGTCTTGTTGAAATTGTGCTTCAGATACACCGCTGTCGTTTAACATCTCAGCAAGTAGCCGAACCTGTGGTGAATCAGACAAACGGTAATACACCCATGTTCCCTTGCGCTCAGCTTCCACCACATTGCATTGCTTTAAAATATTTAAATGGCGGGAAACGGTACTTTGGGGTAAAGCAAGGGCATCTGTAATATGGCAAACACACAACGGTTCGCGCTGCGTTAACAAATAGCTAATACGCAAGCGAACAGGGTCAGATAAGCCTTTGAATAATGGTAATAATATCATGCTACTTCGTTCTTTTTCATGGTTTTTATCGCCCTCCCCATTAACATGGTTATGTGATCCACACAATAAACGGGCATGGTATTTTGACGCGCTGTTTCATTATACAGGGTGGCAAAACGCCATGCCTGTTAACCAAGTGGCGGCCTTGGCACAAAACAACATACGTGACCTGATTCATCAGTCCGAACCTGACAGTTCTTTTCCAACGTGTCACGCAACCGCCTACGCGCTCGCTGAATACGGGACTTCACCGCAGGCAAGCTCATTTTTTTTGCATCAGCATAAGCTTGCTGGCTAACGCCATTGAGGTCACACTGGACGATAATCGCACGATCATCAGGCGACAATTCCGACAATACGCGCGGCAAACATTCAGAAAGTTCATCCACTGCATCCACCACAGGAACATCGGCAAGCAGCTCATCGGGCAATGGAAGTTCATGATGCTGCATACGATAACGATCAATCAAAATATTACGCGCCACCTGAAACAACCAAGCGCGTGCATTCCCCACTGAACAAAATTTTTCACCCTGCAACAAGGCTTTTTCAAACACCTGTTGCAACACATCGTTGGCATCATCAGCATGATGAAGTCTGCCTTTCAACCACGCGCGCAGCTCAGCTTCGTGCTTGTCCCACGCTTGAATCACACATTCCATAACACCTCACTGGCGGAATGTTGCATGGCAAGTAATGCACTTGTCCATTGTTTTATGCAAGGCAATGAGTGAACGTTTGTATAATGTTATCTGGCTTCGATGGTTTCTATCGCTCCCC
>CAZYAI010000067.1:0-10423 GCA_964645625.1 uncultured Zetaproteobacteria bacterium
CCATCATGTAGGTTAGGTTGAGGCAGGAAACCCAACAAAGGAGCATAGCCTAAATAACGTATTGTTGTTTTAAAGTTGGGTTTCGTACCTCAACCACAACCTACGATATCACGCATATCCATATTGCTTTTACCCCGTCTAAAACGGGAAGCCCGTTGATGGGTATCTACCGTGCCTTATCGTTTTTTTCTAAAAAAATGAAGACCTAGGTTCGATAAATACCCTATCAACTTTGGCGAAGGTATTACTAATTACACCCCAGAGTATTGCGCGTGTACCGCCTTGGCATGCATATTAGGGAGCCGATTCAACGCCTCAATCAAGGCCTGAACAGAAGCAACGATAATATCGGTATCCGCGCCTTGACCGTTGACGATTTTTTCTCCACTTTGCAAACGCACTGTGACTTCGCCTTGCGCATCGGTGCCTGAAGTAATCGCATTCACCGAATACAGCAACAAACGGCTATTGGGTTCAACCAACGATTTTATCGCCTTAAATGCCGCATCTACAGGACCATCACCCTCGCAACGGGTGCTATGGCGTTCGCCGTTAATCTCAAGCTCGACGGTCGCGACAGGCGTTTCTTGTGTTCCTGATGCTGCATGCAGGCTAATCAAGCGGATGTGTTCATCAATGGCTTCGCCATCATCATTAAAAATCGCTACCAAGTCTTCATCAAAGACTTCTTTTTTCTTATCGCCCAGTGCCTTGAAGCGGGCAAACACCTTTTCCAACAACTCGCCTTCGATAGGCATACCCAACTGCTCATAGCGATCCTTCAAGGCGGCACGTCCTGAATGCTTACCCAAGACCATGCGGTTATTCGTCCAGCCAACCGAAGCAGGGGTCATAATCTCGTAGGTTTGTTTATGTTTTAACACGCCGTCTTGATGAATACCCGATTCATGGGCGAAGGCATTAGCACCCACAATCGACTTATTTGCCTGCACAGGCATACCTGTGATTTGGCTGGTCATTTTGGACATCGGCACGATTTTTTCGCTATGAACCCCTGTTTCGATGTCATAACGATCACTGCGCGTCTTCAAAATCATCACAATTTCTTCCAACGCCGCATTGCCCGCGCGCTCACCCAAACCGTTCATGGTGCATTCCACTTGACGCGCACCATTTTCAATCGCTGCCAAAGAGTTCGCTACCGCCAAGCCCAAATCATTGTGGCAATGCACCGAAAAAATCGCTTGATCGGCATTAGGGACACGCTCCCGCAAAGCGCGAATACGTGCGCCAAATTCGTCAGGTGTCATATAACCCACGGTGTCTGGGATGTTAATAACGCGCGCCCCCGCAGCAATGGTGGCTTCAACAATACGGCACAAAAAATCCATATCCGAACGCCCTGCATCCTCCGCCGAGAACTCCACCTCAGCGGCCAAGGAACGTGCCAATTTGACCGACTTCACCGCTTGCTCCAACACTGCATCTTCATCCATGCGCAGTTTTGCTTGCATGTGAATGGGGCTGGTGGCAATAAAGGTGTGAATGCGTCCGCGATCACCCGCTGGTGCAATAGCCTTAGCTGCGACCTCGATATCGCCACGCAACGCCCGCGCTAAACCTGCAATGCGTGAGCCTTGAACCTCGCTGGCGATGCGATGTACCGCCTCAAAGTCACCAGGGGAAGCAACGGGGAATCCTGCTTCGATAATATCGACCCCCAGCCCCGCCAGACCATGCGCCATACGGATTTTTTCATCCATATCCATCGAGCAACCTGGTGATTGCTCACCATCGCGCAATGTCGTATCAAAAATATATAAACGTTCGCTCATCACACTCTCCCAGCCTCTACACCAACCCTGTCGGGCGCATCATCGAAGTATAACGGTGTGAGGCTCAGCAACCGTCATACGAAACACAAAAAAAAAGCCGCGAATAAATCGCGGCTCGTGAAACTAAAGGGCGTTTAACACCCCGAATATGCACACGAGCCATCGCACCAGAATAATAATTCCAGTGAAAAAACGGGTAGTAGAAGGCTCGCAGAAAACATGCGCGCCATTATCCTTAAAAGCTTAGCAAGGTCAAACACTACCGTAATGTATCGACTGTCTTATCCAGCTTTATAGCACAACAACGGTAACCGTTCAGCTTGCCTGCTTTTGCTTCGCTGTTACGCTTGCTGCCCATCTATTCATGTGGAGGTGTGTAATGCGCTACCGTCATAAGTTTGTTAGCTGGCATGATGTATTGGTTCGTATGGCAAGCCTCTTCATGCTCTGTGTTATGCTCACCACGCTTGTTAGCCCTACTGCATCAGCCAATGGCGTAACGCATCAGCCTTCTGATTTTGAATTATCCATTACTGGCATCAATCCTATCGAAGGTAGCCGTTTTTTTGGTCTTGATGTCAATTACCGCTTGAGGGGTGAAAAGATGCCCTACAGTGCGCACTGGAAAAGTCGTATTACTCCTGAGGACATCGCCCCATTCATTCAGATTACACCGCATGTCGATATTCAGATTATTCCAGCACCTGAATCATTCCGCCTGATTGGCGCGTTTAAGCCTGCGACCCGCTACAGCCTGCTTTTCCGTGCTGGTTTGCAAGACAATCAAAACGCTTGGCTAAGAAAAGATAAAACACTCAATATCACCACGCCATCGTTTGAACCACACATGAACTTCCTCAGCAAAGCGCGTTATTTGCCACGCATGGATGGTGTAGAGCTGCCCTTTGAATACCGCAACATCAATCATGCGCGCATCAAAGTCTTTCGTGTGCCGCCACAAAATTTGGTGTTTTGGATGACTCAAAACAGTGGACGCTACACTTCAAAAGAGGTTGCTGAATCGGTATTCAATAAAGATGTAACACTCACCATGGCAAAAAACAAAAGCCAACGCTCTGCCGTTGATTTGTCCGCATTACAACGCGCAGGCAAGGGCGTATATGAAGTGAATCTGTTTCGTTTAGAGGGTAAAAATAATGCTGAAAGAACGATGGATTCGTCGCTTATTGTGGTAACCGACTTGGCAGCCATTGCCAAACAAAGCGGTCAAGATTTGCACGTTTGGACGCGTTCAGCACGTGATTTTGACACCAAAACAGCGGTGCAAGTGCGCGTTATGAGTTACAATAATTTTGAAATTGCCAGTTGTACCAGCGACGCAATGGGTGAATGCTTACTCAAAGGGGTGATGAAGCAAAAGAAGAAGCCCTACGCGCTGATTCTTTCTACCGATGATGATTTATCCTATTTGCGTTTTTCCGATGTCGAGTTGGATCATGGTGATGCAGAACAATTACGCCCCTATGACTCCCAAGGCACAGCCTTAGAAAGTTATGTTTACAGTTCGCGTGGCGTGTACCGCCCTGGTGAGACGGTGGATTTAGCGGCCATCACATGGACGGGAGCGCGTCAAGCGGCAAAAAACGTGCCTTTGCAATGGAAGGTGCTTACTCCGCGCCAGCAAGTATTACGTGAGGTCAGTGTGCGCAGTTCCAGTTTTGGTATGAGCGCGCTACAGCTACGGTTGAATGATTATGCAACCACAGGCAAATACCAAGTCATCGTCAGCAGCGGTAAAAAACAACTCGGTACAATGGGCTTTTTCGTCGAAGAGTTCATGCCTGAACGCATTGCCCTTAAAGTCACGGCGCAGCAACCGTGGGTGGTCAGTGAACATAGCGCCAACTTCGATGTGGATGCACGCTACCTATTTGGGCCTGCGGTGGCTGACGGTCAGTATCAGGCGCGATTTTCTTTACAACCTGCTTGGTATACCATTCCTAAGCACAGCGATTTTTTCACGGGTATTCACCCATTACACAACAAAGCTCCTATCATGCTAGCACCCAGCACAGGCACGCTGGATGCTTATGGGCGTGCTACCATCAGCGTGGCAAGCAAACAACTGAGCAATGCCTTCCCCACGGTAATGAAGCTGACAGCACAAGTCGATGTCAACGAAGCAGGCAGTGGTCGCATGACCAACCGCGAACAAAGCATGCTACTTGCAGCGCAAGCAGAGCTATTGGGTTTGCATGAGCTCAGTCATGATAACGGCACCGTCCATTTTGAAGGACGCACATTCGACCCTGAAGGCAAAGCAGTGTCAGCGCAGGGTACAGTCAAACTGTCGTTATGGCAGATTTATTTCAACTGGAACTACAGTTGGAACCCAGAAACAGGCAGCGACGAATGGCATGCCGAACGTTTGCTTATGCCGACAGGAACCGAAGCCCGCACACGGCTGAAGAAAGGCCATTTTATGGCGAGTTTGCCGCTCCCTGGCGCGTGGGGCGAATACATCGTCCGCGCTACGATGGCGAATGGGCAGATTGCTGATCTTCCTGTAACCGTGGGCTACCCTTGGTATTGGAGTGAAGCCAGCAAAGATGGCAACAAACCACCTGCGCCCGATCAATTACGCTTGCACGCCTCCCACAGCGAAGCCCATGCTGGCGATGCCGTGGAATTCAGTTTTGACGCACCCTTTGCAGGGCAAGCACTGTTCACCTTGGAATCCGACCGCGTGCTTTACAGTCATTGGCTGAAGGTGAAAAAGGGAATGAATCGCATCCCTGTGACTGCGCCAGATGTGCTACCCAACGTCTATGCTGCGGTATTATTGATTAAGGATCCGCGTGAAGGCGCGATGTACATCCCAGCGCGTGCGTGGGGCACGACTTCTTTGCGCATGATTCCACGCCCCTATATCGCAGGCATCACCATGGATGCGCCAGCAACCATGCGCCCTGATGGCGATTTAAGCGTTCACTTACAAAGCGATGACCACCAAGCGGCTGAATTTTCTTTGGCTGTTGTCGATGAAGGCATCTTACAACTGACCCGCTTTGCAACACCCGACCCGATTGATTATTTCTTTGCGCCACGCCGTTCGGGTGTAAGCACGTTTGAAACCATCGGTTGGACCTTTCCACGCAGTATGAAGCGACGTTACACGCGCACGGGTGGTGGCATGGCTGCCCAAGCGGGTGGCGGACGGGTGATTCCTGTGCGTTTGGTTTCTTACTGGTCGGGCATTATTCAATCCGATGCCACAGGCGCGGCAGATATTCATGTGCCTGTACCACCCTTCCAAGGCAAGTTACGCCTCATGGCAGTAGCTGCGCAAAAGGGGAAGGTCGGTCATGCCGAACAATTCACCACCGTACGCGATCCTTTGGTGCTACAACCGACATTACCACGCTTTATGCAGCAAGGTGATGTTTTTGAGATTCCAGTATTCGTCGTCAACAGCACAGCACAAGCGCGTGATGTGAACATTTCCCTTAGCGCAAGCGATGGCGTAAAACTCACCCAAACGCAGCGCACCATTCACTTAGCGGCGCAGGCTTCCAACACCGTTTATTTCCCTGCCAGTGTTACCGCCTTAGCTGGCGCGGTGGATTTTAACTTTCAGCTACAATCTGGTGAGCTAGCGAGCCATGATCGGGCGCGCATCCCAGTGTTGCCTGCCAACAGTGAACAAACGGTCAACATCACACCGCCTGCTGGCAAGCCCTTTACACTCGCCTCCTACTTGCCTGATACCATGCTTAACGAAGGCCTGAAATTAAGCTTAACAGCAAGCAGCCTGCCCTATATAGCAGAACTCAAACGCGTGCGCGAGTTGATTCATTACCCTTATGGTTGCATAGAACAAACTACCTCGTCGATGATGCCCTTGCTATACGTAGAACCATTGCTGGCAAACCTTGCTGGCGACGATGTGGAAAAACCTGAGCGTATTAAAGCGATGGTCGAACATGGCATCAATCGCCTGTTAGGTATGCAAACCAATTCTGGTGGTTTTGCGTATTGGCCTGGTGGTAACAGGCCTGTGCTATGGGGTTCAGCCTATGCTACCCACGGTTTATTGGCCGCCAAGAGCATGGGTTATGATGTGCCCGAATCAGCGTTGAACGATGCTTTAAACTTCCTCGAAACCAGTATTACATCGCAACGCAACCACTGGCGACGCAATGCACATTACCATTATTACGATGCCGAGGCATACATGGTTTATGTGTTGGGGCTGGCAGGTCGCCACCAAAAGCAACGCATCCGCACACTGGCAAAAAAAGCAGTCTCAGGCAGTGGTCATGATTTGGAGGATTACTTCCTCGTCATGATGGCAGCGCAGATGGCTGGCAACACTACATTGGCAGAGCAACTGCTACAGAAGTATCGACTATTCAGTTTGGTAGAGAACGGTGCGCGCAGTTCTGATGGTGGCTATTGGTCGCCACTGCGTTCTGATGCCATGCGTTTAAGCCTTGCCGAAGACCTATGGCCCGATGATCCAAAACTGGAACCACTCCGCCGCAGTGTTGCCAAGCGTTTACTGCAACAGCCCTACCTCAATACGCAAGAAATTGCTTGGTCGGTCAGTGCTTTAGGTAAAATAGTCAGCCGTCACCCGCCAGCGAGCATGGAAGGGGTGCAATTGTGGCTCAATGGTCAGCCTGTAGCCACCACCTACGGCGACCAAACCATGCCAACATGGTTACTTTCTGGCACGCAACTGGATGATAACAGCACGCTGGAACTACGTTACAAAGGCAAAAACAGCCCATTCCTATCAGGCTCGTTGCTGGGTTACCGCAGTATGAAAGCAGCTGATGTTCAGCCCAGCGATGCACTCGTCGTGCAACGTGAATACCTAAACATGGATGGCACGCCCTTAGATATGGATGCAGTAAAACACGGGCAGTTGTTACAGGTTCAACTATCGGTACGTAATCTAAGTCGTCGTTTATTGCCTAATATCGCGCTGGTTGATCGTTTACCCGCAGGTTTTGAGCTGGAAAACTCACACCCCAAAGGCGATGCTAAAAAAACAAGCAAGCAGAAAGATAATGCCTTTACCGTCGAGCATGTAGATCGCCGTGATGACCGCATTCAGATCTTTGGTAAGCTCGCGCCTGCACATAGCATGAGCGGAGGGAATTACACCTATACCGTGCGCGCCGTTAGCAAAGGCAGCTTCACTGCGTCACCAAGCACATTAGAGCTGATGTACGAACCTGAAGTTCATGCCTTTAGCCAAAGCAACACCGTGCATATTCGCTAAGCGGCAATCGAAGGTAGTTTACACTTTTGAGAACCATGCGACATATACAAAGGTGCGTATGCTATGGCGTAGGTTGGGTAGAGCGAAGCGAAACCCAAGAGTTTATCAAGCAAAAGAGCGCAATATGTAAACTGAGATATGAAGGATGCCTTGTGCGATAGAATATCGTTGCGCTAGTGTGTCAAAGTAGTGGATCCTGATGAAGACTGTATGCCGATGAGTACGTCGCGCGCATTATCATACGTAAGTTAGGGAATATCTTTCTTCTTTCTTAGCTTAGCATAACAGGATCGCTCAACAACCCCCAATGATATACCTAATAAAAACCAAAGTATTACAACAATGTCATGTATACCTTGACCAAAGGTTAATAGTATAAAAGGCGTAGATACCCCAATGATGTTAATAGCAAGAACCAACCCTAAAAAAACATTAAACTTAAGGTATCGCCTCATCAAGGAATCAAAAAAACACACTATAAGAAAAACACTTATAATTATAAGTGTGAGTAACCACTCTCCAAATGAAACAATCATGCTGGGAAGAGCAATTACTCCAGCTAAAAATACCCTGTGGTAATAATCTGGATCATTCATTGAAGCTGTGATGCATTAAGAAGCAAACCATAACCTGTTATTATTTGCTCTGTTCCTTCTCCCATTGTTTTTCCAGATCTTTTCGACATAAACTCCATCCTGAAGTTGGCAGACATGGTTTTCCGTCACTTTGCGCGATAGAATATCGTTGCGACAGCGCGTTAAAACGAAATAAACTGTATTTCTTAGAATTTCGAACCTAATCGGGTCTGGAAATCTTTTTAAACAACGAGCTTTCCAAAAAGGTATAGATACCGCAAGAGAAAAACCAAGCTATAGCAAAAAAGTCTCTTGCTTTGTTACCGCCCGAATCCATAAATTGTAATGACACTGCTAATGTATTAATTAGACATATTAATACAATAGTCATTTTACTCTGTTGAATATATAAACGCATCAACCAATCAATGCGGCAAACTACAATCTGCATAATTATCATAAAAGAACCAATAACCCATATATGAGCTGAGAAAAAAAACTGGGGAAGTATAATAATACCGAGTAATAATGTACGATGATAATAAGTTGATTTATTTATTTTATCTATCATTGCAATGATGGAAACTGTTGAGGTATTTGTATCAATAGTACATACCCACTAATGATGCATGATCAATCAACTGTTTCTCCCACTTGTTAATTTAGGTGCTATGAACAACGATACTCCGACGATAACTCGGCTACCGTTTTCTGCCCTTTAATCGCTTCTATAACAATGCGAGCTTTCTCATTCTTGCTGTATTGTTTTTGTGCCATACTTCGCTCCATTTTTAGACGAGAAATTATACCTCTTGTTTATCTTATTACCCATCTTATTTATGGGATCCAGTATAGTGTTATAAGAAAGGTAGAGGATACCATTGTAAAATGATAACCAAAACAGCATACAGGCTAATTCCTATTCTACTATTTGTAGGAGGTAACTTATATTCGGGTATATTTGAAGGAGGCGTGTATATTTTTTATGCTCGGTTTATCTCCCTTTTATCAAATGATATAACAATATATATCGTTATAGGAGGGTTTGTTTGTTTGTACCCATTATGTTTAGAGACACGTTTTAATTATGAAAGCGTACGTTTTATTTTCATGGTCTTATGCTTTTATTTGATACAAGAGATTTTATATCATGCTTGCTTTCTTGTGTTAATAACTAATGATGAAATTTTCAACTCAAGAGTTGGTTATATTCCCTATTCGATACTATATTTTTTCCTTGTGCAAATGCTTCTTCGTTTATCTAAAATAACAACATGTAATATATTTAGAGGTAATTTAATAGTGCTTATGTGCGTATGGGCTTCTTTACTTAGAGATATGAACTTATTAACCAACAATCCATACAGTAATACATAACGCTATTTTTTCTTTTACTCTTGCCTCATCATATCAATAGCCTAGCAAAATTCGCACTGGAAAAGTGCGTTGTTAAAGTTTCTTCCTGCGCCACTGATTTAATTGTCGTTTTTGCAGTATATTGTCAATTAATCTTCGATATTAAATCACTCCCAATGTTCGACTAAAATATAGTAAATAATTTTATCGCCTCTTATAAGAAAAAAACCAGCTCTACCCGAAGAACCTAAAAAATTAGTTGTCTTCGGATAAAAAGGGCTATATTCCAGATGTCGAAAATAATAAATACAATCACCATTTTTAACTTCCTTACTGAAGGTCTCCCATAGACCTTTAGTAAATTTATATTTAAATGTTTTATGTTTACCAAACATAATTATTGTTACAGCTTTTCCTTTTTCAATATCATTAATACTTAAAGGTTTAGAAAAAAAGATGCTCTTCTCCTTAAAGACTTTGTTTTTCAGGTTTGATATATCACACCCAGTTGAATATGTTGGGTTAAGTATTGAAAAAAAAATCATTATAAGTGCATACGTATAATAGTAAAGATGCACCTTCATTGTTGAATCGCCCTAACAGAGCTATGATTAAGTCGATATGGCTCATTAAAATATTTAAACATAAAGTCATTGGTAAACTCAATAGCTGGCTTTTCATATTTTCCAAGTGTCATTATATATTGGGCCTTGTTTACAGTTGGCTGTGTTGTGTGAAATATCTCATGAACCAAAACACGATCAATACTAAATGGGTAATATTTACCATCATATTTCTTGAAGTATTCATCTGCTAAATTATCTTGGCCTTTAGATAGCCAGCGGTTTTCCAGGCTCGAGGGGAAAGTCGTTAAATATTCCATATTCAGAACCTTTGGGTTAAATGTTATTTTGGAGCCAAGTGAGTTGCTATAATGATCACTGGCAGCATCCACGCTCAAACTAAGGGCGCCTACTTTTTTTTCAATTGCCATGATTTCTGGATATGTTCTCAATTTATTAAAGTGATTAAAATAAATTGAATTTGTTGAAGCTCCAGCAATAGGTTGCTCTGGATTAATGGCATTCGTATATCCCATTTGACTGGTTCCAACCCAAGTTACTGGTCTGTGAATAGTAGGTAGTGAATAGCCTCCACCCCCTCCCCCAAAGCCAAAAAATCTTCCTATTGCACGTCCAGCATTATTTATACCATGTGCAGTCCCCGTACCAATATCTCCGAGAAAGCTCCCCATGTTTCGCAATGCGGCACTAGCTTGTCCTATAGTAGGTAGAGAGCCTCCTTGACTCGGCGTAACTTCTACCCCTACTCCTCCATTGCCATTTGCAGGAGAATTGCCATTAACAATCAACACTTCATGCCCACTAGGATCGGTATAAGCCAACGGATTATTCAACACATACGCTGAACTCGGGGTCTGACCT
>CAZYAI010000068.1:0-10111 GCA_964645625.1 uncultured Zetaproteobacteria bacterium
TGAAAGTCTTTGGCCATTAGGTGGTCGTTCCCCATTTGTGAATTAGCCTGGTCAAGCGTAGGAACACCTGTTTTATAATCTTCTGTATCAGTCATTGATAATCCCCGCAGCTTTTAATACGCGCTCACGCAACGCAATCGTCTTCACACCATTACGATCACCGATCACAGCGCGGTAGGCATTGCGGCGATTGATCCCATTGTCATCACACCATCGGGTCATCGACGTACCAGCAACATCAAACCCATAACGGGCTTTCTTCCAAAGAAGCTTGCTTGGCTGTAGTGTTTGGCTGCGTTTCGTTTCCATTAGCGAACATTCGTTAAATATGGCGAACATGTCAAACATAAGTTTGCCAATATTAAACAGTATTTTTACACGCTTTTACTTAAACTATTGATATATATAGATAAGTATATCTGTCAAAGTTTCAATAGCGCAGCAAAAAACTTGTCGAACTTCCCGACAAGATGGACAACTATGTTTGACAGGTGAAAAAAATGACTGAATGGTACTCAGCTAAAGATATTGCTGGCTGCATCGGATTTGAATGTAGTGTTCGCACTGTTTATAGAAGAGCTGAAAAAGAAAACTGGCAATCTCGTGACCGTCAAGGTCAGGGCGGCGGTAAGGAATACCACATCACCAGCCTGCCAGAAGAAACACAACAAGCCCTAAAGGCGCAAAACAAAACACCTTTAAGCGTAGTAGAGGTAAAAGGCGAAAAACCAACCGAAGAAGAAAAAGAAACAATATCATACGACCTAACGCACGATGAAATGGCATTAGTATTAAAATACCGTCAAATGAGCCAACAACAAAAAGTACAATCACAAACAATCGTTGATGTCATCGCTCAACCAGAAATAAAGGAATCAAACAGCAAATAAAAATGCAAACCATGTGTCGCAATCCAAAAAACGCGACACATGGAATCCGCAAACCATCCATCGCACAAAAAAAAAGGCAGTCGCCAAAGCAACCGCCCAAAAACCCAACAACCCCAACATCCATCCCACCTAATCCAACCTAATCCCATCCCATCCCACTAATCTCACACCATCCGTCGCGTCACAATCGTACAAAAACACTTAACCTAAACGTGATCGATAGTGCTATTACCTCCCTTTCAATTGATATGAGAAAAGTCCTCGAAACAGGAAGCGTACAAGGAGAAATCAATCCCACCCTTCACTTTGCCAATGGCAAGGAAGCAAAGGTGACAGGAGCAGATTGTGTAATATCTGACCCAACAATAGCATCCATTGTAAAGCCTGTCCCTGGGCTTGCCCTGTTAGAAACCATGCATGAGGGTAAGCTGCGTATTGATTGCCATTACCTTGGTTTTTCTGCCTATCAAGATGTTACCATTAAGCCACCTAAAAACACCCCCAAGTCTATTTACATTGGCGCGATCGCAGGTTTTGACGGCGATAACATCACAACCCGACCTATTCATATGATTGAGCATAGAGCCCCCCTTATGTTCGGCATAAGCATGAAGAAAGGAGGCTCGCCAACGGATCAAGTCAGTGCTTCAATGCTTCAATGGTCTGTTTCCGACCCTAGCATAATTGGCCTCGAAGCGGTTAAAGTAGGAGCCGTTGAAGTACCACTCCAAAAGGTGGTTGCTAAAAAAGTTGGTCGCGCAGAAGTTCGAGTGAGCTATGGATCACTTCAGGCGAGCACAACTATTTTGGTTCATCCACCCTCAGATGCACAACTAAAAATCATCGTAAAGAAGGGCACAGTTCGGGTTGGTGATGAAATATCTCCAGTATTATTTCATGCATACCATGAAGGCATGCAAAAAATAGCTGATAGTCAAGCGTCAGTTCAATGGCGCAGCTCCAATGAGCAAGTCCTATCCATCACGCACGACAAACGATCTCGGGTACACATCCAAGCGATTGCTGAAGGTGAAGCGGTATTATATGCTAACGATGGCATGCAAGAAGTCTCAACCAAGGTTTATGTATCAGCCAAACCTACAGGAATCTATTTCCTTAGCCCTCGCTTATCACTCAAGGTCAAACAAAAAGCATCGCTACGAAACAAATTAAGAATAAGCTATTCCGATGGCTTTCATCGCAGACCTAACTACCAAGAGCTCGATGAAATAACACTCACAACGGAAAATCACAATACATTAAACGTATTACGTGATAATGACGTAGTGGCGACTGGTATAGGGCAGACACAATTGCATATAGCTTGGCATGAGTTCGCTACAAATATAGCTGTAGAAGTACAAGCTGAAGAAATGAATATTCGGCCTAGAAAAGTCCCTGTTTCGATTGCTATTAGCACAACAAACCACGAGCTGCCATTGGGTTCCAGCGGTTCTATACACGCGCAA
Source organism: uncultured Zetaproteobacteria bacterium (assembly GCA_964645625.1). GTDB lineage: Bacteria > Pseudomonadota > Zetaproteobacteria > Mariprofundales > Mariprofundaceae > AB-137-C09. Next base: position 2,360 of record CAZYAI010000068.1, read on the forward strand.
TTAACATTTGATGACGGTTCTCAGCCGAAAAGGACAGGAAATCTCGGTCGTTGGACATCATCTAAACCCTCTGTGATTGAGATTTCCCCAGAAGGATACTATCGAGCACTTGCTGCAGGGGAAGCTGATATCACCGTGCTGTTTGGTGATAATAATAACACTCTGACAGACACGCAGCATTTTGTCGTGCCTCAGGTACACGTAAATCACCTGTCTTTAGAGCAGGATGCGATTCAACTTCCTGTGAATGGAAAGTATGAATACCTTGATGTTTGGGCCGAACTAGCCCATGGTGAAAGAAAATACGTAAGCCCATTCGCTACCTTTGTCATGGAAGATGAAACGATTGCAAGGATTAAAAATGATGGAACTATTGTAGCAAAGAAAGCAGGCAGTTCATTGGTGCACGTTCGTTACGCAGGTCAAGTCGCGCAATTCACCCTCTATATTTATGATGCTATGCCTCCAGCCAGCATGGATTGTGGTGGTGCTGAAACGGTACAAATGATGGCAAACGAAGTAAAACGGGTTGACTGCCGCTTTAGCTATCAAGATCCCCATGTACATTACACCCCTGAAGCTTCTACATGGCGTGTGGTGACCAGCAGCGATCCTAGCATTGTGCAAGTAAGCGAAAAGTCATTATTAGCGATGCAAACGGGGACGGCAATTATTACCGTGCAGGCAGGTCAATTACGCGAACTATTGCAGGTAACCGTCAGCGAAGGCGACCTCATGCGCCGTGAGCTGATTGCACCTGACCAAATCAAGGTGCGCACCCAGGAACCATGGTCACTCATCGAATATTATAGCAATGGTCTTCAACGGAAATGTAGGGAACGAGCAGCCAGCAGTAATGAACAAGTGCTGAGCAGAAATGGCAACACAGTAATAGGCGAAGCCATAGGGCAAGCTACCTTACATGCCTATTGCAAAGGCGCGCATTACCAAAAAGATATTGTTGTTATAGCCAACGATACGCCTGCTGCTACTCAGGATAGACGACGATAACGCATCAATATTCAAGATCCTCTTCTGACAAGCGCATCTTTTTTTTGCGCACTTTCGATGGTGCTAGACGACTGGCATTTTTACCTTTTCTTCGTTTTTCTGCAAAAGAGAGCTGTTTATGATGCCCCGATTCTTTTTTTATTTTCAGGTAATTGTCGTAATGTTCAATATTAAGGAGATCATCTTCAATCGCCGCTACAATGGCACAACCAGGTTCATTGTTATGGCTACAGTTAGAGAAGCGACACTGTAGCTCCAGTGCAATAATGTCCTCAAAACTCTCTTCTATACCCTTGTTCACCTCTGCTACTGCCAATTCACGCATGCCTGGCATATCCACCAACATCGCACCCTGTTTAAGTGGAATCAGATGGCGACGCACGGTGGTGTGCCTCCCCTCCCCCGAGTCGCTAACCGTTTGCGTATCAAAAAATGGTTCACCCATGAGCTGATTCATCAGCGTGCTTTTCCCGACACCTGATGAACCAAGCAAACAGTATGTTTTAGTAGCTTGAAGAAAGTTACGAAGCGTATCAAGACCATCACCCGTGGTATTACTCAGGGTCATGATTGTTATATGAATGCCTGCATCCTGAATATCATCAATCATCATTTGTAACACTTCGGCACTGACAAGATCGGTTTTGGTGAACAATAACACAGGTTCAATGTGCCCCTCATGAATCATCACCAAGAAGCGTTCCAGCTTATTCACATGAAAATCATAAGCGCAGGACATCACAATAAAGGCAACATCGATATTAGCGGCTAATATCTGAACCTCTTCATCGTAACCGACTGTTTTGCGACGCAATAGGTTTTTTCTCGGTAGGACGGTATGAATACTGGCAAAATGCTCCGAGTCATGATGATCCAAACATACCCAATCGCCGACACAAGGAAATTTAATCGCTGTCTCGGCGTTGTAAAAGAACTTCCCCATCAATTCAGCATAAAACTCACCATCACCAGCACGAACCACCAAACGATCGCGATCAACAGCAACCACGCGAGCCACGCTTTGCCCTGGCTCACACAGTTCATGCACATGCTCTTCAAACCAATGATCTAAACCAAGCTGACGTAACTTCAACGATACCCTAGCGATTGCAATGACCCTCGCCGCAGCATGTGGTTTCTTCACAGTCACCTGAATCGCAGCAGCCACCTTCAGTGTGCGGATGACCATGCTGCAACTCTTCTTCGGTCGCTTCACGTATGGCTGCCACAGTGATATCAAAATGAAGGCGCATACCTGCCAATGGATGGTTACCATCAACGGTAATCTGATCGCCCTCTACTTTGGTAATGCGAACAAATTGATTCAATGCCCCAGCTTCTTCTTCATCATCAAAATCGGCTTGGAACTCCATGCCAACTTCAATATGTTCAACATCAGGGAATAATTCGCTGGATACCGTTTCCACCATCGCTGGGTCGAACTCACCATAGGCATCGCTAGGATCCAAGCTCACTTTTAACACATCACCGATGTTATGACCTTCTAAAGCCGCCTCCAAACTTGGGAGGATATGCCCTTCACCATGAAGATAAACCAATGGTTCATCGCCTTCGGAGGATTCCACTACCTCACCAGCATCATTACTCAATGTATATTGAAATGAAACAACTTTATGATGACTAATTTTCATCAAGAACTCCTAATATACCAAGTCCAAGGTTTATGCCACCCTGTGCGATAAATCTTAAAATCATTTTGTGTGCCTGCTTGAGCCTAAGCCTAAGTTATTCGGGTGAAGAACGCCCTAATTGATAAGCTGCCAATAAGGCTTCCTTTAAGCCTTTGACTGCATCTAAATGAGTCACACCCATTTGCTGCAATGCAATATCTGCCATCATCTGATGGAGCTGTTCAGCCAGCCAACGGCTTTTAAAACCTTCAGTATCCAAACCTTCATCATTGAAGTATTCAGCAGCATAACCTTGTGCTGAAACGACATTCAAATCGCCCATCATCATCACATCATATTCATGCGAATAGACACTGATCTTATTCGTATTGGCAAGATGTTGGTACAAACAAGGCAAACCAGCCGTCGCCACCATACAGGCATCCAGATCAAGGGTGCATGTAGGTGCAAACTGCTGCCCTTTAAAAGAGAAAGGAATGCTATAAGTCAGGGTGTTTTTCATCCTAGGCAATCAAATAGAATACAGGCTGCTGATCGAATGCCCACTTGAAATACGGCTGATTGCATCGCCTAACATCGGTGCAATCGACAATTGACGGATTTTTTCGCATGCTATCACAGGCTCAGGCTGTTGAATGCTGTCGGTAATCACCAACTCACTCAACGCTGATTTGGTGATATTTTCTACTGCAGGGCCTGACAACACACCATGGGTCACATAAGCACTGACCTTGCTTGCGCCATTATCCATCAGAGCTTGAGCCGCATTGCATAAGGTACCTGCGGTATCCACAATATCATCAACCATAATACAATGGCGACCACGTACATCACCGACGATATTCATCACCTTGGCAACGTTTGGTGCTGGGCGACGTTTATCCACAATAGCAATATCCACACCCAAGGGTTTAGCCAAGGCACGCGAACGTACCACGCCACCAACGTCGGGGGAAACAACCATCAGCTCTTGCGGGTTACTGTCATTCACACGCTTAATATCAGCAACAAACAGCGATGTAGCAAAAATATTATCAACAGGAATATCAAAAAATCCTTGAATCTGGGTGGCATGCAAATCCATCGTCAGTACCCGCGTCGCGCCTGCTGCTTGCAGTAAGTCGGCAACCAATTTGGCAGAAATCGGCGTACGACTGGCTGATTTACGGTCTTGTCTGGCATAACCAAAATAAGGAATGACGGCACAAATATGACGTGCAGAAGCACGTTTGGCGGCATCCATCGCGATCAATACTTCCATCAAATTCGCATTGGTCGGTTTGCACGTGCTTTGAACAAAGAACACATCTAAACCGCGAATCGATTCCATGTATTGCAAATAAATTTCACCATCGGCAAAACGTTGAATATTCATATTCCCCATCGGTATACCGATGTTGTCCACAATCGAAGTGCTCAAGGGAATATTGGACGTGCCAGAAAACAGGCGCATTTTCGGGCTAATAGTCATAGGGGGATCCTTTGGGATAACATAACGTTACCCTGACAGAGATGAGATAAAAGAAAAAATAAGGAGGAAATCGGCTTAATCAGGTAAGCCTGAAAAACAGTGCTTGAGCCACTGGCGTTACTTCGCGTGATCGTGATGCCTGTCAACAAGGCAGCGGCTCCATCGTACATGAATTGGCTGGGGCGGCAGGGTTCGAACCTGCGCATGACGGGATCAAAACCCGTTGCCTTACCACTTGGCTACGCCCCATTATGTGGACGGTGTTGCTGTTGGCTGTGCATCCAATAACGTAAAGGATGACTTTGCAACCAACGTGTACACCACGTCCAGTCTGCTAACGCATGTGCGGTCACATCGTTAAGCAATGTTTGTGCAGCTTGTTGATTGCCACATAGGGCAATACATGTTGAACCACTGCCACTCATCCATACTTGGGATGCGTGATGCCGCATGCTGGTGAGCAATACCGACAAAGCAGGAAGCAAACGCGCTGCACTGGCTTGCAACATGTTTTCCCCGATGGGTAATCCCTGCTGCGAAGCGGCGCGCAAGCTAGCGAGCGACATCCCCTGCGTCAACACTTTATCTTGATCAAAGTCTTCAAACACGGCTTTGGTCGATAAACCACCACCTGGACGAGCAAGGCATACCAACCCTTCAGGCAAGGTTTGATGCCATACTTGTAAGCATTCACCCACGCCAGTGGCGCGGCTTGTTTGTCCAAACAAAAAGCAGGGAATATCCGCCCCCCAAGGCGTAGCAAAATCAATAAGCTCCGCCATAGTAGCATCAATCTGCCACAAGCGACATGCAGCCATGATCGCCGTAGCAGCATCGGAAGAACCTCCACCCAAGCCCGCCTCCGCAGGAATGCGCTTCTCTATATAAACATCTAGGCCATCAGTAATATGGTATTGCTTACGCAGCGCATCCAATACCTGGTAAACCAAATTATTTGCGCCATTAAGCGCGGGGATGGAACAACGCACGCGCAACGTTGTTGCTGGCTGAACATGTACCGAGTCATACAATGCCACATAGGCAAAGCTGGTATCCAAGGTATGGCGACCATCGTCCAATATACCCGTCACCCAAAGATGAAGGTTCACCTTCGCAGGGGCAGGTAGTACCCACACGAGGGGCAGTAAATTATTGGTTGACGACAAAATGGTTACGCCATTCACGCATATGAGCAAATACTGCCTCAGCCAATGGCGCGCAGTCATACCGCTTGGCATAAGCTGCCACAAAGTCATCCGATAACGGTTGCAGGAAAGGGTTTATAGCCCGCTCATCAGCGATGCTCGAAGGCACACTGGGGCGATCTTCCTGTCGCCATTGACGCACCGTATCACGGCGTTGCCAGCAACGTTGGCGGTAGTCTTCATCAGGCAGCGAATCAGCCACGGCACAGGCAAAGTCGAGGTTCATCAACGTATATTCATGCGCACAATACATGCGATAGTGTGCAGGCAATGCCGCCAAACGTTGTAAAGATTGCCACATTTGCGCCATCGTCCCCTCAAACACACGACCACAGCCAGCGGAAAACAGCACATCACCACAAAAAACAGCATCGCCCAGCACAAAAGCCAAGTGTCCATCGGTATGCCCAAGCACGGTCAACACTTGCACCGATAAGCCATCAATCACCACCGTTTCATGGTCGTCTAGTGGCTGGGTCATACCCGCAATACGTGCATGCTCGCTGGCTGCTGCCAAAAGCGCGCAGTTATAACGACGCTTTAGACCTTCATTACCGTCGGTATGATCCCAATGATGATGCGTATTCCACACATGAGTCACCGTGCGTTGCTGCGCCGTGCAACAAGCGATAACCGCCGATGCATCAGCAGGATCAATCACCCATGCACCATCAGTACCAGCGGGAGCAATGATGTAGGTATAATTATCCCGCAATACGGGCAATTGCCATACTTCAAAGCCTTGGTGTGGGTAAACGTAATGCATCAACCTAACACAGACTTATGCTTCACGTACGTAATGGAGGAACTGGCTCTCGCGCCCTTCCTTGATGCCGCGCTGCTCAAATTTGGTGAACGGACGATCATCGCCACGCGCCACAAAACCGCCAACACCCGCTACATTCCGCAGCCCTGCTGTTTGATCTAAAATATCACGCATCCATTCAGCCAGATCAGGTTTATCACTGGCTAGGCGGATAAAACCGCCTATTTTTAGGCGAGAGACCAGCAAAGTAGCAAAATCTTTTTGTATCAAACGGCGTTTATGATGGCGCGCTTTAGGCCAAGGGTCAGGATGGTTGATGTACACGCCATCCAATTGTTGCTCGGCTACTTGGCGACCCAACACGATTTGGGCTGGCTGTTGCGAGATACGGCAACGTGAAATCACCTCAGCATCCTCCAAACGCCCCACCGCTTTAGCAACGCCTGGCAGGTAAATTTCTACCCCCAGCAATTGCCACTCAGGGTGGCTACACGCCAGATGAACCAAAAAGTCACCATTACCAAAGCCAATTTCCATCACGATTGGCGCATCAGCAGTAAAGCCGCAATCGTTCAGCGTTTGTTCCGCTGCCAACCCAATGCTGGGCAGCCAACGCGCCAAACGCAGTTCCTGCCCCTTGGTAACAAACCCATTTTTACGACCATGGGTTCGCATTTCATGTTGTACATGATTGTCTCTAAATAAACGGCTTAATCGCATGCGCCAAGCATAAAAGCGAATGCAGTGAAGGCAAGTAGTTCCCTAACTTTTACCATTAACATGATGGTGTAATGATACGTAGCATCAAGAAGAATTAGTCAGCCACTTTTTTTAGTGGTAAGTAATGCCTCTACTGCTGCGTGCAAGGTTGCTACGTTACATTCGCTGGCATCCATCGCGGTGGCACTGCGTAGTTCAACGGGGGAAAATAGACGGTGGATTGCGTAACTTACACCACGCGCATTGGGGTTCTTGCTAAAGATACTTTGCCACAAACCAAGCAATGCCAACGGCACAACGGGCACTTGATGTTGCTGTGCAATATGCTCCACGCCTGAACAAAAGCTTTGCAGTGCACCATCATACGTTAAACGCCCTTCGGGGAAGTAACACACCAAAGCACCTTGGCTTAATGCCTCAGCAATACGTTGATGCGCTGTACGCAGTGTTTCCCGATTTTTCGCCGCCTCATTGATTGGAATTGCTTGTGCCGTACGCAAGACAAAACCCAATACAGGCATATGAAAAAATGATTCGTGAACCACAAAACGAATAGGACGTGGGCAGCAAGCGGCAATAATCAAAGGGTCAACATAGCTCACATGGTTACACACCAACAACGCCGCGCCCTCTTGCGGAATACTTGCCGCCTGTTGTTTATTTACACGGTAAACACTGTGAACCAATAGCCACACAATGAAGCGCATCAAGAACTCTGGAACCAAGCTATAAATATAAACCGCAATCAGTGCATTCAACACAGCCACGACCAAAAAGAATTGAGGGATGCTCATACCCAACACGCCAAGGCAGAGCATGGCAACCACGGCTGACACCACCATAAACAGGGCGTTAAGGATGTTGTTGGCAGCAATCATGCGCGAGCGATGGGCTTGTGGACTGCGTTGCTGAATCATGGCGTACAAT
>CAZYAI010000069.1:0-3725 GCA_964645625.1 uncultured Zetaproteobacteria bacterium
GAACCAAATACAAGCTAAAACTTATTTCACCTAACAAAACCAACCATTTATTCTGAAGAATTCTGGATATCCACCCCCGTTGAAAAGCTAAAATCAAGATAAGCAATGCAAAAGACAAAAACCCTCCGCATGTCTTAAGCCAGTAAACAGCAGCAGAACCAAACTGAAGCTGAAAGCTACTAGAGTTAGCCAATACAGCAGATGCCCACATTGAAAAAAAGACGCATAAAAGTACGCCAATTTCAAGAAACGTAGCACTACTTCGACTTAGCGTGTTGGACGTTGGCTTTAAAATTTTATATAAACCGCAAAAAGCAATACCAACAGTAAACTCTAATAATCGCGTGAGTGGGTTAATATAAATCAATCCATGCACATTCAGCTTGCCAGCTGTTGATGCTATCGGAAGACCATCATTTGCAAACATCAACACACCAACCCACAAAAGAAAAACAAGCGCAAGTTTAATGTGCCATGTGTGATGCCACTTATACAAGAATATAGGAAAAAGAAAGTAAAAGAAAAACTCAGTGGATATACTCCATGAGACAACATTTAACGATTCATAAAAGTCTTTATACGGTATCCAGGCATGGATTAATAAAACATTTGCAAGAATAACCTGCCCCAGCTTATCACTAGATAAATTTAAATAGCTAACATCTTGGATTGCAACAAAAAGTAAAATTAAAGCAAAAATATGCGCTGGCCATATTCTAGCGAACCTGGCGATAAAGAATTTTTTCACATGCGAAAAAGTAGGAAGTTCAGGATATGCATATGCAAGAATAAAACCTGATAACACAAAGAACAATGATACACCCTGTGATGTAGTAAATAAATTTGCAAAAGGATAAAAAAATCCAGCTTCACCAAAATCCAAGACACCATGACCAATGACAATCATTGCAGCAGCAAAAAAGCGCAATGATGTCAAAGCATCAAGTTTTTCTAACTTTCGTCCTGCCGCACCACTTGTTTTCATTTAGGTAGGCCTAATTTTTTTTTATAAATATGTAAGACATCCTTCGCCATATCTTCCGTGGTTCTAGGGTAGTTGGTATTCAGACTCATTTTCTTGGCATCATGTTGTGATGTACTTAGTTGCAAAAGAATCTTCTCTAGCCCCTTAACATCACCCATTGGGAATACAAACCCATTTTCACCATGCCTCACAAACTCTGTCATACCCTCAACGTCTGACACAATCGCAGGGGTGTGCGTTGCTAACGCATAAAGAAGAACTAAGGGGCTATTTTCATACCATGTTGAAGGGATAACCAACACATCTAATTCGCGAAAAATATCAGCCATACGATCAGGCTTAAAAGTACCGTGAAATATCACCTCTGAGACACACGCATCGGCATAATGCCGTAATTGTTCAGTGTATGCCCGATCTTGGTCTTCAGGGCCATAAATATGCAATTGGCTATGCTGTATATCCGTAAAGGCTTGCAACAAAATATCAACACCTTTATGGGCTGCAATTTGACCGATATAACCGATTCGCAAAACATTATCATCTCTGACTGGCTTCGGAGAACGATCAATATCCACACCAAAGTTTTGCAAATAAAGCGGTTTAGAAAAACCGTTTTTTAAATACGCTGATTCAAGAAATTTACTGGGAGCAATAGCTGCCCAATAATGTTGATAGCAAGCATGAAGGATATCTGGTCGATGTTTCAAATCAGGAATCATACTACGGTATTGAGGTGGAATCCTAGAAGGTTGCCACTGATTTACATGCATGGCCAATGATGCGATCATATTCAGCCAAGGTTGGGTACTGGTCACTTTTTTCTTCCAGGCAGAATCTTGCTGTTCCGATGTCGCCTTAAAGTAACAGGCAAGACAGTTATCACGCTTGTTGTTCGGTCCCTGACATAATCCATCATCGGCTGCTTGTAATTTATTATTAAAACAAAACCCAAAAAAATCAGTAAAGGTCGCTACAACAGGAATGTGTAAAGATTTACACACTTCTAACAATACAGCCGTATGATTGATTAAATGCACCACGTGAATAATATCTGGTTGTAATTCACTCAGCAATTCACGCAAAGGATTGCGCATTTCCTCTTGATAATAAGTATCCTTAATGCGCGTATTTGGAAAAATATTTTTATCAAACGAAATAACATTTAGGCTCTCATACTGATAGTCTTTTCGCCATGTTTGTTGTTTCGCCTCACCAGGGAAGCGTGCGGTCACAATATGCACATCGTGCCCAGCATTTTGCATATACTGGGCGACATTTAACGTATAAGTTTCTGATCCATAAAAATGTTCAGGAAAAAAGCAATGAACAAAATAAACAATTTTCACGCTTGGTTCCCCAGTACTTCACCATAAAGATCACGGTAAGCATTCGTCATGGCTTGAACAGAGAATAATTCAATAGCGCGTTGCCTATTATATTCACCAATTTCCAATCGCTGCTTACGGTCATCCAGCAAATCTATAATAATCTCAGACAACTGCTGTGCATCACCCGCATTTGCTAATAAATCATGTCTTCCAATAATTTCTGATATTGCACCAATATTATAACCTACTACGGGAATACCCATACTCATCGCAAAAGGAGAAACTTGCCCAAAACTTTCCTTCCACACAGGGGCTACAAAGATACTAAATTGTCGATACCAATCAGGCAGCGTTTCATAAGGTACGTACCCTGTAAAGGTAAAAGATGATAGCACCCCAGCATCATCACATGCTTTTTGATAAGCCTCAAAATTAGTGCCTCCACCTACGATAATCACCTTGGTTTGAGGGCGTTTTTTCACGGTTTCAATAAAAGGCTGAATAGAAGCAATGTTTAATTTATCGTTTTCCAAACGATACACCATACCAATACAGTCATCTGGTACTTCAATTACATTTTCACGCCTAAACAAATCAAAATCACTACCTGGGTATATCGTTAGCGATTTGTTCGCATCAGCAGGGAAGTTGTGTTTAACGTAATCACTCACATAAACATAGCGATCAATAGCAGAACCAATATAAGGAGCAACAGGGGTATTAATATTTTCAATGATATGACAGCTTCTATCTTCAATCAACGCGTAAACTGCGGCATACCATGGTTCATCACAGTCTCCCCAGTAATGAATATGAACCAAATCAGGGTTAAATTCATTGATTAAAGGTGCAAGCTCTTGTGGGTTAAACCCCATGGGATAAACGTGAACAGGAATATCGAGGTACACCGCAGGCGTGGGGGCTGCACTAGTGACCACTTGATGTTGATAACAATCTGATGATGCATAAACAATATCCGCAACCAAACGACTGGAGCCACCAAGGAAGAAATTTGCTATTACATGAAGCACACGTTTTTTACTTGGTACCAAAGGCATAACCACTGTAGTTGCTGAAGGTTTTTTAATCATCCATTGTCCAATTTTCGCCCTGTATGACAAAGGAACAAAAGCTCCTACAATAATTTTCAGAAGCCGAAAAAGCTTTCTTAAGCTGCGCCTATCATGGTGCCATGCATGCGCCAACCGATGGGAGCGCGTGTTTCGCAACTGCGTCAATTCTTCAGTAAGATACTTAACTTCTAACCTTAGGGTATGTTCATTCCCACGACTCAATTCTAATGCTTGAATATTATCATTAAATACCCTTTCCAGCTCTGCTCTTTGAGATGACTGCGTCTGAATCGCGCTGTTTTTCGCCTCTAGCACCTGCTGAAGCTCTGCTATTTGAGA
>CAZYAI010000069.1:3825-9414 GCA_964645625.1 uncultured Zetaproteobacteria bacterium
CTTTCGCCTCCACCACCTGCTGAAGCTCTGCTATTTGAGATGACTGCGTCTGAATCGTCGTATTTTCCGCTTTCATCCTTAAAAAAAACTGATAGTTTTTCTCTTCCAGCTTTTCAATCGCGCGAGTATTATTTAATGTAATGCTCACAAAATCATAGCTAAAATCTTTATACTCCAAACCGTAAATATCACCAATAGGTGCATGAGAAGCAATGGCAATATAAGCAACTGGACGCTGTTCGCCCACTGTAATCGAATCAGATTCGATTACACCAGCCCTCTTTATTGATACCGAAGGTGAAATAAATTGTTCCAACAACACCACATAACGAAATTGAGATTTCAGAAAAACATGAAATTCATCCTCTTCCATCTCATGAATATGGTAAGGGTTTTCTCCATACTCAGCCGTAACACTTGGATTTGGGGTGGAAATTAATAGAATACCATCATTTTTTAATAGTCGTGAAAATTGTTCAAGGCAACGATGTTGAGTGTTTTGATCAACATGCTCAATCATTTCAAAGTTTACAATTAAATCGAATGTACCACTGTCGATATCAGCCCCTAAGTTATCTCGGTGAATAAACTCAAGGTTATCAGCTTGGTGATTCATGCAAGCCCAACGTAACGCTTCTTCATCCACGTCCAAAGCGACAACATTTAAAGCTATATCAGCCAGCAATTTAGAGCCGTAACCCGTACCACAACCAAAGTCCAACACCTTTTTATTAGCGGTAAACTTTTGCGCCAATAAATATCGAGGCATATGCTCATACTCAGCAAGCACGGACCATGTTCCTGGCACATATCGTTCCTGCATAAACTGCGTGAAGTCAGACCCTGATGCCTGCACGACTAAGCCTACATAATCAGCTACAACTGCATTCCGTGGAAATGCGCTGTCGTCATTTATTGAATGGCTCTTATTCGTGCTGTATTGACCAGAAATATCAATATGCTTGAATCGTAACTGATCCAAAAAACGAAACAACGACTCTGCCGAATAATAGATCAAATGAGAAGGTGGGTGCATATATTCCCACTGTTCTCTTTTTTGCCCTGCATCCCATGACTGAGCATTAGGCGTTGTTATAACCACAACAGTTTCTGAATCAATTGCCCCCTTCGCGAACAAAGTGTAAAATAACGGATATGGATCAGGCAAATGTTCGATGACATCCAGCAACAAAATCACATCAAAGCGATGAGGAAAAAGCTCTCCTACGTCTCGTTTAATAAACGCATAATCCCCATGTCTTTCAATCGCTATATTTCGTGCATGATCAGATAATTCAAGACCAAAACATTGCCAGCCACGCTCATAAGCCAAACCTAAATGCGTACCGTAGCCACAACCAATATCGAGAATAGATTTATAATCTGCCTTCTTATCCAAGGAGTCGAGCAATGATTCAACAAAAGGTAAGGTATCTTCTGTTTGTACGTCATAAGAAGAGTATCCACCCTTCAACCCCTTCTCAAACCAGTCAGCATTATCATAATATAATTTCAATGTTTGTTCATTAGGCATATCACGAACAAATGCAGTAGAGCAATCACCACACATATCCACATCAAAGCCACCAACTTCAAACATAAAAGACACATGTTCTTTTTTACATATAGGGCACGTTTTTTTGTTTTTTTCAGTCATTTCAGAGGTTCCTGTTTTTTTGCAATACACATCCAAGCCAAGGAATCTTCATAGTCTGGATATTTTTGATCTAGCCATAATACAAAACGATTAATTGTCGAATAAACACCAGCACGATAAGTAATACCATTTTCTGCCAAATAGCTACAAAATATTTGACCTATCAATGCAAAAACACCACCACATGGGTCTATGCGTTCAATAGCAAAACCATGTTTTTCTAGCAAATACGTCAATCCATATTTAGTAAACCTATTGTAATCAAACGGAACCTCATGATGTCGCCATTGCATAGGAGCAGTAAGGATTAAGACACCATCTTTTTTCAAAACCCGATATACATCTGCAAGATAAAAATTAGGCTCTGGAACGTGCTCTAAAACTTGATTTGACAAAACAGTATCAACTGATTCATCTGCTATACCTAATGGTTTATCAGGAATGATTTCTACATCCAATAAAATTCCAGGGGATGCTGCCACATCAGCGCCTACGTATTGCTTAATCTGTGCCTCTGCCTCTAGCAATGTCCGGTATGTTTGACCACCACAACCATAATCAAGCAGTCGTCCATGAGCATATTTAACAGCGACCTGCTCCATCCAGCCATACAAATAATTCAAAACAATATAATGATGACTACCGATGGGATTATTCATTGATACAGTTCTTTTTAGCATTCCTAATTTTTTTATATCATAAAAGTCATTCATGAAGAGCTATCCACTGACTAGGAGCAACCACTTTACCCCACACAGGGTAGTCTGAACGCACAGCAAAAGGTGTTATCAAATCCGTTAAAGCATAACATATCGTGAGGTCCTCAGAATAAGCCGCAAACGCAGCGTAATAGTTCCCTGGGGCTAATATATTTGGCGAAAGTATTAACTTGCCACTAATTTCGCTGTTTTCACTATCCCAAAACACACCCTGCTCCCTACTGGTTTGTCCTATTAACCAATCCTTATCATCACGATAGACACTGACAGCAAAGACAATTCGTCCTAATGGTTCTTTTTGTAACAATCTGAAATCAAAGTTAATATTTTCTTCAATATTAAAAGTGGGAAGATGCTTAATCTTATTCCATGCCTCTACACTAACATGCGTGAACTCAGCCATTTCTGATGGTTGTTGCATCACAATATCAACAATCTCTTTTTGTTCTGTTTTTTCACCCGTCATAAAAGCGTAATAATTTTGACACACAGAAACAGAAGTACCTTGTTCACGGATCTTACCATCATTCAGCCATATCGCTTTATCACAAATTGTTTGAACTGTACCTAAGTCATGAGAAACGAAAAAAACAGTCACCCCAGCGTCACGTAACAATTTAATTCTTTTCATGCATTTATTTCTAAAATTAAGGTCTCCCACACTTAAAGCTTCATCAACAATCAAAATATCTGGGCTTACACTAATAGCAATAGCAAAAGCTAATCGAACATACATTCCACTAGAATAAGTTTTCACAGGCTGTTCAATAAAATCACCAATATTAGCAAATGTTATTATTTCATCATATTTATCATCAATTTCTTTCTTTGTTAAGCCAAGAATAGCGGCATTGAGGTAAATGTTTTCTCGTCCAGAAAATTCAGGGTTAAAGCCTGCGCCTAATTCTAACAATGCAGCAACACGACCATTAACTTCCACACCCCCTGAAGTTGGCGCAAGCGTGCCGCAGATGATTTGCAAAAGGGTCGATTTACCCGAACCATTGCGCCCGATAATGCCAACAGTTTCGCCTTTTTTAACTTCAAAAGAAACATCATCCAAGGCCTTGAATTCGCGATAAAATTGCTTTCGCCCACGCCACAGGCTCTGCTTGAGTCTGTCCTGCGGTTTATCATAAATCTGATAGGCCTTGGTGACATTCTGAACTCGAATCGCTATATCAGAGAACATCTGCAAAGCCGCTACGTGTTTTTTGAAACCAGACAAAGCCTAACCATGCGATAAACAAGCTTACCATGAAATAAATCCCCAATCCTTCCCAATTCGGCATATGCCCCCATAGCAATACTTCTCGGAATTGTTCAATTATAAAAGTCAAAGGGTTCAGATAAAAGAAAACGCTGTAAGAATCCGGAAAAGCCGTAGCTGGATAAAAAATCGGGCTTAGAAACATCATCGCCATGACAACAATACCAATACCTTGTCCAATATCACGAATATACGTGCCTAATGAAGCCAGCATCCATGACAAGCCCATCGTCAAAAACAACAGAGGGGTCAATATTAAAGGGAATAACACAACCGTCCAATACAATGATCCGCTTAATGCTAACATAAAACCAAGCAACACAAGGATGCTTATTGCTGCATGAAACAAGCTTGATCCCAGGGCAATCCAAGGCAAAATTTCCAAAGGGAAGACGACCTTTTTCACATAATTCACATTACTTAAAATCAACGATGGTGCCCGAGACGCGCATTCAGAAAAAAGCGAATACACAATCAGCCCAGCAAACAGAATACCAGCAAATTCAAGGTTATTGTCCACATGCGGCCAGCGCGCTTTAAAAATCACACTAAACACAAAAGTGTAAACAATCAGCATCAAGACTGGATTAAAAAACGACCACAACAAGCCCATAGCAGAGCCTTTATAGCGTCCAACTACTTCGCGTTTGCTCATTTGATAAATTAACGAACGATGAGCAAACAAACTAGCGAACATGGCTGTAGGAGATATAGAAAATTTTCGCATTAAAAAAACACCTAAGCCAGACAATGGTAGGTACTGATAAAAAATGACAACGGAGACATCAAAAGCCCTTGTTACAAAGAATTTTCAGACAAAAAAAAGATGCACTCACCAGAGTGAGTGCATCTTCATCAAAGCTTATTCAAGCTATTTAGCTGGAGCGGCAGGCTTTTTAGGCGCGGACTTTGCTGCTGTTTTTACAGTAAAGACAGCTTTAATCTTTTCCAGCGTTTTTTCACCAATACCTTTAACTGCCAATAATTCTTTCATATCTTTAATGCCATGGTGTGCTTCGCGGTATGTAACAATGGCAGCGGCAGTTTTTTCACCAATGCCTTTAACTTCGGTAAGTTGCGAAGCTGTGGCGGTATTCACATCGCGTAAATCGCCTGCAAATACGGGGTTAACAAAGGACAACATCAACAAGGACAACACAAAAAACAACGACTTAAACGACAATTTCATCTGAACCTCCTGTGATACAAACAACATGATAAGATCATGCACAAGCAGGAAACATAGCAAGCCAAAGCTTCCTTGCAAGCAGCAGCACGTAGCAACAGCAATTCTCATTATGGAATTGCAACCCTGAAAAGCGATGGTGACTTCCCTTTTAAGACGAGATGCACGTACACTACAAGACCACCATGTAGGTTGGGTTGAGGCACGAAACCCAACAAAGGAGCATAGCCTAAATAACGTATGGTTGTTTTAAAGTTGGCTTTCGTACCTCAACCACAACCTTGTATGTTTCGCATATTCATATTGCTTTTGTCCCGTCTTAAACGGAAAGCCGTTCTGCGAATCATCACGACGATTTATGAATCATTCAGGTTAACAAGCAATAACTCAACCTCGCGCTCTGGTATATCGAACATCGCTGCAATTTCACTCGCTGTCATACCTGCCTCGTGCGCTTTGACAACCATGCTATTGCGCCCTTCTTTCACCCCCTCATCTCGTCCTTGGTTCAAGCCTTCTTCTCTGGCTGATTCAATTTTACTTGCAACATCACAAAGATCATGCATGCGTATATCGTACATTTTACGTTCATCTTCATCAAACATACGATCTACTTTTTGAATAGCAGAAACAATCGCAGGATCGCAGCTTAAACTTGCTGGGATATTTTCTTTGTTAATCTCATGAGCTCGCGTAAGAAATAACGACCAACGATCCAACACGGTAGCGACGTCACTATAATCTTTATGGAACTTCG
>CAZYAI010000070.1:0-9077 GCA_964645625.1 uncultured Zetaproteobacteria bacterium
ATTCCCTATAGAAAACGCTATAATACTACCTCATAGTCATAATGAGAATTGCTGCATGTCATCCTGATGTCGTTGTGTTGACATACTTGCTTATCATGATGCGGGAGGAACTTCTTAACCTTAAAATAATATGAATAGGGATGGCAATCAGATGAGTGCTGACAATCGTGATGATCTAGGGTTTGGGCATTTGAAGTGTTTACGTAAGGCAATCGTAAAGAAAAAAACAGGAGCACTTTATTTTTCTGTTATGCGTGGTGTGACGCGTAAATTGGTTTTTAGAAATGGGCAGTTAAGTCGTCATAAGGGTTGTGAAAACTTGGTGCTATTTTTATCTCATGCGAATGTATTGGATTGCCGCTGGGAAAACTATGAGGTACAGCACAATGATTTTATGCCTCCTTATGAGGCAATGCAGTTTGCTATAGAGAATGTGGAATGGTCTGATGCTGATATAGCGGTATTGGTGGCGATGTATTCTAGGTTACCTAGTTTAGATGTGTCATGGATTGCTGTTGTTTTTGATAATAAATTGACAGATTTAAGCTATAACTTGCTTTA
The DNA here is from genome assembly GCA_964645625.1 of uncultured Zetaproteobacteria bacterium. Classification (GTDB taxonomy): domain Bacteria; phylum Pseudomonadota; class Zetaproteobacteria; order Mariprofundales; family Mariprofundaceae; genus AB-137-C09. The sequence goes on from CAZYAI010000070.1 coordinate 562, forward strand.
CTCTAAGTTGAGTTGTGATAAAGACTACAACATATCAGAGTTTTTGTTAAAAAATAAAACGGCGAACTTATTGATTAATTACCGCGTGCGGGTGTTAACCTTTGATTATGTGTTGGGTTTAATTAAGGCTCGCAAACAAGTTTCTAAATCTGAACTTATGGTGAGGGAATCCACGATTTCTCGCATTATGAAACGTATTCAAGGTATTGCATAAGACGCTGGATGGAGGGGGATTGTCTTGCTGACTTGTTGTAACGCCTAGTTTTCGTATCCTTGCGCTCGTTGCGTGTGCGGTTGATGTACTTCCGTACTGCAACAAGGTTCTGTCTGTGGGTGATGTTACCCGCAGACCTCCCCGTATTCTGACGTGCGTAGCGGCGTGCGTTACAGTGTTTTACGCTCAAGGACTCCATCATGTTATACGTTGCCGTACGCGCAGCCCGTAAGGCGGGAGATCTCATTGCTCGCAGCTTTGAAGATACCAGCTCATTCAAGGTTCAAGAAAAGCAGGATCGTGACTTTGTCACCGATGTCGATTGCAAAGCTGAAGAGTTGATTCTGCGCGAAATCAAACGCCATTACCCTGATCATGGTATTGTGGCAGAAGAGTCAGGCAGCAGTAATCCGAATGCCTCGATTCAGTGGTATATTGATCCTTTGGATGGTACTACCAATTTTATTCATGGTTTTCCTCATTTCGCGGTATCTATTGCTGCTTGGCAGGATGGTCGCCCATTGCTTGCTGTGGTGTATGATCCCATTAAAAATGAAATGTTTGAAGCCAAGCGTGGTGGCGGTGCATTCATGAACCGTCGTCGTTTGCGGGTGTCGCCCGTTGAATATACCGAAAATGCCATTTTTGCTTCTGGTCTGCCGCCTTATCGCCGCACAGAATTGATCGATGTTTTTCAGCAGCGTATGGATCGTTGTATGCGTCAGACTGAAGGTTATCGCCGTGCTGGCTCAGCAGCATTGGATTTGGCGTACACTGCTGCTGGTCGTGTGGATGCTTATTGGGAAGGTGGCTTGTGTGCTTGGGATATTGCAGCAGGTATTTTGCTGGTGCAGGAAGCTGGTGGCATGGTGACTGATCTGGATGGTAAAGCCGTGAGTTTGGACGATGGTAATATACTGTGTGCCAATTCGCGTCTGCACGGTCAGTTCGTTCGCTTACTGCAAGTGCCGAGTTAGTCACACCGCCTGCTGCAAGGCTTATTTTCTTGCTTCGGTTGAATTGTGATGGTTATTTATGCAGTATTGTGTCATGCATATGATAGGGAATAATCGCAGCGAGGAATATGTGATTTACACAAATCACGCGCATGGCTTTATGATGCGCTGTGCAATGATGTTCTATCAAACAGGATGGCAAAACGTCATGTCTATAACACCCATGTTTAAACAACATGGGTGTTCATCGTTTTGCCATGATTTTATATGAAATGGCGCATACCTTGCTGCGGCATGAGGTTCCGTAGTTTTGCGGTGGTTTTACTCTTGCTGTGTTTGCTTGTGCCTTGTGTGCAGGTCGATGCTTACGAAGCTGAAGTTGAGCGGCGCATTGCGATAGGTCTTAATCTGTTCCCTAATGTTTTGTCGGTGGATGTTGGTATTGCTAGCAAGGTGCAAGGGGAGAAGCTGCACGCTTATGTGGTGTATCAAGCAGATAAACCCGCAGCAGATGTTTTGGTTGCAACCGTTGTTAAAAAAGTTAAAACGATAAAAAAAGTACCCTTGGTTGTGCGCAGTATTACCTTACAAGAGCTTGCGGCACAAAAGAAAAAGTCGAACCCTATTGCTGGTCTCTTTATTGCTGAGCGGCTGGACGATAACAAACTTAAGCAGTTACTGCTGTTTTCTAAAGATAGGCAGGTGCTGACGTTTTCCCCTTTCCCTGGCGATGTTGAACGCGGTGTTAGCACTGGTGTTTTTGTGGGTAGTAAAATCCGCCCTTTTGTGAATATGGCGACGATTAAGGAGTTAAATATTAAATTTCACCCCCTTTTCTTAAAGTTTGCGTACCATTATGAATAAGCCACTTGAAACACAGCATGATATAAAGTTGACCTTGTCTGGCAGCGTCATGCTATCCATGGTGTTGATGTTTGGCTTGATGCTGGCTTTGTTGTATGGCGATTGGCTGTGGAATAAAGAGGATAAACTGCTGGCGCAAGAGCAGAGTAAAGCTGATTTGTTACTCATGAGCAGTAAGCCTATTTTAGAAACAGCATTAAGCCGTGACGATACGGATATGCTTAAATCTTATGTGGATCAGCTATTATTGTTGCGTGAATCTGCCACAGGTCAGCCTTTGTTGTTGGGTGTAGAAGTGGAAACAATGATGGGCGGTAGTCTGGTGAATGTGGTTCCTGCGCAGGGACATCATGCTTTTGTTGCAGAAGACACGCTTTTTAGTAACGATGATGAACGCGCGATGCTGGGTTTGGTTCGTTTATATTATAACGATGCGCCGTTCAAAAAAATGCGTCAGGAAGCCTTGTGGGGATTGGGCTTGTTGGCTGGTGGCTTTTTATTGTTGCTGCTTCTGATTAGTTTGTTGTTGGATTATCTGTTGCGTCCCTTCCGTTGGCTGGTGCGAGATTTGCGCGAGTTGGATACTGAGCGAGAATATGAGTTGCCACTGATGCATGGTGCAAAAACGCGCGAAATTGTCAGTGTTCATCATGCCTTAACGGATTTATTGCACAGCTTGCAAGGTTACCGCGATCATTTGGAAGTGCGGGTGCAGCAACGTACCGCTGAGTTGCAAGAGGCAATGGAAGCAACCAAGGCTGCATCGAAGGCTAAAAGTGAGTTTTTGGCGAATATGAGCCATGAGATTCGCACGCCGATGAATGCGATTATTGGCTTGACGCGCCTTTGCCTAGATGAAGGGAAGCTAACGCCGCGCAGTGCTGAGTATCTGTCCACTGTGCTGAACTCTTCGGAGTCTTTATTGGTGATTATCAACGATATTCTTGATTTTTCCAAGATCGAAGCGGGTCGTTTGAGTATTGAGCGTGTGGATTTCCAGTTGTTTGATGTGTTGGACACCCAGAGTGATATGTTCCGTGAACGTATTGGGCGTAAGGGGATTGAGTTTGTTGTAGGGGTGGAAAAAGATACCCCGACAGCCTTGGTGGGCGACCCTTTGCGCTTAAATCAAATTATTACCAATTTATTGGGTAATGCGGTGAAGTTTACCGAGCAAGGTGAGATTGTTTTGAGCGTGGCTTGTGTCGAGCAATCACCCCGTCAGGCAAGCTTGCGTTTTTCCATCAAGGATACGGGGATTGGTATTCCAGAGGAAGTTCAGCATAAGTTGTTTGAAGCATTCTCTCAGGCAGATACATCCACCACGCGTCAATATGGCGGTACAGGTTTGGGGCTGACGATCAGTCGGCAGCTGGTGCAGTTGATGGACGGGAAGATGGCGGTGGATAGTGCTGTTGGTGAAGGCTCGATCTTTAGCTTTACGGTTACGTTTGAACGGCAAGCAGAAGATCAAGAGCGTCGTTACCTTAGCCCTGAAGGGATGCGCGGTTTGCGTACTTTAGTGATTGATGACAACGCTACATTCCGCCGTTTAATCGGACAGATGCTGGAGTCATTTCAGTTACAAGTGGAGTATGCTGCTTCAGGTATGCAGGCACTCAATATGCTGGAGAAAAAGGCCTCGGAAGATCAAGCGATTGAGTTGATTATTGTGGATTGGATGATGCCTGTAATGGATGGCTTGCAATTATTGAATCGTTTACGTCAACATGAGGTGTATGCCCATACGCCAGTGATTATGATGCCAGGGTTTGGTCATGATTTAGAGCTGCGTCATGCTATGGAGCATGGGGCAAATGCCTTTTTGCTTAAGCCGCCTAAACAATCCATGCTGTTTAATGTGATTTCTGAAGTGATTGGTATGGAAAACCGCACGGATGTGCATCGAGAGACGATTACACGGCAGGATATTCACATTCGCCAGATTTTAGGTATGCATGTATTGCTGACCGAAGATAATGAAGTCAACCAAATGGTGGCGCGTGGTTTGTTAGGTGTGGCTGATATTACCGTTGATGTGGCTAATAATGGGCAAGAAGCCGTTGATATGATTGCGCGTGAGGGTGCAGATTGTTTTGATCTGGTGCTGATGGATATACAAATGCCCGTCATGGGTGGTTATGAGGCGACACAGCGTATTCGCCAGCTGCCAGGGTGCGCTGATTTGCCAATTATTGCGATGACTGCGCATGCTATGACAGGCGATCGCGAGGAGTGTATTGAAGCGGGTATGAACGATTATGTAAGTAAGCCTGTGGATGCAGATCAGTTTTATAGTACGTTGGCACGTTGGCGTGGTAAACAAAGAGATGTCGAGTCCACTGCTCAAGCGGCAGTTGCTTCTTCATCTTCATCGTCTGTTGCACTGCCACCCGTGTTAAAAGGTATCGATATTGCTTATGCTTTGAATAATATTGGTGGTGATGAGCAGTTGTTGTTAAGTGTTATGCAGAAGTTTGCACAAGCTCAGCACGATGCTGTGAGTAATATACGACATGCTTTGAGTGAGGGAGAAAGCGACTTGGCTTGTCGTCATGCGCATACCTTGAAGGGTTTGGCTGGTACCATTGGTGCCGTTGCTTTGCAACGTCGTGCTGAGCAGGTGGAGCACACCATTGCTAAGGGAACAACGTTGGGACAACTTACTGCTGACTTGGATGCTTTAGAAGCATCGCTGGGTGAGATTGTTACCACGATTATGGGGTTGGTAGAGCGTGGTTGACGTATATGATGCAGATCACGTTACCATGTTAAACCGCCAGTCTGCTTGTTGAGAGTTTTAGATGATTCAAACTAAGGAATATGATGTCATCGTTAGTGGTGCGGGTGCTGTGGGTTTGGCTGCTGTATTGGCATTGTCGCAACAAGGGATGCGTGTTGCATTGGTTGATCCGCGTGTGCCATCGTTAACAGTCGGTGATCCCGAGCGTGCTATTGCACTGTCTGAAGGTTCGCGCCGTCTATTGGATGAATGGGGTGTATGGTCGGAAATTAAGACTTTAGGCTGTGGTACGATTCGTCATATTGAAGTGTGTGAAGCACAGGCGCGTGGTCGTGTCGCTATTCATGGCGATGAGTTACAACTTGATGCCATGGGGTATGTGGTTGAGATGGCACATGTTCTCACGCCTATGTGGCAGAAGGTTCAGGATTGTGCCGATGTTTTTTGTCCGGCAATAATTAGTCAGCGCCAGGTAGAGGATGATGCTACGGTATTGACGGTGCTCAAGGGTGATGAGCAACGGCAGTTGCGCGCTCGTTTGCTGGTGGTTGCTGATGGTGGTGGTAGTCCGTTGCGCCGTATGGCTGGTATTGGCACGTATGGTTGGTCGCACAATCGTTTTGCTATTGTAGCGAGTATTTTAACGGCGGTACCGCATCATGACACGGCGTATGAATGCTTTCGTAACGATGGACCATTGGCGTTATTGCCGATGGCGGATGGGCGACTTTCTTTGGTTTGGGCTGTGCCGCCTGATGAAGCCATGTTTTTACTCGAATGTACGGATGATGTGTTTCTTGGTGCATTGACGCAGGCGATACAAGGAACCCCGGCGATGGCGTTGGGGGCGATGCAGGCGTGCGGCAAACGTGGCAGCTTCCCTTTGGAACTGCGGCTCGCTAAACGGTTAACGGGCGCGCGTTTGGTGCTAGCGGGTAATGCGGCTCATACGATTCATCCTGTTGCAGGTCAAGGTTTAAATCTTGGCCTTCGTGATGTGTGTACATTGTCAAATGTATTAAACTCCTCTATCGGACGGGATGATCCTGGTCATACGGTGTTATTGCAGCAGTATGCTTCTGCACAGCAACTTGATGTGTGTGCGGTGAGTGGTTTTACCGAAGGCTTGCTGAGTGCATTTGCATCGCAATCGGTGCTTGCTCAGCAACTGCGTGCAGCATTGATGTTTACTGTGCAGCCCAACTCGCCGTGGAAGCGTTGGTTCTTGCGTCATGCCGCAGGTGTTGCGAAGGGGGAGGGATGAACGTGCGTCATAGCAACCATGCCGATGTGGTTATTGTCGGTGGGGGCATGGTTGGATTGTGCTTGGCTTGTGCCTTAAAAGAGACGGATCTTCGCGTTGTGGTGATTGAACGTGGTGAGCCTGCTGTGCGCTGGTCATTGGGGCGTGATTGTCGTGTTTCTGCTATTGTGCATGGCAATCAACAGGCTTTACAGCAGCTTGGTGCTTGGTCGTTTATGGCAGAACATGCTCAGCCGATTCATGGCATGCAAGTATGGGATGGTCAGCATGCGGGCGGTATTCGTTTTGATAGTGAAGAAATTGAAACTGAAGCATTAGGTTGGCTGGTTGAAAATAGCGTGTTGCAGGCGGGCTTGCGTCAAGCCATGGTCGATGCGCCGAATGTTGAGTTGTGGAATCCTGCGACACTTAAATCCGTCCGTTGGCAGTCGCGCCATTGTACGATGGAATTGGATGATGGGCGTGTTTTGCTTACCCCGTTGGTTGTTGCTGCTGATGGTGGGCGTTCGTGGTTGCGTCAGCAAGCGGATATTGGCGTGTATCAAAGTGATTATCAGCAACAGGGAATTGTTGCCACTGTGCGTCCGCAACATGCGCATCATGGTATGGCATACCAACGCTTTCTCGCGACAGGGCCGTTGGCAGTGCTGCCTATGACCAATGGGCTGAACTCCATTGTATGGAGTGCCGATAATGAGGAAGCTGAGCGGCTGTTGGCAATGGACGATCAGTCGTTTTTGCATGCTTTGAATCATCAATTTGGGCCAGTGCTTGGTCGTATGGTTAAAGTAGGGGAGCGCGCAGGCTTCCCGTTACGCGCGCAATTAGCACATCATATTGTGCGTCATCGTCTTGCCTTGATTGGTGATGCAGCACATTGCATTCACCCCTTGGCAGGACTTGGCGTTAACCTTGGTTTGCGTGATGCCTTAGTATTGGCGCAAGAGATTGTGGATGCGCATCGCTTTGAAGAGGATTGGGGTGAAGTCAGTGTGTTGCATCGTTATAGTAAAAACCGCTTGCCCGATGTGCTGACGACTATGGCAGCGATGGAGGGCTTTCATCGCTTGTTTACCAGTTCTTTGCCATGGTTGCCGTGGTGCCGTGGTGTGGGCATGAAGACCATAGGTAATGCAGGAATATTTAAACGTATGTTGATGGAGCAGTCCACAGGTATCAGCTTGCCAGTGCCGAAATCTATTCGCTTGCATTGATGGTTGTTATCGCCTTGTTGTATTATTTTGTTGCCAAGTGCATTCCTGCTGGCTATATTGCGCGCCCTTTTGTCGGGCTATGAGGTTTCATCCTTTGTGCCAAAGAGGGTTAGAAAACGGATCGCTGATCTGCATTCTATGGGGTAACGGCTCCCTTCCTGAACTGCCGTTGAAATTTTGGAGGCTTAAGTCATGCGTGCATTGGACGATGTAACCAGCGATCAGATCCGTACAGATATTCCTGAGTTCCGTGAAGGTGATACTATTCGCGTGAATGTTCGAGTTGTCGATTTTAAAGATGGGAAAAAAGGCGTGGAGCGCAGAGAGCGTATTCAGGCTTATGAAGGTGTAGTAATCGCCCGTCATAACAAAGGAATTTCTAGCAGCTTTACGGTGCGTAAAATTTCTAATAATGTTGGTGTAGAGCGTGTTTTCCCACTGCATTCTCCTATGGTTGAAAGTGTTGTTGTGGTTCGCCGTGGTCGTGTCCGCCGTGCGAAACTGTACTACTTGCGTGCGTTGCGTGGTAAGGCAGCGCGTATCCGCGAACGTCGCTATTGAGTTTTACAGTTATATAATAACTGCATAAAAAGCCCGCCTTATGGCGGGCTTTTTTGTTTTGGTTATCTAGATCGTGAACGACACACCGCAGCCACACTCGCCTTTCTTGTTGGGGTTTTGGTACACAAAGGATGAGGATAGCAGGTCTTGCTGGTAGTCGATGTGCAGTCCCTGTAGAGCCATAGCGTAAGATTCAGGATCTACATAAAGCGTGAATCCCTCTTGCTCTACCGTTAAATCACCAGTTTGCGCTGTGTCGGCAAAATCAACGACATATTCTAGGCCACTACAACCTGCTTTGCGTAATGATAAGCGCGCGGCTTTTTTGTTGGCTTGGTGTAGTGCTTTTTGGAATTGGGCTATTGCTGCATCGCTTAATGTGATGGTGCATGTTTCTTTCATTGGGTGGTCTCCTTGCCGAAGCATCGGCTAATTTGCGTGGTAATTAAACCCTTGAAGGGCTGTGTTCATCTTGACTGATGTATTTGTTGGGGTTGATTCCAAGAAGGGGGGGTATGTGGCATGCGGTGATGTTGAGTGTTATAATTAAGTATGCTGTGATTAAATGCTTGACGTGGCGATGTAGCTCGCTATGTTTCGCCGCCCTTCGCAAGGGGCTTTTGAGCTTCTGGCGGCAGGAAAAACAAAGTGTTGACAAACACTTTGGCGGACATAAAGTTCGCCGCCCCGCTGACCACGA
>CAZYAI010000071.1:0-8981 GCA_964645625.1 uncultured Zetaproteobacteria bacterium
ATGGCGCGGCAGACTTGCATCAATCCGATGAAGTGCGCGATGTGGCTCAGCTTGAGGCACATGTGGAGCAGCTTACCGCGCGCACAGCACTGTTGCAGCAAGCGATGGCTGGTAGTCGCCGAGAGATCGGGCTATTTCGTGAAGAACTGCAAGATTTTCACCAACAATTACAGCTCATCAATAGCGATGACGACATGCTTCGTATTGCCAAGGGGCATGCGGTATTTTTCCGCGATGCCAGACGCAGCCGTGGTTTCTTTTCTTTCATGCGCCCTGAACCACGGCGCAACAATACGCCATCGGATGATGCTGCGTAATCATGCGTTATCGGCGGTGTGAATCCCAACAGCAAGATAGCATTTACGAGATTTTTTCCGATATGGCGTTGCTGATGTTGGCAGCCTTTATTTTTATTTTCGCCATGTTGCTCATTTTCTCCCAAATGGAAGGGCAGGGTAAAAGCCAAGAATCAGAGGCCGAAATCGCCCAGATGAAGGAGCAATTAGCCCAAGCGCAACAACGCAATAAACAACTGCAAGAAGAACTCAACACCTTAGCGGGCGCTGATGTACAACAACAATTGCAAAAGGTTCAAGCCAGTGCGGGTTGGGATCAAGGCAAGGGTAAGCGCGATTTTGATTTGTTTATCAAAGGGTTGCGGATGCTGCCTGGCAAAGACTTGCATTTGGTTATTGATGCCACGGGTTCAATGCATGGCGCAACCAGCTTTTTGATCCCTGTATTGCGATTGATTGCGATTCGTTCGGGCAAAGAGCTGAGTGCCATATCGTGGTATGGCGACAAAAGAACGGGAACCTATGGTGGTACGATGGGGGAAATGTTCGATCATTTAATGCAAGATGCGCCATTTATCGGCACGGAAGAAACCATCGGCCGCGCTTTCATCGAAATTGCCAAAAACGCACCAGCACCAGGTGCTTATTTGCTGATTGGCGATGAGCCATCGACCGATCGCATTGGCTACCACGCGATTCCAGCACCTGTGTTCACGCTGCCGTTGGGGCATAATAACTCTAGCACCACAGTGGCATTCCAAAAGCTTGCCGACCAAACAGGCGGGCGTATGTTGGAGATGAAGTTAAAATAATGAATCCACGGCAGGCGTTGATTGAACAATGGTTAAGCGCGGTATTAGCGAGCGACTACCAATTATCACCCTTGGCGGGTGATGCTTCGTTTCGTCGTTACATCCGCGTCCAGCACCAAGGTCAACACAGCATGCTGATGGACGCGCCGCCACCGCACGAAGATGTGCGCCCCTTTTTGCGTGTGGCGACGTTATTGGCAAAGCATGGCGTACGCACCCCTAAGGTGATTGCTCGCAACGAAGTAGATGGACTGCTGTTACTGGAAGATTTCGGCGATACAACATGGGCAGTGGCCTTGCAGCAAGGTGTGGCGTTAGCACCATTGTTAGACGATGCTTTGCGGCAATTGCACCGCTTGCAAAGCATCGCGACCACTGTTGATCTACCGCTGTTTGACGCGCAGCGGATGCGCCGTGAATGTGCCTTGTGGACGGATTGGTACTTGCCACACATCGGCAAGCCACTGGACGAGGGTGAACGCGAACGCACGTTAGATGCCATGTTAGCGTTGTTTGCCCCCGTGCTAGCATTGCCGCAAGTGGTGGTGCATTTAGACTTCCACAGCCGCAATCTGATGCTGCCTAACGATGGCATGCCCTTGGGCGTGATTGACTTTCAAGATGCAGTCATCGGCCCTGTCACTTACGATCTGGCATCATTGCTTTATGATTGTTACCAAGATTACCCCGAAGCCTTACGTCAGCAATGGAGTTACAACTTTTTTGCCGCGCTGCCAGAACAGTTACGACAAGCCTTTGACGATGCCGCCCATTGGCATCGCTGCCTGCGACTCACAGCCATGCAACGTCACATCAAAGCCATTGGCATTTTCACCCGCCTAGCCCATCGCGATGGTAAACAACAATTCCTTGATGAAATCCCCCTAACCCGCAAACATCTGCGCGAAGCATTACCACTATTTCATACGCCTAAGCTGCTGCAAATATTGAGCCTCCCTTTTAAGACGGGATAAAAGCAATATGGCTATGCGTGACACCGTAGGTTGGGTTGAGGCACGAAACCCAACAACGGAGCATAGCCCAAATAACTTATGATGTTTTAAAGTTGGGTTTCGTACCTCAACCACAACCTACATGATGGCTTTGTAGTGCACATGCGTCCCATCTCAAAAGGGAAGCCAGCCATTGTAATGTAACCCACATAATAAACGAACATGGCTTTATGATGCGCACCCATTTTGCTGCTGGTAAAGTCAGGCGGGACTTATAGCATAAGTGCCATAGTAATAACTGATGTTACATGCGTATGGTTATAGGCATGACTTTTTTTGACTAGCAGCGCGTCATTGCGGACTGGATACTGCATCGAGTGCAGTATGACCGAAGGAAACCACGTCATTGCGGACTTGATCCGCAATCCAGAGAACGGACGTAAGACTGGATACCGCATCGAGTGCGGTATGACGGAGGGAAACCACGTCATTGCGGACTTGATCCGCAATTCAGAGAACGGACGCAGGACTGGATACCGCATCAAGTGCGGCATGACGGAGGGAAACCACGTCATTGTGGACTTGATCCGCAATTCAGAGAACGGACGCAAGACTGGATACCGCATCGAGCGGGGTATGACGGAGGAAACCCACGTCATTGCGGACTTGATCCGCAATCCAGAGAACGGACGCAAGACTGGATACTGCATCGAGTGCAGTATGACCGAAGGAAACGACGTCATTGCGGACTTGATCCGCAATCCAGAGAACAGACGCAAGACTGGATACCGCATCAAGTGCGGTATGACGGAGGGAAACCACGTCATTGCGGACTTGATCCGCAATCCAGAGAACGGACGCAGGACTGGATACTGCATCGAGTGCAGTATGACGGAGGGAAACCACGTCATTGCGGACTTGATCCGCAATCCAGAGAACGGACGCAGGACTGGATACTGCATCGAGTGCAGTATGACCGAAGGAAACCACGTCATTGCGAACTTGATCCGCAATCCAGAAAACGGACGCAGGACTGGATACCGCATCAAGTGCGGCATGACGGAGGGAAACCACGTCATTGCGGACTTGATCCGCAATCCAGAGAACAGACGCAAGACTGGATACCGCATCGAGTGCGGTATGACGGAGGGAAACCACGTCATTGCGGACTTGATCCGCAATCCAGAAAACGGACGCAAGACTGGATACCGCATCAAGTGCGGTATGACGGAGGGAAACCACGTCATTGCGGACTTGATCCGCAATCCAGAGAACGGACGTAAGACTGGATACCGCATCGAGTGCGGTATGACGGAGGGAAACCACGTCATTGCGGACTTGATCCGCAATCCAGAGAACGGACGCAAGACTGGATACCGCATCAAGTGCGGCATGACGGAGGGAAACCACGTCATTGCGGACTTGATCCGCAATCCAGAGAACGGACGCAGGACTGGATACTGCATCGAGTGCAGTATGACCGAAGGAAACCACGTCATTGCGGACTTGATCCGCAATCCAGAGAACGGGCGTAAGACTGGATACCGCATCAAGTGCGGCATGACGGAGCGAACGGACGCAAGACTGGATAGTAAATCAAGTGAAGCATGATGGCTTTTTAGATTATAATACTAGATAAAAAGCCCCCATGCCTTGCCTAACATCAGATAGTAATTTTTGTAGGATGTGTATTTATGGATGCTTTACTCACAACATTGCAGGGCTGGTCTGTTTTGGGGATTCCTGTTCTGCGGTGGTTGTTGGCCTTTTTATGTTTGTTTGCTGTGATTGTGTTGCAACGTTATTTGAACAATGCCTTACACCGTTGGGTGGTACATATCGCGGGTAAAACGGCGACTAAGCTGGATGATATTTTGCTTGAAGCTGCGGAAAAGCCTGCCCGTTGGTTTTTGCTTATTGTTGGATTGTTGTTGACGGTTCATGTGTTGCAACCGCCTGAGCCCTTGCTGCCATTATTAACAGGCATTGACCAAGTGGCGCGTTTGGCGGCGATTGTTACGGGTATTTGGTTTGTATGGCGCATGGTTGATGGTTTGGGTGCACACTTTCAGGCGCGTGCCAAAGATACCGAATCACCATTGGACGATCAGCTTATCCCCTTTGTAGCGAAAACACTGAAAATCTTTTTGGTCATGACTGGGGTGCTGGTGGTAGCGCAAAACATGGGCTATTCTATCTCTGGCTTGCTGGCATCGCTGGGTATTGGCGGTATTGCCGTGGCGATGGCGGCGAAAGACACTGTGGCTAATGTGTTTGGCTCGATTATGATTTTGCTCGATCGACCGTTTGTGGTGGGTGATTGGATTAAAACATCAGAATTTGAAGGCGTGGTGGAAGAGGTTGGCTTCCGCTCAACGCGGGTTCGCACCTTTGGTAAAACCTTGGTGAATGTGCCTAACTCGCGCATGGCAAATATGGTGATTGATAACATTGATGCACGCCCTAAACGACGCATTAAGATGCGTATTGGCATCACCTACGATGCCACTCCAGCACAGATGCAGCAGGCGATTGCAGGCATCGAGCAACTGCTGCGCGACCACCCAGGGGTGGATCAAGAATACTCGTTGGTAAAGTTTGATGAATTTGCTGATTCTTCGTTGTCGATCTTCCTTTATTACTTTTCTGCCAGCACAGTGTGGGAGGAGTACCTACAAGTGCGCCAAGAAGTGAATATGCAGATCATGGAGCTATTGGCTGAACTGGGGCTGGCGTTTGCCTTCCCGACGCAGACCTTGCATATCGAATCTTTACCTGAACATCAGGCGCACGTATGAGCGGTGTAAGCTCCGAAGTCATTGCCTACACCGATGGTGCTTGTTCGGGTAATCCAGGCCCTGGTGGTTGGGGTGTATGGTTGCGCGCTGGTGCGCATGAAAAAGAACTGTTCGGTGGCGAGCCACACACCACCAACCAACGCATGGAACTGCGTGCTGCCGTCGAGGCTTTGCGCGCACTGAAGCGTCCTTGCCATATCACCATCTATTCGGATTCACGTTACGTTATTCAAGGTATTACCGAATGGATTCGCAACTGGAAGCGCAATGGCTGGAAAACAGCAGCCAAGAAAGATGTGGTCAATGCCGATTTGTGGCAGCAACTTGACCAAGCTTGCGCAGGGCACACCATTCAATGGCAATGGGTTAAAGGTCATGCAGGCAACGAAGGTAACGAACGCGCCGATGAACTGGCGCGACGCGGCGTACCAAAAAAATGATTCGTCACGGGAGTCATCGTGACTAAACTGGGTACTGGCGTACAACTGCAACAAAAGCTGTCATCGCAGTTGGTGATGGCACCACAAATGGCGCAAAGCCTTAAAATTTTGGCGATGGATAGCCTAGAGCTGGAGCAGTACATCGACCAATGCCTAGAAAGTAATCCTTTATTAGAACGCGAATCGGATGTCACCTCGCAGGAACAGGAAGCTGTCGTCCACGCCGAAGGTGCCGATGAAGGATGGGAAAACCTTTATAGCCAAAACCAGCGTGATGGTGACGCAGGCGATAAAGAGCAACAATGGCATCACGATGAACTGCCTCTGCATGAGCGGTTACACCAGCAGTTAGCACGCGAACCGATGGACGAACAAACGCGTCGTGTGGCGATGGCGATTGTGGATTCTTTGGATGATGATGGTTATTTCCGCGCTGACCCGAATGCGGTTGCTGCGCTATGTGAAACCACGATGGCAACGGTGTGGCTGGTGTTGCGTCAAACGGTGCAACAGTTAGAACCTGCTGGCGTGGGGGCGCGAGATTTAGCAGAATGTCTTTCGTTGCAACTCGATGATTGCCGTGGTTATGATGAAGCTGTGGTGGCAGTGGCGCAACATTTATTAAGCCATCAAGAATCAACCCTACAACTAACAGACGCTGCTGTTGCGCAAGAGTTGGCATGCAATACAAACACGATTGCAGCGGCGCGTAAGTTGTTGCGCCAACTCGACCCCAACCCAGGGCTTAGTCAGGCTGACCCCAGTATTTTTATTGAACCTGAGTTGAACTTTATATTGGATCGTGATGGCAGCATCGCCGTAGAGGTTAGGCACAGTCGCGGCGGCTCTGTGCGCCTATCCAAACAATGGCAAGACCATGCTTGGCAGGGCGATGATCAAACCTTTATGAGCAATGCAGAAAAAGAAGCGCGATGGTTGCTGCAAGCACTGGCACAACGGCATGATACCTTGCTCAAAACAGGATTATTCCTCGCTGTTCATCAACAAGCGTTTCTTGTTCACGGTGCGGCTGCCATTAAACCATTAACCTTAAAGCAGGTAGCTGAGGCATGCGGTGTTCACGAATCCACCATCTCTCGCCTTACCAGCAACAAATATGCCTACACCCCCTTGGGCGTGATTGAGTTGCGCAACTTCTTTTCTGGCGGGCTGGAGACTCGCCACGGCGATACCATTGCCGTACCGCAGGTGTTGCGCCGCATCAAACACATGATCGAAAAAGAAAATCCTGCTAAACCGCTGTCCGATCAAGCAATTTTCAAGCAACTGACGCAGGAAGGCATCACCATCGCCCGTCGCACCATCGCCAAATACCGCGAGCAATTAGGCTTCCCCTCCAGCACCAAACGTCGCCAACGGTGACAAAAAGCATCGCCAAGCCTTTTCCGTAAGCATACGTTATAAGGCTGTGGATGCACACCTCTTTGGTGCTGCGCGAAGGAATAAGGATTATGGATTCGTTCAAACAAATATTTAATGAAGCACCCGTCTCGTTATGGGTGGAGGATTTTTCTGCCGTCAAAGATTATATTGATCGGCTGGCTGCCGATGGTGTAGAAGATTTTGCAACATACTTGGCACAACACCCTGAACAGGTGCAACACTGCACCAGTCTGGTACGTCTTGTCGATGTGAACCAAGCTACGTTGACGCTGTATGAAGCGGATGACAAACAGGCTTTCTTGCAGCATTTGGCAACCACATTTAATGAGGAATCATTGCTGGTATTCACCGAGGAACTGCTAGCACTCGCGGCTGGCAAACGTCAGTTCCAAGCAGAAGCCATGACGACAACCCTATCAGGGCGGACGATTGCCACCCGTGTACAGCTCAGCATTGCGACAGGGCATGAGCAGGATTGGGGGCGGGTCTTGGTGGTGATGACCGACATGGAGGATCTTCATCAAAAAACTGTTGCACTTGAGCAATCCAACCGCGCGCTACACCTGCTCAGTCAATGCCGCGCCTTACTCAGTCAAGCCTGTGATGAAGACACCGTATTGCAGCAAATCTGCGATGTTGCCAGTCAAGAGGCAGGCGATGCCTTGGCATGGGTGGGCAAGAAACAAAGCGATAGCAAACAAAGCGTTCTGCCTATTGCCGCCAGTGGTATTGCCATAGGTTACCTAGAAGGTTTGGAGACCTCTTGGGGCGATAACCCCCACGGTCGGGGTGCGACAGGTACTGCTATTCGCGAACAGCGAACCGTGACCTCCTACGATTTGAAGCACAACCCTGCCTTTGCGCCATGGAAAGCTTTGGCGCAACCCTATGGTTTTCGCGACTCGATTGCGCTGCCGCTGGTGCGTAGTGGTTATTGCTATGGTGCAATCAATCTGTACACCACAACGCCCCATCATTTTGATGATAGTGAAATACGCTTGCTAGAAAATTTAGCCGATGATGTCGCGCAAACCATTCAAAGCCTACGTATTCGGGCTTTACAGTATGACACAGAGCAAGCCGTACAGCATAAACAAACACAGTTGATGGCACTGCTTAACAACAGTCGGGAAATCAATCGCAAGTTGAACATCCAAGCCGTTATGCGCGTGTTGGTCGAGTCTGCCGTTGCCTTGGTTCATGCAGATTCTGGTGCGGCGGGACTGATGAGCCAAGATGTGATGGTTTTTAAGGAATACCTGCAAAGCGGCACATGGCATCAGATTGATTACACCTTCCATGAAGACGAAGGCGTGCCTGGTTATGTCATGCACCATCGCGTGCCGTATATCAGTGATGATGCGACACGTGACCCTCATGTGATTCCTGAAATTCAACAGATGTTGAACTTTCACCAATTGATTGATGTGCCCATCATCAATGCCCAAGGAACGTTACTGGGCTGCTTTGAGATTCATGACCGAAGCAATGGCGAACCGTTTAATGACGAAGATTGTGAGCTACTCCAAGGCTTGGCAGCCAGTGCCGCCATAGCTTTGGAAAATAGTCGTCTCTCTGCCAACCTAAAAGCCAGTTTAACAGGGACGATCAGTGCCATCGCCAAAGCTGTGGAGATGAAAGACCCTTACACTGGCGGGCATCAACAGCGCGTTGCCAAACTTGCCGTTGCGATAGCACACGTGATGGGCTTGAACGAGCATCAAATCGAGAGCATTCAATTAGGTGCTACCATTCATGACATCGGAAAAATCAATGTGCCAGCAGAAATTGTCTGTAACCCAGGGCCGTTAAGTCACGTTGGCTACGCCTTGGTGCAAGAGCATTGTTCCGTGGGTTATCAGATCCTCAGCGGCATCGACTTCCCATGGCCAATCGCAGACATCGCCTTGCAACACCATGAACACATCGATGGTTCAGGCTACCCGCAAGGCTTAAAAGGCGAGGATATATGCCTTGAGGCACGCATTGTCACCGTTGCTGATGTTGTCGAAGCGATGGTAAGCCACCGCCCTTATCGCCCCAGCTTGGGGATAGATGCTGCCTTAGAGGAGCTTAGTCATTATCGCGGGCAATGGTATGACGCTAACGCCGTCGATGCGTGCTTGCACCTGTTCAAACAAGGCCTGTTTCATTTTGAGGATGATCCATTGCTGTAATGCCATGCCTTCATTTCTGGCATTATGGCGCATCCTGCCACGTCCAAGCTAGGGTGTCGAAATTCACCCGTTCCTCACACCTATTAATTTCCTAACTTTTG
>CAZYAI010000072.1:0-8845 GCA_964645625.1 uncultured Zetaproteobacteria bacterium
ACTTATAGAGCTTTATCCACAGTTAAACACTGCTTTTGTCGTGTACAGAGAAAAAACACACTGTTTTCCGTGCTTAAACGCCCGTTTTTAGGCCTCCCTTTTAAGACGGGACGCACGTACACTACAAGACCATCATGTAGGTTGGGTTGAGGCACGAAACCCAACAAAGGAGCATAGCCTAAATAACGTATGGTTGTTTTAAAGTTGGGTTTCGTACCTCAACCTACGATGTCACGCATATCCATATTGCTTTTGTCCCGTCTTAAACGGAAAGCCCGTTTTTGGCATCAAAATGGACGCTGTAAGCAGACCTAGGCTCTCGAATCACCATGGATTCATCATCTTTGCTGACCTGTCTCTTTCGGGCAATAAGACCAAGCTTCTTCCTGATCCGTTCAATGTAATGTTCGCTACCGACAGGATAGAGTCCGTCCATCTGCTTTGACGAAGCGGATCACGCTGCAGTCCTTCTCCTACCCATCTAAGAGGCATCTCTCTCAAATACTCTTCATCTCATGCACCGCAAAGATTAGCAACACCGTCAGCGCAGCGCATGCCATCGACTGCAATGCGGATCAGGGTTGGCTCAGTGACAGGCATCATCATGGTAACATAGCTCCGAACGGGGATTGGGTCTACGAAGTTCGCTTAATCCGACAGCAAATGGCGGATCATGCGCTCAGCCTGATGCAAATAGCTGCGACCAAACAAATTGGCGTGATTGAGGATGTGGTAGAGGTTGTAGAGTTCAATGCGCTGCTCAGATCCAGCTGCTAAAGGCCAGGCTTCTTCATAACCACGGTAATACTCTGGAGGAAAGCCACCAAACAAACGGCTCATGGCAAGATCTGCCTCTCGATCTCCATAGTAACAGGCTGGGTCAAAAATCACTGGCTGACCATGCGCGTAGGCAAGATTGCCCGACCATAGATCGCCATGCAACAGCGACGGCACTGGGCGATGATCGTCCAACCAGTCCCCCAGCCGATACAACAAGGCATGAAATGCCTGATCCAGAGCCTGATCCACCATCCCTTTGGCAGCCAGTCGCCGAAACTGTGGCAGCAGACGTTGATCGCGAAAAAACGCCTGCCAGTCATCATCAGGCGTGTTGGGCTGTGGTGTCAGGCCGATATAATTATCCTCATGAAAACCGAAACGCTCAGCCGTGTGCCGGTGCATGGTAGCTAGCTGTTGACCCGCAGCTCGCGCATCACCGTTTGGGCTTAATGGCAGATACTCCAGCACCAGCCAAGCATGGTCAGCGTGGCTTCCCTGACAAATCGGGCGCGGCACTCGTGTGCTGCAGGTAGCATCCATGGCCGCCAAGCCACTGCATTCGGCAGCAAACATGGCGGCATAGCGACTATCGTTCACCTTGGCAAAAAAACTGCCCTCCCGGCAGTGAAGTGCCATGCTCTGACTAATGGAACCACCATGCAGTCGTTCCACTCGCTGCAGGGTTAGTGCCTGCGAGCAGTGCTGCTGAACAGCCTCCAGCATACTGGCAATCAGTGGCGAGAGTTGTTCAGTCACCGGCCGGCTCACATCTTGCCGAAAGCCTTTGCCAGGCTTGATTTATTGGGTAAACATTCAACTTTTCAAAGCTAATACCCTCACGCTTCGAATCTGTGTCAGTCAAACAGTTTTCTCACCAAAGAAACGGCATCCGATACATCCTCCAATATGCTAGGTTCGTGACGGTGTCTTGATCTGCTAAGATTGAACATGGTGCTGTTATCGCTCTTGCCTTGCTCATTCAGGCGTGACTTAAAATTTTGCAGTTTCTGCTGTTCTTGCTGGTATAGCTGTTGCCTTTTTTGTTGCAGGATTGAACCGCCTGCTTTCTTCCACTCCAACAGGCGACGGAATTCCGCTCCCTCCAGCCATATACCGTGGTTACGGCATGAATCGATCACCACGCCACTGCGTACACCAAATGACTTTCTGTTCATGAACTGTCGGCAGACTGGACATTTAACCCAACGTGTTTTTTTGTCGATACCGCGCAAACGCTGTTTGCGATTGATCTGATCCAGTCGGGAGTAATCAATGCTATGCACATTAGCGACTGAACGTTCCAGTAGCGTTTCCAGTTCATTAGGGTCGAAAAACAGCCCCATGCACTGCTCACAGCGTTCAATTAGAAAGATTCCATCCTTCTCCAAGTTGAGCGTTTGCATGGCGATATTGCAAACAGGGCAGATGCGGTCTTCGGCTGGTTCCTCTACCGTGTAGTCGGATACGCCTTGCAAATCGACATCGCTATTGCTGCCACAGTATTCACAGTGCGTTGTCCCTTCGGGCATCGGAGCTGAACAAAATTGGCATTTCATACCTAACCTTCCTTGAGCAGGTGCGCACAACTGGCGCATGATTCTCTGTTACAAGCGGGAAAGAATCTCCTGTTTTTTCTTCGCATACTCGTCGTCATTAATCAGCCCATCCTCATGCAGCTGCTTGAGTGTTTTTAGTGCCGACATCGGATCTGATGCTGTTTGCTGCTGATGTTGTTGCTGTTGCATGCCGCCCCCCATCTGACCAGCCATCATTTGACCAAAACCCATGCCTGCCCCGACACCCATGCCGATACCTGCCGCACCGCCTTCGTTGCGCGCAGCCTCGCGTAGTGCTTCTAGTTGTTGCAGACCAGCGTAATCAAGCCCCGCCGCAGTGGCAGCCTGTGATTCAGCCATGATGTCGGCGATACGGTTGATACGCTTGTTGGTATCGTCATCAAACGTTGTCCCTTCAATGCGGAAGTCAGTCAGTGCAAAGCCGAGTTTGTGAAACAGAGGCTCGGTCTTTGTCAAAACATCGGCAGCAACCTCCTCGCGGTTGGCATCAATTTCGGCATAGCTGAAGCGGGCTGTGGCCAAGTAGTCGGTGATCGGTTGCAGGATTCGGTTGTTCATCACCTCACGAAACTGTGCTGTGTCGTAGCTTGCCGAGGTGGACATGACATTGACGAAAAAACTGCGCGGATCGATGATGCGAAACGAGTAATTACCGAAAGCGCGCAACCGAACTGGAAATTTGTATTTGGGATCCTCATATTTAATCAGTGCTTTGGTGCCCCATTTCTGATCGAGGAATTTGGTGTAGCGAAAATAATAGAGGCCGACCTTATGCTCGCTCTCAAAAAACTGCATGAACTTTTTGATCGTAGTCCAAAAGGGGATGTTGGTCGTATCCAGCGAGATAAGACCTGGCTTGACGATCATCGCCTTCACCTTGCCTTCGTAGACGAAAATACACCCCTGCCCAGGGTTGACCAGCAGCTTGGAAGCGCGCTTGATCTCATCGCCGTTATCGCTCCACTGCTCAAAAATCAGGTCATCGGGTGGATTCTTCCACTCAACAACCGAACGAAGTTGCCGCCTGAGTCCATCTTGCCAACCCATATCGCGCCTCCTGACCGTATTGACGCAATCATGAGCCACCCACTGGTTGAAATCAACCTTAAATCAGAAGCCATGAACAGCTTCACGTTCAAGGCGGAATCAAAAGCAGCGGTAACGATGCAAAGGTAAGGTGCGCAAGTACCCCCACCCTTGAGTTCAAACCTTCACCCCTTTATTCAGGCGTATATGAACATGCGTGCGTAACATCAGCAATTATCTTGCTTATGATTCCAAGCCTTGCCGTTCTGTCCTTGTATCTTAGAATGGCTGCCCTGCTTATCAGATTGTGGTGGCGGTATTTGTCGATTTCAGGGGGATTGTGTGACACAGCAAAAGGGGACACTGGATACGTCATTAAGCTTTGAGCAGGCATTGGCACAGCTCACTGCGCTGGTGCAAAAACTCGAATCTGGGCAGTTGGCTTTAGAAGAAAGTGTTGCCGCCTTTGAACAGGGTGTCTTATTATCTCGTCACTGTGAATCACTACTCGATCAAGCTGATCAACGTTTACATACACTGAGCGAAAACAACGATCATTCCATGCAGGAGCAGCCAAGCCGCCAGCCTGGTGACAACTGATGACTTGCCCAAGCTTCCTTAAAGATGATGCGCAACAAACACAATTAGCCTTATCGGCGATGCTTGATCGCCGTTGCCCTGCCGTACCAGCCCCACTATTACCCGCCATGCGTTATGCACTGATGGCGGGAGGGAAACGCATTCGCCCAGCATTGATGCTTGAATGTTACCGCGCTTGTGGTGGCGAACAAACGGCAAACATCATGCCCGCAGCGATGGCGGTTGAATGTGTACACACTTACTCATTGATTCACGATGACTTGCCGTGTATGGATGATGATGATTGGCGGCGTGGCATGCCTTCGTGCCATAAACGCTTTGATGAAGCAACGGCTGTATTAGCTGGTGATGCCCTGCAAGGCTTAGGTTTTGAACTGCTTACAGAGCTTGAAATGGCAGCGGATGTTCGTCTTGCGCTGATCCAAAAACTGGCGATTGCCATTGGCGGTCAGGGCATGGTCGGCGGTCAAGTGTTGGACATGCAGGCAGAGCAACAGCGTGTCAGCAACGTTCTAGAAGTTGAGCGCATTCACATTCATAAAACGGGCGCGTTGATTCGTTATTGCTGCGAAGCGGGGGCAATGCTGGCGGGAGCGAATGAACAGCAGCAACAGGCATGCAGTCACTACGGTGCTGCCGTGGGCTTGTTGTTCCAAATCGCCGATGATATTTTGGATGTTACAGCCAGCACGGATGAAACAGGCAAAAGTGCCGGCAAAGATGCGGCACAAGGCAAAGCAACCTATGTTTCTTTATTAGGGCTGAGCGAAGCACGACGTATGGCGGCGAACATGTGTGAAAATGCCTTGGATGCTGCTGAGCAATTCGGCAACAAAGGCGATCATTTACAGCAACTGGCGCGTTACATCATTGAGCGACGCACATGAGTACCAATCTATTACCACACATTGGCAGCCCTCGCGATGTCAAAGCATTATCCCCAGCGCAATTACCTGCTTTGGCGCAAGAAATGCGCGAATATTTGATTGAAACGCTCGCCCCTATTGGTGGCCATTTGGGTGCTAGCCTTGGTGTGGTTGAACTCACCATTGCCCTACATTACGTTTTTAACTCGCCGCAAGATAAAATTGTTTGGGATGTATCCCACCAAGCTTATCCGCATAAAATCCTCACGGGGCGTTATGCCCAAATGCCTACGATTCGACAATACGGCGGATTGTCGGGTTTCACCAAACGCAGCGAATCCGAGCATGACGTGTTTGGTGCAGGGCATGCCTCGACCTCTATTTCTGCCGCTTACGGTTTCGCGCTGGCGCGTGACTTACAAAATAAAACAGGCGATGTGGTCGCTATTATTGGTGATGGTGCATTATCTGGTGGCATGGCATTAGAGGCTTTGAACCATGCGGGGGCGCGTAATAACCGCTTGTTGGTGATCCTCAATGATAACGAGATGTCGATTGCCCCCAATGTCGGTGCTATGTCGGCGTATTTATCCCGCGTGATTAGCGGCAAGCCCTACACTTCAGCCAAAGGCACTGCGCGCAAGCTTTTGGACAAATTACCAGGCGCGTTGGATGCGATGCGTCGCGTCGAAGAGCATGTTAAGGGCATGATTATGCCTGGTATTTTGTTTGAAGAGCTTGGGATGCGTTATTTGGGGCCTATTGACGGGCATGACTTTGAACACCTACTGCCCGTGTTAGAGAACTGCCGAGAACTCACAGGACCATTATTGCTCCATGTACTCACGCGCAAAGGCTTAGGCTATTCGCCTGCTGAGGCCGACCCTGAAACATGGCATGGTTTAGGTCCCTATGACCGTCAACAAGGACGACCCATCAGCAAAGCGCAACCAGCACCGAGTTACACATCGGTGTTTTCCGATGCTTTGTGTACCCTTGCTGAGCAAGACCCACGCATTACAGCCATTACCGCTGCTATGCCAGCAGGTACGGGGTTAAGTGATTTCGCCGAACGATTCCCAGCGCGTTTTTTTGATGTGGGTATTGCCGAGCAACACGCGGTCACCTTCGCTGCTGGTTTGGCCGCCGATGGCATGCGCCCTGTAGTGGCGATTTATTCCACCTTTATGCAACGCGCTTACGATCAGTTGGTGCATGATGTATGCATTCAAAACTTACCCGTGATTGTTTGCATGGATCGTGCTGGCATCGTCGGAGCGGATGGGGCGACGCACACAGGGCTGCTTGATTTAGCCTTTATGCGCAGCATGCCACATATGATGGTGATGGCACCTGCTGATGAACAAGAGTTGGTTGATATGTTGCACACAGCGGTGGCGCATGATGGTCCTGTTGCGATTCGCTACCCACGCGGCACTGCCGTAGGGGTAACGCGTCGCCCCGCTCAAACGCTTACCATTGGGTCTGCGCAAGTCGTGCAAAAAGGGAATGCAGGACTGATCGTCAGCGTAGGCACACGTTTACAGGACGTAATGCAAGCAGCAGCATGGCTAGACGAACGTCAGCAGCAACAGCTTACCGTCATCAATCTGCGTTTTATTAAGCCTTTGGATCTGGCAAGTATCCTTACTCATGCGGTTGCAGATCAGCCAGTCATGGTGGTGGAAGAAGGCGTGGCAATGGGTGGTGTGGGTGAACAAATCGCCCTGCATTTACTGCAACATGGCTGGCACGGTCGCTTTATTCATGCTGCCATGCCAGATAGCTTCCCTTGCCACGGCACGCAGCAAGAAATTTTACGTGATCTTCAATTAGATGCCGAAGGTTTGTACCAACAATGGATAGGAGCATAGCATGATCGATGAAGAAGAAATCCGCGTGGATCGTTGCGACTGCATCAACAAGCGGTTTGCCGACTTACAAGCGTATGGTTCATTCGAGGCAGCACAAGAAGCCACCGATTGCGGTCGTGAATGTGGTGGCTGTGTGCCTTATATCAAGCTGATGTTTGCTACAGGTGAAACCGACTTTGATATGGACGATCCGCGTCTAAGATTATGACAGCACAGGCGCAAAAAGGTCGTCGCCCTGCGTTTCAATTACTGACGATCGCCTCCTTGGTGGTGTTGATTGCAGGCATGAAGGCAGCGTCTTCGTTATTTGTGTTGCTGTTGCTGGCGGTTTTTATTGCAATTATTTGCTTACCTGCTTTGCACTTCCTGATTAAACATCGTTTTCCCCCTTCGTTGGCGGTATTTACGATTACGGCTGTTTTGATTTGCGCCAGCGTGCTGGTCGGTATGTTTGCTGGTGCTTCTATTGCCGATTTTTCTAGCAACCTTCCTACCTATCAACAACGCCTGCAAGGGCAGATGCATAGTTTGCTGGCTTGGCTTTCCACTCACGGTATGGATGTATCAGGGAAGGCACTGTTGCAGCAACTCGACCCTTCGATGGCAATGGGTTTGGCAGGTAAAATGCTTGCCAGTTTTGGCAACGCATTAGCGAATATTTTGTTGATTATATTGGCTGTTATTTTTCTATTATTTGAGGCGATTGCGCTACCACACAAATGGGCGATTATGCGCGAACACGCCCCCAGAACAGAGCAATTCTCGCACTTCCTAGAAAGTGTTAATCGTTATCTGGTCATTAAAACATGGGTGAGTTTAGCCACAGGTTTGCTGGTATACATCCTACTGGCGACGCTGGGCGTGGATTACCCGCTATTGTGGGCGTTGATCGCTTTTTTGTTCAATTATGTGCCGAGTATTGGTTCTATCATTGCCGCGATTCCTGCAATTTTATTGGCATTGGTGCAATTAGGGCCTGATGTCGCCCTTTATACAGGAATTGGCTATGGCGTGATTAATATCGTCATGGGCAACGCGATTGAACCACGCTTCATGGGGCGTGGTGTTGGACTTTCCACCTTAGTGGTATTTTTATCATTGGTGGTGTGGGGCTGGGTGCTGGGTCCTGTCGGCATGCTGTTATCGGTTCCATTGACCATGATTGTAAAACTCGCCCTAGAATCCAACCCCGAAACAGCATGGATTGCCATACTCATTGGTCCAGACATCACCCCCAGTGAAGAAAAGTCTGTTTCTACTAGCTGAATATGAATCGTTATCTCAGGTCAGTGTTCCGTGTTCGTCCAATCTCATGAATCCTAGTAACCCTCATGGTGACGTTGAAATCTTAAAAACTGATGCCGAAAACACCCACGTCATTGCGGACTTGATCCGCAATCCAGAGAACGGACGCAAGACTGGATACCGCATCAAGTGCAGTACGACCGAAGGGAACCACGTCATTGCGGACGCGACCCACAATCCAGTGAACAGACGCAAGACTGGATACCGCATCAAGTGCGGTACGAGCGAAGGAAACCACGTCATTGCGGACGCGACCCACAATCCAGTGAACGGACGCAAGACTGGATACCGCATCAAGTGCGGCATGACCGAGGAAAACCACGTCATTGCGGACTTGATCCACAATCCAGTGAACGAACGCAAAACTGGATACCGCATCAAGTGCGGTACGACCGAGCAAAACCACGTCATTGCGGACGCGACCCACAATCCAGTGAACGGACGCAAGACTGAATACCGCATCAAGTGCGGTATGACCGAGGAAAACCACGTCATTGCGGACTTGATCCGCACTCCAGAGAACAGACGCAAGACTGGATACCGCATCAAGTGCGGTATGACCGAGGAAAACCACGTCATTGCGGACTTGATCCGCACTCCAGAGAACAGACGCAAGACTGGATACCGCATCAAGTGCGGTATGACCGAGGAAAACCACGTCATTGCGGACTTGATCCGCAATCCAGTGAACGAACGCAAAACTGGATACCGCATCAAGTGCGGTACGACCGAGGAAAACCACGTCATTGCGGACTTGATCCGCAATCCAGTGAACAGACGCAAAACTGGATACCGCATCACGTGCGGTATGACCGAA
>CAZYAI010000073.1:0-8766 GCA_964645625.1 uncultured Zetaproteobacteria bacterium
TTTCATCAAAAGAAGAAAGCATATCCGCAATGGCTTTTTGTTCGGGGAGAGGGGGAAGCTCACAGCTAATATTATCAAAGGTTTGACGAGTGATTGTATCAAAAACCGCTCCATGAACATTGCGTCCAATCTTCAACAAGCTAAATGTCACCAAATAAAACAAGAAGTTTATGTCCGATATGCCATCGCGCTCTTGTATCCCATAACACGATTGATTAAATGCCATCTGACTCTTCAACTGAGCCAATGCACCAACTGTTCCTCTAGCAGAAATTATCAAGTCACCTTTATTCAGCAATTTGGTGGAGCTGTTATTTAGCCCTTCATTTGTAATGCTTTTTTCAGTACATGAAACCCAACGGTTATCATTATTAAAATCGACCACTGATAACCAAGGAATATCTCCATTCCAATATGATTTTACTGTGGTCTTAGGTGTTCCTCCACCAACTAGAGTGATGACTTCACCAAGAGTTGTTACTACCCATCCTTCAGGCAATGTACTCATAGTTCACAACCAATCTTGGCAAGTTGACTTTTGATTTGCTCATCTAGCCCTTTTTCTTTTTGTATTTGAGCAGCAAGCGTGATGCTTAAATCATACATAACTTGTTTTTCCTGTGAGCAGTAAAATCACCAGTCCGATCATGCGCGCTTTGCTTGTTGGGTTGCTTTCGGCAATCAGCAGGGTGATGGAGGTGAGGGCTTCCGGTGTAACCCTGCCTTTAAAATCAACACCTGACTTTTGCAGAAACCAGATAAAGGCAAAGGCGGCAGTGCGTTTGTTGCCATCGTTAAAGGGGTGATTCTTGATGATGAAATAGAGCAGGTTGGCGGCCTTTTCTTCCAGCGTGGGGTAGACATCTTCACCAAAAGCAGACTGATAGATATTACCCACGATCCCTTGCAGGCTGCCTTCGTTTTTCTCCTGGGCAAACAGCGGCGTGGCTTGCCCCTGAGTCATCAAGGTCTGCTTCAATGTGTCAACGGCGCGGTATAACTCGCTGGCTTCCAATTGAATGCTGCTGCGGCTGCTTCCTTGCGTGGGCAGGTTATCTTCATCGTATGCTTCCAGAGAAAACCACGTATGGGCAAAGGCTGTAACCAAAGCCAGCACGTCATCGGTTTGCAGCTGTTGATTGTCTTGCGCGAGGGCTTTGACCTCCTCCACGGCGTGCAAAAAGGTATCAAGGTTTTTGGCAATACGATTCGGATTGATGGTGTAGCCCTGGGTGATATGTTGCTTGAGTGTTTGTGTTGCCCATTTGCGGAATTTCGTGGCTGTTTTGGAGTTTACGCGATAGCCCACAGAGATCATCATATCGAGATTGTAGTGGTCAATGTTTCGCGCAACCTCGCGCTTGCCCTCTTGTTGAACTATTCGGAATTTCCGAATAGTTGAAGCCTCTTCCAACTCGTCTGTTTTAAATATGTTTTTAATATGCTCGTTAATGGTGGGAACATTCACGCCGAATACTTCGGCAAGCTGCTTTTGTGTTGCCCACACCGTCTCTTGTTCGGCATCAGCTTGAAGTGCAATGCCGCCATCATCCGTCTGATAAACAATCAGCTTGCTTTCTTCACTCATAATTCAAACCCAATCTTGGCCAGTTGGGTTTTG
Organism: uncultured Zetaproteobacteria bacterium; assembly: GCA_964645625.1. Lineage (GTDB taxonomy): Bacteria > Pseudomonadota > Zetaproteobacteria > Mariprofundales > Mariprofundaceae > AB-137-C09. The sequence goes on from CAZYAI010000073.1 coordinate 1,622, forward strand.
ATCTGCTCATCCAGCTCTTTCTCTTTTTGCATTTGAGCTGCAAGGGTAGTGGTCAAGTCCTTCATTTTCTCTTCAAAGGGTATGCCGTCATCCTCTTCATCGGGAATGCCTACATAACGTCCCGGTGTGAGCACAAAGCTGTGCTTTTCAATATCGCTAAGGGTGGCTGATTTGCAGAAGCCTTTCACATCTTCGTAAACTGGCGAGGCTAAAGCCTCACTTCCAGAACCAGAAGCAATCGGAGGTGCGACTTTAGTCGCGCGCCAGCTATGATAAGTCTTTTCAATCTTCTCAATATCTTCAGGTGCAAACTCACGATGAACCCTGTCTTTCATGAAACCCATTTCTGAAGCATCAATGAATAAGGTCTCACCACGGCGCACTTCTTTGCCTCGGCGCAGAATCCAAATCGTAGCTGGAATACCTGTGTTATAAAAAAGCTGCTTGGGCAGGGCTATGATACAATCCACCAACCCAGCTAGAACAATATTTTTCCTTATCTCACCTTCACCCGATGTATTGGAACTTAGCGAACCATTTGCCAAGACGGTTGCCATCACACCATGAGGGGCTAAGTGATAAAGCATGTGCTGCATCCAGCCGAAGTTGGCATTGCCAGCAGGTGGCACACCATATTTCCAGCGTCCATCCTCCTGCAAAATATCTTGCCCCCATTCCGATTGGTTGAAGGGAGGATTGGCAAGGATGTAGTCCGCTTTTAAATCAGGGTGCATATCCTTTAGGAAGGTGCCTTCGGTATTCCACGCCACGAACTGAGAATTGATATTGCGAATCGCCAGATTCATCTTGGAAAGCTTCCAAGTGGTTTGGTTGGACTCCTGCCCGTAAATGGTGATGTCCTGAATATTGCCTTGATGCTCTTCGACAAACTTCTCACTCATCACAAACATGCCGCCACTACCACAAGCAGGATCGTAAACCCTGCCTTTGTATGGCTCGATCATCTCAACCATGAGTTTCACGATGGATTTGGGGGTATAGAATTGACCGCCCTTCTTGCCTTCAGCATTGGCAAACTCACCAAGGAAATATTCATACACACGGCCAAGCAGGTCTTTGGCGTTTTCGTTTTGGGTTTTTAGCTCAGTGTCAGAGATGACATCAATCAGTTGCCCCAGCGAAGTTTTATCCAAGTTGGGTTTGCCATACACACGAGGGAGAACGTTTTTTAGTTCGGGATTTTCTTTCTCGATGACTTCCATCGCCGCATCCAGTGCAACGCCAATCTCTGGCAGTTTAGCTTTGGCTTGCAAATGCTTCCAGCGAGCCTGTTCAGGTACAAAGAAACAATTTTCGGCAATGTATTCATCACGGTCTTCAGGGTCGGAATACTCCTCCTGATCTAAGCGTTCATACAACGCTTGGAACGAATCAGAGATATATTTGAGGAAGATGAGTCCCAGCACCACATTTTTATACTCGGCGGCATCAATGTTTTTTCTCAGTTTATCGGCTGTTTTAAATAAGCTTGCTTCAAAATGGTTGTTTTCGGTTGCCATATGTTCCTTTTTATAGACGAATAAAACGGCTTTTCGTTTAAGATGGGACAAAATTAATGATTAACCGCCCGCACACGTGCATTATCTCTTAATGACCAAAAAATAGAACAACACACAGCATACGAACGGCTAGCATAGCAATACTATGCCATCACCTCTGAGGTCTGCCAACAAAGCATACGTGTTGCGCACTGCTGGTCGGTCGAAGTAAGCGCAGTGTTCATCGCCATAATCAAGCCAAGGCTCGGCGGAATAAACATCCACAATCACCATTGTGGGATACAGATGAAGGTGCAAGGGTGGTTTCTAGGCAATAGTTGAACAGCATCGACGCATGAGGATATGCCGAGGTGGGGTAGGGTGGTTGGTGTCGGGCGTGTGGCTGGTGATGTTCCAACCTGCGCGTTGCCATGTGATGCTGGCTTGCATGATCGCTTCGAACTCTGCCATGCCACCTTCGTGACCTGTGTAGCAGAGTAAGGAGATGATGCCCGTGTCAGCTAAGCATGCCATGCTTTGTTCGATTGCTGTTAGGGTTGAATCTGGCTGGGTGCACAGGGCTTTGTTCGTGCCACCAGGTAAATAACCAAGGTTGAACATAATCGCTTGCACACAGCCATGCAGTGATGCGGGGATTGCCGTTGCGATGTGCGCGTGAGAACCATGAATCCACGTGATTTTTTGTTGCCAGGGGGCGCAGTGTAATCGCGCTTGCTCAATTGCTTCTGCTTGAACATCAAAGGCAAAAACACGGCATGTGTCGGGGCTTGCTTGTGCTAAAAAGGCGGTGTCTCGCCCATTACCTGCGGTGGCATCAATGACTGCTACGGCATCGCTCAACACAGGCAATAAGCATTGCTGGGCGCGTGCCGTTAAACTGTTGCGGCGAGGGTGTGTGACGGACATTAAAAGGGAACGATTTGACCATCGTAGGCGATGAAAGCACCAGCTTCGTATTGGTCGGCTTGTGCAATCACGCGCGTCATGCCAGCGACCGACGTGGTGACATCAATCAAGCCTGTTTGCTGGGTCATATCGGTTTGCACCCAGCCTGGATGCAGGGTAATCACGTGAATGCCATCGCCTGCTAAATCCACGCTCATCGATTTGGAAATGATAATCAGCGCGGACTTGGCGGCACGGTAGGCGTAAGTGCCGCCGCTGCCATTGTCACTGACCGAGCCCATTTTGGAGCTGATGTTGGCAATCACCGCGTGGCCTTGCCGTAATCGTGGCAACAGGGTTTGTACCACGCGCAAAGGACCTATGGCATCGACGTTAAACACTTCGCTCATCGTTGCCACTGTGACACCTTCGAGCGTCTGCCCTTGTTTGCCTGGGCCATAGATGCCTGCGTTGTTAATAAGCAGATCAATGCTGTTAGGGAGTTGATCGTTTGTGGCGCACTGTGGTGCATCGTCTGTTGATACATCCCAACGCACCAGATGGAGGTGGTTACAGGTTAAGTCATGCAACGCAGTCGCTTGCTCAGGGTCGCGGCAGCATGCCCAAACGTGATGACCTTGAGCCAAGTAGTGGCGCACAAAACCAAGACCCAAACCACGGTTAGCACCGCTGATTACGATATGCATAGCATCCCCCCTGACGAAACAGGTCGAGAACTGTACGTTTTGATTTTATATCCGCAATGGCGTGTTTTTTGTGGCATGCCGTTGTGATGCGGTATCCAAGTCTTGCGTTCGTTCACTGGATTGCGGATCAAGTCCGCAATGACGTGGTTTTCCTCGGTCATACTGCACTTGATGCAGTATCCAGTTTTGCGTCCGTTCTCTGGATTGCGAACCGCGTCCGCAATGGCGTGTTTTCCGCTTTTGTCTTATGCGTTTTTGCCATTCTGCTACAAACTTCTAGCATGCCGCACTCTTGGAGTGAGCGCATGGCAACAACATTATTTGAAAAAATTTGGCAGCAACACGAAGTTCAGCAGAACGACGATGGCTCGACCTTATTGTACATTGATCGGCATTTGATTCATGAAGTCACCAGTCCGCAGGCGTTTGAAGGCTTGCGCTTGGCAGGGCGTACACCGTGGCGTACCGCTACAGCACTGGCAACCCCTGACCATAATGTGCCGACGATTCATCGCGAGCAGGGGATTACTGACCCTGTTTCTCGTCGTCAGGTTGAAGCTCTGGATCGTCATTGTGATGAGTTTGGTATTCGTGAGTTCCCGATGGACGACGTGCGTCAAGGCATTGTTCACGTTATTGGCCCCGAACAAGGGTTGACCTTACCTGGTGTAACCTTGGTCTGTGGTGACTCTCATACCTCCACGCACGGCGCGTTTGCTGCTATGGCGATGGGCATTGGCACATCGGAAGTAGAGCATGTGTTGGCGACGCAATGTTTGATTCAAAAGAAGCCGAAAACCATGCGTATTACCATTGATGGCGCGAATCATGCGTTGACAGGTAAAGATATTGCCTTGTATGTCATTGCCCAAATCGGTACAGCGGGCGGTACGGGTTATGCCATTGAGTTTGCAGGTTCTGCGGTGCGTGCTTTAAGTATGGAAGGGCGCATGAGCCTGTGCAATATGGCGATTGAGGCAGGTGCGCGTTGCGGCATGGTGGCGGTGGATGATGTGACCTTGGATTATGTGCGCGGTCGCCCTATGGCACCATCGGGTGATGCTTGGCAGGTGGCAGAAGCAGCGTGGCGCAATTTGGTGTCCGATGCGGATGCTGTGTTTGATCATGAGATTCACTTGCAAGCCGAAGCTATTGCGCCGCAGCTGACGTGGGGAACCAGCCCCGAAATGGTGGTGGCGATTGATGGGCGCGTGCCGCTGTTGAGCGAAGCGCGTGATGCTGTGCAGGCCGAAGGCTGGCAGCGCGCCATGACTTATATGGGGCTGAGCGAAGGCACGGCAATGACGGATATTGCGATTGATAAAGTGTTTATTGGTTCTTGCACCAATGGTCGGATTGAGGACTTCCGCGCTGCTGCGGCAGTGCTTAAAGGGCGCACAGTTGCCGATTCTGTTGCTTTAGCCATGGCGGTGCCTGGTTCTGGCTTGGTAGCGCAGCAGGCAGAAGCCGAAGGCTTGGATGTGATTTTCCGCGAGGCGGGTTTTGAATGGCGTGCGCCTGGTTGCTCGATGTGCTTGGCGATGAATGCCGACCGTTTGAATGCGGGGGAACGCTGTGCTTCGACATCTAACCGTAACTTTGAAGGTCGCCAAGGTGCGGGTGGACGCACACACTTAATGAGTCCAGCGATGGCTGCTGCTGCCGCTGTTGCAGGGCATTTCACCGATGTTCGCGCTATGATTGAAGGGGAGTAATGATGGAAAAGTTTGATACACATACAGGTTTAGTTGCGCCATTGGATCGCGCCAATGTGGACACTGATGCCATCATCCCGAAGCAGTTCCTCAAAAGCATTAAGCGCACAGGTTATGGGCCCTTTTTGTTTGATGAGTGGCGTTATGAGGATGTCGGCGAGCCCGAAATGGATTGCAGCAACCGCCCGCTCAAACAAGATTTTGTACTCAATCAAGCATGTTACCAAGGTGCCAGTATATTGCTGACGCGGGATAATTTTGGTTGTGGCTCATCACGCGAACACGCGCCGTGGGCATTATTGGATTACGGTTTTCGCGTCATTATTGCGCCCAGCTTTGCTGATATTTTTTACAATAACTGCTTCAAAAATGGCATTTTACCGATTCGTTTGCCCGCAGTTGATGTATCACGGTTGTTTGAACAGCAAGCAGGAAATGAGGGCTTCAGCCTAAGCATCGACCTCATGGCGCAAACCATCACCACACCCGATGGTGCAGCGTTGGCTTTTGAGATTGATGATTTCCGCAAGCATTGTTTGCTCAATGGCTTGGATGATATTGGTTTAACCTTGCAACAAGGCGATGCTATTCGCCGCTATGAACAGCGTAGGAAGACCGAAGCTCCGTGGCTGTTCCCTGATTTATTGGGTGAGGTGAAGTCATGAAACAATATTTATGGGTAAGTATGTGCATGGTTGCGGGGCTGTTTGCCACACCGATGGCTTATGCTGAGCCAACAGGCTTGGCTGTCATGCAGGCTGCCGATCAACGTGATGATGGCGATGATCTGAAACAGCATATGACGCAAACCTTGATTGACCGCAACAATAATCAACGCGTGCGTCACATGGCGAACTTCCGCAAAGATGTGGGGGTGGATAAGAAAATGATTACTTTTTTCATCAAACCAGCCAACATCCGCGATACAGCATTGCTGACCTTTGATTATGATGATCCGAATGCAGATGATGATCAATGGTTGTACCTACCCGCATTGAAAAAAGTGCGCCGTATTTCATCATCGGATCGCGGTGATTATTTTATGGGAACCGACTTCACGTTTGAGGATATGAAGCAATCACCAGAGCTGGATGATTACCAATGGAAGCTTTTGGGCAGTGAAACCGTTAATAATCTGGAGTGCTGGAAGGTTGAAGGTGTGCCTGCTTCGTCAGAAATTGCACAGGAACTCGGTTACTCTCGCATTATTCAATACGTAACCAAGCACAGCGATGTTGCCATTCGTGTTGATTATTGGGATTTGGCAGGTCGTGAACTCAAACATTTGAATGTGCCAGAAATGGAGAAGATTCAAGGAGTTTGGTCGCCATTACGTGTTGAAATGGTGAACGTGCAAAGCAATCACAAAACCGTCATTACGTTCAGTGAACAAGTGTATAACAGTGGTTTAAAAGATCGCTTGTTCACCCAACGCACCCTTAAACGCGGCTTGCGCGAATAGTAAGAGACCTTTGTCGTGCCGCCTTTTTCTTGGCATTAGGGAGGAAAAAGGCGGTTTTATCACAAGGAGTACGCCATGCAATTTTTGAACCCTAAAACTGATTTTGCCTTTAAGCGGATTTTTGGTTCGCGTGAAAGCACGGATATTTTATTGAGCTTTCTTAACGCGATCCTTGATTTGCATGGTTCTTATCGTATTTGCCACGTGGAAATTCTTGACCCTTACCTTGCGCCAAAAATAAAGGGAATGAAAGACACCTTTTTAGATGTCCGCGCTCAGGATGAGCAGGGTAAGTCTTATATTATTGAAATGCAGGTGTTGAACGTTGCAGGCTTTGAAAAGCGTGTGCTCTATAATGCCTGCAAAGCGTACACAGGGCAGCTTTCTAAAGGCGAGTCTTACCAGTGCTTGAGTGATGTAATTGCTATTACGATCACCGATTTTGTGATGTTTGATGATTTAACGGATACGGTAAATAGCTTTAAGCTGCGTGCCGAAAGTGGCGCGGTGTACCATGATGATTTGGCATTGGTCTTTGCTGAGCTACCTAAGTTCAACAAAGACGAAGATGCTTTAGAAAGCGTGTTAGATCAATGGTTTTATTTTCTCAAATGTGCGGGCTCGTTAACGGCTGTTCCTAAGCGGCTGAGTAACGAGCGTGCGATTCAGCATGCGTTTGATATAGCCAATAAAGCAGGGCTGAATCGTGAAGAGTTAGAGGATCAAGAACGTCGCGAAATGTTCATTCATGACCAACGCGGCGCATTAGAACTGGCAGAACAGCAAGGTATAGCCAAAGGCAAAGCAGAAGGGAAAGCAGAAGGGAAAGCAGAAGGGAAAGCAGAAGGGAAAGCAG
>CAZYAI010000074.1:0-8672 GCA_964645625.1 uncultured Zetaproteobacteria bacterium
TTTCATCAAAAGAAGAAAGCATATCCGCAATGGCTTTTTGTTCGGGGAGAGGGGGGAGTTTAATTGGGTATTCCCTCATTGTCTTCAGTGAAACATTCTTGATTGTTGTCCCACCAGCCAACCGATCTATATATTTCTGAAAATGCCTATTTGTGAGGGTGTACTTAATAAATTGCTTATCTACATCATCAAGCACATTAAAATAACAAGCGCTTTTTCCCAAAAAACACTTTTCATTATTATACTCAGCAACATTCCCCAATGTTCCATTAATTGAGACTAATAGAGTTCGATTATTTAAATTCTTTTTATATTTGTTGAATTCTTCAGTCGAAGTTCTTTTGGTGTCTTTTGTAAAAACAATTTTTCCATCCCGAAGGTTGTTCCCATTTACGAAATAGTATTCGCCTTCATCATCATAATTTGGTGTTCCATGTAATCCATCACCTAAATGAGATACAACCTCCGTTAATGAGGTATCAATCCATTCTTCAGGGGAATCAAACATAACTTGTTTTTCCTGTGAGTAGTAAAATCACCAGCCCGATCATGCGCGCTTTGCTTGTTGGGTTGCTTTCGGCAATCAGCAGGGTAATGGAGGTGAGGGCTTCCGGTGTAACCCTGCCTTTAAAATCAACACCTGACTTTTGCAGAAACCAGATAAAGGCAAAGGCGGCAGTGCGTTTGTTGCCATCGTTAAAGGGGTGATTCTTGATGATGAAATAGAGCAGGTTGGCGGCCTTTTCTTCCAGCGTGGGGTAGACATCTTCACCAAAAGCAGACTGATAGATATTACCCACGATCCCTTGCAGGCTGCCTTCGTTTTTCTCCTGGGCAAACAGCGGCGTGGCTTGCCCCTGAGTCATCAAGGTCTGCTTCAATGTGTCAACGGCGCGGTATAACTCGCTGGCTTCCAATTGAATGCTGCTGCGGCTGCTTCCTTGCGTGGGCAGGTTATCTTCATCGTATGCTTCCAGAGAAAACCACGTATGGGCAAAGGCTGTAACCAAAGCCAGCACGTCATCGGTTTGCAGCTGTTGATTGTCTTGCGCGAGGGCTTTGACCTCCTCCACGGCGTGCAAAAAGGTATCAAGGTTTTTGGCAATACGATTCGGATTGATGGTGTAGCCCTGGGTGATATGTTGCTTGAGTGTTTGTGTTGCCCATTTGCGGAATTTCGTGGCTGTTTTGGAGTTTACGCGATAGCCCACAGAGATCATCATATCGAGATTGTAGTGGTCAATGTTTCGCGCAACCTCGCGCTTGCCCTCTTGTTGAACTATTCGGAATTTCCGAATAGTTGAAGCCTCTTCCAACTCGTCTGTTTTAAATATGTTTTTAATATGCTCGTTAATGGTGGGAACATTCACGCCGAATACTTCGGCAAGCTGCTTTTGTGTTGCCCACACCGTCTCTTGTTCGGCATCAGCTTGAAGTGCAATGCCGCCATCATCCGTCTGATAAACAATCAGCTTGCTTTCTTCACTCATAATTCAAACCCAATCTTGGCCAGTTGGGTTTTGATCTGCTCATCCAGCTCTTTCTCTTTTTGCATTTGAGCTGCAAGGGTAGTGGTCAAGTCCTTCATTTTCTCTTCAAAGGGTATGCCGTCATCCTCTTCATCGGGAATGCCTACATAACGTCCCGGTGTGAGCACAAAGCTGTGCTTTTCAATATCGCTAAGGGTGGCTGATTTGCAGAAGCCTTTCACATCTTCGTAAACTGGCGAGGCTAAAGCCTCACTTCCAGAACCAGAAGCAATCGGAGGTGCGACTTTAGTCGCGCGCCAGCTATGATAAGTCTTTTCAATCTTCTCAATATCTTCAGGTGCAAACTCACGATGAACCCTGTCTTTCATGAAACCCATTTCTGAAGCATCAATGAATAAGGTCTCACCACGGCGCACTTCTTTGCCTCGGCGCAGAATCCAAATCGTAGCTGGAATACCTGTGTTATAAAAAAGCTGCTTGGGCAGGGCTATGATACAATCCACCAACCCAGCTAGAACAATATTTTTCCTTATCTCACCTTCACCCGATGTATTGGAACTTAGCGAACCATTTGCCAAGACGGTTGCCATCACACCATGAGGGGCTAAGTGATAAAGCATGTGCTGCATCCAGCCGAAGTTGGCATTGCCAGCAGGTGGCACACCATATTTCCAGCGTCCATCCTCCTGCAAAATATCTTGCCCCCATTCCGATTGGTTGAAGGGAGGATTGGCAAGGATGTAGTCCGCTTTTAAATCAGGGTGCATATCCTTTAGGAAGGTGCCTTCGGTATTCCACGCCACGAACTGAGAATTGATATTGCGAATCGCCAGATTCATCTTGGAAAGCTTCCAAGTGGTTTGGTTGGACTCCTGCCCGTAAATGGTGATGTCCTGAATATTGCCTTGATGCTCTTCGACAAACTTCTCACTCATCACAAACATGCCGCCACTACCACAAGCAGGATCGTAAACCCTGCCTTTGTATGGCTCGATCATCTCAACCATGAGTTTCACGATGGATTTGGGGGTATAGAATTGACCGCCCTTCTTGCCTTCAGCATTGGCAAACTCACCAAGGAAATATTCATACACACGGCCAAGCAGGTCTTTGGCGTTTTCGTTTTGGGTTTTTAGCTCAGTGTCAGAGATGACATCAATCAGTTGCCCCAGCGAAGTTTTATCCAAGTTGGGTTTGCCATACACACGAGGGAGAACGTTTTTTAGTTCGGGATTTTCTTTCTCGATGACTTCCATCGCCGCATCCAGTGCAACGCCAATCTCTGGCAGTTTAGCTTTGGCTTGCAAATGCTTCCAGCGAGCCTGTTCAGGTACAAAGAAACAATTTTCGGCAATGTATTCATCACGGTCTTCAGGGTCGGAATACTCCTCCTGATCTAAGCGTTCATACAACGCTTGGAACGAATCAGAGATATATTTGAGGAAGATGAGTCCCAGCACCACATTTTTATACTCGGCGGCATCAATGTTTTTTCTCAGTTTATCGGCTGTTTTAAATAAGCTTGCTTCAAAATGGTTGTTTTCGGTTGCCATATGTTCCTTTTTATAGACGAATAAAACGGCTTTTCGTTTAAGATGGGACAAAATTAATGATTAACCGCCCGCACACGTGCATTATCTCTTAATGACCAAAAAATAGAACAACACACAGCATACGAACGGCTAGCATAGCAATACTATGCCATCACCTCTGAGGTCTGCCAACAAAGCATACGTGTTGCGCACTGCTGGTCGGTCGAAGTAAGCGCAGTGTTCATCGCCATAATCAAGCCAAGGCTCGGCGGAATAAACATCCACAATCACCATTGTGGGATACAGATGAAGGTGCAAGGGTGGTTTCTAGGCAATAGTTGAACAGCATCGACGCATGAGGATATGCCGAGGTGGGGTAGGGTGGTTGGTGTCGGGCGTGTGGCTGGTGATGTTCCAACCTGCGCGTTGCCATGTGATGCTGGCTTGCATGATCGCTTCGAACTCTGCCATGCCACCTTCGTGACCTGTGTAGCAGAGTAAGGAGATGATGCCCGTGTCAGCTAAGCATGCCATGCTTTGTTCGATTGCTGTTAGGGTTGAATCTGGCTGGGTGCACAGGGCTTTGTTCGTGCCACCAGGTAAATAACCAAGGTTGAACATAATCGCTTGCACACAGCCATGCAGTGATGCGGGGATTGCCGTTGCGATGTGCGCGTGAGAACCATGAATCCACGTGATTTTTTGTTGCCAGGGGGCGCAGTGTAATCGCGCTTGCTCAATTGCTTCTGCTTGAACATCAAAGGCAAAAACACGGCATGTGTCGGGGCTTGCTTGTGCTAAAAAGGCGGTGTCTCGCCCATTACCTGCGGTGGCATCAATGACTGCTACGGCATCGCTCAACACAGGCAATAAGCATTGCTGGGCGCGTGCCGTTAAACTGTTGCGGCGAGGGTGTGTGACGGACATTAAAAGGGAACGATTTGACCATCGTAGGCGATGAAAGCACCAGCTTCGTATTGGTCGGCTTGTGCAATCACGCGCGTCATGCCAGCGACCGACGTGGTGACATCAATCAAGCCTGTTTGCTGGGTCATATCGGTTTGCACCCAGCCTGGATGCAGGGTAATCACGTGAATGCCATCGCCTGCTAAATCCACGCTCATCGATTTGGAAATGATAATCAGCGCGGACTTGGCGGCACGGTAGGCGTAAGTGCCGCCGCTGCCATTGTCACTGACCGAGCCCATTTTGGAGCTGATGTTGGCAATCACCGCGTGGCCTTGCCGTAATCGTGGCAACAGGGTTTGTACCACGCGCAAAGGACCTATGGCATCGACGTTAAACACTTCGCTCATCGTTGCCACTGTGACACCTTCGAGCGTCTGCCCTTGTTTGCCTGGGCCATAGATGCCTGCGTTGTTAATAAGCAGATCAATGCTGTTAGGGAGTTGATCGTTTGTGGCGCACTGTGGTGCATCGTCTGTTGATACATCCCAACGCACCAGATGGAGGTGGTTACAGGTTAAGTCATGCAACGCAGTCGCTTGCTCAGGGTCGCGGCAGCATGCCCAAACGTGATGACCTTGAGCCAAGTAGTGGCGCACAAAACCAAGACCCAAACCACGGTTAGCACCGCTGATTACGATATGCATAGCATCCCCCCTGACGAAACAGGTCGAGAACTGTACGTTTTGATTTTATATCCGCAATGGCGTGTTTTTTGTGGCATGCCGTTGTGATGCGGTATCCAAGTCTTGCGTTCGTTCACTGGATTGCGGATCAAGTCCGCAATGACGTGGTTTTCCTCGGTCATACTGCACTTGATGCAGTATCCAGTTTTGCGTCCGTTCTCTGGATTGCGAACCGCGTCCGCAATGGCGTGTTTTCCGCTTTTGTCTTATGCGTTTTTGCCATTCTGCTACAAACTTCTAGCATGCCGCACTCTTGGAGTGAGCGCATGGCAACAACATTATTTGAAAAAATTTGGCAGCAACACGAAGTTCAGCAGAACGACGATGGCTCGACCTTATTGTACATTGATCGGCATTTGATTCATGAAGTCACCAGTCCGCAGGCGTTTGAAGGCTTGCGCTTGGCAGGGCGTACACCGTGGCGTACCGCTACAGCACTGGCAACCCCTGACCATAATGTGCCGACGATTCATCGCGAGCAGGGGATTACTGACCCTGTTTCTCGTCGTCAGGTTGAAGCTCTGGATCGTCATTGTGATGAGTTTGGTATTCGTGAGTTCCCGATGGACGACGTGCGTCAAGGCATTGTTCACGTTATTGGCCCCGAACAAGGGTTGACCTTACCTGGTGTAACCTTGGTCTGTGGTGACTCTCATACCTCCACGCACGGCGCGTTTGCTGCTATGGCGATGGGCATTGGCACATCGGAAGTAGAGCATGTGTTGGCGACGCAATGTTTGATTCAAAAGAAGCCGAAAACCATGCGTATTACCATTGATGGCGCGAATCATGCGTTGACAGGTAAAGATATTGCCTTGTATGTCATTGCCCAAATCGGTACAGCGGGCGGTACGGGTTATGCCATTGAGTTTGCAGGTTCTGCGGTGCGTGCTTTAAGTATGGAAGGGCGCATGAGCCTGTGCAATATGGCGATTGAGGCAGGTGCGCGTTGCGGCATGGTGGCGGTGGATGATGTGACCTTGGATTATGTGCGCGGTCGCCCTATGGCACCATCGGGTGATGCTTGGCAGGTGGCAGAAGCAGCGTGGCGCAATTTGGTGTCCGATGCGGATGCTGTGTTTGATCATGAGATTCACTTGCAAGCCGAAGCTATTGCGCCGCAGCTGACGTGGGGAACCAGCCCCGAAATGGTGGTGGCGATTGATGGGCGCGTGCCGCTGTTGAGCGAAGCGCGTGATGCTGTGCAGGCCGAAGGCTGGCAGCGCGCCATGACTTATATGGGGCTGAGCGAAGGCACGGCAATGACGGATATTGCGATTGATAAAGTGTTTATTGGTTCTTGCACCAATGGTCGGATTGAGGACTTCCGCGCTGCTGCGGCAGTGCTTAAAGGGCGCACAGTTGCCGATTCTGTTGCTTTAGCCATGGCGGTGCCTGGTTCTGGCTTGGTAGCGCAGCAGGCAGAAGCCGAAGGCTTGGATGTGATTTTCCGCGAGGCGGGTTTTGAATGGCGTGCGCCTGGTTGCTCGATGTGCTTGGCGATGAATGCCGACCGTTTGAATGCGGGGGAACGCTGTGCTTCGACATCTAACCGTAACTTTGAAGGTCGCCAAGGTGCGGGTGGACGCACACACTTAATGAGTCCAGCGATGGCTGCTGCTGCCGCTGTTGCAGGGCATTTCACCGATGTTCGCGCTATGATTGAAGGGGAGTAATGATGGAAAAGTTTGATACACATACAGGTTTAGTTGCGCCATTGGATCGCGCCAATGTGGACACTGATGCCATCATCCCGAAGCAGTTCCTCAAAAGCATTAAGCGCACAGGTTATGGGCCCTTTTTGTTTGATGAGTGGCGTTATGAGGATGTCGGCGAGCCCGAAATGGATTGCAGCAACCGCCCGCTCAAACAAGATTTTGTACTCAATCAAGCATGTTACCAAGGTGCCAGTATATTGCTGACGCGGGATAATTTTGGTTGTGGCTCATCACGCGAACACGCGCCGTGGGCATTATTGGATTACGGTTTTCGCGTCATTATTGCGCCCAGCTTTGCTGATATTTTTTACAATAACTGCTTCAAAAATGGCATTTTACCGATTCGTTTGCCCGCAGTTGATGTATCACGGTTGTTTGAACAGCAAGCAGGAAATGAGGGCTTCAGCCTAAGCATCGACCTCATGGCGCAAACCATCACCACACCCGATGGTGCAGCGTTGGCTTTTGAGATTGATGATTTCCGCAAGCATTGTTTGCTCAATGGCTTGGATGATATTGGTTTAACCTTGCAACAAGGCGATGCTATTCGCCGCTATGAACAGCGTAGGAAGACCGAAGCTCCGTGGCTGTTCCCTGATTTATTGGGTGAGGTGAAGTCATGAAACAATATTTATGGGTAAGTATGTGCATGGTTGCGGGGCTGTTTGCCACACCGATGGCTTATGCTGAGCCAACAGGCTTGGCTGTCATGCAGGCTGCCGATCAACGTGATGATGGCGATGATCTGAAACAGCATATGACGCAAACCTTGATTGACCGCAACAATAATCAACGCGTGCGTCACATGGCGAACTTCCGCAAAGATGTGGGGGTGGATAAGAAAATGATTACTTTTTTCATCAAACCAGCCAACATCCGCGATACAGCATTGCTGACCTTTGATTATGATGATCCGAATGCAGATGATGATCAATGGTTGTACCTACCCGCATTGAAAAAAGTGCGCCGTATTTCATCATCGGATCGCGGTGATTATTTTATGGGAACCGACTTCACGTTTGAGGATATGAAGCAATCACCAGAGCTGGATGATTACCAATGGAAGCTTTTGGGCAGTGAAACCGTTAATAATCTGGAGTGCTGGAAGGTTGAAGGTGTGCCTGCTTCGTCAGAAATTGCACAGGAACTCGGTTACTCTCGCATTATTCAATACGTAACCAAGCACAGCGATGTTGCCATTCGTGTTGATTATTGGGATTTGGCAGGTCGTGAACTCAAACATTTGAATGTGCCAGAAATGGAGAAGATTCAAGGAGTTTGGTCGCCATTACGTGTTGAAATGGTGAACGTGCAAAGCAATCACAAAACCGTCATTACGTTCAGTGAACAAGTGTATAACAGTGGTTTAAAAGATCGCTTGTTCACCCAACGCACCCTTAAACGCGGCTTGCGCGAATAGTAAGAGACCTTTGTCGTGCCGCCTTTTTCTTGGCATTAGGGAGGAAAAAGGCGGTTTTATCACAAGGAGTACGCCATGCAATTTTTGAACCCTAAAACTGATTTTGCCTTTAAGCGGATTTTTGGTTCGCGTGAAAGCACGGATATTTTATTGAGCTTTCTTAACGCGATCCTTGATTTGCATGGTTCTTATCGTATTTGCCACGTGGAAATTCTTGACCCTTACCTTGCGCCAAAAATAAAGGGAATGAAAGACACCTTTTTAGATGTCCGCGCTCAGGATGAGCAGGGTAAGTCTTATATTATTGAAATGCAGGTGTTGAACGTTGCAGGCTTTGAAAAGCGTGTGCTCTATAATGCCTGCAAAGCGTACACAGGGCAGCTTTCTAAAGGCGAGTCTTACCAGTGCTTGAGTGATGTAATTGCTATTACGATCACCGATTTTGTGATGTTTGATGATTTAACGGATACGGTAAATAGCTTTAAGCTGCGTGCCGAAAGTGGCGCGGTGTACCATGATGATTTGGCATTGGTCTTTGCTGAGCTACCTAAGTTCAACAAAGACGAAGATGCTTTAGAAAGCGTGTTAGATCAATGGTTTTATTTTCTCAAATGTGCGGGCTCGTTAACGGCTGTTCCTAAGCGGCTGAGTAACGAGCGTGCGATTCAGCATGCGTTTGATATAGCCAATAAAGCAGGGCTGAATCGTGAAGAGTTAGAGGATCAAGAACGTCGCGAAATGTTCATTCATGACCAACGCGGCGCATTAGAACTGGCAGAACAGCAAGGTATAGCCAAAGGCAAAGCAGAAGGGAAAGCAGAAGGGAAAGCAGAAGGGAAAGCAGAAGGGAAAGCAGAAGG
>CAZYAI010000075.1:0-8382 GCA_964645625.1 uncultured Zetaproteobacteria bacterium
GAAGGAAGAACTGGGCCATGAGCTACAATGAAAAAGTTTTGTCGTGTACAGAGGTGTTTTTTGATAAAACCGACATTCCGCACCCCTCATCCATGATTCTGCTAATTAATGAAATAAACAAGAAATGTTGCACGATAAGGGATTTTTGTTTTTTGAAACTACTTGGATTTAGGTTTGAATTCGATAAATTAATACTTACGGTGTAGCTCCCTTAATAATAACTGCTAGAACCCACAAGGTTAAATTAATCTAAGATACTGAAATATATGAAAAAGTTAATTGTTAAATTTTCATTTGGGGGTGCGGAATGTCGGATAAAATCCTTGTAATATCAATATGGTACCAAGGTCAGAGCCCGTGCGAAAACTCATTCGAACATGTCAGCACTAGTAAGGGAGCAGTCGTAGGGTAGATAAGCGAAGCGCAGCTACCTAACTTTCCAAAAAACACTGGGTACGGTTCGTGGAGAGGCGTAGTCATCAGCAACATCCTGTCGATTGTTTAACGATGGAGAATTCCCGATGTTTGGTGGCTGCGCTTATCCACCCTACAAAGAACCCGCGACAATCGTGTGATTGTAGTGGTGTTAGACCTGAAAAGTTGAATTTTTATTGCTTTTTCCAACTATTGACACTAACCTTTTTATGATGAAAATCAATACCTTCGCCAAAAGAGGACTGTTTTTAGACGAAGAAAGCAAGTCTTTGTAACATATTGATTTATAAGTCTTATATTAAAAATAGCATCGGGGTTTTGTCGATGTTATTTTTAATATGGTACAATATTTTGGAATGGGGCGGTTACTCGCTTACTTTACTCTCACCCTTGTAGAAGTTGGCGAAAGTATTGGAAAATAGAATAATTTTTTTAAAATCAATGGTTTGTAGTTTTTTCATCATAATCACTTATGCGTGATGCAGCATTCAGTCCTTCGTCTTTTAAGGCGTAGTCATGTGACCATCAATCAAAAAAAGTTTCGGCGCGGCGCGTGGTTTCATCCATTGCTTGTTGCACCCTTGCTGCAAAAGCTGCTTCACTTTCACCTTGTTGGGGGTAAACATAATCACCATAAACAAATACCCCACGCGAAAAAGGTATCGGTAGATAAAAACGATCCCAAGATTTAAGCCGTCGGTGGTGCTTGGTGGCAAAACTCACAGGTAAGACGGGGTAGTTTGCCAGCATGGCTAAACGTGAAACGCCAGGCTTCACGACTTCAGCCGGCCCTTTAGGGCCATCGGGGGTTACGCCTAGGCCTTCATTCTCTCGTTGCGCGGCACGAATCATTTGCAAAGCAGCACGCGCACCGCCACGGGTGGATGAACCACGCGCATAGCGAAATCCCATTAAAGCACCCGCATCGGCAATATAGGCTCCATCGCGATGCTCGGAGATCAGCATGCGTCCACGCCAGCCGCGAAACGCCATCGGCATCATCAATACCCGAGAATGCCAAAACGACAGCATAAACGGTTCTGTTTTACCGCATTGATAGACGTTGCCGATGTGTTGCCAGCGAATGCTGTAACGCAAGGCTGTGTGTATCAACCAAATCAGACGCGGGATGATATACGAGAGAAACTTAGCCTTCATCGCTGCCATTTTCATGATTCACCGCAGCAAATTGCATGGCGTACAAATCGGCATAAATGCCACCTTGTTGCAGTAATTCGTTATGACTACCCTGTTCGGCAATGCTTCCTGCATCAAGAACGATGATGCGATTGGCATGGCGAATCGTTGATAGGCGATGGGCGATTACAATCACCGTGCGATCTTCCATGAGGCGATCAATTGCCTGTTGCACCAACTGTTCCGATTCGGTATCAAGACTGCTGGTTGCCTCATCAAGAATTAAAATCGGGGCATCTTTTAGTAAGGCGCGTGCCAAACTCAAGCGTTGACGTTGTCCGCCTGACAAAATAACACCGCGTTCACCCACCAAAGTGTCATACCCTTGCGGTAAATGGGTAATAAACTCATGCGCATTGGCAGCTCGCGCCACGGCTTCGATCTGTTCATCTGTCACATCTGCTTGACCGTAAGCGATGTTGTTTTTTACCGTATCATTAAACAAAATAATATCTTGCGTCACCAATGCCATGTGTTGACGTAAGGATGCTTGGGTTATCTCTCGAACATCATGACCATCAATGAGTAACTGTCCTTCCGTCACATCAAGAAAGCGCGGAACCAAGTTCACCAACGAGCTTTTACCCGCACCGCTGCGACCAACCAAAGCAACAATCTCGCCGGCCTTAATATCAAAATGGATGTCACGCAACACGGGGTGCTCAGTGTTGGGGTATTGCAGGCTCACATGTCGAAAGGCAATGCTATCGTCGAAGGTTGCAAGTGTTTTGGCATCGTCGCGATCACTGATTACCACGGGTTCATCCAAAATAGAGAAAACACGCTCTGCCGCTGCCAAGCCCTGTTGGATTTGGTTGTTTGCGCCTGATAGTCGTTTGACGGGTTCATACAACATAATCAACGCGGCAAGGAAGGAGATCAAGGTGCCTGCCGTTGCTTCACCTTGCATCACTCGCAAACCGCCATACAGCAATACGCCAGCAATACCAAAACCCGCCAATAACTCCATGATCGGGAAAGAGAGGGCATTGACGCGGAATACACGCATTTGGTGACGCATAAAATCACGGGTTAGCCTGTCAAAACGGGCGCGTTCGTAATCTTCCATGCCAAAGGCTTTGACTACACGAATGCCACCAATACTCTCTTCCACCAAGGCGGACATTTCACCCATCGCGACCTGACCGTCATAGGTGGCAGAGCGCATTTTTTTGCCAAAGCGAATAATCGGGTAGATCACCACGGGGAAGACCAAAATCGCAATCGAAGCGAGCATCCAGTCTTGATAAAACACCACCCCGAGCAAGAACACAATACTCATGCTGTCACGCATCAAGGCGGTAACAGCAGTGCTGACAGCAGCTTGCACCAAGGTTACATCGTAGCTAATGCGCGCCAACATCTCACCTGTTTTACGGTGGCTGAAAAAGCCCAATGATTGCGCTGTAAGTTGATGATAAATAAGGTTTCGTAGATCGAAAATAACCCGTTGACCAATCCAACCCATCATATATGCCTGACCATAGTAGGCGATGCCTTTGATGAGGTAGAGTATGACCACGGCAGCGGGAATCAGGTAAACATATTCTGGACGATCACCCGATAGGGCGTGATCTAAGGCGGGTTGCAACAACCAAGCAACGCCCGCAGTGGTCGCGGCAAGCACCACCATACATAGCATGGCAAGCAATAAACGCCCATGATCAGGGCGAAGAAAAACCAATAATCGTTTGTATAACATTAGGAAGTCGTCAACTCACGCTGTTGACGCATGCTCATGCGACGTAAAAATGTTTTTGTGGCTTGCAACAAAGCCTTGGCAATCTGTTTTTGGTAGCTGCTACTACGTAATTTTTTTTCTCTGCTGGGGTTGGATATATAATCCATTTCTACCAACACACTGGGAACCTCTAACGCGCCCAGCACCACAAAACGCGCGCGTTTGGGGCGTTTATACTTCAATACCGATACTGACTTCATCTCTTTTAGCACCTGCTCGGCCATGATTTGTGAGCTATTAAAAGCGTCTTGGCGTGCCATGTCGCCTAAAATATTACGTGTCATACGGTTGTAGTTGTTTTGGTGATCGACCACCACACCACCGACCAAATCGGCAGCATTTTCCCTTGCGGCTAATGCTGCGGCAACCTTATCTGGCGTTGCTCCACGCTCAGAAATGGTGTACACACTGGTTCCCTTCACCCATTTTTCGGTGACTGAATCAGCATGCAAACTAATCATTAAATCCGCATTTGCCTTACGTACCAATGCCACACGTTTTTTTAATGGTACAAAATAATCGCCACGGCGAATCAGTACCGCCTTCATGCCTGATTGTTGATTAATAAGTTTTGCCAATGCTTTGGCGACTTTTAAAGTGACACGCTTTTCTTGCAAACCATGACGACCAATGGCACCAGGGTCTTCACCACCATGGCCTGCATCAACGGCAATCACCAAACCACGCTTGCGGTGTTGCTTCGAGGAATGAGACTTCGGTCCGGCTTGTTGTTGCGCATGGTGGCTTGATGATTGAGCATCAGGCCATAAATCAACCACTAAACGGCGTGGCTTTACCTTTGATGCTGATAATAAAGAGGATTCTACACGCATACTTTGCCGTACATCTAATACAACTCGATAGGCTTTATTAGGGCGGGGCGCATAACGTATAGCTTTAATGAATGATGTTTTGGAAGCTTTGTTGCTATGCGAATTACTCATCATGCGGGTATTGGAAAAATCAATCACGACCCGATCGGGATTGCGCAAAGTGAAGATTTTATAATGCGTTACACCGTTGATATCAAACACCACGCGGGTATGGTCAGGGGCATCCCATACACGCGTATCGCTCAAAAAAGCACTGGCTTGTGCACAAGAAGGTAACAGCATGATGCATAACAGCATGGTCATGCATAATGCTGGCATGTAACGCAAGAAACGATCAGGCAAGTTTTTTGTACCGAATACGATGGGGTTGCGTTGCGTCTTCGCCAAGGCGGCGTTTTTTATCCTCTTCGTAAGCTGCAAAGTTGCCCTCAAACCATTCGACATGGGCATCGCCTTCAAAAGCAAGTATATGCGTAGCTATGCGATCTAAGAACCAACGATCATGGGAAATCACCACGGCGCAACCTGCAAAATCAAGTAATGCTTCTTCTAGAGCGCGCAAGGTTTCTACATCCAAATCATTGGTTGGCTCATCCAACAGCAATACATTGCCGCCTGTTTTGAGCATTTTTGCCAAATGAACACGGTTACGCTCGCCGCCAGAAAGTGCGCTAATGCGTTTTTGTTGATCGCCACCTTTGAAGTTATAACGCGCACAATAGGCTCGGCTTTGCACCTCTGTGCGTCCTAGGGTAATAATATCAGCACCGCCAGAAATTTCTTCCCACACGGTTTTATTGTCATCCAAAGCATCACGCGATTGATCGACGTACGATAATTGCACGCTTTCGCCCATCGTAATGCTGCCACTGTCGGGTTGTTCTTGCCCTGTCATCATACGGAACAAGGTGCTCTTGCCCGCGCCATTGGCTCCGATGACACCAACAATACCACCACGTGGAAGCTTGAAGTCGAGTGCCTCAATCAGCGTGCGATCAGCAAATTGTTTTGATACCTGTTCAACGCTAATAACATTGTCACCCAAACGTTCGGCAACGGGAATGTAAATTTGCTTGGTAGCATTTTGCTTTTGCACTTCTACGCTAGCCAACTCATCAAACGCTTTGAGTCGTGCTTTGGACTTGGTTTGCCGTCCTTTAGTGCCTGCACGCACCCACTCCAGCTCTTTTTCAATCGCTTTTTTACGCGCAGTGTCTGATTTGTCTTCCTGTGATAAACGCTGTTCTTTTTGCGCCAACCAGCCGCTGTAGTTTCCTTCAAAAGGAATACCTTTACCACGATCCAGTTCGAGGATCCAACCTGCTACATTATCAAGGAAATAACGGTCATGCGTTACCGCAACAACCGTACCAGGAAAGTCATGCAAAAAACGCTCCAGCCAAGCAACTGACTCTGCATCCAAGTGGTTGGTTGGCTCGTCGAGTAAGAGCATGTCAGGATTGGACAATAACAAACGACACAAAGCAACACGGCGACGTTCACCGCCTGAAAGTGTGTTTACGTCGGCATCCCATGCAGGTAAGCGTAGTGCGTCGGCAGCAATATCCAGCTTGCGATCCAAATCCCAAGCATCGGCAGCATCAATGGCATCTTGCAATTCCCCCTGTTGCGCGATGAGTTCATTCATCTCATCATCACTCATCGGTTCGGCAAAACGCGCTGAGAGGGCATTGAATTGATCCAATAGGGCGCGTGTTTCCGCTACGCCTTGTTCAACATTTTGCCGTACATTCTTATCGTCATCCAGTTCTGGTTCCTGCGCTAAATAGCCAATGTGAATACCTTCAGCAGGTCGTGCCTCACCGATAATATCCTGATCCAAACCAGCCATGATTTTTAGCAGCGTGGATTTACCTGAACCATTAAGACCCAATACACCAATTTTAGCACCAGGGAAAAAGGATAAATAAATATCTTTTAAAATCTCCCGCTTACCTGCAACGCGTTTGCCCACACCTTGCATGCTGTAAATGTATTGATAATCGGCCATGAATACTCCTAGATAATGGGCGAGGGTAAACAGCGTTATCCCCATGAATGATTTAGCTTATACCGCTTCGGTAGCACCAATCAGTGCTTGCACTGTTTCCAGAATCTTATCACCCTGAAGTTGTTGCTTAATCATATAAGCATCAGCACCTGCTTCTAGTGCGCGCATACGATCCTCGGCACTTTCACGGGTTGAAATTACCATAATAGGTAACTCTTCATACTCAGGTTGGTTTCGGATACGGCGAACAAAACCAAAGCCATCCAAACGCGGCATTTCCAAATCGGTCACGACCAGATCAAACGAGCCCTTCTTGAGTTTCTCTAGACCATCCAAGCCATCAATCGCCGTTTCAACGGTGAAGCCAATGCTTTCAAAGACACTCTTCTCAATCTGACGTGCAATCAGTGAATCTTCCACCAACAGCACGCTGTTGCTCATCTTCTCTTCTTCAGTGATTTCAATGTCAATGGACTGATCTGGGGCTGTACGACCCATCTCTTTAATGCCGTAAGGCTCTAGCAGAATAAGTACACTACCATCGGCTGCAATGGTCGTACCCATTAAACCTTGTGGCTGATAACGCTTGATGTAAGGGTCAAGGTCTCGTACCACAATTTCTAACTCATCCATCATTTCGTCAACAACAACGCCTACGAAACCTTCAATATGCTCTGCGATGATGACATAAGGGTGTTCAGACAAATTGCTTTCTTTGTCGTCCGTCATCATCGCTCGCATATCCACCAAGGCGACTAAACTATTGTTGTAGCGAATAAAGTCTTTGCCACCAGCCCCTTGCTCAACAGTCTGCGTTGACAATGGTACAATCTGTTCAACCAAATGGGTCAACATACCAAAGTAAGCCCCTCCCATACGGAAGGTTAAGGCGTGCTGTACCGCGATACTCACAGGTAATGACAGTAAGAAGCGCGTCCCTTTGCCAAGCTCGGAATCAATACGAATAGAGCCCGTTAAGCGACGTACCGCATCTTGCACCACGTTCATGCCAATGCCGCGTCCAGAGACATCAGAAACATTCTTTTTGGTCGAAAAGCCAGGGCGGAAAATCATTTCCAAAATCTCAGCAGAATCCATTTGATCGGCTTCAACTTGGGTAGTCACGCCACGTTCTACAGCGGTGGCTTTAATCAGGTCTACATCCAAACCACGACCATCATCAATCACTTCAATATGAATTTCACTACCGCTCTGGCGCGCTACGATGGAAACCTGCGCGATCGGAGGTTTGCCTAAACGTACGCGCTCATCGGGTAATTCAACGCCATGAGAAACTGAGTTGTTCAGTAAGTGAACCAGTGGCTCAACCAATAGTTCGGAAATCCCTTGGTCAATTGCTACCGAGCTTCCATCCACCACCAGTTTTACGCGTTTATCCAGTTTGACTGCGACATCGCGAACAGCACGCGGGAAGGTGGAAAAGATATTATCTAAAGGTCGCAGCATCAGCGATAACACTTGGTCGCGCAACTCTCGTAGCATCATCGCACCACGCATTTGACTGAAACGCTGATTTTCCATAAAACGTGACATCTTACGCATGCCTTGATCGAAAGAACGATCCATCTTTTCCATCAAACGGGCTTGATCTTCGGCTGTCATTTCGCCCATACCGCGTTGTAAAGCACGCCATTCTACGCGTAAATCGCGGAACTCATGCAGCAAGCTACGGAATTCAACTTCTACTTCTTCACCACGTGAACGCTCAGTACTCAACTCCACAACGAAACTGGACAGTTCTTCCAAACGTGCAGCATCGACGCGTAAAAAACGACCAGAAGACTGACGCTGGCCCGAAGAGCGCGAAGATTTTCCTTCATCTGCATGCTCGGGTCTGAATCGATGCGCATCCCCCTTGGGTGCCGCTTGTTTCATTAATTTTTCGGCAGCCGCTGCAGCAGCCTGTTGTGCGGCTTGTTCTGTTTCAGCTAACTTCGCTTTGGTCGCTATCGAGCGAGCCTCACGTTCTCGTTTGCGCTGTTCTTTGGCATCACGTTCAGCCATAGAGGATGCATGCTGTGGTGAGGGACTCTCTGGACTCGCTTCAGGCTGTTGCTGCGCTTGTTCAACAGCTTCAGCTTGTTTGCGTGCTTGTTCGGCAGCCTCGGCTTCAGCCTGTTTGCGTGCTTGTTCGGCAGCCTCGG
>CAZYAI010000076.1:0-7594 GCA_964645625.1 uncultured Zetaproteobacteria bacterium
GTATTGGACTTTTCTGGTCGTCCTGGTTTGGTTTATCATGTCAACTTCCCCAAAGACACAGTCGGTCGCTTTGACCTTGACCTGTTTCGTGAGTTCTTTCAAGCAGTGAGTAATCACGCCCGTATGACCCTGCATATCGACAATATTCGCGGCGACAATAGCCACCACATCATTGAAAGTATTTTCAAAGCTTTTGGACGCGCTTTACGCATGGGTTTGGCGCAGGATGATCGCCAACAAGGCGCTATCCCTTCCACCAAAGGGAGTTTATAATGACAGCACCTGTGGTAGCTTTGATTGATTATGGTATGGGAAATTTACACTCGGTAGCCAAAGCCTTGGAGCATGCTGGTGCTAGCGTACGGATGGTAAAAGATAGCGAAGATCTAGCCGCCTGCGACCGCGTGGTGTTACCTGGTGTGGGCGCGTTTCGTGATTGTATTCAAGCATTACAAGCACAAGGCTTGGATGAGGCTTTGCCCGCTTACATCAAAACAGGTCGTCCGTTTTTAGGGATTTGCCTTGGCATGCAGGTGTTAATGGATGTGTCGTTAGAGTTCGGTCACCATCAAGGTTTAGGTTTGATTCCAGGCGCAGTAAAACCCTTCCCCGAAGGCTTGGTGGAACAAGGCTGCAAAATTCCGCACATGGGCTGGAATGATGTAGCTTTTGCCGAGGGAACAGCCATGCACCCCGGACTTGCGCCATTGCAAGGCAAGCAAGTGTATTACGTTCATGCCTACTATTGCGCTCCAGAAAACCCCGAACATATTTTGGCAGCATGCAGTTACGGCAGTTTCCCTTTTGCTTCAGCCATCGGACGAGACAACATCATCGCCGTACAATTCCACCCCGAAAAAAGCCAGCAAGCAGGTTTAGCGATGCTTCATAACTTTGTTCACTGGCAATTGTAAAAAAGTGCGCGGTGAGCACGCCCCCATGATGCGATGAGTCATCACTGTTATTGCGAGGAACGAAAAAAGAACCCTAAGCTTGATGCCCTACTTTTAGCTGACGGTGTCCCCGAAGGTTATTGTGGTCAATGCGCTGTTTGTGGTAAATGGGGGCATACCCGCGCCCATCCACATCAACCCTATACAGATGCGTGGTGCGATGAGCATTGGCAGGAAGTGATGAACAGTCCCTCGTTCACCGTGGCGCAAGTATTCTTATTAATCGTTATATGCGCATTATTGTTAATAACTGGGCTTGTTGCTTGGGGGCTTTTCTTGTAACGGGGTAATGTGATCCACACAATGAAACGGGCACGGCTTTATAACGCGCTATGCGACTATGTTTCATAGCATGCCATGCTCGTGATTGTAATTACCATGAGCATCAAGCTACAGCTTTTCAATTTCTTCTGCTGAAATGCCTGTTATTTCAGCAATATCAGACACTGCGTAACCCTTTTTTTTCATTGCCGTGGCAGTTTCAATTTTGCCCTTAATTTCCCCCTCAATTATGCCTTCGGCTTTGCCTTCGATGATTCCCTCGATTTTGCCTTCCTCGAAAGAGGAGTCGATGGAGTTTTTCAGGTCTCGGTATGTCTTGAGGCTTTCTTCGTATTCTGCGTATTCGTTGTCACTGTAGTTGGCTATCTCAGCTTGTTCAAAAACCTTTTTGAAAATACGTTCCTGCAATTTTTGCGGGCGACTGGTTAAATCACCAAGGTTTTTTAGTATAAAAAGCCACTTTTCAAAGTGTGTTTCTAATTCTTCTTCTGCTTTGTTGAACTTGGGTAACTCCAAATACACGTATGTCAGCTTATCGTAAAAAACTTCGCTGGTTTTGGTGTTCATTAACTTTACTTTGTGGTAATAAGCATCATCATCTTTTTCGTCGTGTTTAAATACAAAATCGAGAATACCAACGGTGTAGATGGCTTTTAGCTCAAAGTTCCAATCGCCTTTTTCTGCCTGACTTTGTATAGGGAAGCTGGAGTAATAGATGCTGCGATCTTTAAAATACTTCTGCTTTGCCTTTTGCATTTCGACAATAAAATACTCACCTTTCTCATTTTTACAGTAAATATCGTAAATGGCTTTGCGTTCCTCGCTGCCTCTGCCCAGTTGTTCTGTGGATAGATACGTTAAGTCAACAACGGTTTCGCCAGACTTTGAAAGAAGTTCATTGAGGAAGTCGATCAACAGATCCTTGTTTACTTCTGTGCCAAAAAGCTTTTTGAAGCCAAAATCGGTAAAGGGGCTAATGTATGTATCTTTAATTCGCATGGATAACCTCAGGAGTTGCACTATTTTTTAGCTTATAAAGCGTTGATCTTTATGTCAACAGGTTTCCAGATTCAATCTGTCATGACGGCTTTCCTTTTAACATGTGTATTGCATGCCTTTCTAACGCGCTGTGGTGACGATATTCCATCACACGCAACGACATAAAAGTCATACTCGTTAAGTAAGACCATCACAGCCGAGATAAAACCCTATGAATTCCCTATCTTCGTTTTAGAGTTGCGGTGACTATTTATCGCGGGGAATCCCTTTTCTATGACTCATTGTTCGGAAATCGAAAAACGACGCACGTTTGGTATCATCTCTCATCCTGATGCGGGTAAAACAACGTTGACGGAAAAACTACTGTTGTTTGGTGGTGCGATCCAAATGGCAGGAGCGGTGAAGGCACGTAAGGCATCACGCCATGCCACCAGTGACTGGATGAAAATCGAACAGGATCGCGGTATTTCTGTGGCATCCTCGGTGATGAAATTCAATTACCGTGATTTTGAAATCAACTTACTGGATACCCCTGGGCATCAGGACTTCTCCGAAGATACCTACCGAGTATTGACCGCTGTTGATTCGGCAATGATGGTGATTGACTCTGCCAAGGGCGTAGAGACGCAGACCGAGAAGCTGATGGAGGTGTGTCGTATGCGCAATACGCCGATTATTACCTTCATCAACAAAATGGATCGCGAAGGTCAAGAACCGCTTGATTTACTGGCGGATATTGAAGAAAAGCTACAAGTCGAGTGCGCGCCGCTTTCTTGGCCTGTGGGTATGGGTAAATCGTTCAAAGGGGTTTACAACCGTTACCGCAAAGCCTTGCACCTGTTTACACCAGGTACCGAGGGTGAGGATGAACAAGCAGTGGTGATTGAAGATTTGGATGACCCGCGCTTGGATCAACTGCTCGGTTCTCAGGCTGATGATTTACGTGCTGATATTGAATTGCTTGAAGGTGCTTCTGCCCCATTTGAAATGGAGCACTTCCTTGCGGGCAGTCAAACGCCTGTGTTTTTTGGTAGTGCGATCAACAACTTTGGTGTGCGCGAGCTGCTCGATGCCTTTGTCGAGTTTGCGCCAGCACCAGGTCCGCGTGAAACAGTGCAACGCATGGTTGACCCTAGCGAAAAAGCATTCTCAGGTTTTTGCTTCAAAATCCAAGCCAATATGGATCCCGCACACCGTGACCGCATTGCCTTTTTCCGTATATGTTCGGGTAAGTTCACCCGTGGCATGATGGTACGTCATCACCGTATTGCAAAAGATGTAAAGCTTGCCAATGCGACTATTTTTATGGCGCAAGATCGCGCACATATCGAAGAAGCGTGGCCTGGTGATATTATTGGCATCCATAACCACGGCACGATTCGCATTGGCGATACCTTTAGTGATAAAGAAGTGTTGAGCTTTACGGGTATTCCCAATTTTGCGCCAGAAATGTTCCGCCGCGTTCGCCTCAAAGACCCTATGAAGCGCAAACAACTGCATAAAGGTTTGATTCAACTGTCCGAAGAAGGGGCGGTGCAGGTCTTTCGTACGCTATTGGGCGGGGATTATATTCTTGGTGCCGTTGGCGTGTTACAGTTTGACGTTACAGTTGAGCGTCTAAAAACCGAATACCGTGTCGATGCGGAATACACAGGAACCGATTTTCAGGTAGCACGCTGGGTGCATTGTAATGATGAAGCGCGTTTGAATGATTTTCGGCGACAGTTTGAAATGAATTTAGCAGAAGATGCCGATGGTTGCTTAACCTATTTGGCTCCCAGTGAATGGAAGTTGAATTACACCATCGAGCAATGGCCCGAAATTCAGTTCCACAAAACGCGCGAACAATTGGTTTGAGATAAATGTTATGAGGTTAGGAGGCTAAGATGTTAAAAGGTAATATGGTCATCGGTCAGTCAGGAGGGCCTACTGCGGTCATCAATCAATCTTTGGTAGGGGCGATTCTTGCTGCCCGCCAAGCTGATGCGATTGAACAGATTTTAGGGGCGCGTCATGGCATTCAAGGGATTATGAACGAAGACTTCATTGACCTTACAACGCAAGACGAAGCACAACTAAAAGCAGTAGCTGCAACACCAGCCGCAGCATTGGGTTCGGTGCGCTTAAAACCTGGTAAGGCTGAATGTGAGCGCGTGTTTGAGGTATTCCGCAAGCATAATGTACGTTATTTCTTTTACATTGGCGGTAACGATTCAGCCGAAACAGCACATATCATTGCCGAAATGGCGCGTGAAGCCAATTATGACTTTTGCACCATGCACATTCCTAAAACCATCGACAACGACCTAAAAGTGACCGATCACTGCCCTGGTTTTGCTTCCGCTGCGCGTTTCGTTGCTTTGGCTTTCATGGGTGATGACCGTGACAATGCCGCTTTAAGTGGCGTTAAAATCAATGTTGTCATGGGTCGTCACGCAGGCTTTTTAACGGCTGCCGCAGCCTTGGCTCGTCAAAGTGATAGCGATGGTCCTCACCTCATTTATCTGCCTGAACGGGTATTTGATGTAGCACAATTCCAACAAGATGTACGCGATGTCATGGCTCGTCATGGTCGTTGTGTAGTAGCCGTATCCGAAGGTATTGCCGATGCCGATGGCAAGCCGATTGCTAGCAGTGGCGAACGTGATTCCCACGGTAACATTCAACTCTCTGGCACGGGTGCTTTGGGCGATGCTTTAGCAGCCCATGTTAAAGCTGCCTTTGCAGGTGAAGCTGTGCGTGTACGCGCCGATACGTTTGGGTATTTACAACGCAGTTTCCCTGCGGTGGTTTCCGAAGTCGATGCCCGTGAAGCGCGTGAGGCCGGTGCCTTTGCAGTTAATCACGCCGTTAGCACGGCAGAACCTGCATCTATTGCTATTCGTCGTTTATCATCCTCGCCGTATGCCTCGGAATATTTCAGCACACCACTATCCAGCGTAGCGCGTGAGGCGACAGAAATGAACGACGCATACATCAACGCCGAAGGCAACGATGTTACCCAAGCATGGTTAGACTACGCAGCCCCCTTAGTCGGCGAACTGCCACAAATCGGTCGTTTATAAAAAAACTATGCCACCCCGAATTTTCGGGGTGGCATAACACCTAAATCCTGCAATATTTTGCACATACTGAGCACAATCTATTGATTCGTCTGACATGCTGTGAAAATATTTATCACCAAAAAGGTGACTGCGTATTTCCACAAAAAGCCATACAAACCAATATACCACACCCAATACGACACAAAACACCGCAGGGTTTAGGTAGCAAAGGATTAGAGGCTGAATTGCGATATATCAATGATAAAATCGCATTCACCCCTTATTTTTGCATGGTTAGCCAACGTTCGGCATCAAGTGCTGCTTTGCAACCTTCACCTGCACTGGTAATTGCTTGACGATACACTGGATCAGCAACATCACCTGCCGCAAACACACCTGCTACAGATGTGGCAGTGCTGCGCCCCTGAACTGCAATATAACCTGCGTCATCACAATCTACTTGCCCGCCCAAAAAGCCCGTGTTCGGTGTATGACCAATGGCAATAAATACGCCATGCACGCTTAATTCGCGTGTGCTATCATCAACAGTGGAACGCAGGCGGACACCTGTTACGCCACTATCATCACCTAAGACTTCATCCAGCGTACTGTTCCAAGCCACATCAATATTTTCACAGGCAAACAGATGGTCTTGCATGACTTTTTCGGCACGTAAACTGTCGCGACGATGAATAAGCGTGACTTTACTGCAAATATTCGCGAGGTAAATCGCCTCTTCCACGGCTGTGTCACCACCACCGACAACCACAACCTCTTGATTGCGATAAAAGAACCCATCACAGGTCGCGCAAGCAGACACGCCACGACCAGAGAAGGCTGTTTCACTTTCCAAACCCAGGTAACGTGCTGATGCGCCCGTCGCGAGAATTAAGGCATCACAACTGTAGCTGCCATTTTCACCATTTAATAACAACGGACGAACGGAGAAATCGACACTTTCAATCTGATCCCAAATCACCTCGGTGCCAAAGCGAACGGCTTGAGCTTCTAGGTCTTCCATCATTTGCGGACCTTGCACACCATCTTTATAACCTGGGTAGTTATCGACATCGGTGGTGGTGGTTAATTGTCCACCAGGCTGCATACCTTGAAGAACCACTGGATTCAAATTGGCACGGGCTGCATAAATAGCCGCAGAATAACCTGCTGGCCCAGAACCCAAAATAATTAAGTTGTGGTGTTGTCGATCTGACATGAAAAACTCCTATAAACGAGCATAGCACTGCTACTTTGTGCAATGAAACATCGTTGCTACAGCGCGTTACAAAGCCACTGCTATCTATTGTTCTTTACGTATGTTGGCAGAAAACTAGAAGCCAGCCCAATAATGGCAAGCAAGCTTATTTAGACTTGCCTTTTAGAAACAACAAAGCCAGAGCAAATGCTCTGGCTTTGTCATACTTCAATGCAGCAAAAAGATCTTTATGGCAGTGCTAGACCAACATTGTTGCGACCATCGGCACAAAAACCAACGTTAATGCTACCCATCGCAGGGATAACCTGATTCCACGTCAATGGTGAAGCAACAATATCACCCGTGGTAGCAGAATAGACCGCATTCCATTCAGTCGTTTTCACGCTGTTTGGCAATGCAATCATCAAGCCCATCCACAATTGGTCTTGTGCGGTGACGTTTTGAATCGTGACATCCATGCAATAACCACCCAACCATGTGTTAATGAAGTTACCTTGCGCATGCAATGTGGCACTGTCAGCAACCACTGGGCCATACGGTGTTACATGAATACCGCTTACCACCGTTGTTTGTAATGTACCATCAGCACAGAAGTCAAAACTGGTTTGCTCATTCGGATGAAGCAGATAATTACTGGTCACAGCTTGAGCACGGAATTCATGACTGCTCATCGTTTGATAGCCCGTTCCCCACACACCTGTCATGCTGCCAGCAAGGTAGATGTCCACCATCCAATCATTGATATCACGATGACTGGTAAGATGAGCGCGAGCGCAATAGCCACCGTTCCATGAAGACAAAAGCTCCAGGGTCACATCGGCATCAGGGTTGTTGGCTGCGGCAGGAAGGTTAAACGAACCAGTGCCTGTACCTGCTGTAGCATCACTAAGAAAATCCGCATCACTGATCAGACGTGCGGATGCAGGATCAGGCAAGACACTTGGTAATGCAGCAACTGCGCTACGGTAGGCTGCATAAGCAGTGTAGGCTAAATACGTTTCATCGCCTGCTGAGCCACCAAAAATTGCCCAATCAGCCTCTTTATCGTGATTAAACCAAGCGATCATACCGATGCCTTGATCTTGCACATATTGGAACAT
>CAZYAI010000077.1:0-7482 GCA_964645625.1 uncultured Zetaproteobacteria bacterium
TGCCCTTCGAATCGTCGCAGCTCTTTGCCCGAAGCCACATCCCATAGCCGGGCGGCTCTGTCAGCTGAGCCAGTGGCCAGCGTGCGACCATCCGGGCTGAAGGCGACCGCAAGCACTGCTGATTGCGGCATAATTCGCTTCAGCACCTCTTCCACCTTGCCCAAATCTTCGCCCTCTGGCACCAGTGGCGGCAACGACTCCACCGCTGCCGCCCCCACAGCCCAAAGCATTACGCAGCAAAACAGCCATACCCCACGATTTATTGTTTTCATCCTTGCAATATCTCCAGTCCACATGCTCGGATGATGGGCGAACGCCAGACAAAATGCTTCCCGCGTTGGGTAATCAAATTATCCCAAAACAAATCGCGCATCAGTGCATCCGCCGGCCAATAGTCGTGAGGGGCAAGCACATCTTGCGCAAGCAGCGGCAACAAACGGGCACTATGCAGACGATAACAAGAGAACAGCGGATGACGATGTATATACTCCCGCACGACTTCCGCCATCGTGTCGGCATGCCCCTTGTGATGTTGCTGCTGATCGAGCAAGGCATGCAACAGTGCTGGATGACTACCGCTGACTTGCAGCAATTGCGCTGCCTCGGATTCATCCAGATGATGTGTTTCTACCAGATCGCGAACATTCGGGTCTGGCCAAAAAAACACTTCGGCATTTTTCAGCGGCGATAGTCCACGGTCTTCAAAGTGCAATTGCGCCAACTTTTGCCCACCGCAAATAATCACCCGCAGCGCGCCATCGCTATCTTCACATGCCGAGCGAAGCAGGTTCGACAACTCATAGCGAAGATCATTGGGGCCGTCATCGAAGCGGGTCATGAGTAATAACAATGCGCCTTGCTGTTTGATCCGATCCATCAAGGCGAAGCCCAAATCGAGAAAATCATCCAAAGGCTCTTGCAAACCAAGCTGCTTTTTTAACCATAACAGGTATTTTCTCTCATCCACCTTTGCGCTGGGCGGCAAAGAAGCATGCAAGCAGTTTCCATCGCCAAACAAGACCTTTCCCTGCTCAAGAATGGTGCGTTGCATCGCCGAACGGTCGATACCCTTCTGCGCCAGCAGCAGTTGCATATTATTGTTGTGATGAAGCAGTTGATGTAAGCCATGGGATACTTCACTGGGTAACGAGGCAGCATCCGCCCGCGAGGGATCACTCAAAACAGGGTCGGGAATTTGCGCTTGAATGGGTAAATTGACCTGCTTACCAGGCGGCTCGTCACGCAGCGCGCAAAGCAAACGGTGCAGTGCTTCACCATAGGCTGCGGGTGATGGATCGGAGAAATCAACCGTCAATACATTGCGAAGAAAGGGGAAATCGGGCATCTCACCACCGAAGGTGAGCGGAATCAGGTAGCCTGGCTGCTGCACTCGACGATCCAACAACGTCTCGTACTCTTCATTCACCCAGCCAGAATCAAGTGCCTCTGGCGTGGCGATCAGCAAGGCCTTTCTTGATTGCTTGATGCCATCGTGCAGTTGGCGAGAGAGCGATTGCCCCGGGATTAACGACCATTTATCGAAAAAAACCGTCAGCCCACATGCCTCAAGGTTGTGCGCCAGTACCTCCACCCACGGTTTATTCACCGAGCGATGGCTAAGAAACACATCGTATGCAAAATCAGCCATAGGCCCTGATCCCCCCTCCTTGGCTTGTGCCAACAATCCATATGCAACCCGTTGGATTATTCCTAATGATGGCATACAGTCAAACTTGATTTTGTTTTATAAGACAGAACACATGGTACACCGCAATGCCATCATGTAGGTTGTGGTACGAAAACTAACTTTAAAACGGTATCTTTCAGCACCCTTCATATGCTCTGAAAAATAGCTGACACTTTTCTTCAGCATTTCACATGCGGAATGTCCTGTCGTAGGGTGGATAAGCGAAGCGCAGCCACCTAACGTCGAAGAACCCTCCACTTGTGATTCGCGAACACCCTCAACCCTTCGTCTCCCAAGGTATTAAGAGAATCCAACACCATAGCACTCGGAAAAGTTAGGTGGCTGCGCTGCGCTTATCCACCCTACAAAAGACGGTTTTCAAGATGGTCGCTTATTTACAAAAAGTGTCAACGGGTAATGAAGGATGCCCACAATGACCTGGTTTCCTTCGGTCATACTGCACTCGATGCAGTATCCAGTCTTGCGTCTGTTCTCTGGATGGCGGATCAAGTCCGCAATGACGTGGTTTCCTTCGGTCATACTGAACTTGATGCGGCATGCAGCTCTTTTGTTGGGTTTCGTGCCTCAACCCAACCTACGGTGTCACGCATAGCCCTATTGCTTTTACCCCACCTTAAATGGGAAGCTGTAAACGATGAATCGATGATAAGAAGTCTGGGTATAATAAATGTGGCAATAAATCTTGATGTAAACGTTGGTTATTCAACCGCTTATTGTCTTTGAAGAACGATAGCATTGCAGCGGATAATTGTACTTCGCCTTCTTCAGGGGTAAGAATCAATGGTGCTGGTGCATTCAAATGTTTTGCTAGCTGGGTGACGTAATCAGCATGAGGTAAAGGAAGATCATCACTGATATTATAGATCCCTGATGCGCCTTTACTGATGGCTGCGCACAGTGCTTGGACAATATCATCAACGTGAATGCGGTTGGAATAATGCTCAGGTTGCCAGCGCACGGCACGGTAGCCTCCAGCCTTCAGCTTGGCGTGAATGTTGCGTTGAGGACCATAAATGCCTGCAAGGCGGAATATCGCGCATCTTAGCCCATGTGCTTCACAAGCATCATGCCATGCTTGCTCTGCTAATAACCGTTGTTGCCCGCGTATGCTCGTGGGTTGGCAATGCCAGTGTTCATCCACCCACTGCCCAGCAGCATCGCCATACACGGAGGTAGAAGAAAGATAAATGACCTGTTGCAGTCGTGGACAGCGGCTTAAGAACGGTTCAACCCAATCGTGTTGTGTGGCGCGTATGGGTTGCCGCGCCAACGGTATGGAATCGATAATGACGGTGACATCAATCAGTCGTGGGTCATCCAGTATAGCGGGTGAATCGATGATCTGTATCGCTTCTTGCCCCTCGCTTTGCCAATGGTGAACACGCGCTGCATCGCGGGATGTGGCAATCAGCCGCCATCCCAGATGCCGCACTTGATGCAAGAAACGCTGACCAACGTAACCGCAGCCCAGCAGTAACACGCACGGTGACGCGCTCAATCGAAACGCGAAGCCGCTACGCTGTCAGCAATGCGGCTGATGTTTTGCCAAATCGGGAGTTTGGTGCATGTTGGATTATAATCCAACAAATCAGCCAGTAACTCACGCACCTCTTCAAAGTGCTCCTCTTCGTACAGCCATTGGGCAAAGCGGAAAGCGACATTAACTTGGAATATGGCATTGTTTTGGTTCTTGGCGTAATTCATCGCCTCGCGCCAGAGCTTGAATGTTTCATCAAAGTTACCATGAACGGATGCCCAACGTGCTTTCATCGCCAGCGTTTGACTGTAGGCAAAATAATCGCCTGTTTCTGCTGCCAAAACTTCAGCCTTGGTAATGGTATCAATCGCCATATCATCGGCGTTGGCAGAAAGTTGCGCGTCAGCCAAAAGATTAAGCAAATAACCCAAATACAACCGCGTACCAGTAGCTTGGCAAAAACCAATGCCTGTCATCAGTTTTTCAATGCCTGCCTTAGCACCGCGCATTTTACACTCAAACCAGCCATCCACAGCCAATGCCCACATGCCCCACAGACGCAAGCCATTGTCTTGTGAACGTTTTAACGCTTCTGCTGAACGTTCGCTGAAACGATCAAAGTCCATCGTTAACTGACGAAAAACAAGACCGTTGACCTCTACGTAGCAACGTGTGGGTGCATGCTGCATGTGTTCGGCACGGTGTTCTGCTAAATGTAAATGATTCATCGCAGCATCAACTTCGCCTGTGCATAAACGCGCCAATGCCATGTAAGCATTCGTCGCGCATTCAGGGTCTTGCCCATAAACGAACTTCAGCCCTTCAGGCTTCTTGACGTTCTTCAATAGCTTCAAAGATGTATCTAAATGCTCTACTGCCTCTTTCACATTGCCTGAGTGGTATTCAACAATCGCAAGGCAACGGTTAGCAACACTGGCAACATCCGGCATTTTCTCTGGGTTGCAACGCGCCACAATACCCGTGGCAATTTGCCCTGCCCGTTCGAGGTTACCTCGCGTTAATTCAAACACCCAAAAGCCATACAGTACACGGTGCGCACCAGGGGCATTGGGGCATTCAGCCAGTTTTTTCTGTGCTTTAGCAAATACTTCGATCACCTCTTTGGCAGAGAAGCCTTTGGTTGCCATCAAAGCATTACCAATCAGACTTAAAAAGGTGATTTCATAGCCATATTTTTTAGGTCCATCAGGGAACACTTGCAGGCACTCAATGCCCGTTTGTAGCTGATTGATCGCTTCGCCATGCGCCGAACGGCTCATCGACTTCATGCCCGCTTCAAAGTACAAAGGAACGGCTTTGTCTGGGCACTCACCCTTCCAAAAGTGCCATGCAACTTGGTCTGGGTGACTGGCGCGCACGGTGGGGAACTGCTTAATCATAATCGCGGCGATTTTTTGGTGAAGTTCTTTCTTCTGACTGCGTAACACCGCGTCATAGGCAACGCTTTGCATCAAAGCATGACGGAAGGCATAGCGTGCATCACGCCCTTTGCCTTTTTGCACCAAAATGCCACCGCGCCCTAGTTCCAGCAGCAAATTGGTTAATTCGCTTTCTTCGACATTATCCAACAATGCGTGCAACAAGGGGAACCAGAATTCTTTACCAATGACCGATGCCGTTTGCAGTACCAATTTAGCACGAGGATTACGATCCATACGTGCCGTAAGCACGCCGCGCAAGTGGTCAGGAATGGAGATTTCGCCACCCCTTTTATCTTGCTCAACAGCCAAGCGCGTCATTTCTTCAATAAACAGCGGCACACCATCTGACTTGCGGACAATCTCATCCTTAGTGCTGGCAGTCAGGTTGCTTCCTTCTGTGAGGGCATCCACCATAGCACGGCAGTCATCCGTCAACAGGCGATTCACCGTAATTTTTTGCACCTGTGGCATATTATTCCACGGCAAATCATCCGAAGGTCGGCTGGTCGCGAGAATAAAAATAGGGTGTGATTCAAGGTCTTTGATTAAGGACGATAAAAACTCACTACTAGAGGAATCCATCCATTGTAAATCTTCCACGATGATAATGAGTTTTTGGTCATCTTTGCAAAACTGCTGCATTAACTGCGTCAAAAACGCTACCGTCATCCCCCAAAACGCTGCTGGCGTGATGGATTCTGGTAGCTTCACATCCTTACCCAATAGCGAATTAAGCAGCAGGTTAATGTCAGCAGGGAGGGTTTCTACACCGCCAAAGAAGCTTTCAATCTTACGTAACACACTATCGCTGGTGTCGCTATCACGGTATTTTAACCAACGGCGGAACCAACGGGTAAAGGGGAAGATCATCGCATTGCTGGCAAACTCTGATGCCTGTAGATAAACCACATTCACATTAGGCTGCTTGGCTTGTTGCCAAAACTCTTGCGCCAAACGTGTTTTACCCATGCCGACATCGGCAGCAATCAGCAGTGCTTGCCCCGTGCCATTATTCACCCGTTGCCATAGGTTCTGAATCAGACTAATTTCTGTTTCACGACCAATAAAACGACCTTGGCGATCCGACATCGCCTCATCTTCTGACCAGTCAAAGGAGTCTGACTCCTTCAGCACCTTATACACATGTACCGCTTCGGATACACCCTTGATGGTGTGTTCGCCAAGATCTTCAAAACTGAATGCCTGTTTGGCTAAAGTGTAGGTCGCATCACTAACGATAACGCAATTATCAGGCGTGGCGCTTTCTAGGCGCGCTGCAACGTTCGGGGTTTTGCCGACGATGGTGAATTCTTCATTACCACCACCCATTTCACCGACCACTACCTCGCCAGTATGCATACAAACACGCACATCAATGCGTTGATCGTGCTGTTCATGCAAGGTTTTATTGAGTGAGGTCATGCTGTTGATGATGTTAAGACCAGCATTTACCGCGCGTTCGGGGTCATCTTCGTGTGCTACGGGGTAGCCAAAATAAGCCAGCACACCATCGCCCATGAATTTTGCAACATGACCGCCCATACTTTCAATAGCGGTCGAAACCATGCGTTGGTATTGGGTGATAATTTCACGCATATCTTCGGGGTCAAGATCTTCGGAAAAGGCACTGGAGTCAGCAATACCGCAATACAGCACCGTCATGCGTCGCCGCTCGGCATACGTACGCCGTGATTGAGTGAGTTCTTTTTCAATAACTTTGGCATCAATCGCAGATTCAGGCACAGAAGATTTTTCACGCGTTAAGGAATGACCGCATTTACCGCAAAATTTAAACCCTTCGGGGTTTTCTGTCCCACAGTCAGCGCATGTCGATTCTGATGGTAAAACACTGCCGCATTTACCACAAAACTTCATACCATCAGGATTTTCAAACTGGCAATCGAAACACTTCAATGGACACCCCCATCATCACTCCTGCGCACTATTGACCCCGTCAAAAGCACGAAACATCGCCGCCATACTAACCGAAGCACATGGCTTGGCGATGCTGAATGCATTATATTCATCTAATAAAAATACCTGTTTCCACGCCGCCGCACAGGGTGGCAGCAAGCTATGCTCGTCAACGTGTGGCGCAGACATCACCCTCTTCTGGTTGCAACAAGGCATTGAGTTGCACATTTCGCGCCTGCGTCAAAGCAGCAAGCTCATAGCATCGACACATAGGTGTAACGCTCGCATATTCATCTAACGTTTGCCCCGTGGTAGGGAACAATAATGCCAAATGACTATCACGGAAGCGTAACCAGTTTTTTTGAGCCTTGCGCAAGCGGCGAATTTTTTGTTTGTCGTCAGCGTATTGTTTTTTGATTGCTTGATACAATACATTCATACGCTCGTCTTGTGTTTGGAAGCTTACACAAGGATCTTCAACCGCTGTTTGCTCGCTTGTTTGCTCGTTTGTAGCTTCCGTGAATACGCTATCGTCCGCATTCGCCGACACAGGTAGCAGTGCCATACAGCAACAGATTAACGTAATGTGACACCAATATTTCATCGCTAGACCTCTTCCACATCATTCAACTTAACTTCTGATGTTACGCAAAGCATGGGATCTTTTTTTCATGCAGCATAGCAATCTAAAAGAACCGTCATGCTTCGCTTGATTTAATATCCAGTATTACGCTTGTTCACTCCGTCATGCCGCACTTGATGCGGTATTGCGGATCAAGTCCGCAATGACGTGGTTTCTTTGCATCATGCCACACTCGATGCGGCATCCAGTCTTGCGTCCGTTCGCTGGATTGCGAATCAAGTCCGCAATGACGTAGTTTCTTTGCGTCATGCCGCACTCGATGCGGCATCCAGTCTTGCGTCCGTTCACTGGATTGCGG
>CAZYAI010000078.1:0-7301 GCA_964645625.1 uncultured Zetaproteobacteria bacterium
AAAAAGCGGTACAATCGCTGCTTTGCCAGACTGTTTTTTTCAGGTTTTCTCTTACCTTAGCAACGTAGGCATCCTGAAGCTCCTGTTTGGGGTGTATCGCTTTAATACTGGAGTCGCCTTTGACCGCAGCAATGGCTTTGATAGCGTATTCAGTCATCACTTCCATGTAGGAAAGTTGCGAGCTATGCCCCGTACCCGTATTCGGACCATTGACCTTGAAGTAATTGGGGTAGCCTGCAACCATGATCCCCTTGTATGAAACGATCTTTTCTTCCCATTCTCGGTTAAGGTTGCGACCGCCTAAACCATACACTTGAAACGTCAATGCTTTCTTCATATTTGAATAGGCATAAAACCCCGTGGCATAAACAATCACGTCCAATGGAATATTTTTACCATCGTTGGTTGTGATGCCTGTCGGTGTGATGCTAGCAATACCGCTAATATCCACATCAACATTATCACGCGCAAGGGCAGGAATAAAAATATTGGTGGGAATCACACGGCGGCAACCGAGTTCATAGTCAGGCATCATGTGTTGACGCAGGGCATCGTCTTTAATGTAGGCATCCAGATTCTTTTGCAACGTTTTGCGGTATTGCTCTTTAATAAACCAACTCAGTTTTTCGGTCAGTGGGTAACGGCGAAAGGCAAAGAAACGAATTTCATGGTAGGCAAAGACGCTAAAGCGGATGAGGTGACGAATGCCTGGCAACTTACGAATGCTGCGTTCTAAGGCACTGTAATAACGGTCGGAACGTGGAATAATCCACTGTGCCTTGCCCATAAACAAGGTTAGATGCTTCACCTTGCTAGCAATAGCAGGCACGACCTGCGCTCCCGAACAACCCGAACCAATAACAGCAACGCGCTTGCCTTCATAAGTGACGCTATGATCCCATTGTGCAGTGTGAAATTTTGCCCCTTGGAATGTTTCAGCACCTTGAATATAAGGAATATGTGGATTAGCCAACACACCACTGGTGTCAATCACAAAGCGAGCGAGGTACTGCTCCCCAGATGCGGTTTCCACCAGCCACAAACAACGATCTTCAAGAAAGGTCAATGCAACCACTGATTGATTGGTTTTGGTGTATGCTCTGATATTAAACGTATCAATAATATAATTGGTGTATTCAAGCAACTCACGCTGCGGTGAGTAGGTTTTTTTGAATGGATAAGGGATGAAAGAAACCGAATAAAGCGCGGTGGGAATATCCACCTCAGCACCAGGGTAGGAATTATCTCGCCACGTTCCGCCAATATCCGCGCTTCGTTCCAGCAATACAAAGTCATGGAAGTTTTTCTTTTGCAAGCGTATGGCAGCAAGCAGCCCAGAAAAACCTGTACCAATAATAACGGTCTCGATCTGTTGTGGCTCTTTATGTGTACTGCCACTGTCCGTCGACGCTAAGGGTTTGTTATTCACGTTTTTTACTCTCAATCGTTTATTTGGGCAGTAGGCTACGTTTTCTCAAACGGAGCGAAATAGTAAAAAGTCTTTAATCTAGCGCGTCAACTCTCATCATCTTGTAGGATATGCCTTAACATACGATTGCTGCGGCGTAGGTCTTGCCCTAATTCAACCCCTAGGCGTAACAAAAAATCTGCCGCCAGCCTGGGGTGTTGTTGCATCAATATATTAAATACAGGGCGTTTTAACTCTAGGCATACGACTGCTTGCAAGGCGCGGACTTCTGCTGTGCATGTACCTGCTTGCAAAAACGTGACATCGCCAAAAATCACACCCGAACCAAGCCGTGAGATGCGAATGTGTTGTGATGTTCCATAATGCAAACGAATCTCCACCTCGCCTTCGAGCATGACAAATAGACTCTCATTATGGGAACCTTGGGTTAAAATCACCTCCAGCGGGGCGATCTTACGGCGTATCATAATCTTTTCTAAATGATGGAATAACCTTGGGTTTAGATCATGAAACAGCGGAACTTGCGCCAAGTCAAATACTTGATAATCGGTCGCAGCACTACCACCTAATGACTCTAACACACACACTTCAGCGTATTCCAATGCTTCATCCACATCGGAAAAAGTACGAAAAAAAACATCGCGATGAAATGCAATCAAGCGGGTATGAGCGCGCCCCTTTTCTTTCACCAAGCCAATGCCCGTAGGTACATGAGCCAAAATCAACTCGCCGCCGCGTTCACGCATAAGCACAGCAAGTTGTTTAAGAATATACAGGGCCGTTAGATCAATCTGCGCGACGCGGCGTAAATCAAGGATGATATAACGGGTATCAGGAAGTTCCTGTTGAATATTACTATAAACATGATCAGTGCTACCAAAAAACAGTGCGCCATGCAGTGTGTAACCCAAAATAGTATGGTTGCCTTGTGCCAACAGCTTCGCTTGTGCTTGACTCCATTGCCGCGAAGATTTGCGTTGATGCCCGCGCCAACGCTGATGAATCACACCGATGTTAACTTGTTGACGCAAAAATTGAACGACAGCCAACACCACACCAAACATCACTGCTACCATAAGGTCATAACCAACGGTGATAATCGTAACGCTCAACATGATCCAGCCATCAAG
This sequence comes from uncultured Zetaproteobacteria bacterium, assembly GCA_964645625.1. GTDB lineage: Bacteria > Pseudomonadota > Zetaproteobacteria > Mariprofundales > Mariprofundaceae > AB-137-C09. The sequence continues at coordinate 2,560 of CAZYAI010000078.1, forward strand.
GCGGCTTGATGGCTGCTTGAACCAGAGCCAAGGTTCCTTATCCAACATACCAAATATGGCTACGTGGAAAATAATCCCCGCAAACACGCTGATCGGAAGCAAAGCTGCACCATCACTGAACAGTGCGATGATGCACAGTAAAATCAGTGCCGTCATCACCGACACCCAACGCTGACCACCGCTGCGCAACGCCAATAGTGTTGCGCCTGTTGTCCCCGCTCCTGCCATACCACCAAACAATGCCGCTAATATATGACCGCCACCCTGCCCCATTAACTCGCGCCGATCATCATGGCGGCAACCACTGCTCACATCGGCGATCACGCTGGTTAGCAGTGTATCCAACGATGCCAACACCGCCAACGAAGCAGCAATAGCCAGCATCAACCACCATGGCCAGTTCCAGGCATGGCGTATATCCACACTGTGCACATCGCTTAGGGCTGGCAGCTCCCCCACCACCCATGTAGCTGGTGTTGCATCACCCAACAATAGCCACGTCAACAGGTGGAACAATAACGTACCAAACAATAACGCAACAACGCTTGCAGGTATGCGCCACGCCTTGCGTTCGACTGCCACCATCATCACCAAGCTTGCCAATGCCGTAAACAGTGGAATCCAGCCAGCAACATCGGTCAACGGCGCAATCACCACCGCCTGCTGAGATAGCACCATCAATACCGCTGAGCCTGTAATAAAGCCCATCACCACAGGGTAGGGAATATACTTCACCAAATGCCCCAGATGGAACCAGCCGATTGCCATTTGCATCATGCCAGCAAGCACAATGCAACAAGAGAGCGCAGCCACCAACACGCCGCCATTAAGTCCCTGCTGATGAAGCGTCAACACCGCACCCGTTAATAAAATAAGTGTGGGACCTGTTGGCGCACTAATCAACCCGCGTGTGCCAGCGAGCACCCCCGAACATAACGATAAAGCAATGGCTGTAATCAACCCTGACAAAGCAGCTTCAGAAGCACTTAAATCAGCAGCTAACCACAGCGTCATGCCAAATGCCATAGCCTGCGGCAACAACAACGATGCCGCCGCAAGACCACCCCACACATCGCCAGCAACAGGAAGTATTTTATTCATAGCCAAGCTATAGCAGAATGGGTATTCGGAATCAAGTATCGTATAACTGCAGATGCAACCTCGTGATAAGACCTTTGCACAATCATGATTTCTTAAGCAAATCAAAATGCAATCGGGGTTGAAGCCGTAGTTTACGTTATGCAAATGAAGGTTAAATTCCCACAGCAATAAGGAAGCTAATACTCCGCCAACATTACGAATTCAGTAGCAGAATCCCTCATATTCGAAGCATTTTCGGAAAGTGCTGAAAGAATATTTTTCCACTGGCGCACTATGACCATGCGACCACTATCATCATCCACAATCAACCTGCTGCCAGGTATGGCTTCAGCCAGCCGCTCGGCAAAGGCAACTGGCACCTGAGTATCCTGCCTGCCGTGCCAAATATGCACAGGGCAACGAATGTCTTGCAAGGAAAAATTCCAATCTCCCATCACATGTTGTAAATCATTGATAACACCATCAACACCATATCGGGTTGCTTCACGAAAGCTGTGAGCATAGAGCGCATGAAAGTCTGTGTGTTCCGCGATTTCTTTTTCCACCGCATTCAGATCTTGCATACGATACTGGAAAGCTTCAACGGGACGGTCATGGGTAAGTCGCCAAACGTGCTTTAAAGCCTTCGCCAGCATGTTCGGCGCATAACGTGCCATACGAAGTAAAACCTGATCCTGGACAGGCAGGCTCTGCAAAGAAAAATCAGGCCCATAACCGCTCACTATACTAAGTACACTGATACGCTCAGGCAGTAATGCAGCCGCAGCCATAGCATAAATATTGCCTAAGACATGTCCTATGATCGCGCACTGCTCAATATGGAGGGCATTCAGCAATTGCCGCAAATCTTCTGCCCAACGACTTACGCTTGTAGCTTGAGTCTTGGAAGAGCAACCATAACCTGGGCGCTCAGGGATAATCAGCCGAATTTTCTGATGTTGCAAGACGGAAAGATCGGGAGGAAAGAGCAAACGTGATGCTGCCAGCCCATGCGCCAGAACCACAGGGAAACCATCGGCAACACCGTATTCACCATAAGACAGTGTGCGCCCATCATGCAGCAGCAAGCGACCATCTGTTTGATGGATTGCCCTGTCCTGTGTCTTACGCGAAACATAGGTATGTAAGGCGTAACGCATGCCGAGCTTAATCAGCTCCAGTTGTCCGTGCGTCTCTGTTTTCTCATAAATGGAGGCGATTTGCCGACGTACGGTCGTTTCATTCCTGCCAAGGTAACTAGCCAGTTCCTTGACACTATGGCAGCTGCCTGCCAATAGTTCTAATAACATCATCTCGGTATGGGTCAGTGAAAAATCTTTGCGCAAACGGGCTGTATCCAGGCAAGGAGCCAATGCAGGGGTGCTGACCAGTACCACTAAAGGGGCAATCTGGCGAACAGCATCAGGGAACTCGGAAGTGGTCGGCGTAAACTGCACACGCCACGCAGGTTCTGCGATTCGGCTGCGCAGGTGTTGCTCTTGTATATCATAACCGTCTGCCAATTGACGCAGACAGCCTTGCAAGCATTTTTCCATGTATTGCGATTCTGTAACATGCTGACTTCTCAAGTGGTGATGATCCAAGTGCAATGCAGTTAATGCGCAGATTTGGCGAAAGGTACTGTTACTAACCAGCACCTTGCCGTTGGCATCCAGCAGCAGCAAACCAACGGGCAAATGATCCAGCAATGAAATCATCACTTGCAACTGATATTGGCGCGCATCAAGCTCACCCCCGAGTTGCAGGGAACGCTCCAAGTGAGGCAGCAGCCAGTGTTCCAGTTGCTGCAAGGCATCTGCATCGCAGTGACCCATTCGATCCAGTACATCCAGCCATCTTTCTGGTTCCAACGCAGCCTGATAAACCAATCCGATCAGTTCATGTGTATCAGGTGAAAAATCCGACATTCTTCTATTCCCCTCCCGCCCTATTTTTTACTTTGGAATGAGAAAATCAACATTTATACATCATATGATGTATGCAATGAAGTGTAATTATCATCAGTTTTGCCTCCTGTTCAGCGTCCGAATTTTTAGTTCGCTCGACAGCACTGAGGAAAGGGTGTATGAAGAAAGCGTATAATATTCAGATTAGCCATCGTGGTATCGCGACAGGATATCATCGACCTTGGTGTTCTGATGACACGTTTTCATAACACCACCTCAGATATTTCTTATAGGAGACCATGATGAAACACACAATGTTCAAAAAGATCTATGACATTTCGTCAAGCGTTAGTACGCTGTTGATGTGCTGTTTGTTGACAGGATTAAGCCTCATGCCTGTGCAGGCATTTGCTTCAACATCATACCATAGTGCATCGGTACAAAGCGATGGCTCATTACTCGCTTGGGGGTGGAATACATATGGTCAATTAGGCGATGGAACGACCTCAACTAAAACCTCTCCAATCGTTGTCAAGGATGCGCTGGGGAATCCCATTACAGGTATTCAAAGCGTCGCTACTGGAGGAATTCACACCGTAGCCTTAAAAACCAACGGCACGTTACTCGCTTGGGGGTATAATTGGTATGGGCAACTGGGCGACGGAACAACAATCCAACGCAATAACTCCATCGTTGTCACGGATGCACTGGGGAATCCCATTACAGGTATTCAAAGCATTGCTGCTGGGTATGGGCACACTGTAGCCTTAAAAACCGATGGCACGCTACTCGCTTGGGGGTGGAATACGGTTGGGCAACTAGGCGATGGAACAACCGTGGGTAAACACAACCCAGTCGTTGTCAAGGACGCGCTGGGGAATCCCATTACAGGTATTCAAAGCATTGCTGCTGGAAGAGATCACACCATAGCCTTAAAAACCGATGGCACGCTACTCGCTTGGGGAAATAATGGGTTTGGGGAACTGGGCGATGGAACGACCGTGAATAAATCCAACCCCGTCGTTGTCACGGATGCGTTGGGGAATCCCATTACAGGTATTCAAAGCATTGCTGCTGGGTATGAGCACACTGTAGCCTTAAAAACCGATGGCACGCTACTCGCTTGGGGGTATAATGGGTTTGGGCAACTGGGCGATGGAACGACCGTGAATAAATCCAACCCCGTTGTTGTCACAGATGCACTGGGGAACACTATTACAGGTATTCAAAGCATTGCTGCTGGAACGTCCCACACTGTAGCCTTAAAAACCGACGGTACGCTACTCGCTTGGGGGTATAATTGGTTGGGACAACTGGGCGATGGAACGACCGTGGATAAACACAACCCTGTCGTTGTCACGGATACGCTGGGAAATCCCATTACAGGTGTTCAAAGCATTGCTGCTGGATACCATCACACCGTAGCCTTAAGAACCGATGGCACGCTGCTCGCTTGGGGGTCTAATCATTATGGTCAACTGGGCGATGGAACGAGCGTGAGTAAATCCAACCCCGTCGTTGTCACGGATGCACTGGGGAATGCTATCACCAATGTTGCTAAACTCATGAATGTCATGCAGTCTGCCCCTGCAGACACCGTCCCTCCCGTCGTGACTGCGCCTGTGGATATTTATGTTTCTGCGGTGGATGTGTATGGCACACCAGCCAGCAACCCCTTGATTGCTGACTTCCTTGGTCGTGCTGCGGCGAATGATACCGTTGATGGTGCGATTGTGCCGACCAATAACGCTCCTG
>CAZYAI010000079.1:0-6813 GCA_964645625.1 uncultured Zetaproteobacteria bacterium
CTGTTGTTTCATATCGAAGTGTGCCACGAATCCTTGAGGTGTTTGAGCAAAACACCCAGCTGGGTCTTCAATGGGTTCCACACTTCACTTCTGTGATCAATGAACCCTGGATTATGCAGCGACAATTATAATGTCCGCTTTTTTACCCCTATTTTCCTGAATAGAGGGGGTCATTTAGAGGGGGTCAGGCTTGACTTATTGACTATTTAGGCAATATTCTTCTGCCTTGTATCCATGTAGAATGGAATATAGAGTTCTGATATGCATGGATATATCAATAGGAATGCATTATCAATTGCCTTTCCCGGCTCGAATCCAATCCCGCTGTGGCACTGCTTGGAGCTAGGTAGGTGGGAAAATCCACGTTGGCGCAACAGATTCTACAACGGTTTTCCAAAACAATTTACCTCGATCTTGAGCGGTCAGCCGATCAAAACAAGCTGACCGATGCCGAAACGTTTTTTCAGCACTATAGTGATCATCTGATCTGTCTGGATGAGATTCAACTTCTGCCAGATATTTTTCCGATGCTTCGTGGTGTATTGGATCGCGGGGCGCGAAATGGTCAGTTTCTTTTGCTTGGTTCCGCTTCGCGAGATCTGATTCGTCAAAGCTCGGAGTCGCTGGCTGGACGCATCTCCTATATCGAGATCACGCCATTCACACGACAGGAAACGCCTGATATCGAAAGTGGATTACACTGGTTGCGTGGCGGCTATCCTCGCAGTCTTCTTGCTAGCGATGATGAGAGCAGTTTTCAATGGCGAGAGGACTATATCCGCACCTTTCTGGAGCGGGATATCCCGCAGTTGGGCTTCAACCTTCCAGCCAACACGCTGGGGCGATTCTGGCGCATGCTTGCGCATAGCTATGGGCAATTGCTCAATGCTTCACGGCTGGCAGACTCCATGGGCGTAAGCGCGCACACGATTCGGAAGTATATCGATCTGCTTGAGCAGACATGCGTCGTGCGAGCCCTGCAACCCTGGTCCGGCAATGAGAAAAAACGGCTGGTGAAATCACCCAAGGTATATATCCGCGACTCCGGCCTGCTGCATACTTTGCTAGATATCGAAACGATGGAAGGGCTGTTTGCTCATCCTGTCTACGGTGCCTCATTCGAGGGCTTCGTCATTGAAAACATCATCGCAAGCCTGCCGCGCTGGCGACCAAGCTTTTATCGAACCGGCAATGGTGCTGAAGTTGATCTTGTGCTGGAGCGGGGAGAGCGCCGCATTGCGATTGAGATCAAGGCCTCCATGAGTCCCAAGCTGGGGCGGGGAAATCATTCCGCCTTGGATACACTCAAGCCGGAGCGTTGTTTCGTCGTATCGCAGGTGGAGCAAAGTTATCCCCTTGGTGAAAATATCATTGCGGTTTCGCTGGGGGAACTTTTTGGTATTTTGGAGTAACTATTCAGCATGTGTTGGAAGTGCGGCTTTAGCCGTGCATGGCTATGATATTTGCGCGACTTAAGTCGCGCCTCCAGAGGCTACATTGTGATGTATAGTGCCGATCTGAATAGTCACAAATAGATAAAGCATTGGCTGGTAATAGCTTGAATGTCGAGTAATAGATAGAACCTAAATCCTGCAATATATCACACTCAATACGGTACAAAACACGGCAGGCTTTAGGTGGAAAAGTTCGTCGGACGGATGCTTTCTGCTACGGTTCGCTTTTTTAATGGTCGGGCATTACACGCAACGGAAGTATTAACTGCTGTTTTTGAGAGGGTAGGGCGATGATTCGAGTTTGGATGATGGTGGCAATGATGCTGTTGAGTGCCTGTGGTAGTAGTAGTCCAAGTACGGGCGTTGCTGCTGGTACTAGCACGGCTGTGGTGACGGGTAGTGTGCTTGCGGGAGCGGTGAATGGTACTGTGACGGTGTCACCAGGCTTCGGTCAGCCCAGTAGTGCTAATATTAGTGGCGGTAATTTTCGTATTGCTTTGCCCTTGACGTGGCTGGCTTCGCCGTTGACCTTTACCGTAAATGGTAGTTACCGCGATGAAGTGAGTGGGCAAACCGTAGTGTTGGCACAAAATACGCCGTTACAGCTACATACAACGGCGAATAGTTTGGCTGCCGCTGGTGGGCATGTGGCAATTACCCCTGATTCGACGATTATTGCTTTACTGGTGAAGCAGGGCATGACGGATGCTTATGCTAATCAGTTATTTCAATCGCAATTTGGTTATGCGCCCGTGTTGAATGCTCGACCTTTTGATCCTTATGTAACCACGCCAACGCAAGCCGTAGGGTTGATGGCGGCGGATCCTTATGCTGCAACGGCTAGTTTTCACCTTGGCGTATGGAGTCAATTGGCTGCCGATTGGGGGCTTAGCAACGCAGCGGATTTGGCGATGGTGCCACAGAAGATCGCCGATGACCTTGGCGATGGTGTGTGGGATGGTCGCGCTGGTGCTGCTGATGTGGTATTCCTTAGCTCTGGCATCAATCTTCGCGTTTTGCATGCGAGCATTCCGTTGCCTAGCCGTTTGCCTTTGGCTGTTTCTCGTTTCGCTGCTAGTCCTGCCAATGTCGCGGCTCTTGCACCACCGCAGTCGGGTTTGCCGCCGCTGAGTGGGGATGCTTCTGGTGCGCGTCGTTTGTTGGCGCTGGCCGATGGTACGCAAGTGCAGGTGCAATTGGATGTGTTGTACAGTGCGCCGTTCCCTGCTGGTTTTGCTACAGGACGCACGCGGCATCAGTTGACGCTTACCAATATGAGTACCAATGGCGCGATTGATTTGGGTGTAACAGGGACGTTATTGGGTTCGCCTGTGGTTTCTGCCGTGACGATGTACCAATACAATGGCGATCAATACACCGCGCCCTTTGTAGCTTGGGCTGGGAATGTGCAGCAGGCGGCGCAAGGTCTTTATACCTTTGATGTTTATTACCCTGCATCCGACCAAGGTGTGGGTCAGTGGCAGTTGCAGGTGGATTTTACGGATCATTCATTGTTTGGGCAAACGTCCACTGTATCGGCGATGTTTTACCCCCATGTAACAAAAGCGGCGACCATGGTGGCGATGAGTAATCCTGCGGATCAATGGTTGGATGGGCGGGGCGCAATGGCGCCACGGCAATATTATATCGCCTTACAAGATATGAAGCAGAGGAATCCAGTCATTGGTTACGATATGACTGTGTATGCTTTTGCCGTGGATTTACCTTTGGGTGGCAGTCCTGTGCAGGGGCAGTACGTGCCAGTGTTGGCGGGCGCGAGTGTCTATGGTTCACTTAATGGCGCAGCGAATAACACGTATAGCATGGGCAGTGTGGTGCTTAATATGCAAACAAACCTTGGCCCAAAATTGATGTCACCTGTGGCTGCATCAGCAGGGCAGTATGTTGCCAATCAAGTGCTGGGTTACGTTACAGGTATCAGTCAAGCCGTAAACTTTCAACTAACAGTGAATGGTTTGACCATGTCGAGTGTGAATTCACCCTACCCCACGATGATGATTAACTTTCCCTGATGTGTTTGAGTGACTGCTAGCGGTGCGCAAGCGTATCTTGCCGCGCTTTCATGTCGATAAAACTTAATTTTATAAACATGTTTCCTTGATATGTTTACGATGTAAACATATGTTTTCAATATGTGTATAAAATAAGGAATTGTAAAGATATGCTTTCTTTTTAATACGGGACAGACAGCAAAATCAATAGCTTATAGATTACCTGTGGTCGGTGAATCCATTTGTAACCGCTGGAGCAATAGTCTACAGATGGCTCTCCCTTTTAAGACGGGACGCATGTACACGACAAGACCATTATGTAGGTTGTGGTTGAGGTACGAAACCCAACTTTAAAGCATCATAAGTTATTCAGGTGATGCTCCTTTGTTGGGTTTCGTGCCTCAACCCAACCTACGGTGTCACACCTATCTATATTGCTTTTGTCCCATCTTAAACGGAAAGCTCACGGATGCACACAGATAAGAGTGAACAGTTGCAGTTCACCTCATGATCGAGGCATTTTTATAACGGAAACTATAAGCTGCTATACGGATTGTCGGCACAAGAGTTCTTTCATCATCTGTGTTTATCTGCGTTCATCTGCGGATAAATATTTAAACTTAGGAACGCTCACCAGCCTCGTTGTTAAGCAAGGAAAATGGTGAGTTCAATAGCGTAAAAAACAAGCCGTAGTTCTTTTTTGTCTCGTCTTAAACGGGAAGCCTAAAGATATGACCTACCCGCTCAATGTGAGGTTACACGTCATCAACAATGGGAAGATTGGCTACTCTATTATTAGATATGATATTCACCATATAGGGTTGCCTCGCCTTAACGCGGTAGTGTGGACGCAATGAACAAGCAAGGCGTTTTACCATCCCCTTGCTGTTCCATAGCTAGGGGCGGTAAAACGCTATGCTATTGTTAGTTGCCTGTGCAGATGCGCTCTACTAATTGTTTTGTTGTGGGTACGAAACCGTTAGCGTAAAAGGGGTCTTCGCCAAAACGGTAAGCAGCATGCCCTGCAAACATGAGGTTATTGTCTGGATTGCCGTCATGGGCGATGTCTTGCAAAGTCTTTTGAATGCAAAAACTGCGAGGGTCGGCTTTGTGACCTGTTGTGCCTTGCTCGTTGGCGGCCCAGTTAGAAAATTTGCATTGTGATAAGCAGCCCATGCAGTCCAGTTGATCTTGGCGGATCTCGCTACCTTTTTCGGGGGTGACAAAGATTAGTGTGGAATCAGGTGTGGGTAAGGCTTTGGTGAAGCCATCGTTGATCCATTCTTCTGCCTGTTTGCTATCATGGCGGGTAACAAACACTGATTTATTGCGAACACCAAAGGTAAATGGCTCGGTGTGGTCGCCTGTTGGGTGGTCAACAAAGGCAATTTCACGGTCAGAGCGTTCATAGAGTTCGTGCAAGAAGCTGTTGTACACGGCCGAGGAGTAGAAGCCCGTGGGTGAGAAGCGGTTGAGCTTGATGTCGCCATTCTTAAGCTGTAACAAGCGCGTTTTCCATGCTTCTGAAATAGGACTTTCTTGGGTGAGCAGTGGTCGTGTGCCAAATTGGAAGGCAATGGGGCCAATTTCAGGATTATCCATCCAGTCGCTCCATTCGCGCAAAAACCATACGCCGCCTGCCATGATGATGGGGGTGTTTTGTAGTCCAAACTCATTCATGGTGGTGCGTAGGGCAGCAACACGTTGGTAAGGGGTCTCTGGTTTGTCGGGGGATTCGGAGTTTGATAGACCGTTATGTCCGCCTGCCAGCCAAGGATCTTCATAGACTACGCCGCCCAGCCATTCTGGAGCTTTACGGTAAGAGCGTAGCCATAGGGCACGGAAGGCACGGGCAGAGGATATGATAGGGTAATAATGAACTTTGTAATGGGCGGCTAGTGGGGCGAGTCGGAAAGGCATGCCAGCACCACATGTTACACCATCAATAATATCTGAGGCTTGTTCCAGTACGCCGTTGAGGACGCGTTCGGCTCCACCCATTTCCCATAACACATTCATATGTAGGCGACCATTGCCAGAGGCAATTTCGTGTGCTACGCGTGCTTGGCGTACGCCACCTGCAATGGCTTGTTCTACGAGTTCTTCAAAGCGTGCTTTGCGGCTGCGACCTTGATAAACCGTGCGGATGATCTGCCCAGATTCATCGAGTTGGTCTGCATTGACTGCCGAAAACGTGCCTATGCCGCCTGCTGCAGCCCAAGCACCAGAGCTTTCGCCCGTCGAAATTGCAACCCCTTTGCCACCCTCAATCAGTGGTAAAACTTCTTTGCCAGAAAGCATCATTGGAGAAATATGAAATGACATGCACGTCCCTTGAGTCCAGTGAACATGATTAAATTCATGCTCGCGGAAGAATCCACGCCGTGAGTAGGGCATGGCCACTACAACAACAACTCGCCCAAGCTATCGTCGCCCATGTTTTTGACCAGTGTAAGTAGCCGCCCATAATTATTTCAACATTTTTAATCTTGTCTATTTCACGATCTTCGGCGTTACAAAAACGTTATATAGCGCTGCTATACGTCCGTTTTTGTGTCTTGAATATCGCGAAATATCCGTCGGTAGAAATGTTTAAATAAATATGCTCAACTACTTATAAACTCACCTTCTGTAGTTGCAGGTCAGGCGGCGTGCCTTAACAAGGTGTGTTTTTCTGTTATCTAGATGTGCTGAAAGTACATGACTTTGGTCTGTGGTAAAGGGTGGGGGAAAGTCCGCGTACGTTCATTGTGCAGGTTTTAATGCTCGCATCATAAGTGTTCAGTGGTTATGGTGTCGGCATTTGTGGAGGCTTGGTTATGTTAGTAAAAAGTATCATTATTACATTATTGTTGTTTGCTTGGATGCCACAAAGCATGGCTGCCAATGGCGATGTGACGACCAATCGATTGGTGAATCGCTTTGTAGCATTGGATCGCAATGGTGATGGTGTTTCGTTTGCCGAGTTTATGGTCATGGTGGAGGCTAGGGCAAGGCAGGAGTATAAACACATGGATGGTAACGGTGATGGTCGCGTAAGTCGTTATGAATACAAGTCTTTTTGGAATGCTAAGAAGGCCAAATACTATCGCGTGAAGCGTTGATAGAGGGCGTTTCTTTGAAGGGTGTGTAAAAAAAGCTTGAACTTATTTTTTTGCTCACTAGGTTGCGCCGTCCTTAGCCGGCATAGCTCAGTTGGTAGAGCAGCTGATTTGTAATCAGCAGGCCACGGGTTCGAATCCTGTTGCCGGCTCCATCTTTCTTTTGATTGATGTGATGAGGAATGGAGAGATTCCCGAGTGGCTAAAGGGGGCAGACTGTAAATCTGCTGGCTACGCCTACGTTGG
>CAZYAI010000080.1:0-6108 GCA_964645625.1 uncultured Zetaproteobacteria bacterium
ACATGATTTTGGATGATGGCGGCGATGCCACTGTGCTGCTGATTTTAGGTAGCAAAGCAGAAAAAGATATTTCCGTGTTGGACAATCCAAGCAGTGAAGAAGAAACCTTCCTATTTGCTTCCATCAAAAAACGCTTGGCAGAAGATGCAACGTTTTATTCCCGTACTGCCGCCAACATCAAAGGTGTAACCGAAGAAACAACGACTGGTGTTCATCGTTTGTACCAAATGTTAGAGCGTGGTGAATTACCATTCCCTGCCTTCAATGTAAACGACTCCGTGACAAAATCCAAGTTCGATAACCTGTATGGTTGCCGTGAATCATTATTAGATGGCATCAAACGTGCCACCGACGTGATGATTGCAGGTAAGATCTGTGTTGTTTTAGGTTATGGTGATGTAGGTAAAGGCTGTGCACAGGCATTTAAGGGCATGGGCGCAACCGTTTGGGTAACCGAAGTTGATCCTATCTGTGCCTTGCAAGCTGCAATGGAAGGCTACCGCGTGGTGAACATGGATGATGCGTGCAAACAAGGCAACATCTTTGTGACGACTACAGGTAACTACCACGTTATTACCCACGACCATATGGTGGCAATGCCTGACCAAGCTATCGTGTGTAATATTGGCCACTTTGATAATGAAATTGATGTTGCAAGCCTGCGTCAGTACGAATGGGAAAATGTAAAACCACAGGTCGATCAAATCATCTTCCCTGATGGCACACGCATTACCTTGTTGGCAGAAGGTCGTTTGGTGAATTTAGGTTGTGCAACAGGCCACCCAAGCTTTGTGATGTCCAACTCCTTCTCTAACCAGACGTTGGCACAGATTGAGTTGTTCAATAAGACCGAAGAATACCCTGTTGGTGTTTACACCTTGCCTAAGTTCTTGGATGAAGAGGTTGCTCGTTTGCATCTGGCAAAAATCGGTGCCAACTTAACCACGCTGAGCGAAGAACAGGCGAATTACATCAATGTTCCTGTCGAAGGTCCTTACAAACCTAACCATTACCGTTACTAATGGACTGGGCAGTGAAGTATGCTTTGACATCTAACAGCGTTGGCTTTTTGCCACCCTGCCCCATGTTAAAACAATACTTTATTGCCCTATGGTTGCACAAAACCGTGTTGATCCTAACGGTCAGCACGGTTTTGCTGTTTTCAAGCATGGCGCACGCCGAAAACCCCTGTGAAAATATTTTAGCTGTAGAGCAAGCCTTTGATAAAAATAAAGATGGCATTGTTGATCTCAGCGATTGGCAAACCATGAATCAAGCAGAGCGTATGGACTATGCTCGCCGCTCGGTCATTGCCGCAGGTGGTCAACCCAATGCCGATGCAGGCAACGGCATCAGCCAAGCCAAGCTCTACTTTACGTTTTTAGAGCAATTATACCGCCCATGAAAGCATTTCGCGCAGCGGCGAACGATTACTCCAAACTTCAAGCATATATATACAGGCTGGTATTACTCTTCTGTGTATTATTTAGCAGCACCACCAGCTATGCCGAACCGAACGAGGCTTACCAACAAGCATTGGCTTTAGCCGCGCAAGGGGACACGCGATCTGCCATTGCCATGTTGCACGGAGCAGAAGCCTCACTGCCTACCACCTTACCCATCTATACCCGCATTCATGCTGCCGCTGTGTTGTTGACCATGCAGCAACAGCAGCAACGACAACTGCCCGACCCTCAGGGCAACCTTCACCTGATACTGGCATCACGTTTTTTACACGATGCACCACCGCCAAGTACACAAGCCAGTCTTCCGCCCGCTATCTTAGGCGCATTATGCCCTGGTGCTGGTCATGCTTACCTGGGGCGTTGGCACGACGCACTTACCGCTATGTTATTGGTGCTGCCTATGCTATTGCTTAGTATTTGGGCTTGGCGGCGAGCTATGGGGCCTGTGACGGTATTCTTTGGGCTGATTACCTTATGGCTTTGGTCAGGCACGGTGTTTTCCGCACTTTCTTTAGCGGAACGAGCCAATTACCTGAGCTACGCTCAGTGGTGGCAATCATTGTGGCAAGCCGCTGCTTTACCCGGTCATACGCCGTGGTAAAGCGTGTAATCATTGTATATATCAGTGCCGTTACCTTGTTACTGTTGCTCGCTTACACGCTCTACCCATCATCACAATCGCAACATCAGCCCCCTCAAGCATGGACGCCAGCAAGCATATTATTGTTAAGTTATCGTAGTTTTTTTAGTGCATTGGACGGACGGGATTGCCCTTCATGGCCAGTTTGTTCAGCCTACGCCGCGCAAGCAATGCAACACTATGGTGTAGGCTTAGGCAGTATGCTGATGCTGGATCGTCTGATTCATGAGCATGATGACCTACGTTCTGCACCGCATATCTTGATTGCTGGCGAAGCGCGGGTCTATGATCCCCTGCATAAAAACACCCATTGGTTGGAGGAATAATCCCGCATGGACAAACAACAAGAACGCGGTTTTTCATTGTTAGAAATTATGGTGGTGCTGATGATTATCGGCATTCTTGCAGCCATGGTGGCACCAACATTTATTGAACAGGCGGATGAAGCCAAAGTAGAATCCACGCGGGTGCAAATGAAAACCATTGGCAGCGCGCTTAAGCTCTACCGTTTGCAAAATGGTAAATACCCCACTTCTGGCGAAGGACTCAATGCCTTGGTGCAAGGCGTGAATGGCAAAACCTATTTAGAAACCATGCCCAAAGATGCATGGGGTAACCCGTTCATCTATTTAGCTCCTGGTGTTCATGGTGATTATGATATTCTATCCCACGGTGCTGACGGCAAAGCAGGCGGCAGTGGTTTCGATGCTGACATCGGCAACTGGGAATAAACCTTACCTTATTCAACGATCATGTTAGAAAATAGGAATTTTGATGAAAATCACCATCTTTAGTGCTAAACCCTATGATAAAAAATATTTCACCGCTGCGAATGAAGGCTTAGGCCATCATTTGATTTTTCACGAGGCTCGCTTGCAACCTTCGACGGTGGAGTTAGCACGCGGTTCCGATGCTGTATGCGTGTTTGTGCATGATGATGTAAGTGCCTTAACCATTGAGGCATTAAAGTCAATTGATGTTCAACTGATCGCCTTACGCTGTGCTGGCTACAATAATGTAGACCTTACAATAGCCGATGCTATTGCCATGCCTATCGTCCGTGTCGAGGCGTATTCTCCTTATGCTGTGGCTGAGCATACCGTTGCCTTGATGTTATCATTGAATCGGCGGATTCATCGCGCTTACCACCGGGTACGCGATGGTAATTTTTCTTTGCAAGGTTTAACTGGCTTTGATATGCACAACCGCACCGTCGGTATTGTTGGGGCAGGTCGTATTGGCAGCATTGTTGCGGGCATTATGCAGGGCTTTGGTTGCCAAGTATTATTACACGATGCCTACCCAAACCCAACATTAATAGAGCGTGGCATGCGCTATGTGCCGTTGGATATATTACTCAAACAATCCGATATTATCACGCTGCATTGTCCATTAACTCCTGACACCTTCCATTTAATCAATGAAAAAACGCTCACCACGATGAAAGACGGTGTGATGATTGTAAATACCAGTCGTGGTGCCATTGTAGATGCTAATGCCGCTATAGAAGGCTTAAAATCCAGCAAGATTGGTTACCTTGGTTTGGATGTTTATGAGCAAGAAGGCGATCTATTTTTCCGTGACTTATCAGAAACTGTCATTAAAGATGATGTGTTTGAACGCTTGCTGACATTCCCCAACGTATTGGTGACAGGTCACCAAGGTTATTTCACTGACGATGCACTTTCGAACATCGCTCAAACGACATTGGATAATCTAACGAAGTATGAACAAACAGGCATATTAGCGCATCAGGTACACAGTAATAAGGTCATAGCACCCACTAATTGACTGTCATATTCTTGCACACTTTTTTATGATTAGCCCAAGCTAGATGCGAAAACAGGCAGGTAAATACTTAACGTACTGCCTTCCCCAACTTTGCTGTGTAGATCAATCAAACCATAGTGACTGCGCACAATACCCTGTACGGCACTCATACCCAAACCGCGACCTGTGAACTTGGTGCTGAAAAAAGGTTCAAACACGCGCTTGTATGTCGCTTCATCCATGCCGCAACCATTATCTTGCACCGTGAAATACACGTATTCCCCCGCCGCTGGTTGTGGCTCTGCTTGCAGGTTATGGTTCATGCGTTGAATCTGTTGATCGTCCAATGATGTACTTGCCGTGGTAAGTGTGATCTGACCCGTGCCATCCACCATCGCCTCGTTGGCATTGGTGACAAGGTTCAACACCACTTGCTGAATTTGGTTTGCATCACCCTCAATCATCGGTAAATGTTCTGCTAAATGAAGCTGAAGATCCACGCCTCGAGCAAGTGAAACACGTAATAACTGAGAAATATCTTGCACCAATGCGGATAGGTCAATGGCTTGCAAGATGTAACGTCCTTTACCTGAATAGGCTAACATTTGACGGCATAAATCAGCAGCGCGTTCGCTCGCTTTTTCAATAGGTTCCAAATAACTCAATGCTTCAGGTTGATCCTTCAACCGCATCGATGCCATCGATGCATTACCCATAATAATCATCAAAATATTATTGAAATCATGGGCGATACCACCAGCTAACACCCCGAGGGATTCCAAACGCTGGGCGTGTTCCATACGTGCTTGCATCTGCCTTGCCTCGGTGACATCAAAATCCATTGCTACATGGTATTTCACTGCACCAAAAGGATCGACCACAGGGGACACTTTCCGCACCACGGTGCGCTGCTGACCTTGGCCGTTGGTGAAAGTAAATTCAGATTCCCAAGACTCACCTGCGTTCATGCTTTTAAGCACATCTTGGTATGCCTCATCGGCAACCGAACCACCGCGAAGTTCAGCCGCATAATGCCCTAAAATTTGCTCGTGTGGTATCCCAGCAACCCGCGCAAACGCAGGGTTAGCGTAAATAATCTTCCCTTCTTCATCGGCAATAAAAATACCTTCGTCTGCTTGTGCGACGGCAATACTTAAACGCTGACTCTCTTCTTCGGCAGCAATGCGATCACTAACATCCCGCACCACAACCAGTATGGAAACCTCACCGTCATGATCTTCAAATGGAATAGCTTGAACCTCGCCATAAAAAAATGAACCATCGAGCCGCATATTACGCTCAAGCATCATGGGGGCGGCTTTGCCTTGCCCTAGTTGTTGTTGAATGCGGCGAACCACTTCAGCCTGTTCTTCTGGGTGTACACGATCCAGCACTGGCGTACCAATCAACTCGTCCTCTGTACTTGCTCCAAATAATTTTACAGCCGCAGGGTTAAGGTATAACCAACGACCTTGACGATGAACACCTACACCATTGGGAACGACATCCAGTAGTGTATGGTAACGCGCTTCGGCCTTTATTTGACGCGACAAATCATCAATAATCTGTTGTTCCAACGCCTCCAAACGTTGATTCGCCACCATCAGTGTTCCAGCCATCCGCTGACGCGAAAACAATAACAATAATAAATACATCAAGCTGATGAGAGACAAGCCAAGCAATACCATCTGCATATACCGCTGGTATTGCATCGCTTGATGTTGCAGCGAATCATAAGTTTTCAACACATCGCTAGCATTTTCTGCTATCCCACAGTTAATCGCCACCTGCATTGATTCTTCCGCCAAGGTGGAATAGCGCAGCATAATCGCCAAATGCTGGGCTAACGTGGTGAGTCCTATTGCCTTGGCATGTTCAATATTGTCCTTCACCGCTTGCTGCAAAGCAGGGATGTCGCTTTGTGTTAGCCATTGGAAGGCATCGGCTCGCACCTTCTCCAACCAAAGGCGATCAGCCGCTGGTTCACGGGACAGTGTTTGTAACAGTTGTGGAATATAACGCTCAGAGTTCATCAACACCCCCATACTGCGACGGAAATCATCACTGGCAGTGTTTTGCAGGGCGATAGAGTCCATCAACACTTGCAGATCCCGTTGCAATTCTGGCTTGTTTGCTAAGGCATGCTTTAATATCTTGGATTCGTGATTCATATGATCAAGATCTCTGTACACGACAAAACTTTTTCATTGTAGCTCATGGCCCAGTTCTTCC
>CAZYAI010000081.1:0-5914 GCA_964645625.1 uncultured Zetaproteobacteria bacterium
AAGCATTAATTGAAATTGATATAACAAAGATCGAAGAAAATGCATTAGGGCGTACCTTGGACGATGAGTTTATTATCAAACAATACAAGCCAATCGACCAAAATGAAGTTCAAGTAATGACGTTGCATAAATCAAAGGGGCTTGAGTTCGATGTGGTATTCCATCTAGATTTGTATGATTGGGTATTTCCTAGGAGAATTTACACAGGTAATTTTAATGAAGAAAAATTCGATAATTGGGAGCAAGAATTAAATTTACATTTTGTAGGTATAACCCGAGCAAAAAAGTATTGTCTTTTGGTTTCAAGTACTCGCAGATTGAATAGTAACGATGAAGAAAAAAGTGGAAATAAATCACAGTTCATGACTTTGCAAGAGCTAGCTGGATTGTATTCTTGAATAATATGACTTCTAATCGGGATAGAGAGCCGCTCAAGCAGCCCCCTCCCACAGCACCGCACATAAACGGGTCAGGCTTGAATAATTGAAAAAACAGTATTAAAAATCAAGTTTTCAAGCTTGGCTCGTTCACTGCTTTTCGTCATAATAGCGTGCGACAACCTAGCTTAGTAAGACTGCACGCCAAATTTCAGCAGTAACCTTGGCAAAATATCATCTAAATTCTGAACATCGGCATCCTGTAGCTGGATCAAATTGAAATCATATTTTTCGTAGATTTCGATCTTCTTTTTTTTACGATGAAGGTATTTAGAGTCGTTCTCGTAACCCCAGTATTCGATGTACACCTTACCAGTCGGGATATAAAAATCGCAATATACATTCTCTTCCACGGGCAGTTTACGCTCGTAGGTGTGAATAATTTCAGCCATATAGAGCCAGTTGTCGATGAGCATTTCCGCTTTGGAGCGTACATAATGACCATCGGTAGTATGAACGGGTCAGGCTTGAAAACTTGAACTTTTATCTTATTCCAGCCTGATCTGTTTCCCTGACTTTAAATTAGGGGTTTTAATCTTTTGCATCATCCAACCTTCGATATGTTTACCAAGGTGCAATCATAATCATTCTTTGCCTAAACCTAAAACCCACTATCGGTAAAGCTTAAAGAGCGAACTCACAGTCGTTCCAATCCGGTTGACTTGGTCAAGTGGATTGAAACGATTTGCTTCATTACGGCGGCGGTTTAACTGCGTTTGTATGCCATCGTTGTAACACTGGTCAATCTGCTGCAATAATGCAGGCACATTAAAATGCTCCCTGTCTTCGGCGACACAAAGGGGAATGATCGTCGTTAATGACAATAAGCTTTGATTGTAGCTGAGCGCATCATGGATTGCTGCTGCCTTGGCGCAACTTAGGTCGTTTAAATCATATGGCGGTTGCCATGATTGGGTTGGTGGCAGACGATCAACTTGGTTTAATACGCCAATCATAACGGGGCGTTTACGCGAACGGTGTGTTGCTTGCTGGTAATAATCATCTATCTGCGCCTTCAACGCCACATCCAAGGCTCTGGCAGGTTGATTTGCTTTGAGTACCCACAATATGACATCACTGTTCACCACCTCGCGCAGCGATAATGTATTGGCGGTTGTGCTGCCATCTAGCCCCGGTACATCGACCAGCGACAATGCAGATGTGCCGTCGATGCTGCAATCATACACCCGCACCGCATCGGTGGCAGGTAGGCAGTCCACTTCTGCAATGAATGTTTGTTGTAGCGCGTTGATGATGGATGATTTGCCAGCACTAGGCTGCCCCACCAAACAGAGGCGCAAAGGTTGTAGTGGTACAGTGCTGGCATCGTCGCTTTGTTTTTGCGGTATGGCTGCCAATTCATCATCGGTGATTTTGAAGCGACCACTGTATAGATCAATAGAAACAGCGAGCACATCGTGCAGCAAGGCGGTTTTTAATGCTGTTTGAATCTCTTTGCTGACGCGCTGCAACACTTGGTCTTGAATGGCGGATTTCATTTCAGCAACCACCGCAGCCAAAGGGTTTGCCAAGCGTAATACGCGATAGGCGCGATTGCTCCATACCCATGCTTCGGTCGCTTCATCTTTGTGTTGATACCACAACTTGATATGCCCGATTTGGATGGATTCTACACCAGGAATGTGCGCCTTGAGCACCCGACGGTAACGGCGGCTGACTTCTTCTGCCATGCACAGTGCCTCAGGGATTGAAAAATCCCATTCGCGCCGCCCATATTCAGCGGCACACAGGGTGACCAGTTCAAGTGCATGCTGTTCCATTGTTTGCCAATCGCTGTCTTGTGCAAGTTGTTCGGGAATCTTTGCTTTTAAGCGTTGCCACACCTGTTGGTCGAACACGCCCCAGTCTTGCGAGGCAAGCACCATTGTTTGATCGTCAACAGGCGCGGCATCATGTGCTTTTCGCCGAGCCAGCAACCAGACAATAGCACGCATCAGCACGCTGCATAACGTCATGCCCGTGACGATAAACAGTGTGCTGTATTGCCAACTATAACTGCTATAAATGGCATAAACCCCAATCGCTGCCAGTACTAACAGCGGTACAATCATGCCAGAAAGCAATAATGGCATCAGGTGTGCAGAGCGTTGCCGCAGCCATTGCAGGCTAGCTTGAATGTTCATGTTTTTTTGTGTTTGCTGCTGAAAAGAGCTTGCTGATACGTCTCTTTCACCGCTTCCGCGCTGATGTCTTCACCTGTTTGCTTGGCATGCAGGTATTTGCAAGCGGCACGCGCCAAGGCGTAAGTGGTCGCAAAACTTACTGCCGAGGCGGTTGCCGCGCCTGCGGTTTGCCCATATACGGGAATAAATTTCACCAACTGCCGACTCCCTAAAGCACCCAAGTAATGGACACCAAAACCCACGCCCAGTAACGCTGAAAATTCTACTCGCGTGCTCGTTGTCCACGGCACATGGTAAGCCTGTGCCAAGGCGTGTAGCATTTTAAGTTGAAGCAAGGGTACCGAAACCAAGCCCAAAGCAGGCACAGCATCACTCGCCGCTGCTGCTGCGGCATACCATAATGCCTCTTTTTGAACGGTCTCAAAATGTTTTTCTTCGTGCGCGCTGCGTTGTTGCGCTACCGTTAGCAGGCGAATCAACGGCAGCAGTTCCGCCAAGGTATGACGTAGTCCATCAATATTCGCCAGCACCGTATCGTCACAGGCAAAGTCCACTGCTACAGCCTGTACAGGCGAACCCCAAGCCTCATCCACCTGCTGTTGATGATGGCTGATACAGCGTTGCCGTTGCTCTTCGTTGCTGAGTGATTGCGTGCCGCTATGCACCAATACGATATGCCGAATCATGCCGTGTTTTTTAATCTGCTTGAGGTGTTGCAGCAGCAAGGATTGCTCGGGGTCTTCAGCTTTCATGACTACGATCAAGACATGACTGCAATGTTGGCAGGCGGCAATATCTTCATCGGCTTGGTAATCACTTTCGGCTAGGCCGCGCGTGTCCAAGAAGCGTAATAAGGGTTTATCTTGCGGAAAGTCGTAATGCTGTGAGGTGGTAGTGCAAGGACGAAAGCCACGACCAATTTCCACCGTACTATCGCCCGTGATGCTGCGAATCAGTGAAGACTTCCCTGCGCCTGTTTTGCCAAACAGCCACAGCGTAGGTAAATGCTCCAGTTGGTATTGAAACACAGGTTCCATATCAACGGCTGCATCTGGCTCAGTTCGGCGGTTTAATAGATCAAAGATATTCATATCAGTGCGACCTAGGTTCTCATGGTAAACGTGTCAGGGCGGCATATTTTAGCATTAAATGACGCAAACCACTGTCGCGAAACTGAATGCTGGCGCGGCGCGCATTGCCTTGCCCTTCCATATTGACGATCACGCCTTCACCAAACGTGGGGTGGCGCACGTTGCAGCCAATAACGATTTCGTCGTCACTTGCCCTGGCAGATGTGGGAGCCGAGCTTGTGTGGCTCGATGGCCAATTTTTTTGCAATAGTTGCCCATCCAGCGAACGAATGAAGCGACTGGGTAGGGGATGTTTATAATCACCAAAAACGCGACGGCTGGAGGCGGAGGTGAGCAATAGATAATTCTCTGCCCGCGTGATGCCGACGTAGAGTAGGCGACGCTCTTCTGCCAATGCTTCATGCCCTTCATCAAGGGCGCGTTGGTGTGGCAATAGACCATCTTCGACACCGCAGACAACCACCGTGTCAAACTCCAAACCTTTAGCTCGGTGCAAACTCATCAATTGTATGGCATCGCCTTGCTGCTCATCTTGTTCCTCGCTGAGTGCTTCGCCACTCTGTAGTAAGGCAGCTTGGTCGAGGATCTCCACGGGGCTGAAGCCTTGCAGTAATTGCATTTCAATGTGCGCTCGCAAAGTGTCCAGATGTTCCTGACGTGACGCAGCTTCTAACTCGCCCAGCGTATTGAGGAATTGGTCGTAGCCCGTTGCCTGTATAATGGCGAATAGCCCACGGTCGCCGCCTGCTTGTTCATCCATGTGGCTGCGTACTTCGGCGATAGCTTGCGCCAAAGGCAGCAGCTTTTTGGCGATGGCAGGTAAACGCGCTTGCTCAAGTAGGCTGTCCAGCCAGTCCGCCACGCGCATGCCTGAATCCAACCACAGTTGTTGCACTTGCTCCAAGCCTTTAGGGCCGATGCCGCGTTTGGGCTTGTTGGCAATGCGTAACAGGTGCATGCCATCGGCACAGCGGTTGACCAACGACCAAAAACATAGCGCGTCTTTGATCTCCAAGCGTTCAAAAAAGCTCATGCCACCGCTGATATGGTAGGGTAATTGCTCTTCGCGGAAGACACGCTCCAAGGGTAAGGACTGCTGGTTGGAGCGGTATAGCACCGCCATTTGTGACCACGGTGTGCCTTGTTGATGGCGATCATTCAGAGCTTGGGCAATGCGCCGTGCCTCTTCATAGTCATCGCTGCAAGCGCACCATTGCGGTGTTGTGCCAGTGCCGCGTGTGGCTCTTAATTGTTTGTCATGCCGTTCGTGACTGTCGCTGATGATGGCGTTGGCGAGTTGCAAAATGGCTGCTGTTGAGCGGTAATTTTCTTCCAAACAAAACACGCCAGCATCGGGCCATTGCTGGGCAAAGTCGAGGATGTGGCGCACGTCGGCACCGCGCCAGCCATAAATGCTTTGGTCGTCATCGCCGACCACCGTTAGGTTGCGATGATCGCGGCACAGCAGCGATAGCCATTCGTGCTGCACAGGGTTGGTGTCTTGGTACTCATCCACCAACACATGGTCAAAACGGCGGCGCATCGCCTCAGCAACACCACCATCGGCACGCAACAGGCGCACGCAATGAACGATAAGGTCAGAAAAATCCATCCGTTCCAACTGCATCAGTTGTTGTTGATACAGCGCGTACAACGGTTGCAGCGGAATCGCCGAGGCGGTATCAGGGGCAATATCTTCAGGCATCAGCCCGGCATGTTTGCAATGTTCAATCCAATACAAAAGCTGGGAATAATGTAGCTGTTTGGGGTCAATATTGCGTTCTTTGAGGATGCGTTTCAGCAAACTTTTTTGATCGTCAGAATCAATAATCAGGAAGCTTTTTGGGTAGCCTAAAGCATCGGCATAGCGGCGCAAAAAGCGCAGTGAAATGGCGTGAAATGTGCCAGAGTTGACCCCGCCAGCATCGTCACCAATCATCGTGCATAGCCGTTCTTTGAGTTCCGCCGCCGATTTATTGGTAAAAGTCACGGCTAAAATACGGTGTGGCGCAACACCACAATCGGCAATTAAATGACCAATGCGATGCACAATCGTGCGTGTTTTACCTGTGCCAGCCCCTGCCAAAATAAGCTGCGGTCCAGCCACGGCATGCGCCGCTCGTTGTTGTTCAGCGTTTAACATAGTCACAGCATAGAAGCATCAGTGGTTTTGTCTATCGAGACTTTTGTGTCATGCGACGTTTTTGGCTCCGTTATGTAGCCTCATGTGTTGGTATAACAT
>CAZYAI010000082.1:0-3704 GCA_964645625.1 uncultured Zetaproteobacteria bacterium
CAGCAAATCACACCACATCTAACTTGCGTCAAGGTCACTTGCTGAAAGTGACCACCCGACCAATTTGACAACAATAAGGGATATCATAAATGAAGCGTAAGATTTTATTATCATTCGGTGTACTAGCCAGCTTATGGGGTGCTAACACTGCATTGGCAGCCACTGAATTGACTGCTGTTCAAAATGGCTCAATCGTCGTTGAACGCTGGATGCAAAACATGCAACGTGACGGCAATGCAAATTATGTAGAAGTAAATGCGGCATCACCAGGGAAAGAGCGCGTATCAAATGTTTACATAAGCAGTATTTACAATCCCACGGCGGCCAACCCCACACTGACACAAAAGTTCATTGGGGCTATCTATAGTAGCAATGGCGCAACAAAATTAGCACAAACCCCCGTTATATTTACTTCTTTTTCCTTTAATCCTTATGCAAACCCTTATGGCACTGGTTGGGGAGCTACTCTTGCTTCCAACCAAGGGATTGCTACGGGTACGGCAGGAACGAAATATATTGTAGCCTTAGATGCATATTTTGAGGGCGACCCCGCACAAGGCGGAGTCTATAATCCCGCGACAGCTACAATGATGCCACTGCAAGGTTTAAGCCGTGCCTATATTCATGTTATTAATGCTACGACGGGAGCAATCGTCAAGCGTCACGTGATGGGTGACTACGCCGTAGGTACACTTAAGCGAATTGAAGTAACCGATCAAAATGGTGATGGTATTGATGATCTTGTTGTTATCTGGGATAAAGTCTTAAGGCAGACATTGCCTACTCCTCCTGCCACAGTAACTAACACTGTCGTACGTGAAGTAGAACGCACCGTTAATTTAACAACTGGCGCGTATGTTTCCCAACGTGTTTTTGTAACACAGCAACAGTATTAGTATTGCTCATGCAGCATCGGTGTCTATAAACATAGACACCGATGCTCTTATGCCATATACCCAAAATCTAACAAAACTTGCTTTAATTGTTGTTCAATACAATGAATCTGTTCCATTGTTAGTTTTTGTTTATAAGATCCAATCGAAGCTTGAATACTGGCGTTGGTTTGATGCTTAAGTTGTGATTGGCAATTAATCGACCTCGCTTTGCTAAGTACAGCATCTACGCAAGTTGAGGAAGCATCTATATTCAACGATGTAAAAACGTTTTGCAGTGTTTCTTCTGGCTTCGTGATTAAATCCTCATAGCGCACTAATAAGGCGTGGTCCTCGCACGACTTCCAATGTTCATGCAATTGGTGAACACTGGGAATAAACGATTCTATCAAATAGCTTTCATCATCATCAAAAAACTCCCGACCAAAGCCCGATACACCACGTTTGCGAATAAATGATAAAATAGATGAAAAAACATCACGGAAATCACGCACTAATATGATTTCACGAGAGGATGGAAACATATTTTTTACTTTATACAGCGTCAGATCAGGCAAAAACTTTTCCACCATCCATTGTGCTGTTGCCTTTTGACCATGATTGCAGCGAGCGACTTGAAGATAGTGTTCGCTTAATGACTGAGAACAAAACTGGTAAATATTTTTTACATATTGATCGTTAAACCATGAAAATAAACTGGGGTAAATACCATAATGATGCGGTCTCTTCTCATCTTCCCCAAGCATCCATGAGCCAGATATCACAGGGTTTGAGGAGACTAGCGGCATTTGCCAACTACGCCCAGAGGCAAGTGACTCAAACATTTGCACCCAATACGATATATAGCGCGCTTCAGCCTGGAATGGCTGATACACCGAACAGGACGGATGGCAGCCCAAATAACCCAATAAGGCAGTGCTACCTGTGCGTCCCAATGTGGTGACACACAATGGTGATATTGCTGGCGTAGACAATGGTGGACGCTGCCCATGCAAACGATGGCTCGCGATTCTAGTGCCAGATACTGTTACCATGACCAAAGTCAATTCAAAACTCTCTGGCAGCAAATACAGATTAAGGTAATGAAAAAAGCCGCAATGACTAAAATTTTCATCGAGAGAAAACTTTTCACACACATCAGGTCGTGGAACGGCAAAAGGCACAGTAACTACAACATGACCGCTATGCTCTATTAGCTCCAAGTGCCTTATAGGCTCACTGGTAAAGGCCCAACCAAGCAAGGCAATGGGTTCCAAGTTAAAGTCTGCATTTTCTTTTGGACAATCCAACGACATACGAAGCACGCTTCGCTTATCCAGCAGTGATTCAACATGAAGTTCAGGATCCTCCGCCTCTCTTACAGAATAACCCGGTGACCCCATACGCTTCGACGGTTGCTTGGTTTTTGATAATCCAGAAACGTGTTTAAATTGGGAAGATTTTTCTTTTGGACGTAGCACTACTATGTCCTGAAAGTTGTGAATCGCACCTGCATGCACTCTTTCAACATCAAACCATTTCGACCAATGCTGACGAATATACGCTTCAGAAACAAAACTGATGCCATAAGAAAAATCATCATCAATGACCACTTTTCCTATATAACGTTTTAAGCGCTGCTTCCAGCTATGATCCACCGTCAAATGCCCTTGTTGCAAGATGAAAGCATGTTTATCGGCATAAAAATCTTCTTGCGCTTTGGCAAAAGCAGCATCATCCATGTCTAACATTTGGCGAACATCAGGGTCATGAATAGCCCTTTGCATTGCCTGTTCACCATGAACCGTTAAAAACAAACGCCCAGAAGGATGGCATACGCGATGTAACTCCGATAAAAACTGATCCTGACTAGATTCGGTTAAATGTGTAAAAATAGAAATTGAAATAACAGCATCAAATTGTTCATCTTCATAGGGTATCGGCGGTCGAACAGATGATAGTGTCGTTTCCATAAAAGGCAGGTTTTCTTGCATCCACTGCACATGCCTAGGGTCAATATCACAACCATAAAAATGATTTGGATGATCTTTGAACAAACGAGCCAATCGCCCACAACCGCAACCAAAGTCCAGCACATGTGGATATGATGATAGCGGCATAGGCGAAGCCTTAGACAAAGCCTCGTAAATATCACAACCATGACTGGCAAAATCGCGTTCCGCATTCAGACCCGAAACATTCGCCATAAGCGATACTGGAGGGAAGGGTGCAACCTTTAATTTAGCACCATCATCTTCAAAACATTGCGTACGATTTAAGTTCAACCAGGATTGCAATTGTGTTTCATTATCAATGTTCATTTTAAATCCTTATGCAGGGGAACGATGAGACGACGGTGATTCCAATCGGTAGTCATTGCGCTCTCAATTGAATTCAATGCTTTAACATCCACATATAATGCAATCGCAAGCGTATCGGTATCTTTCATTGTTTTCTGATCTAACTTTGTATTAACTGAGAAACATACGCCTTTACTTATACGCGCTTGACCACGATCCAGCAGACGATCTTCTTGTTTTATCATATTCCGTTGCGCATCTAAAAAGTGAATGGCCATGTGTTGCTTGAGTGTAACATCACCCATTGCACACCACACAGCATTCAAATCAATCTGTGTTGCGCTATTTGTTCGTTTTAAGGCCACCAGACGAAGACCATCACTATAGTCTGCACTGACCGAAAGTATATTCTCTGAAGATAATGCAAGCTTGCTTGCCTCTTGCGTACTCAAACGACTTAATGTTGAAGGATGATAACTTAATAAGCTAGCAATCAAAATAAGAAAGGTAAGAAACAAGAAAACAGTTTTAT
>CAZYAI010000083.1:0-3532 GCA_964645625.1 uncultured Zetaproteobacteria bacterium
CGTAAATCTGCCCAACAGGGTTATGCCGATGCATGCAACATGCTCGGTGATGCTTATAGAGATGGTTCTGGGGTCAAAAAATCTACTCGTGATGCAACAGCGTGGTACAAAAAGGCGGTTCAAGGCTATCAAGCACAAGCGAAGCAGGGTGACGTGCACAGTCAATATACGTTGGCTCTGATGCTAGCCAAGGGGAAAGGTGTGGCTGAAGATGATGCGAAGGCTTACCCTTGGTTTTTGAAAGCAGCTAAGCAGTCGCACTACCAGGCAGCACTTGATCTTGCCCGTTACCATTGTGGTGAGGCGTTGACACCATTAAGACCCAGTGCGTTTTCCGACCTTGATGTCAGGACAAGGTATTACCGACTGATGGATGCTACCCCGCCCAACTTTCACACATGTGCAAAGTTCTATCAGTTGGCATCGAAGAGCAACAAGGTTTCTTTTGAAGATCGTGCAAAAGCACTAGAAGCGTTGGATGCGATTCGGAAGGTGGTGATGGGCTCTTACCAGAATGCACAGAAATTGGCTGGCGCGAAAAAGCTGAATGAGGCTTATGATGCCCTGTTTAAGGCACGCAATCATAATCTTCCCGAGGCGATGTATATGGCGGCGGCACTGGTATTGAATGGCGCAGGCGATCACCCAAAGGTTTCAGGAAAGCGTAAAAGTCGCGATGAAATGATTGCCTTTCATCTGGAGGAAGCAGCAAAAAGAGAATTGCCGCAGGCGATGTTTGATTTGGGGCGTTTTTATTTGCAAAAGCGTAATCCAGAAGGTGCAACCCGCTGGTTCGCAACTGTTGGCGAACGTGCAGCCCGCGCAGGCAACAAACAAGCTGTGAATGCGGCTATTCAAGGACTGCAACAGGTTGTTCAGACGCTTCAGTATAAACCAGCAGGTCAGTATGCAAACAAATTGATGGAGCTTGGCAGGTGATCCCGTGTGGATGGCTGTTTATTCGATATACAGAGAGGGCTTATGCTGTTTTTAAACATTTATTCTTACTATGCATAGGCGGGTTGTTGATGATGTCAGTGCCTGCCAATGCTCAAACCGTTGTTGGCTCAAAAGAATCCATTCAACTGGTGAAAAACCAAATTATCTGCTCTGCTTACTTTAAGCGTTACTCAGATGCGAAGGATGATTATCTTGCTGAGGTCTATCGCTGGTCAGCGGTTAGGTGGGTGATGAAAATTCGCAGTGTTGATGAAGACAGCGCACTAAAAGAAGTTGACCGTATCCGTGGCAATGTTCAGAAGAACTATGCGGAACTATGGCAGAGTGCTTCGAATAGAGATCAATTTGTTGTGGGGTGTCCCAAAGTTGATCCGCGTGAATATAAGTGGGCAAATGTAAAGTTTGCTGTTCAAGCAGAAAAGCCCAAAGGGAGCAAAGCAAAGTCTGCTAGTGCCATTCGCCCAGGCTTTGTGGCTTTGCTTTCATTAACGGGGGAAACATATCAACTGCCGTTTTCGGCTACGGATACTGTGCTGGATCTCAAAAAACAATTGAGCGAACAGGAGTCGATTCAGGTTAGTTGGCAAACATTACGGTTTAAAGGCAAGTTGTTGGAAGATGCGAAAACGCTTGGGTCTTATGGCATGAAGGAAAAAGACGCTATCTATTTGATTGTGCACATGCCTTAGGCTCTGTTGATGCTTTATGGCTTTATAATTAGCAGTGCGTCATTGCGGACTTGATCCGCAATCCAGTGAACGGGCGCAAGACTGGCTACTACCACAATAATATGACGGTTTTTTAGATTGCGATGTTGTATGAAAAAAGCTCCCGTGCCGTCCGTAACATCAGTTTATAAGTCAAAAGTTATGGGTGGAGCTGACCAACGACTATGGTTTTCTGCCACCCTGTGCGATGATGCTCGATAGCACAGGGTGGCAAAAGTCTCTGTCTCGTTAATCCATCTTTGCGTTTACCATTGGGGAGTTTTCTATGCCATTGTCAGCCATTGTTGATGCTAAAACCCGCTTATTATTGTATCTGAGCTCATTTGTTGCCGTTTTCTTTCTTGCGATTTATGGCAAGCAGGTTTGCCCCTTTATTGACCGCCTGCCATTTGGCGAACTCACAGGCAATCTGCTGCTGATTTACCTGTTGCACATGATGTTGCGTGAAGTGCTTTACTATGGCGTGCCAGCTCCTGCGCATAGTTCGTTGGCTCGTCACGGTTTTAGGCTATCTTTGCTGGCTTGGGCTGTAGCAGGCGTGTTGGCTGTGCTGCTGCATGAATACCGTTACCCTGATTTTCCTATCGCCAGCCATGTGAAGCTGCTGAGTGCGTATTGGATTTTGGGTGGCTGCATATTGAGCCAATTAGAATATACCCTGTTGGAGCAGGCTGAGCGCGCCAAAGTCGCGGACGGCTGTGTTTCTGAGTGTTATTTGGAAAGCATGAGCCAGCGCATCATGGAAGGTTTTTTGCTATTTACCTTTGCGCCTTCGTTTATGATGCTGTTGGTGGTGGCGCGTTATGTGTATGAAGGTTTTATCTCGGTCGCTGAAGCATGGGAAATTGCTTATATTGGCATTTTTTGTGTGGCGACCGCGCTGTTTGTTGCCTACCGTTATGGTCAGCACCTGAAAAAAGATGTTGCCTTGATTGTTGCAGGCATTCGCCAAGTGGAACAGGGGCATTTGACAGGGTTCGTTGGTACAACGCGCCATGATGAACTTGGCGAAATGTCGGCGGGTATAGGCAAGATGGCACAGGGTTTGCAGTTGCGAGAGAAAATCAAAGAGGCTTTTGGGCGATTTGTTGAGCCGCGCATTGCAGAAGCTTTTGTGCAACAATATGTGCAGCAGGGCGAAGGGCTAAAAATGAGCGGTGAGCGGCGCACTGTGGTGATATTGATGAGTGATATTCGCGAGTTTACTGCAATGTCCGAAACGATGGAGCCAGAAGCGATTACTGCCATGCTGAATGATTATTTCAGCGAAATGGTGGGCGCGATTAAAGCGCATCATGGTATTGTGGATAAATTTATCGGTGATGCGATCATGGCAGTGTTTGGTCTGGTCGATGAAGATCAGGATGCCGCAACCCATGCGGTGCAAGCAGCCCTTGCCATGCAAACACGCTTGCAACGTTTTAATGCGCGGCGTGAAGCGGCGGGGCAAACAAGCATTCATAGCGGTATTGGTATCCACATGGGCGAGGTTGTGGCTGGCTATATTGGTAGTATGGAACAATTGGAATTCACGGTGATTGGTTCCAGTGTCAACTTAGCAG
Organism: uncultured Zetaproteobacteria bacterium; assembly: GCA_964645625.1. Taxonomy (GTDB): domain Bacteria; phylum Pseudomonadota; class Zetaproteobacteria; order Mariprofundales; family Mariprofundaceae; genus AB-137-C09. Next base: position 3,251 of record CAZYAI010000083.1, read on the forward strand.
CGCGCATTGAATCGCAGGCTAAGGTTCCTAACCCACCATTGTTATTCAGCCAACAAGTGGCGGATCAGGTTGCATCGGCAATCCCTGTGGCGTTTGTTACATCGGCAACGCTCAAAGGCATATCCGAAGCGGTCAGTTTATATACTGTAGCAACAGAGGACGTAAGATGAATCCATTTGAGTTAATCGATCAGGCTACTGTACCTACGCAGGCTGGCGGCAAGATTGCGCTGTATCGTCGTGGCGATGAATACAGTATTCGCGTAGCCAATTGTGAACTGAT
>CAZYAI010000084.1:0-2862 GCA_964645625.1 uncultured Zetaproteobacteria bacterium
GATTACGGTGTACAAATGGCTGATATTCCGCGTATTATCGCCGACATTAGCCAAGGTAGCATTGCAACCAATCCCATTGTGTTAACACAAGATGAGTTGCATGAGCTGTTGGCAGCACGCATCTAATACATCAAAAACAAGGAAATATTATGAAAGAAAAAACGGCAAGCAAAACTGAGCGGATTAACCGTTTCCTTGTGCGTTGTGGTTTGGCTTCGCGCCGTGAGGCTGACCGTATGATTATTGCAGGTCGGGTGCGCATGAATGGTGAAGTGTTGCAGCAACCTGGGGTGCAAGTTGGCGCAAATGATCGCGTTGAAGTCGATGGTAAAGTGGTGCAGGCGAAGACTGAGTACAGTTATTACCTTTACAACAAACCGCGTGGTTTGCTTTGCGCCCGTAAAGATCGGCGTGATCGCCCTTTGATTTATGATAAATTAGATGTTTCTGCCAGCGTACAATCGGTAGGACGTTTGGATATGGACAGTGAAGGTTTGCTGATTCTCACCGATGATGGCGCGTTGACGCAGGCGTTGATTTTACCTGCTTCAAAGGTTGCTCGCACCTACCGTGTTCGCGTGGCTGGGCATCTTGCGTTAGAAACGCTGGAATCACTGCGTCGTGGCGGTATCGATATGGGGCGCGGTGACATCAGTGATCCATGGGAAGTGTTGGTCGATAGTGAAACTGGCGGTCATACGTGGTTGCGTGTGACTTTGCAGCGCGGTCGCTGGCGTGAAGTGCGGCGTACGTTGGACGCTTGCCATCATCCTGTCCGGCGTTTGTTGCGGGTGCAGTTTGGCTCGTTATCACTAGACCCTAGTTTGGCACCAGGTGATATGCGTCCACTCAAGGCGAGGGAAGTTCGAGCCCTGCGTCATACGGTGAATACTGGCTCCTCATGACGGGACTTTCCCCTTTGGTAGGCTATCAAACCTTGCTTGCTGCTTATGGCAAACAACATTGGTGGCCTGCCGATACGGCGTTTGAAATGATGGTGGGTGCGATATTGACCCAAAACACCAGTTGGCGGCAGGTTGAAACAGCGATTGCGCAATTAAAGGCCGCAGACTGCCTCACGCCACAAGCAATATTGGCGTGCCAGCCTGAACGGTTGCAGGTGTTGATTCGTCCCAGTGGTTTTTTCCGTCAAAAAAGCGAACGTTTGCTTACCTTGAGTGCTTTTTATGTGCAATATGGTGGTGTTGAGGGTTTGCGTCCATTGCCTTTGGCAACACTGCGCACGATGCTGCTGGCATTGCGCGGCGTGGGTGCAGAAACAGCCGACTCTATCTTGCTTTATGCCTTGGATCAGCCTGTTTTTGTCGTCGATAGTTACACCAAACGGTTGGCGCATCGCCTTGCTTGGCTGCCTGAGTCGGTGCATGCTTATGATGCTGTGCAAGCTTTTTTTCATCAACACTTAACGGCAAGCGTGCCGTTGTTTCAAGAACTTCACGCCTTAATCGTACAGCATGCCAAACAACATTGCCTGAAAAAACCACGCTGTAACGGCTGCCCCTTATTGCCGCATTGTACCGAGGCTTGATGATGGAGCATGAATTACTACTACGTTTGTTACCGTTTGCGGTTATTTTTGCCGTCATGGCAATACTGGAGTACCGCTTCCCGCGCCGCCGTTTAGATCAAGTGAAATCAGCGCGTTGGTTGGGGAATATCACGCTGGTTGTACTTAATACCGTGGTGGCACGTGTGATGTTCACGGTGTTGGCGACCACGACCGTGGCTACCGCATGGTGGGCGCAGGAACATGGTTGGGGCTTGCTGACGCTGTTGCATGTGCCAACGTGGTTGGCGGTCATCATCGCTGTAGTCTTACTGGATTTAGTCATTTATTGGCAACATCGCTTGTTCCATCGCGTGCCATGGCTGTGGCGTTTGCACCAAGTGCATCATGCCGACCGCAACTTGGATGTGTCCAGCGGTTTACGCTTTCACCCGCTGGAGATCATGCTGTCGTTGCTGATTAAGCTGGCAGCGATCGTGCTATTGGGTGCGCCACCGTGGGCGGTGTTGTTGTTTGAAATCATCCTTAACGGCATGGCGATGTTTAATCATGCCAATGTACGGCTGCCGCTGCCTGTCGATGCGGTGCTGCGTTACATCGTGATGACCCCCGATGCTCACCGCATTCATCATTCGGTGGTGGTGGCCGAGACCAACAGCAACTATGGCTTTAATATCAGTTTATGGGATCGTTGTTTTGGTAGTTACCGTCAACATCCGCAAGCAGGGCAAATGGGCATGACCATTGGTTTGCCCGAATACCAACATGCCCCGACGGAACGATTAAGCTGGATGTTGCTTTTGCCGTGGAAGCATTGAGGTTTGGGCTACCCGTCTTAAACGGAAAGCCAAATGCTGTCGTGCCAGCGCACTCCATGCTGCCTCGTCCGAGCCTTTCGATGCTTGTGTTTAACGGGGCAGGTTTGAAAACTTGACTTTTAATACTATTTTTTTCAATTATTCAAGCCTGACCCGTTTAGGGGCAGATCAACTGCTGGATTACACTATCCGCTACCCAGATGGCAGAACAAGAAGTTACACCTCCAATTTTGAGGCTGGCACCTTCCACTCTGTCGGCATCGTTGGTGGCTCCATTGCCAAAAGTAATCTGACCAATCTACAAGCCGGAGTTAGTCAGCTTCAGGCTGATCTTTATGCCGACATCACGACTAATGCCAATAAAGAATCGGTTTTGGGAGATCTGTTCTACGCTGGGACATTGGGGTATTTCGCCATGTACAACGCCCTATCACACTTGCAGGCACAATCAGTAAATGTCAGTCATATGCTGATGCCTTCGTTAGGAACCTATGGTGCAAATGCCAACGTATCCTA
>CAZYAI010000085.1:0-1640 GCA_964645625.1 uncultured Zetaproteobacteria bacterium
ATAAAAAGAGGATAAATGTCACGTTACTTGCTGATTGCTGCATCATCGTTCACTATCGGGCATTGGCACAAGGAGTGGGGTATGACAGCGACATTATTAAACGAACGTTTCGGCATTGATGGGGTGCTTACGTTCCGCGATATCGGTGATGGATTTATCATCGCGGAAATCAATAACGATTTAGCTACAGCAACGGTTGCACTGCAAGGTGCGCACCTTATGACGTGGCAGCCTACGGGTGAAAAACCTGTAATCTGGATGTCACCTGTAGCCACGCTTGCAGCATCTAAGTCTATTCGCGGTGGCGTACCGATTTGCTGGCCTTGGTTTGGTCCACACAACAGTGATAGCAGCTTCCCTGGTCACGGCTTTGCCCGTACAGTGGCATGGGATGTCATCGCCACAGGTGTAAACGATGATGGCGCGACCACCATCAGCTTCCGCATTGCTGCGATCAAAGAACATCAATGGTCACACCATGCACCAGCTGAAATGCATATGGTCATCGGTAGTACCCTTCAAATGAACTTAATCACCCACAATAAAGGCAGCGAAACCATTACCGTGGGCGATGCCTTACACACCTACTTTGCAGTGGGCGATGCCAGCAGCATTAGTATTCGTGGGCTTGCTGACTGTGACTATATCGACAAGGTCGATGGTAGTACCCGCAAGACGCAACACGGTGATGTAACGATTGACTCTGAAGTGGATCGTATCTATTTCGATCAAGGGCAAGCAATCATGATTGATGACCCTTCGCTGGGGCGTACTATTCGAGTAGCAAAACAACACAGTCATTCAACCATCGTTTGGAATCCGTGGATCGATAAATGCCACAATATGGGCGACTTCGGCTCTGATGATGGTTACCTCGGCATGGTATGCGTCGAAAGTGCCAATGCTGCGGATGATGTGGTGCAACTAGCCGCTGGTGAACGCCATACTTTATCTGTTTGCTACAGCGTTGAAGCCTTGATGTAACACGTACAGCCGTTTGCCATCTTGTGTAATGATCTTACATTGCACAGGGTGGCAAACCCCATGCTCATTAAACAGGAGTCGATATGTCCCAAGGAAAACTCAGCCTTCTTGCTTTTTTACTCTTTATAGGGGTGGCAAGCTACGCACTTTTTTTTAGTGATGAAGCAAATAAACAAGATAGCGAAAGGCATCCCCCTGTTCGTACTTCCACGCATCATGATATACAAACACCTGCCCCCCTCCTTGGCAACGCCAGCTCTACACCAAGTAAGCCCACCGCCAGCACACCTACGCATGCGTCAACAACAGATCAATTGCCCGAGCAAGCATCCGAGCAGCCCTCCGAGAAAGCGGTTAATCATACTGAGATTCCAGCCATCCATGAATTAGCAGTCATACCAATGTCCCCTATTCTCTGTAATATTGGTATGAAGGTTCCGCTGATCGCCCTTAACGTATCCCTTCAAGACCTTAAATTCGATAATGTAAACCAATACACCAAGTGGCATACCACAGAAGAAAAAATAGCAACTGTCACAAACCATGAACTCCACTGTATGTCGGCGGGGAATACGAAGCTTGTTGCCACTGTTGGTGATCGTTGTAACGCGCCGCTTGGTTTGTTGTAACGCGCCGCTTGGTTTGAATCCGCAAAC